>JAJPHF010000168.1 GCA_021325365.1 Pseudomonadota bacterium
CCGGGTGGTCCCGGCGGGGACGTCAGGCCGCCGGGCGGTGCGCGGAGCAGGCGCTTCCTTGGTGCCGGGACATAGTCGCGGCCGGGCGGAGCGATGGGGCCGGCCTGTCTCTGAGCAGGGGCCCGGCATCTGGGAGGGCCGCGACGGGTGGGAGCGGGGCGGCCGCGCCTGGGACGGCGGCTCCGCTCGGGTGGCTCGGGCGGGCTGCCAGGCTGGATTCTGTCGGGGCACCTCCGGCACTGGGTGATGGGGGCTCTACACAGTAGAGCGATTTCGCGCGGGGCAGCGTCCGGGGACGAGCGGCCGGAGGGGTGTCCAGGAGGATGGACCTGGGCGGCGCCGGCCGGGCGGCAGGGGACGAGCCCCGGCCCTACGAATCCAGCGGAGGTGATGGTAGGCCCGAGCGCCGGCCGGGCGCGCGTCCGCGTGCCGCGCCGCGCAGGAGGAAGCCACGTAGCGTCCCCGCCTGCGGCAGACGGATGTGACTCGGTGGAACGCACACGCCGCGGCTACGGCCATCCTGTGCTGTTTCTTCCCTCAAGCGCCACTGACCTGGAAGCCTGCCAGCTGCTCGCCGATGATCTTTGCTGCCGCGCCACAACCGGCCACGAAGCCGAAGAAGGGGCCGAAGTCCCGGGCGCTCGGCAGGCCGGTGAAGAACAGGCCGGGGATGCTGGACTGGAACTGCTCATCTAGCACCGGATAGCCGTCGGCCACCGCTAGCTCCGGCAGGATGCTCTCGGGGGAGAGGTACGGGAGCTGGCGCGCGTCGACGCGGTAGCCGGTGGCCAGAATGACATGGTCCACCGGGAACGCGGCGCCGCTGTCGAGCTGCACGACCAGCTCGCCGCTCGGCCGCGCTTCGCAGCTGGCCACCGTCGTGTTCGGCCAGACGTGGATGTTCGCCTTGCCGAGCCGCGGTGCGAGCCAGGGTTCCAGCTTCAGCCGCCCCTCGGCCCAGAACCGCTGGCGGATCGCCTCCTGCTCCTCCGGGGGCTGCCGCCGGAACCAGCCGGGAATCTCGGTGGTCGCCCGGATCATGCCGCTCACCCACGACCAGTCGGACGCCGCGAAACGGGGCGCGGCGTGCCGGTGCGACACGTGCACCGCCGCCGCGCCAGACTCGTGGATGAGCGCGGCCCATTCGTAGGCGCTCTGTCGCCCGCCGACGATCAGGCAGCGACGGCCCCGGAGGAAGTCGAAGTCGACCGTGTGGCAGGTGTGCGAGTAGCGGCCGGCGGGGAGCTTCGCGGCCAGCTCCGCCGGGACGTTCACGAACGATCCAAACCCGGCTGCCACCAGCGCGTTCGCGGCGAGCAGGCGCTCGCCGTCCTCCAGCGAGGCCTCGAAGCGCCCGTCCCTCCAGCGTAGCTCGCGCACGAGCGCGGGCGCGGGATGGAGGGCGTACTCGTCCTGGAACCACTGAGCATAGTCGAGAAACAACTCCACGGGGAGCGGCTGCGCTTCCTGCTCGGGGATGCCCCGCAGCTCCAGGTAGGCGGCCAGGGTCTTGACCTCGAGCGGGTCGAGGTGCCAATCGAGCCCGGAGCGCAGGTACATGCCGCGGGGCATGTGCTGGCGCCAGAAGCTCATCGGCTCGCCCAGCAGGAGGGTATCGACGCCACGACGGCGGGCGTAAGCGGCGGCGGCGAGGCCGTACGGTCCGGCGCCGATGATGAGCAGATCTGTCTGGTGCATGGTCCGCCTCGCTGGTGGACTGGTCGGCGGCCTGCGGCCGCCGGAAACGTTCGCCTCCCTTGGCGTGCAGAGAGGAGAGTTGGCGGCCTGCTCCGCAACGGCGTCTCGGGCGTGCGCTGTTGTACCGCTTCCCTGACTGGTATGCAAGCTCTTGAGCGTGCCTCAAACTGGGGGCCTGCACGCTCACGCGATGGGAACTTCATGCCGCGGAGCAGGCCTGCTCGCCCGTGCTCGCTTCAAGCCATGGGTGAGGGACTCCTAGCCGCGCACAAGCTGCACGTGGCTCTAGCTACTGACCGCTGCATGGGTTGGGAAACCCCGGCGACGATGGGGTACGCCATGAGGTACGGCTACATGCTATCGCTCCACCCGCCCCGCCGTGCAGGAGTGGCGGCGCCTGCCTACCTGGGCGCTCCACCAGGCCGGCTGGACCGGGCGGGCCATCGCCCAGGCGCTCGGCGTCACGCCGGGCGCTGTAAGCGGGTGGCTCAACCGGGCCGTGCTCGGCGAGTGTCTGCGCCAGGGTAGCTCTCGAGACGCGCCCGGCTCGCCGGCTGGAGGCTGGCCCGGAGCACGCGAGCGACCCCATCCGTTCCGACGTTCCACCGCATGGCAACGGCGGCGCAATCTTCTGAAGCGAGAATAGACCGTGGAGGCAATAGACCGAGAGGCCTGGACCCCGCTATGCTTGCCGCACGCCGTGGCGGGCCCCGGGATGGACCGCGCTGCCGTGGGAGGTGAGCCATGTGGACACGGGGACGGGGGTCGCGGTTGGGCCCGGCGCTGGTGGCGCTGGGCGGGGTGCCGCCGGGCCTGGTCCTGCCACCTGTGCTCACTGCGCAGGTCGGCGGCAACACGTGGGCCCCGCGGACGCCGATGCTCACCGGCCGGGCGGGCCTCGGAGTAGCGACGGCGACCAATGGCAAGCTGTACGCCATCGGCGGCTACGACGGCACGAACTTCCTCGCCACGGTGGAGGAGTACGACCCGAGCAGCAACACCTGGACCAACTGCGGTGGCAGCCCAACTGCGAATCACTGCTCCGCCATGCCCACCGCTCGGTCCGATCTCAAGGTCGCGGCGGCGGCCAATGGCAAGCTCTACGCCATCGGGGGCGGCAACGCGAGCGGGACCCTCACCACGGTGGAGCAGTACGACCCGAGCACGAACACCTGGACCGAAGGCGTCGATGCCTATCGCTCGTGCGTATCTGGGGCTGGCCGCGGCCTTCGATGGGAAGCTGTACGCCATCGGGGGTAGCAACAACACGGTCAGCGAGCTGACGACGGTGGAAGCGTACGACCCCACGGCGAACGCCTGGACGTCGCAGATCGGGATCACCCTGGCCCGCCTTGGGCTGGGGGCGGCGACCGCGCCCTTTACGGGGGAGGTGTATGCGGTTGGAGGCCTGAACGGCAGCACCTACTATACCGCGGTGGAAGCGTATCTACCGCCCGGCGGCGCGCCCCCGCCGACGGCGACCGCGACTAGCACGCCGACGCGGACGAGCATCCCGACGCGGACGAGCACCCCGACTGCCACCCCGTACCCGCGGCCCAACGTCGGCGTACAGGTCGCGCCCGGTGGTGGCACGCTGCAGACCACGATCACCGCCCGCGACGCGGGCTGCGCCCAGGGGAACAACCAGTTGCAGGCGCTCCAGTTCACGCGCCTGACCAACGCCACCGTGGATGTCGGCAGCCCGCTCATCACCACGGTGGCGAGCCCGACCACGATCCCGCTGCCCGCCCATCCGGCGACCATCCCGCTCACGGTGCATCGTACGACGAGTGGGCAGGCGGCCACCGTGGAACTGGTGGTGACGGATGGCTGCAGGGCATGGCCCACGTTTATCGGGGGCGGCCCCGGCGCCTTCTAAGCGCTCGGCGCTTCGGGGCCGTACCGAGTTTCCCAGCCGGTGCAGCGGGCAGTAATTGGGAGAGGGCGGGCGGACTGGCGGTGGGGGTCGATGTGGTACGGTTGGAGGGCGGCGCGGCCGGGCGGGCGCCTGGTGCGGCGGGAAGATCGGCGGGGAGGCGCGGGCGATGGATGACGAGCGGGCGGCGCGGCCGGGCCGGCGGCTGGCGCCGCGAGCAGGCTCGATGGCTGCCGAGCGGGCGGTGCTGACGCGCGAGCAGATCGAGGCGATCCTGCCGCACCGCGCCCCGTTCTTGTTCGTCGATCGGATCGTGGAGCTGGAGTACGGCAAGCGGGCGGTGGGGATCATGGACGATCCGGCCGCCGCGGCGCACGATTTCTGGGTGCGGGGCCACTTCCCGGGCTTCGCCGTGTTTCCGGGCGCGCTGCTGGTGGAGGCGCTGGCGGAGGTGGGAGCGATCGCGGCGCTGGGGCTGGCGGAGTTCCAGGGGAAGATCGCGATGCTGACGGGGCTGGACAACTGGCGCTTTCGCAACCCGGCGCTGCCGGGCGTGGCGGTGCGGCTGGAGGCCGAGCTGGTGGCGATGCGGCGGAACTTCGGTCGGGGCCGCGCGCGCGCGACAGCAGGGACGCAACTGCTGGCGGAGGGCGACCTGTCGTTCGCCATCGTGGAGCGCCCGGCGGGCTTTCCGCCGGCGTAGCGCGACGCGGTACGGCTCCCGCTCGTCGAGGACGAGGACGCGCAGCGCGGCGCCCCCTGGGGCGCGCGATCCTTCATCAGGAAGGCCTGCGAGCGCGCGCGGAGCGCGATGGCGATAGGGGACGAGCCCCGGCCCCATGGCCAGACGGGCGACTTCAACCGCGGGACGTTCTCGCTGGCCGGGCGGCAGGGGGTGAGCCCCTGCCCTACCTTTGGGTTCCGCTGGTTGGCGATCCGGGCGAGTGGCGCCGGCTGGCAGGGGACGAGCGCCGGCCCTACGTCCGCCTCACCGGGATGAGGAGCCGGGCGGCCCCGGCCGGGCGGCAGGGGACGAGCCTCTGCCCTACGATCCGTGGCGCTTGCGAGGCTAGGGTCGGGCTGTGCTTGGTGGCGGGGGGCACGACGGGGCGCTAGGCGGTGGCTGGGATCCAGCGGGGCGGGAGTGTCGTGGGCGGAGGGCGGCGGCGCGGCTGGTATAACTGGCGGGTGTGCCGGGCCGCGCCGCGCGGGGGCGGGCGCGCGGCGCGGGGAGGAGGAGAGCCGATGGACCCGCGAGACGAGGCCATGCACCGCGACGTGCCGGCCGGGCACCAGCAGCGGCGGGCGGGAAGGCCGTTGGACCGGCGAGGAGAGGCGATGCACCCGCACGACGGTTCGGAGGGCTGTTCGACGCCGGGCCGGCGGCGCTACCGGCTGGCGGACGAGGTGGTGGAGGCGTTCGCGCGGCTGGACCGCCTGACGGCGGGCGACGCGGTGGATACGGAGCGGCTGGACGGCTTCGTCGAAGCGCGGCGGCGGACGCGCCGCAAGGTGCGGGAGCTGGGGAGCGCGCTGCGCCACGGCACGGTGGCCTCGCCGCTGCTGGGCGGCGCGGACGCCTCGCGCGCCTGGCCGCTGTACCGGCCCATGGCGGGCGGCGCCCCCGTCTTTCCCGAGGAGCAGGGGGCGGTCCACACGCTGCCGTCGATCGAGGGCGAGACGGTGCACGTGGGGTGGTTCGATCCGGCGCTGGCGCCGGTGCTGACCGTGGAGTCGGGCGACACGGTGTCTTACGTGGACACGATGACGCACTGCGCGGGCCGGGTCTGCCTGAACATGACGGTCGCGGAGCGGGAGGCACTACGGGCGGACTACCCGGCGGCGCCGCACTCGAACATCGGGCCGGTGGCGGTGCGCGGCGCGGAGCCGGGCGATGTCATCGAGTGCCGCATCCTGAAGGCCGACCCGATCGACTGGGGCTTCAACAACAGCGGGCCGGGCCGCGGCACGCTGCCCGACGACTTCGACCGGCCGCACCTGCGCTTCTTCCACTTCGACCGGGAGCGCATGACGACGGAGTTCTTGCCGGGCATCGAGATCCCGTTGGGGCCGTTCCAGGGCATCCTGGGAGTGCAGCCGCCGGGCGACCGGCCGGCGCCCTCGGGGCCGCCAGGGCGCTATGGCGGCAACATGGACCTGCGCGAGCTGGTGGCGGGCACGGCGCTGTTCGTGCCGGTGTTCCATCCGGGCGGGAAGTTGTGGACCAGCGACTCGCACGCCGCGCAGGGGGACGGCGAGGTGAACCTGACGGCCATCGAGACGGCGATGCGCGAGGTGCGGATTCAGTACGTGCTGCACAAGCAGGTGGGGCTGGCCTGGCCGATGGTGGAAACGCCGACGCACTGGATCAGCCTGGGGATGGACCCGGACCTGGACGCGGCGCACACGATCGCGCTGCGCCAGATGATCCGGTTCCTGGAGGCCGGCCTGGCGATGGACCCGCTGGACGCCTACTCGCTGTGCAGCATCGCCGTGACGTTCCGCATCACGCAGTCGGTGGACGGCAACAAGGGCGTTCACGGGATGCTGCCGAAGGACCTGTTCCGCGCCGACCTGCGGGAGCGACTGTCGCTCGTGGCGCCGCGGCAGCCGCGAGCGTAGTCGGCGGAATCACGGGGTTTACCGCGCGCTTACCGGTCGCTCATGGCCTGGACACATTCTCGGGCTAGACTGAGCCGTTGCCAGAGTGCGGCGGTGAGGAGAGCAGGGAATGCTGGGTGAGCGATGGCGCGGGCTGGGCCTGGCGCTGCTGGTGGCGCTGGCGGCGACGCTGGGGGCGGCCCCCCAGTCCTGGGGGGCGAGGGGCGCGGAGCCGCTGGCCCCCGGGGCATGGGGGGAGGCGGCAGGCGGGTCGGTTGCGCCCGGGGCGGCGCGGCCGGGCGGGGGGCCGGCGCCGACGGCGGCGATCGACCACGTGGTGGTGATCTACCTGGAGAACCACAGCTTCGACAACCTGTACGGGCTGTTCCCCGGCGCCGACGGGCTGGCGAACGCGCAGGATGCGTTGCCGCAGGTGGACCTCGACGGCAGGCCGTACGCGGCGCTGCCGCAGCCGGTGAACACGTCGCAGCAGCCGCCCGGCCCGGACCCGCGCTTCCCCGCCGACTTGCCGAACCAGCCGTTTGACATCGGCCGCTACGTGCCGGCTGACGAGGAGACCGGCGACCTGATCCACGCCTACTACCGACAGCAGTACCAGATCGACGGCGGCAAGATGGACCGCTTCGCGTACTGGAGCGACGCCAAGGGGCTGGCGCTGGGGCACTACGATACGAGTGGGCTGCCGCTCGCGCGCTGGGCGCGGGAGTACACGCTGGCCGACCATTTCTTCCACGCGGCGTTCGGCGGCTCGTTCCTGAACCACTTCTGGCTCGTGTGCGCCTGTACGCCGCTGTGGCCGAACGCGCCGGCGGATGCGGTGTCGGTCCCCTTCCCGGACCGGCCGGACTACCTGCAAGACCGAAGCGTGCGGCCGGACGGGTACGCGGTAAACACGACGCAGCCCTTCTACGCGCCGTACCGGGCGGGCACCCCTGACGACCATCGCCTGCCGCCACAGACGCTGCCGCACATCGGCGACCGCCTGGACGCGGCCGGGGTGTCGTGGGCCTGGTACGCGGGGGGCTGGAACGCCGCGGCCGCGGGCCGACCGGACGCGCTGTTCCAGTACCATCACCAGCCGTTCAACTACTTTGCGGACGTGGGCGGCGACCCGGCGGCGCGGGCGCGGCACCTGCAGGACGAGACGGACTTTCTGGCGGCGCTGCGGGAGGGCACGCTGCCGCAGGTTGTCTGGGTGAAGCCGGCCGGGACCGACAACGAGCACCCGGGCTACACGGACGTGATCACCGGCGAGCAGCACACGGAGGCGCTGCTGCGCGCGATCCAGGACAGCCGCTACTGGCCGCACGTCGCGATCGTCGTCACCTACGACGAGCATGGCGGCTACTGGGACCACGTGGCGCCGCCGGTCGTGGACGAGTGGGGCCCGGGCGAGCGGGTGCCGACGCTGATCATCTCGCCGTTTGCGAAGCGGGGCTTCGTGGACCACACGCCGTACGACACCACCTCGATCCTGCGGTTCATCGAGTGGCGCTGGAATCTGCCCGCGCTCGGGCCGCGCGACGCCGCGGTGAACAACCTGCTGAACGCGTTTGACTTCGGCGACGTCCGGTAGCTGCGGCGGGGGCCGCGCGTGGCGGGGCCGACGGGCGCGGGCGGGGACGCGCCCGGGGCGTCGGGATTGACGCTCCGGGGCCGAACCCGTACCATCCTGATAGGAAGCCGGCGCGGGACGGCGGGCCGGCCGCGGGGAGGGCGAGATGGACGACTCGGAGGCGGAAGCCCGAGCCCAGCGCGAGCGGCTGGAGGCTGCCGAGATCTACGCCTTCATCTTTCCGGTGCTCGACCGGCTGCTGCTGCTGGACGTGCGCGCGCTGCCCGAGCACCCGCCGCGCGCGCTGCTGGTGTCGAGCGCGGAGATCGTGCAGGACCTCGTGCCGCGGTTTCGGCGACAGCTTTCCGACTTGTTCCTGCGGAAGCCCGAGCTGATCTTCAGCCGCCTGCGCCTGTTCTCGTACCTCGACGGCGAGATGGCGCAGCTCGTGGTGGAGGCCGCGCTGGCGCGCGAGCAGCGCCCGCCCGTCGAGCGCGGGGCCGAGCGCAGCTTCGCCTATGCGCGAGTGCGGACGGCGACGGCCGAGTTTTTCGGCACGCCGGTGTGGCAGCTGGTCGAGGAGACGGCGCAGCGCAAGAGCCACAATGCGCTGGGCGACTCGCTGGCCGCGGCGCGGGAGCAGCTGACGGTGTGGGAGCAGGAGATGGTGCGGCGCGCGGCGGCCGAGGAGCGGCGGCGCCTGTTCTCGGAGCGCCACTACCGCATCATCCGTCCCCAGGACCCGCCCGAGAGCTAACCACCTGGCCGGGGCTGACGTGCCGCTCTGGCCTGGCCAGAGCGGCACGTCAGCCCCGGAAACAGGCTTGCACCTTGCCTGCAAGCGGCTCTAGCGCGTGACCCCCACGGGCTCCGCTTGCGGCGTCGTGACCCGCTCCAGGTAGGCGATCACGTCGTCGAGCGGCAGCACGTCGCCGTACTTCTGATGGATGTCGAACAGGTTGATCTTGTGAGGCAGCACGCCGCGGTCGGCGACGCACTCCTCGGGCACGACGACGATGTAATTGTAGGAGAAGGCGTCGACGACGGTGGCGCGCACGCAGCCGCTGGTCACCATGCCGGTGACGATGAGGGTGTCGACGCCGTGGAAGGTGAGCAGGCTGGCCAGCTCGGTGCCAAAGAAGCCGCTCGGGTAGCGCTTGGTGAGGACCGACTCGTCGGGCCGCGGGGCGATCGGCGGCACGATCTGGTGCTTCTCGGGCAGGTCTTCGCGGGCGGCGGCGCCGGCGCTCTTCCAGCGGCCGCGCTCGGCGCGGTTGGCGGCGGGCTTGCCGGTAGTGTAGATGACGGGCACGCCGCGGGGCCGGGCCACGTCGAGCAGGCGGCGGATAGCGTCGGCGCACGGCCAGCCGGTGAGGCCCCAGCCGGTGGGGAAGCGGTCGTCGACGAAGGCGTAGCTCATGTCGATGACGACGATGCCGGGGCGGGCGCCTAGCTCGCGCGGCGTGTCCCAGCCGGCCTTGCGGTAGCCCTCCAGGTCGGCGGCGGTGAACAGGTCGTCCCAGGCTGCCATGCTGCCTCCCTCTCCTGCCGCGGTCGCCGCCTGGCGGCCAGCAGGGCGCTGGCCCGCGCGCCGCGGTGGTGGTTGCATGATACGCGATGCGCGGGCGCGGGCGTTGGGCGGCGGGGCAGCGCGCGCGCCCGCGGCGGTTGGGCGCGGCGGCCCGGGGAGCGGCGGGGCGCGAGTGTACGGTCCCGCGTGCGGTGTGCTATCGTGCAAGGAGCAGGCGCGCGGCGGCTGGGCCGCGGGCGCGCGACGGGAGGGGTACGGCGGCGCGGCGCGCCGGGCTGGGCGGGTATGGACGTGTTGCAGATGCGCGTGATCATCCGAGTCCGCGACGTCGAGAGCGCCGTGCGCTTCTACCGCGACGCGCTGGGGCTGCGGGTGACGGAGCGGTGGGCCCGGCCAGGCCCGGGCGCGATCTTCGACACCGGCCGCGGCCAGATCCAGGTATACGCGAGCCAGAATGGCGCGGAGGAGCCGCCGCTGCCGCCGCCGACGATCCTGCTGGTGACGCCCGACGCCGACGTGGAGCACGCGCGGCTGGCGTCGGTGGGCGTGCAGGCGCTGTGGGGCCCCGCCACGACGGCCTGGGGAACACGCCAGTTCGCCGTCCAGGACCCCGACGGGACGACCGTGGTCTTCTGCTCGGCGGCGATGCCGGCCGCGCCGGCCGCCGACGCCTCGCGCGCCACTTCGTAGCGCGGTCTGGACCTACCCCCCGGCTGACCTACCCCCCCCGGCTGACCTACCCCCCCGGCCCCCCTCCCGATGCGGGAAGGGGGAGAGGATGGGGAGACCCCTATCCCCCCGACCCCCTTCTCCCCGCGGAGGGGAAGGGGGAGAGGACGGGTGCCCTGGCCCCCAATCCTGGGGGGAGCGGGGCGAGGCGCCGCTCGCTCTCCGATGCCGTAAGGGGGCTGGCCCCGCCTCCATTGGGGTGGGGTAGGCGCGCGGCGGGGCGCCCGGGCGTAGGCCCGGGCGCCCCGGTGGGGAATGGGGGCGCGGGAGGCGAGTTAGGCGTGCGGCGGGCGCCGGCGGAGCGCGGCGCGGGCGGTGAGGCCGGCGAGGCCGACGGCGAGGAGGACGAGGGTGTCCGCCTCGGGGATGACGGGCACGTCGGGGTAGACGGGGGCGGCGCCGGGGGCCATGCCAGGCGCGGCGCCGACCGGGCGCGCGGGGGGCGGCGGGAGCAGCGCGGGCGGGGCGAGGGGCGGCGGGGCCAGGGGCAGCGCGGCGGCGGGGAGCGGCGCGGGGCCGACCGGGGCGGGCGGCACGGGCGGCAGCAGCGGCGGCACCGTGCTGGGCGCGCCCACCTGGCCGGGTACGGCGGCCGTAATGTTCCCGACCGCGGTGAGGCCCGGGCCGAAGACGACGGTGACCGTCGAGCCTTGCAGCGCGTTGCCGGCGGTGACGCCGGTGCAGCTTACCGTCGTGCCGCCAGCGACGACCGGCGCGCAGGCGAAGCCCTCCTGGCCCACGGTGGTCGAGAAGACGGCGAACGGCAGGGTGCCGGCCGCCACGCCGGCGGGCACGGTGGCGGTGAGCGTCCAGCGCATGCTGGCGGCGACGACGCCGCTGCCGCTGGTCTGGCCGCTGGCGGTGCAGGCGGTGCCGGGGAGGACGGCGCACGGCGGCCCGCCCTGGCCGCTGGCGGGGGTCTGGGCGATCGCTTGCTGGAGGGTCAGGCTGCCGTTGGGCGGGGCGGTGGCCCCTGTGATGGTCGCCTGGACGGTGGCGCAGCTCGTGTAGCTCGCAGCGCCGTACCCGGTGCCATAGGGGGACGTGCCGCCGAAGCAGGCGACGTTGGCCATGGTGTCGGCGCCGGCCGGGGCGTCGGACTTGAGGTGGGCGACGAGGCCGATGGTGGCGGTGCCGGCGCTCACGGTTGGCGTGCAGTCGAGGGTGGTGGCGTCGGCGGCGACGCCGGCGGGCCGGTTGGCGGGTGTGGCGACGATGACGCAGGAGGCGCCGGAGACGTCGCTGAGATTCACCGTGAAGTTGGGGCTGAGGAAGTCGGTGATGGTGGCCGGGTAGGTGGTGGGAGGGGTGCCGTAAGGGTAGACGCCGTAGCCGGCGGGCGGCGGCACGTTGGCGGTGACCTGGAAGGCGACCGTGCTGCCGGCGGGGACGGTGGCGTTGGTGTTGCTGGGCGACGGCGGACTGCCGTTCACAGCGGTGATGACGTTGCGAAGGCTGGGCGTGGGCGTGGGGGTCGGCGCCCGCGTGACGTTCAGGCTCGCGGTGGCGCAGGGTGTGCCGGCCAGCGGATAGCCTCCGTAGGGGGCGCCCTGCAAGATACAGGCGGTGTTCGCGTTCGCGTCCGTGCCGAACGGCGTGCTGGCGTTCACCGTGGCGTCGAAGGTGAACGAGGGGGAGCCGTAGCCCGGGTAGCCGTAGGTCACGGGGAGAGTGCAGTTGAAGGCGGTCGCGCTGGCGGGCACGCCACTGGGCGGCGTGACCGGCGTCGTGGCCTGGGCACAGATGGATGGCGACGCGCTAACGAACGTGTAGTTCGGCCCCAGGAAGTCGGTTACCGTGATGGTGCCCGAGCCACCGGAGACGAGCACGCTGAAGGTTACGCGATCGCCGGGACTGACGTTGGTGGTGGTCCCGAGGCCGTAGCCGTAGCCCGCCGTGGGGACGCCGTTCACGGCGCTGACGTACTTCTGGATACTGACGGGGGGCACAGTCGACACGGTGAAGAGAATGTTGGTCGCGTTGCTGAACGCCACGCCGTTCGAGAGAGTCCCGGCTACCGTGATAGGGTCCGTCACGGTCTGCGGCGCGGAGGCGGTGGGGATCAGGACGATGGTGACGGTCGCGGTCACGTAAGGGGCGAGCGTGCCGATCGTGCAGGTGACCGTGCCGGTAGCACCGACGGTGGGAGTGGCGCAGGAGCCCTGTGTGGACGTCGCCGAGACGAAGGTCGTGCCGAACGGCAGGACGTCGGTAATGGTCACGTTGGTTTCAGTGCCGCCGGAAATGTTGGTGATCGGGATGGTCTTCGTGACCTGCGAGCCGACCTGGACGTTCGCGTTGGGGCTGGCGCCCAGCCCGCCGCCGAACGAGATGCCCTGGGACGTGGCCTGGGCCAGTAGGCTGGCCCGGCTGAAGCCGAAGTGGTGGCTGGGGACGGCGGCGGGCGCGTCGGCGGCGGGCGCCGGGGCGGGCGCGGCCGGGACGGCGGCGTAGGCTTCGCCGCCGGCCAGCAGCCCGCTCAAGGGGGTCAGGAGCGCCAGGGCGAGGAGCGCGAGGAGCGCCGATTGCCAGGGGGTCTGCCGGTACATCGAGTTGCCTCCCTCCACTGCGAAATGGGATTGATGCGCAGCGTCCGCTGGGGCCGCGTGGGCGCGCGTGAGCGAGTCCGACGAATGCGTGCGGGGCGGGGCGGCGAGCGCCCGCGCGGGGGACTGGGCCCGGCGTGCGCCGGGCCGGACGGGCGCCGCGCGTCGGTGGGCGCGGGTGGGGCCGGTGGCGGCGCGCGGGACGCGGCGCGCGCGGCACCGCCCGGCGAGTTTGGCATGCGCCACGCGTGGCGTGACGAACGCGGGCCGGGCGCGCGCGCCGTGGGTAGGGCCGGGGCCACGGCGGCCTGCTTTCTCGTCCGGCAAGAGGGGGGGGCCGCCGGACGGGGCGCCGATTACGCTGCGCGTTACGTTACAGGAACGAAGCGGGCGGCGCAAGCGCGGAAGGCGGCCGAGCGGCCGGGCGGCGACGGGTTGGGGGCACGCGGCGGGCTGGCGGGCCGGGACGGTGAAATGTTTTGATGGCTCGGCCGATGATCCTTGCAAGGCGGCTCGCGCCTGCTGGGCGCGCACTTGCGAGGAGACTGCCATGTGGCGGGACACTGGCACGGAGCGGGGGCACGGCGCACTGGAGGCGGTGGGAAGCAGCGGGGGGGCCACGCGGGAGTGGACGCCTGGCAGCGGCCGCGCTGGCCGGACGACCGCGCCGGGCGTCGTCTGGGGGCTGCGGGCCCGCCTGATCGCGGTGGTGGTGCTGGCGGCGCTGCTCGCCGGCGGGCTGGTGAGCACGCTCGCGGTGGGAGCGAGCCGCGCAGGGTTGCAGGCGGAGATCCGCGGCAGCACGCTGGCGGAGGCGGAGGCGATCGCGCAGCTCGCCTACCGGTACATGGACGCCGCCGAGAGCGCGTTGCGGGACCTGGCCGCTAGCCCCAGCCTGGAGGCGGCGGTCCTCGCGGGCGCGCCGGAGCAGGCGGCGCCCCAGCTCGAAGCGTTCTTGCGGCGCCACCCGGCCTTCGACAACGTCGTCATCTACGACGCGCAAGGCGTTGGGCGCGTGGGGGGCAACCCCGACTGGCAGCGGGCGGGCGAGTCGAATGCCGACCGCGACTGGTTCCAGCAGGTGACCGCCACGGGCGAGCCGTACCTGGGCATCCCCCTGCTGACGCGTGGCACCCGGCAGCAGATCGTGACGTATGCCGTCCCGATCCGCGACGCGGGTGGCAGCGTGCGCGGGGTGCTGGTGGGCGGGGTGAAGCTGGGCGACCTGGCCAAGGCGATGTTCGACATCGAGGCGGGGATCGGCACGCGCACGAGCCTGCACGACCGGCGGGAGGGCGGGATCATTATTGCTCACGTCGACCCCGCGCGGATCCTCACGCCGATCTCGGGCCGCAACGAGGCGGTGCGGCGCGAGCTGGCGGGCGAGCGGGGCACCCTGGAGACGGCCAACAGCACGGGGCAGATGACGCTGTCGGCGTTCGCGCCGGTGCCGAACCTGCCGTGGGCGGTGCTCATTCAGTATCCGACCGAGGTGGCGTTCGCGTCGGTGGACGGGCTGGTGCGGCACGTGCTGATCGCGTTGCTGCTGGCGGTGGTGCTGGCGACGGCGGTCGGCGCGGCCCTGGCCGTGCAGATCACGCGCCCGGTGCGTCGCCTCCACGACGCGGCGATCCAGATCGCGGCGGGCGACCTGACGCGCCGGGTCAACGTCACGGGGCGCGACGAGATCGGCGCGCTGGGCCGGGCGTTCGACCAGATGGCCGAGGCGCTGCTGCTGCAGACGCGGCAGATCCAGGCGGGCGCGCAGCAGCTAGAGACGCTGAACCAGCTGGGCGAGTGGCTGCAAGCGTGTACGACAGTGGACGAGGCGCACGCGGTGATCGCGCGTCTGGTAGGCGAGCTGTTCCCGGGCATGGCGGGCAGCGTGGGCGTGATCAGCGCCTCGCGCAACCTGGTCGAGGTGGTCGCCACGTGGGGCCCGGTCCCCGCGGGCGAGGAGGGGATCTTCGCGCCGGACGAGTGCTGGGCGCTGCGCCGCGGCCAGCCGCACGTCGTCGAGGACGCGCATCACGACCTCGTCTGCCCACACTTGCAGCGGGCCGCGCCGGCCGCCTCCGTGTGCATTCCGCTGGTGGCCCACGGCGAGACGACCGGCCTGCTGCACCTCGCGCGGGCGGCGGGCCGCGACGCCGCGCCGTCGACGGCTAGCATGCAGCGCCTCGCCACGCAGGTGGCCGAGCAGCTCGCGCTGGCGCTGTCGAACCTGGCGCTGCGCGAGCGGCTGCGCAACCAGTCGATCCGCGACCCGCTGACGGGCTTGTTCAACCGCCGCTACCTGGAGGAGACGCTGGAGCGGGAGCTGGCGCGGGCGGAGCGCTCGCACCATCCGATGGGCGTCATCATGATCGACGTGGACCACTTCAAGCAGTTCAACGACAGCTTCGGCCACAACGCGGGCGACGCGCTGCTGCGGGAGTTCGGCGGGCTGCTGCGCAAGCACGTGCGAGGCAGCGACATCGCCTGCCGCTACGGCGGCGAGGAGTTCGCGGTGATCCTGCCGGACGCGACGCTGGAGGACACCGTGCGGCGGGCCGAGGAGCTGCGCGCGGCGATGGCCCACCTGCAGGTGGCCGACCAGGACCAGGCGCTGGGGCAGATCACGATCTCGGCGGGGGTGGCGGCGCTGCCGCAGCACGGCGCGGACGGTCCGCGGCTGCTGCGCGCCGCCGACCGCGCGCTGTACGCGGCGAAGAGCGCCGGCCGCAACCGCGTGCAGGTGGCGGACGGCTCGCAGGCGGAGACGCAGGAGCTGCCGGAAGCGGCGGGCGCGGGGCTGGGGGCGCGGCTCGGGCACAATGGCCACCGGGGCGAGCCGGGCCACCCCGCGTAGGCGGCCGGCCCTCGGCCGCGGGGCCGGGGCTATAATGCGGGGCACGCGCAGCGCGGTGGGCCGAGGTGGGCGATGCCCCAGGTGGACGCGATCACGCTCCAGGTCGTCGCGGCGACGCTGTCGGGCATCGTCCGCGAGATGCAGAACAGCCTCTACCGGACCGGCTACTCGACGATCATCCGCGAGTCGCACGACGCGAGCTGCGCCATCCTGGACGCGGCGGGGCGGCTGGTGGGCCAGCACGTCGTGCTGCCGCTGCACATGGGCGCGTTCCCGGCCTGCGCCGAGGCGCTGCTCGCCCGCATCCCCGCGGCCGAGATGGCGCCGGGCGACGCCTACATCATGAACCACCCCTACTACGGCGGCAGCCCCCACGCCTCGGACATGGCGGTGCTGAGCCCCGTGTTCTACGAGGGGCGGCTGGTGGCGTTCTGCTGCAGCATGGCGCACAAGCCGGACATCGGGGGGACGGTGCCGGGCAGCGGGGCGGGCGACGCGCGGGAGCTGTTCCACGAGGGGCTGCAGGTGCCGCCCGTGCGGTATGTCGACGGCAGAGGGGGGACGCCCCCCCGGCCCCCCGGTCCTGGGGAGAGAGGAAAGGGAGGAGATGTGGGGGGACACCCCCCAATCCCCCCGGCAGGGGAGCGCCCCTGCACCCCCGAAGAGAGGAGAGAGCAGCCCTCGGCAGGGGCGCGCCCCTGGACCCCCGGAGATGAGAGGAGAGGGCAGCCCTCGGCAGGGGAGCGCCCCCGCGCCCCCGGGGAGAGGATGGGGAGCGGCGCCCCGGCGGGGGAGCGCCCCCGCGCCCCCGGGGAGGGGGTGGCCCCCGTGCCGTCGCGGGCGGTGGAGGCGATCCTGCGGGCGAACAGCCGCACGCCGGAGCTGGTGGTGGGCGACCTGCGGGGGCAGGTGGGGTGCAACCGGGTGGGCGAGCGGCGGCTGCTGGAGCTGTTCGCGAAGTACGGCGCGGCGACGCTGGAGGCGGCCTGGGCGACGCTGTTCGCCAAGACCGAGGAGCGGGTGCGGGCGGCGATCGCCACCTGGCCGGATGGGGAGTACCGCGCCGAGGCGACGACCGACAACGACGGGGTCGACCTGGACCGGCCGCTGACCGTGCGCGTGCGGGTCGAGAAGCGCGGCGACCGCATCTGCTTCGACTTTCGGGAGAGCGACGACCAGGCGCGCGGGCCGGCGAACATCCGGCCGCCGCTGG
The DNA here is from genome assembly GCA_021325365.1 of Pseudomonadota bacterium. The sequence continues at coordinate 16,622 of JAJPHF010000168.1, forward strand.
TGCGGGCGTGCTGCTACTACGCGCTGATCGGGCTGATCGACCCGCGGCTGCCGCCGAACTACGGGCTGGTGCGGGCGGTCGAGACGCGGTTCCGGGAAGGCTCGTTCCTGGACCCGCGCTGGCCGGCCGCGGTGAACAGCTACATGCCGACAGCGCAGGTGGTGACGGAGGCGATCCTGGCGGCGCTGGGGCAGATGCTGCCGGCGTGGCAGGTGGCGTCGAGCGGCGGGACCGGCGCGCTGGTCATCGGCGGGCCGCGCGCGGACGGGGCGGGCGCGTACGTCCACTACGAGATCTACGGCTCGGCGAGCGGCGCGCGGCCGGACCGCGACGGCACCTCGGGCCTGTCGGTGCATCTGGGGAACAGCCAGATCACACCGATCGAGATCCTGGAGAGCGAGTTTCCGGTGCGGCTGCGCGAGTTCGCGCTGCGGCCGGACTCGGGCGGCGCGGGGCGCTTCCGGGGCGGGCTGGGGTACCGACGGGTGTACGAGGTGCTGGGCGAGAGCGCGCGGCTGTCGCTGCGCCTGGACCGGCACGTGGTGCCGGCGCGCGGGGTGGCGGGCGGGCTAGACGGGGCGCCGGGCGGCGTCGTACTGGAGCGCGCGGGCGAGGCGCCGCGGGCGCTGCCGTCGCGGCTCGGGGGGCTAGCGCTCCAGCGGGGCGACGTGCTGCGGGTGGACCGTCCGGGCGGCGGTGGCTACGGCGACCCGCGCACGCGCGACCCGGCGCGGGTGCAGGCCGACCTGGCCGACGGCTACGTGAGCCCGGGCGCGGCGGCCGAGGTGTACGGGGCGACGGGCGGCTAGACGGCCGGGTACCCGGCGTGATTGATGGCCCACGGCCGGCTACAATGCAGGCGACGTGGGGGAGCAAAGGGGAGTCAGCGCATGAAAGCCGCCGTGTTCAGCCCCTCGCCGTACCGCGGGCCGGCGCCGCGGGGCACGTGGCCGGTGCCCACGACGACGTTCCAGCCCGAGCTGGCCCAGCAGTCGTTCGAGGCGAGTCTCAGCAACTTCCAGCTCGCGGACGAGCTGGGCTACGACTGGGTGACGGTGGCCGAGCACCACTTCGCGCCGATGTCGCTCACGCCGAACCCGATGATCATGGCCGGGGCCATCACGCAGCGGGTGAAGCGCGCGAAGGTGGCGGTGCTCGGGCCGACGGTGCCGATTCTGAACCCGGTGCGCGTGGCCGAAGAGTTCGCCATGCTGGACAACATGACGGGCGGCCGCGTGGTGGCGGGGATGCTGCGCGGCACGTCGAACGAGTACGTGACGTACAACGTGAACCCGGCGGAGTCGCGGGACCGGTTCGAGGAAGCGATCCGGCTGATCATCAAGACCTGGACGGAGCCGGAGGTGTTTGGCTGGGCGGGGCGGTACTACGAGTACCGCGCGGTCTCGATCTGGCCGAAGCCGGCGCAGTCGCCGCACCCCCCGATCTACATCTCCGGCTCCAGCCCGGAGTCGGGGGACCTGGCCGCCAAGTACCGCCTGCACATCGGGTTCGCGTTCACGACGGTGCCGTTCGCCAGCCAGGCGGCGCGGTACTACCGCGAGCAGTGCCAGAAGCAGGGGTGGGAGCCGACGCCGGACCACGTGATGTACCGGCTGGGCGTCCACGTGGCCGAGACGGACGAGCAGGCGTACCAGGACCTGTACGAGGCCGGCGCGGCGCAGCGGCGGATCGCGTTCAGCACGAGCAACAAGGCAGTGGACGAGGCGGCGGCGAGCGCGGGCTACTACGGCCGCGACGTCGAGACACAGCGGGCGCGGCACGAGGGCCACGAGCTGCAGAAGCGCGTCGAGGTCGGGCAGATCATGGTCGGCAGTCCGGAGACGGTGTTCGAGCGAGTGCGCTGGATCCACGACGAGCTGGGCGCGGGGATTCTGGAGCTGAACTTCCAGGGCCTGCCGGGCGGCAAGACGCACCGCTCGATGGAGCTGTTCGCGACGAAGGTGCTGCCGCGCATGCGGGAACTCTGAGATGAACGAGGACAGGGGCACAGTGGAACAGCAACCGCAGGGCGCGGCAGCCGTGATGGACGCCGCCTTCGAAGAGCGTTACGTCGAGGCGGACGGATTCCGCATTCGGTACCTGGAAGCGGGGCGCGGCGAGCCACTGGTCTGGCTGCACGGCGCGGGCGGGCTGCGGCGGTCGCCGGCGCAGGACCTGCTGGCCCGGCAGTACCGGGTCATCCTGTTCGAGGTGCCCGGATTTGGCCAGTCGCCGGTGAACGAGCGGTCGCAGTCGATCCCGGACATCGCGCGCACGATGGCGCGGGCGGCCGACGCGCTGGACCTGGGGCGGTACAACCTGCTGGGGCACTCGTTCGGCGGGCGCGTCGCCATCTGGTGGGCGGTGCAGGAGCCGGAGCGCTTGCAGGCCCTGGTGCTGGCGGCGCCGGCGGCGATCGTGCCGGCGAACCACGTGCGACAGGCGGCGCCCGAGAGCCGGGCGAACCTGCTGTACCACCACCCCGAGCGCGTGCCGCCGCTGCCCCGCCCTGACCCGGCGATCCTGGCGAAGCAGGAGGCGCTGCTACAGCGCGTCTCGGGGCCGCGGCCCGACGTGGAACTGGAGCGGCGGATGGGCGACATGCCGGTGCCGACGCTCGTCCTGTTCGGCACCGAGGACCTCATGATCCCGGCCGAGATGGGCCGCGCCTACCGCGAGAAGCTGCCGAACTGCCACTACGTGCTGGTGTACGACGCGGGTCACGGCCTGGACGCCGACCGGCCGGAGGCGTTCGCCAGCGTGGTGAGCGACTTCCTGGAGCGGCGCGAGGCGTTCGTCGTCAACCGGACGAACGCGCTCATCAACCCGTAGCCGCTCGGGCCGGGCGCGTCGGGGCGCTACAATTCCCTCGGACACGGGCAGGCGGTGGGTCCGCAAGGCAGGAGCACAGGCATGGCAGTCGAGCCCAAGCTGATGACGGCCGCGGAGCTGGAGCGGTTGCCGCGCGACGGCCGGCGCTACGAGCTGGTCCGCGGAGAGTTGCGCACGATGCCCCCAGCAGGCTTCGAGCACAGCGATCTGACGCTGGTGTTTGCGTGGTCGCTGGCTTCCCACGTGAGGGCTCAAGGGCTTGGCAAGGTACTTACGGGCGATCCTGGCTTTCGGCTGACGACGGACCCCGACACGGTGCGTGCGCCGGACGTAGCGTTCGTGCGGCGTGAGCGGGTGGAGGCCGCGGGCCGGGTGACGGGCTACTGGCCCGGCGCGCCCGATCTGGTGGTCGAGGTCATCTCCCCGAACGACCTGTACACCGAGGTGGACGAGAAGATCGCCGAGTGGCTGGAGCACGGCGCGCGGCTCGTGTTCGTCGTGAACCCACGGCGGCAGACGGTGGCGGTCCACCGGCCGGGTCAGCCGACGCGGACGCTGGCCGGGGAGGACTTGCTGGCCGGCGAGGACGTGGTGCCGGGCTGGACGCTCCGCGTGCGGGAGCTGTTCAGCTAGCGGCAGCGCGCAGCCCGGCTCAGCCGGCGGCCGATGCCGGGGCGGCGGTGGGCGAGGCCGCGAGCGGGCGCGAGATCTGCCCCTACTAGACCCCCTACCGCTGCCACCGGCTGGTCCTGCCCGGTGGCGCTGCTCACCGCGCAGGCGGCGGTGAGGGCTGGGGGAACCGCCAGCGCGTCATGCTGGTCGGGAAGGTGTTCCAGGCGAAGGCGACGCGCGGCCGGAGCACCCAGAGGCCGCCATTGTCCCACTGCTCGGGCGGCGGCCGGTAGTCGTGGGAGGCAGCGTACTTCGCCGTGAAGGCCGCGGCTAGCCGCTCGGCGAGCGCCCGCTCGGGAGGGCTCGCCGCCTGGCTCTCGCCCTCCAGGATGACCACGTCGTCGCCGCTCTCCAGGTGGACCGTCAGGGCCGGGTTCGTGGCGAGGTTGCGGGCGCGGCGGGTGGCCGGGCTGCCCTCGAAATAGAGCGCGCCGTCGAGCCAGACGGCCCAGGCGGGCATCGCGTGCGGCCGCCCGTCGGGGCGCGTGGTGCTGAACCAGTAGTTGCGCGCGGCTTCCAGCCGCTCGACGGCCCAGCTCCAGGGCAACATGCCCTCCTCGGTTTCGGGCACGCCGTAATCCTTGGGCAGTAGCGGGCGGTCGCGCAGCGGCTCGACAGGCCGCGGGGCAGCGGGCGAGTCTGGCACGGATCCTCCAGAGAGTCGAGCGCGCTCGGGGTGGTGCTGGTGCCAACATGATACAGGGTGCGTGGCCTATCGGCGCTACACCGGGACCGGCCGATCACCGGACGGCTTGGACGCGCGGCTAGCGATGACGCGCAGGTAGACGAGGCCGAGGGCGATGCCGAGGAGGCAGCAGGCGCCGTCGACGGCGAGGGCGGCGCGCACGTCCCAGCGGGCGGCCACGGCGCCGGTGAGGGTGGCGCCGAGGGGCGTGGTACCGGTGAAGAGCAGGCCGTAGAGCGCGAGGACTCGGCCGCGCAGCGGGTCGGGCGCGAGCAGCTGGACGTGGGTGTTGGCGCCCGCGGAGAAGGCGACGCTGGCCATGCCCTGGAGGAAGAGCAGCGCGAGCATCAGCGCGTAGGTGGGCGCGACGGCCAGCAGGCCCATGCCGAGGGCGAAGAGGGTGCCCGCGCCGACGACCCAGCGGCGGGAGGTGCCGGCCTGGGCGGCGACGACCACGGCGCCCAGCACGGAGCCCAGCCCGAGCGCCGAGTTGAGGCCGCCGAAGCCGGTGGCGCCGGAGTCGAGCGTGTAGCGGGCGAGGAGCGGCAGGATCACGTTGAAGTTGTAGCCGAAGGTGCCCAGCGCGCAGACGAGCAGCAGCGTGAAAGCGATCTCGGGGGTGCGCCAGGAGTAGCGCAAGCCCTCGCCGACTTGCTGCGCGACGCTGCCGTGCAGCGGACCGCTGGCCGTAAAGAATTCCTCGGGGCGCATCAGCCAGAGGGCGACGAGCACGGCGACGTAGCTAATGGCGTTCAGCAGGAAGCAATCGGAGACGCCGACGGCCGCGATGGCCACGCCGCCGAGCGCGGGGCCGATCACGCGCGCGCCGTTGTTCAGCGCCGAGTTCATGGCGATGGCGCTGCCTACCTGGTCGCGGGGCACTAGCTCGGAGGGGAACGCGCGCCGGGCCGGCTGCTCCAGCGCCACGGCGACGCCGTAGACGAGGGTGAGCGCGTAGACGTGCCACAGCTCGATGCGCCCGAGGGCGACCAGGCCCCACAGGGCGAGCGCCTGGAGCATGCGCACGGCCTGGCTGACGAGCAGGAAGTCGCGCTTGGGCATGCGGTCGGCGATCACGCCGCCGACGAGCGTGAGCGCGAGGATGGGGACGAACTGCAGGGCGGTGACGGTGCCGAGCGCGAGCGGCGAGCCGGTGAGGTCGAGCACCAGCCAGGCCTGGGCCATGCGCTGCATCCAGGTGCCGCTCTGCGAGATGAGCTGGCCGACGAAGAAGAGGCGGTAGTTGCGGGTATGCAGCGCCGCGAACGAGCGGTCGAGCGCCCGCCCCCGCCGCCCCGCCGTGTCCTTCGCCACGCCGCCTCCCGCCGCGCCCGCCCGCCCGAGTCTACCGCCGCCAGGGCCGGACGGCCAAGGCATCGAGCGGCTCGCGGTCCCGGAGGGTATGATGCCGGCGGTTCGGCGGGAGGCGGCGGGCTTACAGGCCGTAGAGGGCGCGGGCGTTGTCGTCGAGGATCTTGTCGATGACGGCGGGGCTGATCGGGGCGCTTTCCTTCAGGCGGCGCAGCGCCTCGATCTCCGTCGCGGTGTCGGCGTGGCCGTAGTCCGAGCCGATGACCAGATTGTCCTCGCCGGCGTACTGGAGCACGTAGGGCAGGTCGTCGTCGGTCTGGCAGGCGACCCAGATGCGGTTCTCGCGCAGCGGGTTGGGCGGCAGCGGATCGCCGCGGCGCTCCAGGCGGCGGCCGAGGTCGTGGAGGGCGTAGGGCACCCACTGGGCCGCGATTTCGATGAAGCCGAAGCGCAGCTTGGGGAAGCGGCTGGGGATGCCGTGGAAGAGCAGCGCGTGGAAGGCGGCCACGTTCGGCAGCTTGAAGCGCGCGAAGCCGCTATCGCCCTCGTAGAGGTCGAACTGGGCGAAGTTGCCGGTGGCGGAGTGGACGCAGACGGGCACGTCGAGGTCGCTGGCGCGCTCGTAGAGGGGGAAGAAGTAGGGGTCGGTGAGCCGCCGCTCGCCCTCCAGGCCGCGGATGAACACCGCGCAGGCGCCCTGCTCGCGCGCCCGGTCCAGCTCGGCGAGCGCCGCGTCCATCGTCATGAGCGGCAGGACGGCGGCCCAGCGCAGCCGCCCCTTGCCGTGCGCCCAGATGTCGGCCATCCAGCGGTTGTAGCTGCGGCACAGGGCCAGCTCGACCTCGGGCCGGCTGGTGAGCGGGCTGAGGAAGATGCTGGGGTAGAGCACCTGGACATCGACGCCGAGGGCGTCCATGTGCTGGAGGCGGAGGGCGACGTTGCGCATCTCCCGGGAGGCCTCGGGCGTGTCGAGGCCGATGTTGGTCTGCTTGCCGCGCCGGCGGCCGTCCACGACCCACCACTCGATGTCGGCGCCGCTCGGCCCGGGCGCGACGGTTACTTGGGGGCGGAACTCGCGCTCGGCCGCGGTCATGTAGTCCCAGGTGGCCTCGTTCTCGATCACGTGGGCATCGGCGTCGATGACTGGCATGGCCTTGCTCCTTTGCCAAATGGCAAGTGGGGGGCACCCCCATACCCCCGGGGATAGAGAGATCAGGGAAGCTGGGGGGACACCCCCCACGCCCCCTGCCAGGGGGCACCCCTGGACCCCCGGGGAGAGGGAGTGGTCGGAACCCGCCCCCCGCCAGCGGATACCCCTGGACCCCGGGGAGACGGCCGGGGGGAAATGCGCCCAAGCTCCCTGCCAGGGGACACCCCTGGACCCCGCAGAGGGGGCGTCCGTTGACCCCGGGACCGGATCACTCTCCATATAAGCGCTTGATGTAGCCGCTATCGTCCAGCTCGCGGACGAAGCGGTCGTCCACGAAGTCGGCCGGGTTGGCGGTGGCGGCGCGCGGCTCGACGTCGCGGATGGCGTCCAGAATGGTGACGACGCTGGCAACCGTGGCGTGCGGCGCGCGGGGGTAGCGCGGCACGTACTCGTCGTAGGTATCGCTCAGCGTCTGCTGGTCGTCGGTCTGGGTGAAGCGGCTGAGCACTTCGATGGACTCGGCGCGGTGGCCGCGAATCCAGGCGATCGCGTCGGTGAGGCCGCCGACGAAGGCGGCCAGGGCGGCCGGGTGCGCGTCCACGAGGGGGCGCAGGACGCCGATGGAGGTCACCGGGTACTCCACGCCCAGCGTGCTGAGGTCGAGGAGCTGCGGGTAGCCCTGGCGGACCGCGAGGATCGCGTAGGGCTCGCTCATGAGCCCGGCGTCGAGCCCGCCGGCGACGATCGCGTCGAGCATCTCCGGGGTGCCGCCGGCCTGGATGAGCGCCACGTCGGCGTCGGGCGCGAGCCCGACCTGGCGCAGCATGTAGCGGGCGGCGAAGTCGGTCGTGGTGCCGGCGCGGGTGATGCCCAGCTTGAGGCCCTTCAAATCCTCGACGCGGTGCAGGGAGGGCTTGGCGATGAGCTTGAAGGGGAAAGTGTTGGTGGTGGAGCCGAGGATCACGGTGTCGCCGCCCGCGAGGCCGGCGCGGACGACGGCCGCGCCGTCGGTGTAGGCCACGTCGACCTCGCCGGCGAGCAGCGCCTGCACGGCCTGGGCGCCGCTGGTGAAGGTTAGCTCGGCGTCGAGGCCGCGCTGGCGGAAGATGCCCTCGTCCTGGGCGACCCAGAGGGGCAGGTAGCCGCCGGAGGGCGACACCCAGGCCACGCGTAGCCGCTCGGCGGCTGGGGCGGCGGTGGCCGGGGCGCTGCCGGCGGGCTGGGCGGCGCTCGCGGCGGCCGCCTGGCTGCTGCCCGGCGCGACGGCCGGGCCGGCGTCGCCCGCGCCGGTGGACGGCCCGCAGGCGAGGGCCAGCGCGAGCGCCAGGAGCGCCAGCCCGCAAGCCACCCGCCGCGCGCCGCCAGCCATGAGCGCCTCCCGCGCTGTCCGCTCCGCGTTCGGTCCGTCCGGCTGCTACGGTACGCGTCGCGGCGGCGGCTGTCAAGAGTAGCGGCCAGGTGGTCAGGTGCCGGCGTTGTAGGGGCCGAGGACGCGCACGGCGTTGTCGACGTAGCTGTTGTCCACGATGGCGTCCACGTCGACCTTCTCGGTCTGCTGGCCGGCGGCGTAGTACCAGTCCTGGTCGGCCTTGATGGTCTCGACGTTCACGCGGCCGTCGGGCCGCAGGCCGGCGGGGACCATCGCGTCGTACTGGGCGCGGTTCTTGACGGGGGTGTGCTTGATGAGGATGTCGATGACCGCGTCGCGGCCCTGGTTCTTGACGAAGGCGTCGTTGTAGTCGCGCACGCCCTTGAGGTAGCCGATCATGAAGCGCTCGGCGGCCGAGCGCTGGGCCGGCGCGGCGAAGTGAGGGGCGTAGAGCAGCATGGCGATCTGGTAATTCGGATAGGTCTCGTCGGTGCCCTTCCAGCGCACGCCGACGCCGTTGCCGACGGCCGCGGCGACGAACGGCTCGATGAGCGAGCCCACGTCGATGCTGCGGTTGCCGAGCGCGGCCATGATGTCGGGGAAGGGCATCTCGACGGTGTTCACCTCGCTATCGGGCACGCCGGCCTGGACGAGGCCGTGGTGCAGCGAGGCGTGGGCCGACTGGTAGAGGCCCACCACGGCGACGGTCTTGCCGCGCAGGTCGGGGAAGTCGCGGATGGCGCCGCTGTCGGCGAGGTCCTTGCGGAGAACGAGCGCGCTGAAGCCGAAGCCCGGGGCGGCGTTGCCCTTGTCGGCGACGATCTTGAGGGGGACGTCGCGGCGGACGGCGTTGAACAGCCCCGGCGCGGTCGAGCCGGCGCCCACCTCGACCTGGCCGGTGCCCATCGCCGGGACCATCAGGCCGATGTTGTCGAACGGGACCAGCTCGACGTTCAGGCCCTGCTCCTGCCAGTAGCCGCGCTCGAGCGCGATGAACAGGCCGGAGTCGGAGAGCGAGCCGATCGTGGCCACGCGCACGTGGGCGGCCGCGCCGGCGGGCTGGGCCGGCGCGGCGGCGGCCGGCTGAGTAGCGTTGCCCGGGGCCGGGGCGGCCGCCGGCGCGGCGGGCGCCGCCGGCTGGGCGGGCGCGGCCGGCGCGGCGCAGGCGGCGGCCAGCAGGCTCGCGATCAGCCCGAGCGCGAGCCCGCGGCTGCGCCAGGGCAGGGGGATGCTCCGCATGTCAGGTCTCCTGTCTTCTCGGGAATCCGGACGGGATGCCGCCAGGCCCAAGCTGCGGGGGGCTAGCGGCCGCGCGGCTTGAGGTCCCAGGCGTACACGTCCTCGCCGGGGTTGGGCGTGTAGTCGAAGCGGTTGCTCACGCCCTCGATGCCCTGGTACTGGAACAGCCAGACGGCCGGGGCCTCGTCCATGAGCAGGGACATCGCCTTGCGCAGCAGGGCCACTCGCTGGTTGGGGTCGAATGCCGCGCGCTCGGCTTCGAGCGCGGCGTCGACCTCGGGGTTCGAGTATTCTAGCCGCTTGGTGACGCCGGTGTGGAAGTATTGGTCGAGGTACTCGTCGGGGTCGATGACGCTGCCGCGCCCGAAGATGTAGAGGGGCGCCTTGCCCTGCTGGATGGCGGCGAAGCCGGTGTTCTGGTCCTGCGTCTGGATGTGGGCGCGGATGCCGACGTTGCCGAGCATGCTGGCGATGGCCTCGGCCAGCTCCTTGAGCTTGTTGTACTGGCCGACGGGCACGACGAAATCGACGTCGAAGCCGTCGGGATAGCCGGCCTGGGCGAGGAGCTGCTTGGCCTTCGCCGGGTCATAGGTATACTTGGGCTGCAAGTCGGGGCTGTAGCCGTACTGGTCGGGGCCGATGGGCGCGTCCATCGGGTCGGCCATGCCCTTGAGCACGCCCTTGGTCAGCGCCTCCTTGTCGATGGCGTAGGTGACGGCCTGGCGCACCAGCTTGTTGCGGAACTGGGGGACCGCGGCGTGCATGCCGAGGAACATGATGTTCACGGTGCGGACGGTCTCGCGGTGGGCGTTGCCGGTGATGCGGTCCACGCTCTCGGGCGGGATGTTGACGATCTGGTCGACCTCGCCGTTGAGCAGGGCCGTGATCGCCGCCTCGGCCTCGGGGATGTTGCGGAACACGACCTCGTCGACGGCGGTCTGGCGGGGGCCCTGGTAGGTGGGGCTCTTCTCCAGCACGAAGCGCTGGCCGGGCACCCACTCCTTGAACTGGTACGGCCCGGTGCCGATGGCGAGCTTGTCGGCCTCGGCGGCGCCCAGGCGGTCGTAGACGGCCTTGCTGGTGATGAAGCGCTGCGACAGGCGGAAGGGGAGCGCCGCGTCGGGGGTCTTGGTGTGGATGCGCACGGTGTAGGGATCGACGGCCTCGACGGCGTCGATGCCGGCGATGCTGCTGCCCTGCTTGCTGTCGGGGTCGGTCTGGATGCGGTTGAGGGAATGGACCACGTCGGCGGAGGTGAAGTCGCCGCCGTCGTGGAACTTCACGCCCTGGCGCAGCTTGAACAGCCAGGTGTTCGGGTCGGGCGTCGTCCACGACTCGGCGAGCACGCCGACGATCTCTTTCTTGTTCCAGTCCCACTCGACCAGCGGCTCGATGACGTGCTTCCAGGTGGGGTAGATCTGCGTGGTGGAGTGGGCGTAGGGGTTCATCGACTCGACCATGACGCCGGGGAGGACGATAGTGGCGACGACGCGCCCGCTGGATTGGGGGCGCGGGCCAGACGGCTGGCAGGCGCTGGCGAGCGCCAGACACGCCGCGAGCAGGGCGATGAGCGTGGCGGACCCGAAGCGAGCGCGCATGGGCGGCCTCCTAGCTGCTCCTGGCGGCCACGGCGCGCGGCGCCGGTCCGGCCGAGCGGTGGGGGCGCCTGGCGGTGCTGCCGGCCGGACGCCCAGCCCCGAGCGTACCCCAGCGCCCGGCCGCTGTCAACGTCGTATAGGCTTCCCAAATCCGTGGATCCTGGTTTGAAAGATTCACCCGAAGGGTGAATCTTTCAAGCGCAGAGTCACGGAACGGGGGGCTTCAGGCACGCCGCCGGGCCAGGTATCATCGGGGTGAGGCCGGCCACGTGGCCGAGCGACGGAGCGACGGCATGGCGCGGATGGCCCCGCGGGCGCGGCCGACGGACTGGCTGCTGCCCCCACTGCTGCAGCTTTGGCGGGTGTTGCCACTGCCGGGCTGGCTGCGGGCGGCGATCCTGTGGCGGAGCAACACGCACTATCTGGTGGCGGTGGCGGCGCTGATCTGGGATGACGAGGGGCGGCTGCTGCTCGGGCGGCACACGTACCTGCCGCCGCCCGGCTGGAGCCTGCTGGGCGGCTGCCTGCACGGCGTCGAGTCGCCGGCGGCCGGCCTGGCGCGCGAGCTGGCCGAGGAGCTGGGCGCCACGGTCGAGATCGGGGCGCCGGTCGCCTGGACCACGCTGGGGGCGCCGCGCCGGGTGGTGGTAGGCTTCACTTGCTACTGGCAGAGCGGCGCCTTCCGGCCGAACGCGGAGATCGCGGAGGTCGCCTACTTCCCCGTGGCGGACGCGCTGCGGCTGGTGCGGCGCGACGCGCGCGCGCTGATCCGCATCGCCGCCCGCCAGCGTGCCGCGTTGCTCGCGTCGTCGCCGGGCGGGCTGCCGTGAGGCGGTGGCACTCGGCGTGCAGGGAGGCGATAACCGGCCCGCGGGCCGGCTCGAAAGATGGGGCAGGGAAGTGATGGTGCCGCGGGACTATTTTGCGATCCTAGAGATCGGTCCGGACGCGAGCGAGGCGGAGATCCGCGGGGCCTACCGCCGCCTGGCGCGTCGCTACCACCCGGACCTGCACCCCGAGCGGGACGACGCCGAGCAGCGCCTGAAGGAGCTGAACGCGGCGTACGAGGTGCTGAGCGATCCCTCGCGCCGGGCGCGGTACCTGCGCGAGCGGCGCGTGCGGGTCCCCGTGGACGCGCCAGGTGGCGGGTGGCGTGCGTCGCGCCCGCCGGCGGCGGGCGCTGTCGTTCGCGGCGCGCACGTGGACCTGAGCGGCGGCCGCACAGGCTGGCGGGCGTACGGCCGGGGGAGCTGGAGCGGCGCCGCCTCGCACCGGCCGCGCGACGAGGAGGAGCTAGCGCTGCTGTACGCGCGGCGGTTGTTGCGGGCCCTGTTTGGGTGGTAGGGAGCGCGGGCGGCCGCCGGCGACGACCGCGCGGGCGTCCAACGTGGCGGCGGGCGGCGTTGGGGCGGCGGCCAGTGGCGCTGGCAGTATGCCGCGCCCCAAGCCCCCGCGGCGCCGGCCCTCCCGGTGGCTCCAGCGCCGGGACGGGGGCAGTGGCGCTGGCAGTATTCCGCGCCACACGCCGCGGGCGGCGTCGGGGAGACGGAGCGGGGGCTAGGAGGCGGGAGTGGGCTGCTCGGCGTCGCGGGGGAACTGCGAGTCCCAGCCGATCCACTCCTCGCCGTCGGCCCAGACCTCTTTCTTCCAGATGGGGACGATCTGCTTGAGGCGCACGATGGCGTGCTCGCAGGCCTCGAAGGCGGCGTGGCGATGGGGCGCGGCGACCGCGATGGCCACCGAGACCTCGCCGACCGCGAGCCGGCCGACGCGATGGCGGATGGCGACGCGGGTGAGGCCCCAGCGCTCGGCGATCTCGGCCGCGATCTCGCGGAGCTTGGGGATCGCCATCTCGGGGTAGGCCTCGTACTCGAGGTAGCGGACCTCGCGGCCGCGCGAGGGGCTGCGCACGGTGCCCAGGAAGACGACGACGCCGCCGCAGTCGGGCGTGCGCACGGCGTCGGCGACGCTATCGGCCGTCAGGACCGCGTCGGTGATCTCGAACATGCTTCGTCCTCGCGGCGCCGGGCGCCAGCCGCGCCGCCGCTGACCGGCGGGATGAAGGCGACCTCGTCGCCATCGCTCAGTCGGTAGTCGGGCGTGCGGTACTCCAGGTTCACGCTGACCATCATGTCGGGCGGCAGCGCGGCGAAGGCGGGATGCTCGGCGCGCAGGCGCGCGCGCAGGTCGCCCACGGTGCTGCCATCGGGGAGGTCCAGGGTGGTGGCCGTCTGCCCCATCGCCTCGCGCGCCGCCGCGAAGAAGCGCAGCCGCACCTGCATTGCTTGCCTCCGTCCACGCTCAAGGTAGGGATAGCATAGCCCGCGCGGCCGCCACAACGGGGCGGCGTGGTATTGGCCGAGGGGGCGGCCGAGCGCGTATCATTCGGGCGAGCGCGGGCAGCAGCGACACGAGCCGGTGGGCATGGGCAGGGCAGGCATCCGAGCAGGCGGGTATCTTCTCGGTATCCTGCTGCTCGTCGCGGCGCTGGCTGGCTGCGGTCTCCACGCCGAGCCCGACGGCGACGCACTCGATCCGGCCGCCGAGGCCGCGGCCGGGGCAGCGCCCGAGGCGGACTCGGTGCCCGAGGCGGACTCGGTGCTGGACGTGGCGTTCTACAGCCCGGCGCTGGGCCAGGACCTCTCCTATCTGGTCTGGCTGCCCCCCGACTACGATGCCGACAGCGCCCACCGCTATCCGGTCCTGTACCTGCTGCACGGTATCGGCGGCGACAACCGCGAGTGGCTGGGCTACGGCGTGGACACGACAGCCGCCTGCCTGCTGGGCGCGGGCCGGATTCAGGCGCTCATCATTGTGCTGCCACAGGGCGACGAGGGGTACTGGCTGAACCACGCGGATGGACCGCGCTGGGGTGACGCAATCGCCGAGGACCTGGTCCACTACGTGGACGCGACATACCGTACCTTGCCCGACCGGGCCAGCCGGGCGGTGGGCGGGCTGTCGATGGGCGGGCACGGGGCGCTGCAGCTGGCGTTCAACCACCCGGACGTGTTCGGCGTAGCGGGGGCGCACAGCCCGACGCTGCGCCCGCGCGCGGAGGCGCCCTACTACTTCGCCGACCGGGAGACCTTCGCCAAGGTGGACCCGATCACGCTCGCGCGCCGCGACGACGGACTGGACGCGATCGACATCTGGCTCGACGCGGGCGGCGCCGACCCCTGGCTGCCGCGGATCGAGCTGCTACACGACACGCTGGACAAGCGGGGTGTATCGCACACCTGGCAGGTCTGGGAGGGCGACCACGAGAGCGAGTACTGGACGGCCCACGTGGCCGACTACCTGGCGTTCTACAGCCAGGCGCTGACGGGCGAGAAGGGGCGGGCGCGGACGACGACCGACGCGGCGACGCTCGCCGCCTGCGCGCCGCCCGTCGAGCCGCGGTAGCCCGCGAGAGGGCGCGCTCTTGAGGCCGGGGCTGGCCCCCGGACGCGGCCGCCGGCGCAGCCCCCGCGGCTGGACCGCCCCCACCGACCGCGCCCGGCGGGCGACTCGCGCCTAAGCTGCCGGCCCAGGTTAGTGTATCTGTTCGGCGAAGCGAACCATATGTATCATCCCTGGCCGGGCGCTTAGCGGCGCACGGTCGGACGCATAGCCTGCCAGGCGGCAATGCCCGCCTCAGCGGCCATGTCGTCCTCGCCCGGCCCCAGGCCGGCGACGCCGACGGCGCCGACGATGTGCCCGTCCACCACGAGCGGCTGGCCACCGTTCACCATGTAGACCTCGCGGCCCAACGTCGCCAGGGTGCCGAAGTAGCGGTCGGGCCGATCGTTCATGAGCTGGGGGAAGTCGCGGGTGGGGCGACGGCTGCTGAGCGCACCCATCGCCTTGCCGATGGCGAACGTGTCCCAGGTGGGACCGCGACCGTCCATGCGGTCCAGCGAAACGAGGTTGCCGCCGGCGTCGAGGACGACCACGGTCATCGTGCCGTGCAGCTCCTGCGCCTTCGGGATCGCCGCGTCGATGATCGCCCGGGCCTCCGCCCGGGTGATGGTCGGCACGAAGTCGGGCGGCGGGGCCTCCTGCGCCGCGACACTGGCCGGGCGGTCGGCGGGCGCCGGCGCGGGGCTTGGGGCGGCGGCTCCGCCGCGCGCCGTGACGAACGCCAGGCCCAGCGCCAACAAGGTGGTCTGGCTCAGCGTGATGAGCGCCCAGGTCCGCTTGCTCACGTGCTCCTCCCTACTCGCCGAGGCGGTTGTCGCCTCGGCGGCATCAGGGCGGGCGCCGGCGGGCCGCGGCGCCGCCGGCGGTGCCCGCCGTCGTAGGGGAGAACGCGCCCGGGCGAGGAACGTTACAGCAGGATCCCGTTCGTCCCGCGTGGCACGGCAACAGTGCGCGTGGTAGAGTGCGGCGGCGGGCGACGCGGGGCGGCTGGCCCGCTACCGTGAGGAGCAAGACAGCGTGGACGAGCGCGTGGAGCTGGTGGCGGTCGTCGATCTGCTGGCGCTGGCGCAGGGTAGTGAGGAGCGCGGCCCCCTCTGGACCCGGCAGAGCGCCGATCTGAACGTGAACCTGATGGCGCTCGACGCGGGGCAGCAGCTCGGCGAGAGCGTGAACGCCGAGGTGGACGTGCTGCTGGTGGGGGTGGCGGGCGCGGGCGCGGTGCGGGTGGATGGCCAGTCGCTGGAGATTGCGGCCGGCCGGGCGGTCGTGATCCCGAAGGGCGCGCGCCGAGCGATCGCGGCCGGGGGCGAGCGCTTCGCCTACCTGACCTGCCACCGCCGCCGGGCGGGCCTGTGGCCGACGAACGTGCCTCGCCCCGCGCCCGAGCCGGGGAGCCCGAGCGCGGACGCGGCAACGTAGCGTAGGTGGGAGGACGGACGGCGATGGATTTCAGCGGGAAGGTGGCCCTCGTCACCGGCGGGGGGCAGCACATCGGCTTGACGACCGCGCGGCTGCTGGCCAGCCTGGGCGCCGCGGTCGCGATCAACGACGTGCGGGCGGAGCGCGCGCAGGCGGCCGCGGACGGACTCGCCGCCGAGGGCAAGCGCGCGATCGCGGTGCCGGCCGACGTGCGGGACCGGGCGGCGGTGACGGCGATGGTCGAGCGGACGGTGGGCACGCTGGGTCGCCTGGACGTGGTGGTGAACAGCGCGGGCGAGGGCAGCTTCGCGCCCGTGCTGGAGATGGACGAGGCGGCCTGGGACCTGGAACTGGACACGAACCTAAAGGGCACGTTCCTGGTGTGCCAGGCGGCCGCGCGGGCGATGGTGGCGCAGGGCCACGGGGGCGCGATCGTCTGCCTGGCCTCGACGGCCGCCGAGTCGGCGCGCATGAACGGGGTGTCGCACTGCGCGTCGAAGGCGGGCGTAGTGATGGTGGTGAAGGTGATGGCGCTGGAGCTGGGCCAGTACGGCATCCGCGTGAACGCCGTGGCGCCCGGCCTGGTGCCCGGCCCCGAGCAGGGCTCGACGGCGGAGTACCAGAACGCGTTCCTGCAGATGATCCCGCTCGACCGGCTGGGGCGCGCGGACGACATCGCGCGAGCGATCGCCTACCTAGCCTCGGACGACGCCGCGTGGGTGACGGGCGAGGTGTTGCACGTGGACGGCGGCTTTCTGGCCGGCCGCCCGCTGCCGCGGAACATGCCCGCCGCGTCGTCGACGCGCTAGACCGCCCAAGGCTCTCGCGCGGCGCGGGCGGCGCCGCCGGAGCGGCCTGCTAGCGCATCTCCGCCAGCCCACGCGTGATCCGGGGCGCTCGGAGCAGAAGGATAGACCCGATCCGGCCCGTGGTTGGCCGGGCGGCGTGTGCCCTCCCCCCGGTCCTCTCCGAGAGCGGGGGAGGGACCGGCCCTCCCGCCGCCCCTCTCCGAGGGGCAGAGGAAGTAAGCAAACCCCAGCGCCGGATTCGGTATCAGTCGTCACCGGGTCTTTACCGACAGCCGTTCGGCAAGGGCGATGGTATCTGCTAGTCTGCTAATGGCATTGTCTCGGTGGGCGAGACGCCAGCGGCTTGGTGGACACATCCTTGTCGGGAGGCTCGCCGCGTGGACGAGGCGACGCGCGGTGCCCGTGGCAGGTCCGGGACCGGTTCTTCCTCAGCACGCCCATTGTCTCTCGCGGTGGTCACCGGGCTGGCGCTCGCGTGGCTGCTCGGCTCTCTGACCATCCCGCCCGCTGCCCGCGCGCTGGCGCCGGGCAATCGAATCCCGTGGCAAGGCAGCGCCTGGTATCTTCACGGCGCGAACGTGCCCTGGTACAACTGGAGCTGTGATTTTGGCTGCGGGACGGGCAGCGGCGTGAGCGCGAGCGCCGTGCAGGCGGCGCTCGCGCCGGCGTTCGCGCAGGCCCAGGCGGCCAACATGCACGTGATCCGGTGGTGGGTGTTCGAGGGGAGTCCCTGGCAGGTCACGCGCGACGGCAGCGGGGCGCCCACCGGGGTGAGCCCGGCGGTCTACGCGGATTTCGATGCCGCGCTGGCGCTCGCTCAGACCTATGACCTGTACTATGATTTCGTGCTCTTTTCGGCGCCGACGGCCGTGCCCTCCACCTGGCTCACCGACGCGACCCAGCGCGCCGCCCTAGCGAGCGCGCTCAGCCCGCTCTTTGCCCGCTACGGCAGCAACCCCCGCGTGCTGTCGTGGGAAGTGTTCAACGAGCCGGAGTGGGACATCTGGAACGGCAAGATCGACCAGGCGTCGGTGCAGGCGACCGTGCGGGCGGTGGCTGGGGCTGTCCACACGAATTCGAGCGCCTACGTCACGGTAGGCTCAGCCATGCTGGACGGGCTGCCCATGTGGCTGGGCCAGGGGCTCGACTATTACCAGGCGCACTGGTACGACTACATGTCCAGCGGGAACTACTGCGCGATCTGCTGGACGTATGCCCAGGTCCAGGGTCGCTACAACCTCGACGCGCCCCTGGTCATCGGCGAGTTCTACGCCGGCGCCGACGTCGACGCGCTGGGGCGCTTCAACTACTGGTACCAGAATGGCTACGCCGGCGGCTGGGCGTGGTCGATGTTCCCCAACCAGACCAGCGATCACATGGCGATTGACTGGACGGCCGCGACGACCTTCGGGGGACAGCACACGGATCTCGGCCCCCGCGCCGGGCTCTCGGCCGCGACCGCGACCCCCGCCGCGACCAACACGCGATCTCCCACGCCGACCGGGACCCCCACCCCCTCCCCCACGCCCCTGCCCACCAGCAGCGGCACCCCCAGCGCCACGCCGACGAGCACGGCAACTCGTACCCCGCCCGCGACCAGCACGCCGACGCGCACGGCCACCGCGACGCCGACCGCACATGGGAGCGGACGGCGGCTGCGCCAGACGGCCACGCCCGCCGGCGATGGGAGCTTGCAGGTGACGGTGGCGGTCGAGGGGAGCGACTGCGGGCCGAGCAACCAGCTCGCGGCCCTGCAGTTCGGGACTAACGGCTCGGGGAGCAACGCGCTGGTCGACCTGCGGCAGCTCGCCGGCACATCGGTAGCGCCCGCACTGCCGGGCGCGGCGAACCTCGTGGGGCGACAGGGCGTGTTCGCCGTGAACCTGCCGGCGGGGACACAGGAGATCACGTTCGCCGTGCGCCGCGCGACAGCGGGCCAGGCGGTGATCCTGCCCTTCACGGTGATCGACAACTGCGGGGCGTGGCCGACGCTCGTGGGTGGGGGGCCTGGCGCGTTCTAGCGGAAGGCCGGGAGCACTTCTTCGCCGAACAGGCGGATCGAGGCGTGGACCTGGTCCGAGCGCATGTTGTGGAGCTGGTGCTGGGTGGCAAGCACGTCATAGCCCACGCGCGCCTGCTGGGCCTGGATCCGGCGGATCACGGTCTCCGGGCTGCCCACTAGCGCCAGACCGTTGTCGATCCAGAAGTCGTAGGACTTCACGATTTCCTGGAAGACGCGGCCGCGCTCCACGATGTCGGGGTTGCGCTCGCCGCCCGTGCCACGCTGGTCGCTGCCCCAGCCGATACGCGTGCGGGCGATGGCCTCGGCGCCGGCGCCGAAGAAGCCCTTGAGCAGGTACGGCTCGGCCTCCGCGCGCGCCTGCTCGTCCGTCGGCGCGACGTGGACGTGGCGCGCAAGGAGGGTCTTGGGCATGGGGCCGGCGTGGCCCGCGCGCTGCCAGGCGTCGCGGAAGTAGGCGAACTTTTCGGCCACCACGGAGTCGACGTCGATGTTCTGGGCGACGTGCAGGTTGTGCTGGGCAGCGTAGTCCAGCGACGTGGTGCTGTGCGCCCCTAGCCAGAGCGGCGGGTGGGGCTGCTGGTAGGGCTTGGGGCGGGGCAGCGCCTCGTCGAAGCGCCAGTACTTGCCCTCGTAGGTGACGCTGTCCTCGGTCCACGCCTTCAGGATGATCTCCAGCATCTCGACGCCCATCTGGCGGCGCTCGGCGAAGGGGATGTTCCAGCGGATGAACTCGTGCTCGTGGATGCCGTAACCGATGCCGAACTCCAGGCGGCCATGCGAGAGCTGATCGACCATCGCCGCGTCCTGGGCGAGGCGGATGGGATGGTGCATGGGCATCTGGTAGACCAGGGGGCCGAAGCGCAGGCGGGTAGTCTCGCGGGCGAGCGCGGCCAGGTAGACGTTGGGCGCCGAGATGTCGGCGAAGGGCGCGTTCTGGTGCTCGATGAAGAAGTAGTAGCCGAAGCCGACGCGCTCGGCGAGCTGCGCCCGCGCGATGTGGCGGTCGTAGAGCTCGGCGGCGGTCTCCTGCTCGCTCTCCTTGGGGAACGCGTCGAAGATGCCAAATTCCAGGTTTGCCACCGCCCTCACCCCCGCCGGTCGTCATCGGCGCGTGTCCGTTGCGCCTGGTGTCTGGATGGTACTCACCGGGCCCGCCGGCCGCAACCCCGCGGTGCCAAAGACGTGCGCCTCGGCCTGCGCGAAGCGGCGACCCGTCGCCCGCCAGAAGGCGCGGGGCGGCTCGCCGACGGTGGCCAGGAAGGCGCGCTGGTCGAGCAGCACGACCAGGCAGGCGCCGCGGAACAGCAGCCGCCAGCCGCAGCGCACGGCCTGGCGTGCCGGCGCCGGCAGGGCGGCCGGGCCGCGGCGCAGCGCGTCGCAGTGGAAGGCGATGTGGGCCGCCTCGTCGGCCAGGATGCGGGCCATGGCCGCGCGCACCGCCGCGTCGGGGACGGTGGCGTGGACGAGGCGGTAGACGTGCTCGCCGATGATCTCGGCGACCATGAGCACGAGCAGGGCGCCGTGCAGCCCGGCGCGGTGACGCAGCCAGATGAAACAGCCATCGCTCCAGTGGCGCGTGAGCACCGGCGCGCCGAGCGCCCCGAGCAGGGCGGCCAGCGTCTTGGCGTGCGCCTGCTCCTCGGCCAGGAACAGGTCGACGGCGGCGGCGTAGCGCGCGTCGCCGCTGGCCCGCGCGGCGCGGCGCAGGTGGCGTCCGGCGCCCTGCTCGCCCACCTGGAAGCGCTGGAGCGAGCGCACGAGGGGATCGCGCAGCGGGGGGGCGAGCGCGACGGTGCGGTGCCAGGCGGTGGGCCGCGGCCGCGCGCGGTTCGCGGTGAAGTAGTCCAGCCAGTCGGTCACGAGCCTGCCTCCGGGGTTGATGGTGGTGCGTCCATCATGCCCCCGGCGACCGGCGGTGCCAATTCGCCCGGCGAATGCCGCTCGCCGTGCGCCAGGCTTACGACGGGGTAGCGCGGCTGGTTGCAGGTAAGAGCCCCACCCTGCGATCAGCAAGCGCTCGGCGGGACGATCCCGGGGATCAGCCCCTCATCCCGCACGGCGGTAAGGAATTGATGGGGGTCGGCAGGGAGTCGTTCCAAGAATAGTACGGCTACCCAGCGTTCCAGGTCGTCTAGCAGGCCGACCGACGGTACAAGCAGGCCCTGAGCAGGTGTGGCCGTGCGAAGGTAGCGGGCAGTAGCACGACAGATGGGACGTTCGAGGAAGCAGTGGGACGCGTTGCGCAGACCGAGGTCCGCCCACACGTTGGGGTCACGGAGGTCGAGCATCTGGTCGACTTGCACGTGCAAGGAGTACAGGTGCCTAGCCCTCGCGCCGCTGCCGACCTTGGGAGCGCGGTCGTACTCGAAATGCCGTGCAAACTCTGCCATCACCACGCGCGGATCGCCGGCGAGGTAGAGGGTCGGCTCGCCGGCCTCGTTCCAACGATTGTCGAGCCCTCTTCCCGCCCAGCGAAGATCGAGGACGTGGTAGCGCGCGCCGTCCGTGACATGACGGTAGGCGCGGCTGGCCCAGGGGTGGAGCCAGTCGGCGAGGGGCACCTAGAAGCCGAGGCCCTCGTAGTCGGCGGCGAGCGCGGCCAGCACTACGTCGGCCTTGCCGGCCCCGATGAGCTGAATCGCGGTCTGTCCCCCGAACACCGGCATCGGGGTGACCAGAAAGGTCTGCCAACCAGCGGGAGTATAGACTTCCTGACCCAGATCGGCGATCTCCTGCAGCTTGGCCACCCGCTCGCGTACCTTGGAATCGAGGGGAAGCCCTCGGTGCTCCCACCGCTCGACGGTCCGGACACTGACGTCGAGCATCCGCGCGAGGCGTTCCTGTGAGACGCCCAGCGTGTGTCGGATGGCGCGCAGATCCGGCGTCGGCGCAGGGACCGCGATAGCCATGCGAGCCGGACCTCCACTGACGGCTAGGGCCAGCGTCATGTGTGGACACGTGTCCACTCAGGATACTTATAGCCTATCGCAAGCTACGGGCCGAGGCAAGGCGGGGCGCTTATTCGCCGTAGAGCTGCTTGAAGAAGCCGCTCTGGTCTAGCTCGCGGATGAAGCGGTCGTCGATGAAGTCGGCGGCCTTGACGTTGGCCGCGCGTGGGTTGTCCTGAGCGAGCGTGTCGATCACCGCCTGGACGCCCTCGGGCTGGGGGTAGGGGATGCGGGCGACGTAGGCGCTGAACAGGTCGTAGGCCTCGCGGAGGCGCTCGTCGTCGTCGGCTTTGATGAACCGCTTCATGATCGGCAGGGCGACGTCGGGGTTTGTGGCGGCGGTGGCCAGGCCGCGCACCCAGCCGCGCACGAAGCGGCGGACGAAGTCGGGGCGCTCGTTGATGAGCTTGCGCGAGGTGACGAGGCCGGTGAGCGAGTAGGGCGCGCCCGACTTGCTGATGTCGACAAGCTCGTGGAAGCCGCGATGGCGTGCCTCGACGGTGCCGAACTCGCTGACCACGGCGGCGTCGGCGGCGCCGTTCTCGACGGCGGCGATGGCTTCGGGCTCGCCGCCCATCTGGATGATCGGCACGTCGCGGTCGGCCACGAGCCTCACCTTCTGCAGCGCGTAGCGGGCCGCGAAGTCGCTGGCCGCGCCACGCCGCGTGACCCCGAGCTTGCCGCCGCGCAGCTGCTCCAGGCGCTCGAGGCGCTGCGACTGAATGGTGAAGGGGTAGGTGGGCACGCTCACGGCGATGACGACGAGATCGGCGCCTTCGAGCGACGCCGGGACGGCCGTGGCGCCCGCGCCGGCGACGAACTGCACGTCGCCGGCCACCAGCGCCTGGGCAGGCTGGGCCGCCCCGGCGATGTAGGGTAGCTCGGGCTCGATGCCCTCCTCGCGCCAGTAGCCCAGCTCGTCGGCGACGGCGGCCGGGCTGATGCTCAGCGCCAGCGCGGTGATGGCGAGCTTGCCTGGCTCGCGCGCGGCCGGGGCGGGCGCCGCCGGCGTCGCGGCGGCGGCCCCGGCGGTGCTGCTGGGGGGCGGCGCGGCGGACGGCGCGGGGGCCATGCCGCCGGCCGGTGCGCTACAGTTCAGGAGCGCGAGCGCGACGATGGCGATGGCCCAGTGGCGGCGGATCGACATGGCAACACCTCGGACGGCCTGGACGGTCGTAACCACCGGCGTGGTATCCCATGCTAGCAGAGGCGGCACGCGGCACGCGAGCGCCGCGGAGACAGGCGATCGCTGGCGTGGGGCTGGGGCGCGGGATAGGCCCGAGGCGTGGTGGGGCGAGGCGCGCCCGCAGGCGCGCGGACACCGCGAGTAGCGCCAGCAGCGAGCGACGGAGGGCCGGACGGGCCGGGCGGCTGGGCACGCCGGGGCCGCGGGCGGTGCGCGCGGCGCGGCGCAGCGGGACGCCCCGCCCGCCGGGCGACAAGCGGCCGGGCGGGCGGGGCGTCGGTATTGCTGCCGCGAGGTCGCCGGGCACCGCGCGCCAATGTCAATTGCGCGCGACGGCCGCAACGCCGCGGCAGGGCGCGGCAAAAGGCGCCCTTCCGAGTAGCCGCGCGGCCGGCGGGCCGCGCAGGCTGGCGGTCGCGTGGACGCGCGGGGCTGCAGACCGGTGATCAGACGCGCCCGCCGGCCGGTCGAGCGGCGGTCGTTCCGGTCAAGCGCTAGGATAATGGCCGCCGCTCACAGAATCGATCACGGTCTGGTACGCAGCGCTCACAAATCGCTCACAAAAAGTCGCGCGATTGGTTACAAGGCAGCCGGCAGATGGGCAGGCGGGGGCTGGCCGACATGCTATAATTAAGAACCTCATTATTTTGGAGGGAACAGGCGATCGCGGGCCACGTGCGGGCGTATACTGAGAAGGGGCAGCGCGGCGCCCGGGCCGCGCAGAAAAGGGCGGCCAGGACGATGCTAGACGACTTGCTGTTCGTGCTCGTCGTGCTAGAGGGTGCCGTGTGCCTCGCCGCGGCCTACATGGTCATGCTGCTCGCCGCGTCTGGCTTCCACGACCGCTTGCCGCTGCACCTGATGGTCTTTGCCGGGTCGGCCGGGGCACTGGTCGTCACGGCGGCGGTGGCAGACGGCTGCCGGGGCTACCGACAGCGCCACCACTCCCGGCACTAAGGTCCGTTACAGATCCCGGACGTGCGGCAGTACCTCGGCCGCGAACAGGCGCATGCTTGCCACAACCTCGTCGTGAGGCATGGTGCCGACCTGAAAGCGGAAGTTCAGGACGCCGTGGCCGACGTACTGGACCCAGTGGCGGATCTGCTGGATCACGGTGTCGGGGCTGCCGCACAGCACCCGCCCGTGCTCGATCTCGCTCTCTAACGTGACTGCCTCGCGCTGGCGCACGCGCTGGAGGCGGCGCTCGCGATCGGCCGGGTCGTGGTAGTAGCCGCCCTGGATCACCAGCTCGTTCGCGCGCCGCGTGGGCACCAGCAGGTAGCGGTAGAAGTAGTCGGTCGGCCCGCGAAAGGCCGCGCGGGCGGCCGCGTCGGTCTTCGCCACGTGGACCGCCTGGTCCCAGAAGAACAGGTCGCGGGGCGGCTCCCAGCCGTCGGCGCGGGCGAGGGCGCGGTAGCTCTCGAACTGCGCGCGGGCGATCTCGGCGCTGGCGAGCGCCACGCCGATGCCCACGCGCCGCTGCACGGCCATGCGCACGGAGTCGCTGCTGCCACCCGAGATGAAGATCGGCGGGTGGGGCTGCTGGAGCGGGCGCGGCCAGATGGAGACGGTGCGGAACTGGTAATGCTTGCCCTCCCAGCCGAACGGCTCCGGCTCCTGCCAGGCGCGCAGGATGAGGTCCCATGCCTCCGCGAGCCGCGCGTAGGACTCGTCGGGATCGATGCCGTAGGCGATGTACTCTTGCGGCAGCCCCCGGATGAAGCCGGCCACCAGGCGGCCGCCGCTCATGACGTCGAGCATGGCGTACTCTTCGGCCACGCGCACCGGGTTGTTCAGCGGCACCAGGCTGCCGAGCATGGCGATCTTCGCGCGCGTGGTGCGCTGCGTCAGCGCGCCGCCGATCACCGTGGGGCTCGCCATCAGCCCATAGGACGTGTAGTGGTGCTCGTTGCAGCCGACCCAGTCGAAGCCTAGCTCGTCGGCCAGAGCCAGCTGGTCGAGGTACTCGCGGTAGAGCCGCGGCCCGCGTGTGGGATCGAACAGCCGGTGGGCCACCGGCCAGGCGGCCGGCGGCTGATCGAGGTACGGCCAGGCCATCAAGTGGAACAGGCTGAAGACGAGGGGCGGCGCGCTCATCCGGCGGCCTTGGCGCGGGGGACGACAAAGGCCTCGCCGCGCTCCAGGAAGTCGCTCACCAGGTCGGCGAAGCTGTCGGGGCGGTCCCACTGGATGGCGTGGGCCGCCTGGTAGACGTAGGTGAGGAACGCCTGCGGGATGCGCTCCTTGTAGAGGCGGCCCATCTCGGGCGGGATGAGGCCGTCGAGGGTGCCAAACAGCACGAGCGTCGGCGCCTCGATGTCGCCCAGCCGCGCCTCCAGGTCGCTGTCCCAGGCCACGCCCTTGGTGAGCCGCGCCATCGTCTGGAACTGCTGCTGGCGCACCGCGGGATCGTCCGTGGGCGGCGCCTGCTCGGGGTTGCCGTACAGGCGGCGGCGGAGCTCGTCGGGGGGGAAGGCGCTGAGCGGCGGCGCGTCGGGCGGGCGGAAGGCGGCCGGGCTCTCCAGCACCAGCCGGTCGACTCGCTGGGGGTGGCGCACGGCCAGCCACGCCGCCGTGCGGCCGCCCAGCGACGTGCCGAGCAGGTGCATGCGCTCGCCGTCCGCTACCTGCTCCATCGCGGCGGCCAAGGCGTCGGCGGCGTCGGGGATGCTCTGCACGCTGTCCCCCAGCGTCGAGCCGCCGAAGCCGGGGATGTCGAAGGCGACCACGCGGAAACGCTCGGCGAAGCGGTCGAGCGCACGGCCCCAGCGCAGGCCTCCTGCGCCGTGCAGGTAGGCCAGCAGGGGGCCATCGCCCGCCGCGTGCCACGCGATCTCGCAGTCGCCGGCCCTGACCCGGCCCTCTTCTTGCTGCGCCATGTGGCTTCTCCTCCTACAGGTCGCGGACGTGCGGCAGGACCTCGCGGCTGAAGAGCCGCATGCTCTCCACCACCTTGTCGTTGGGGATCGAGCCGATCTTGAAGCCGCTCTGGATGATGCCGATGCCCAGCTCCTTCACGACGTGCTGGATCTGGCGTACGACCGTGTCGGGCGAGCCGCAGAGGATCGTGCCCTGCTCGATGCGGTCGTCGATGCTGAGGTGCTTCTGGGCGGCGCGACGGGTGATGCGGCGCTCGCGCGCCTCGGCAGTCCGGTAGTAGTTGGAGCCGTGGACCACTAGCTCGTTCGCGTGCTGGGTGGCGCTGGAGAGCACGCGGTAGAAGTAGTCCTCGCCGCGGCCGAGCGTCTCGCGCGCCTCGGCGTCGGTGCGGGCGACGTGCGCGTGCATGCCGATCAGCAGGTTCTCGCGCGGCGGCTCCCAGCCCAGCTCGCGGGCGGTCTTGCGATAGACGTCGAGGTTTTCGCGGGCGTGCTCGAGCGAGATGAGCTGGACGACGCCGATCTTCGCCCGCTTGCGGGCGGCGAAGGCCGCCGACTCGACGCTGCCGCCCGAGAAGAGCAGCGGCGGATGCGGCTGCTGCAGCGGGCGCGGCCAGATCGAGACGGCGCGGAACTGGTAGTGCTTGCCCTCCCAGCCGAACGGCTCCGGCTCGGTCCAGGCGCGGATGACGAGGTCGATGGCCTCCTCGAAGCGCTCCCACGACTCGCTGGGATCGACGCCGTAGGCGATGTACTCGTTCGGAATGCCGCGGATGAGGCCGGCGATGAGGCGGCCGCCGCTCATCACGTCGAGCATGGCGTACTCTTCCGCCACGCGCACCGGGTTGTTCAGCGGCAAGAGCGCGCCGAGCATGGCGATGCGGATGCGCCGCGTGCGCTGCGTGAGCGCCGCGCCGATGAGCGATGGGTTACTCATCAGGCCGTAGGGCGTGTAGTGGTGCTCGTTGCAGCCGACCCAGTCGAAGCCCAGCTCCTCGGCCAGCGCCATCTGATCGACGTACTGCTGGTAGTCCGCGCTCGCGCGCTCGGGATCGAACAGGCGATGCGGCACCGGCCACTCCGGCGCCTGCTCGATGTACGGATGCGGCATCAGGTGAAAGTAGCTGAACTGCACCATCGCGCCCTCCCCGCTGCAGGGGCTAGGGGGTAGGGGGTAGGGGTTGGGGACGCGGGTCTCGCCGCTCGCCCTAACCCCGATCCCCTACCCGCTACCCCCTAACGAATCCCTAGGATGTCCGCGTACTTCGCGCGCAAGCGCGCCTCGTCGCGCTCCAGCCAGTCGAGCGTGGGCTGGACGAGCTGCTTGCCCTGCGCCACGCGCCAGGCCGACGTGTCGGGCGAGGAGGCGAGCGAGTTGGCCCAGGTCTGGTCGATCGCCCGCTGTCCCTCCGGCTGGGTCAGGAAGTAGGCCAGGAGCGTGGCGGCGGCCGGGTGCTCGGCGTCGGTCATGAGGCTGACCGCCCAGGGCACGACGATCGCCACGTCCAGCGGCGCGTCGGCAAGCGGGGCGCCGCGGCGCGCCTCGCGCTCGGCGTTCTGGCCCATGCCGAGCAGGTACTCGCCGGAGGCGACGCGGCCGGTCGCGTCGGGGTAGGTCGGCACGAAGGCGATGCGCTGGCGCACGAGCCCCTGCGCCAGCTCGGTGACGGCGTCCTCGCCGTAGAGGAACGTCAGGAAGACCATCTGCGAGGGCGTGCGGGGCGCGACGATGGCGCCCTGCCAGCGCGGCTGCAGGAGGTCCTGGTAGCGGTGGGGCGCGTCGGTGGCGGACACCTGCTGCGTGTTGTACAGGACGTTGACGAGGAAGCTGTCGTGGACGCGCGCGCCCTTGCCGTGCATCATGAGGTTCTCGGACGACAGGCCCAGCGGCTCTAGCCACGTGCCGTCTTGCAGCAGGCCGCCGTGGTCGAGGTCGTTCAGGATCAGCTCGCTCGACCAGAAGAGGTCGATGCCGGAGCGCACGCCCGAGCGAGCGGCGGCCAGCAGCTCGGCGACCTTCTGAGGGTGCAGGCCGCTCTCGAAGCTCAGCTCCAGGTCGAAGCCGTAGAAGTCGCGGAAGGCGCGCCGCATGGCGTCTTCGTCGGCGGGCGTCGAGGTGACGCCGTAGGTGACCACGCGGCCCTCGCGCCGCGCCGCGTCCACGAGCGCGCTGATGCCGTCTGGCAGCGCCCGCGCTGCCGCGGTGGTGGCGCTGGCCCCGGCGGCCTGGGCGTTTGGGGCTGCCTGGCGCCCGCTGCCTGGTCCCTGACTCCCGCTCGGCGCCGCTGGCGCCCCGCAGGCTGCGAGCAGGAGCGCGGTCAAGAGCGACGCCAGCGAGCGCATCACGCTATCGGTCCCCCGTGTCGTCGTGGCTCGGGCGCCGCGCGGCGGCCCTGACTGGGGGGTATCGTAGGCCCCGGGCGGCGGCGCTGTCAACGTCGTCTCCCCGGATGGTGGCGGGTCGTACCAGATCCAGGCGGGCGGTTGGGCTACCGGGGCGCGCCCTCACCCCAACCCTCTCCCAGGGGGAGAGGGAGTACCGCACGCCCTCACCCCAGCCCTCTCCCAGGGGGAGAGGGAGTAAGGGAACGCCAGCGCCGGCTTCGGTATCAGCCCAGGCAGAAGGCGCGCAGCGCGCGCACGAAGGCGTCGGGCTGCTCGCGCATGACGTAGTGGCCCGTCTGGTTGACGAGGACGGCGACGGTGCGGGGCGTCTTCGCGGCGATGAGGTCGATGAGGGGCAGGCCGTGGATGCGCAGCGGCGCGGACACGTCGTTGAGGCCCCAGATGACGAGCGTGGGGACGGGCATGCCGTGGGCCTCGATCTGCCGCAGCGCCTCGGCCTTCGCCCGGCCCATCGACGGGAGCCACGTCGTCGTGGCCAGCGCCTTCATGCGCTCGTCGGACTCCTGGCGCACGGGCAGCAGCGCATTCTCCAGCAGGCGGTCGGTGAAGTCGTCGGTGATGTGGGCGGGCGAGAACGCCTGCGCCTCGGGCTCCAGCCGGACGGTGGCGCGCGTCGCGGGGCCGGGCGGCGTGCGTCGGGCGATCTCGGCGTAGAACTCGCCCGCGGGGAACGCGGGGTCGTCGGGCGCGAGGGTGTTGCTGTCCACGATGACGAGCGACTTCGCCACCGCGGGGTGCTCCTGCGCCAGGCGCGTGATGAGCAGGCCGCCGCGCGAGTGGCCGACGAGGTGGGCGCCGCGGATGCCGAGCGCTTGCAGCCAGCCGTAGGTGTGGGCCAGCAGGGCGTCGAAGGTGTAGTCGTCGCCCTTGGGGTTGCCGGTCTGGCCCTGGCCCAGCTTGTCGAGCGCGTAGACGTGGAAGTCGCGCGCCAGTGCGGGCAGCACGAGGCTCCAGGCGTCGAGCGAGTAGCCCGAGCCGAACTGGCCGCCGTGCAGCAGCACCAGCGGCTCGCCGGCGCCGTCCTCGTAGTAGCGCGTGCGAATGCCGTCGACGTCGAGGAACTTCAGCTTGCCCTTGTCCAGGCCGTCCGGTGGCGGCGCCGTCGTCGCTTCGGTCATGCCCCTCAGCTCCTTCCGTGATCGCGGTGTCCTGCGCGGGCTATCGCGCGGGCTGCCAGCCGCGCTGCTGCAGCTCGGCATAGGCGTCCTTCACGAAGCGGTAGTCGTACATCTCGCTCGTGGGGCGGTCGGCGGGTACGCCGATCAGCTCCGCGCGGACGCGCGCGTCGGCCGCTTGCACGTCGGGCGCCAGCGTGCCGTCCTCGGTCATCGTGGTCAGCGTGCTGTCGTAGTCCGGCTCGTTCACGTCGCGCGGCAAGCCGTTGTACTTGCCCAGGATCTCCAGCGTCTCATCCTTGTAGCGTTTGGCGTACTCGCGGCCCTTGACGGTGGCGCGCAGAAAGGCCCGGACGAGCGGCGCGTCGTCGGCGATGAGCTTGTCGCCGGTGGCGACGCCGGTGTAGAGCATCTTCACTTCGCGGGCGGCGTCGGCCAGGCGCACGCCCTTCGGCCCGTCCTGTCGGAGGCGCTCCACGTCGGCGATGCCGAGGATCGCCGCGGCGACCGCGCCCGACTCCACGGCGGCCAGCCGCCCGCTGCCAAAGCCCAGCGCGGCGAAGGTCACGCCGTCCGGGTCGAGCCCGTGCTGGGCCAGCAGCAGGCGGGTGGAAATCTCCATCGTGTCGCCGCGGCCGGCGATGCCCACCGACTTGCCGCTCACGTCGGGCAGCGCCCGAATCTCCGGCCCGCTCGACCACAGCTCGTAGCCCGGCCGATCGGCGTTCGTGTAGATGATCTTCATTGGCGAGCCGCTGAGGATGGCGCTCAGCGACGACGAGGCCGAGGTGGTGAACTGCGTCTCGCCGGCGAGCACGGCGGCGATGCCCGTGGTGCCGGGCGCCTCGACCATCTCCATCTCCAGCCCCTCCTCCGCGTAGTAGCCTTTGTCGGCGGCGATGAAGTGGGGCGCGTAGACGGCGCTGTAGGAGGCGTAGTCCACCCTGATCTTCCGGAGCGACGGCGGCGCGGTGGGCTGGGCCGCCGCTGGGACTGCCCGCTCGGCCGGCGGCTGGGCCTCGGCCACGGCCGGCGCGGCTGCCGGGGCGGGCGGCGCCGGGGTGCAGGCGGCGAGCGCCAGCGTGACCACCATCACGCTGCTTGCGACGCGAAATGCGCTAAGCATAAGGCGGCCTCCTCGCGCGCGGCCGGCGACCGAGCCCGCGGTGACGCGTGGGCCTACTCGATGCCCGTTCGACTTAGCCAGTCGAGGAGCACGTCCGCCACCTGGAGGTTGCCGTGCTCGATCATCATCTGGTGCCCGTGGCCGGGTAGCCCACGATCGGGCAGCCAGACGTGCTCCTTGCCGAACCAGTGCGCCGTGGCGGCATCGGCTTCCCGCGAGTGGCGCGGGTCCATGTCGCCCGTCACGACGATGGCGGGGATGTTGGCCAGGATCTCCGGCCCGGAGACGTGCGGGCCCGTGCCCTGGTAGTTCTGCCGCTGATTGACCATCCGCGCGCTAGTGGAGACGGAGCTTTTCTCCCACTCTCCGAAGGCTTCTTTGGGGAACAGGTCGGAGACGGCGTAGAAGTCCCACAGGCAGGCGCCCGAGCAGCGTTGCGGGCCGTCCTCGGGTTGCGCGAGCGTGGACGATTCGGGCTGCATATTCGCGGGAGGCCCGGGCGCGATGGCGATGAGCGCCGCGAGCTTGTCGCCGGCCCGCTCGGCGACCGGCCAGCCGGCGGTGCCGGACATGCTGTGGGTGATCATCACGGCCGGCCCCACGCGCTGGAGCAGCTCGACCAGGTTGTCGATGAGCACGTCGTAGGGCATCGTGGCGAAGTCCGGCGGCGTGGGCGAGCGGCCCTGGCCGGGCCAGTCCACCGTGTAGACCTCCCAACCCTTGTCGAGGAAATAGGGCGCCCAGCCCAGGCGGCCGTCCGGCGTCATCCAGTACTCGGCGCCGGTCTGGTTCGACCCGTGGACCATGATGACGGGCACGGTATGCGTCGGGCGCGCCGGCTTCTCGTACTCGACGTACATCGAGTAGGGCCACTCGCCGGTGAAGAAGAAGCCGTGCGACGGCGCGGAGGGCAGCTGCCCGCCCGGGGCGCCGCTCGCGGGTAGCGCCGGCCCGCGCCACAACGTCAGGAGCAGGACTACCAGGGTCGCGGTCGCCGCGGTCCTCGCCCAGGTTGCCAACATCGCCCACCTCCCCGGCTCTCGCTGGCTCGCAACACTACGATCTGGAAGCGCCTCGCGGCGCTATCGCTCGTGATTAGCGCCGCCGGCCCGGGATGCAGCAGACCCAAACGCTAGGCTTTCCAGGCGGCCGCCTGGAGGACGCGCTCGCGCGACTCGAAGGTGCTCTGGTGGGCGTGTTGGGTGGGGTCGAC
Source organism: Pseudomonadota bacterium (assembly GCA_021325365.1). The sequence continues at coordinate 48,004 of JAJPHF010000168.1, forward strand.
CATGAGCTTCCAGGGCTGGCGGCTGTACAGGACCAGGCGCAGGAAGCCCTCGCCGCCGATCACGCGATGGGCGATGCCGGGCGGCACGTGGTTCATCTCGCCGGGGCCCAGGTGCTCGACGCCGAACTCGGACTCGTTCGCCGAGTCGCCGCGAAACTGCAGCCACAGCTCGTCGTCGTCCAGCCCGCGGTGGAAGCCGCGCTGCTCGCCCTCGGTGTTGTAGACCTCGACGTGGAAGACCGGCGACTGGTAGAGCTTCGGGCCGGCGCCGCCCTTGCCGGTGATGCCCTGGAAGAAGTCAAAGGCGCGCAGCTTGGCGATGCCGCGCCCCTCCGTCGCCACGCCGACCAGCGAGGCGTAGTTGCGCTCGATCAGGTCGCCCTCGCCGGTCGCGTCGTCCCAGAGCAACAGGCGCTCGCGCACGGCATCATGTGTGTCGGGAGCGCTGCCGTTCCCCGGCCAGCGCGGCCCGCCCGTGCGGATTACGTCAAACTCCGTGTGGCTCACCTGCTGGTCGACGCCGAGGAGCGTCTCGACGGGGTAGCGCAGCCGCGCGAACAGCCGCAGGCTGTCGCCGTCGCCGCTGCTGCGGTGGGCGATGCCGCCGGGAACCAGCAGCAGCTCGGCCGGCCCCATCTCGAAGACGCCGTACTCGGTCTCGAGCGTCGTGTGGCCGGCGAACTGGAAGAACAGCTCGTCGTAGTCGCAGTTGCGGCGGAACTCGGGCGCCGCGCCGACGACGCTCTCCACGCCGATGCGCATGTCGTCGTTCTGCCAGAGCACCAGCGCCTGGCGCGGCTCGCGCAGCATGTCGAACGGGCGAAACTTCGGCGTGCCGCGCGCGCTGCCCCGCATGGCGCCGACGATCGCCTCGCGGTCGCGCTCGACCCAGGTGCGGTCGGCCGGGCGGTCCCACCGGGTGATGAACTCGCGCACCTTCGTCATCGTCCTGGCCCTCCTCTCGTCGCGGCCGCCGTTGCGGCGGTGTGCAGTGTGGCCACGCGGTTAACCGGCGCCGGGGCTGCGGCCAGTGGCGCTTGCAGTATTCCGCGCCACAGGCCGCGGGCGGGCATGAAACCCGCCCCTACGACACAGCCACTGCTGGTCCGCCGTGAAATCTACCCATCCCCGACGCCTGCCGCTCACATTGCGGGCGCGGCCGCTGGTCGCATTGCGCCCTATGGGGTCGGCTGCCAGCCGCTGGCCTGTAGCTCGCGGTAGATCTCCTTGATGAGGCTGTAGTCGTACATCTGCTCGACGGGCGGGTACTGGTCCACGTCGTTCACCTCGGCGCGGACCTGGGCATCGCGGCGCTGCGCCTCGACGGGCATCGTCCCGTCCTCGGTCATCGACGCCAGCACGTCGTCGTAGTCCGCCTCGTTCGCCTCGCGGGGGTCGCCGTTGTACTTGCTCATGATCTGCAGGGTCTCTTCGCGGTAGCGCTTGTAGTACTCGCGGCCCTTCACGGTAGCCCGCAGGAAGCGCATGGCTCGGTCGCGGTGCTGCTGCAGCTCCTGGTCGCTCGTCGCCAGGCCGGTGTAGAGCATCTGGACCTCGCGGCGCATGTCCGAGAGAAGGTGGCCGTTGGACAAGACATCGCGGAGCTGGACCACATCGGACGTGCTGAGGACGACCGCCGCCACGGCGCGCGACTCGAAGGCGACCAGCCGCGCGCTGCCGCCGCCCAGCGGCGTATACGTTACGGCGTTGGGATCGACGCCCTGCTGCTGGAGGACGATCCGCGCCGCGACCTCGTTGCTGTCGCCCCGCGAGTGGACGCCGATCGACTTGCCGACGAGATCGGCCAGCGTCCGCACGTCGGGCGACGTGGAGCGCAGCTCGTAGCCCGGGCGATCGGCGTTGGTGTAGATGACCTTGAGGGGCGCGCCCTTGAGCATGGCGCTGAGCGAGGAGGCGGCCGAGGTGCTGTACTGCACGTCGCCGGAGATGAGCGCGGGCGTGCCGGCGCCGCCGCCCGCGCTGATCATCTCCATCTCGATGCCCTCTTCCTGGTAGTAGCCCTTCTCGATGGCGATGAAGTGGGGCGCGTAGACTGCCGAGTCCGAGGCGAAGGTGACGCGAATCGTCTCGGCCGGCGGCGGGGACGCGGGCGCGGCGGCGGCCGGGGCGGCCGCCGCGGGCGCTGCGGGCGGGGCGGCCTCGGGCCGCGTCGCAGCGGTGCAGGCGGCGACCCAGAGGACGCTCAGGCAGGCCACCACGCGACATCGCTGGGTGCGCATCGCCACCTCCTCGGCGCGGCCGGGCCGGCGCGCTAGTCGACGGCCTCCGCGAGCGGGAACGACGTGCGGTGGTAGCGGACGAGCGGCCGCAGCTCCGGGTGACGCTCCAGGCGCAGGATGGTGCCGACGATCAGGGCGTGGTCGGCTGCCACGTCGACGATGCGGTCGACGCGGCACTCGAAGCTCGCCGCGCAGTCCTCGACGAGCGGCGCGCGGATGATGCCGGCCGGCCGCGGCCGCACGCCGAGCGCCGCGAACTTGTCCACCGCGTCGCCGTGGACGCGCGCCTTGGCGAGATCGCGGGCGCGGTCCACGACGTGCGCGAGCCGCGTGGACGGGATGTTGACGCCGAACTCGCCCGACTCGGCGATCAGCGTGTAGGTGAAGTTCTTCGGCCCGACGCCGATCACCAGCGACGGCGGGCCGTGCTCGTTGAGCTGCATGCCGCGGATGGCGACCTGCACGTTCTGCTGCTCGCCGAGCGCGGCCGTGACCAGCAGCAGCGGGGCCGGCAGCCACTCCAGGGCGTTCTGGAGGTCCAGCGGGTCGGGGACGACGCGCGACTCGCTTACCATAGCGTGTTCGACCCGTGGGCGGCGTGCGACACCGGCGCCAGCACCTCGTAGGGGTCGCCGTAGCGCGACGCGACCTCCAGCACCTCGGGGTCGTGCAGCAGCGAGCGGTCGAGCATGCCGCCCTCGTGGACAATGATCCGGCCGTCGATGTACAGGCGCCCGTTCAGGATGGAGCCGTCGACGTGGCGGAAGTCCGGGTGCTTGCGGTCGGTGCCGAGGCCCGCCCAGGGCATCTTGCTGATCAGCTCCCAGTGCATCGGGTCGGCCATGCCGTGGGCGATGGACGCCTTCGGGTGGTAGCCGAACATGATCTCGATCAGGCGGTTGGAGCCGGGTACCTCCTGGAACAGCCGGCGGCACTCCTCGGCCGCCTCGCCGCCCTCCACCTCGGTGACGATGCTGTCTTCCACCTTCCAGCGCATGGGGGTCGGCAACTGGCCGGGGATGCCCTGGATGGCGCTGAGATACACGACGCCGTTGGCCTGGCCGTCGCCGTTGTACACGCCGCAGCGGCCCCACGGGAAGTGGCAGCGGCCCGGTGGGTCGCCGGCGCGGAACTGCATGCCGTACAGGCGGTTGCCGTCGTAGGTAGCCGTCAGGTTGGTGCCCAGGTCGTCCTCGACGTGGACCTCGCGGCCCGCGCCGACGACCGCGCGCACCTTCTCGGCCAGCTTCCACAGGACCGGGTTCGGGAACTTCGCGTAGTCGCGCGCCAGCAGCCCTGGCGTGCCCTCGAAGTAGACGAAGTAGGGCTTCATGCGCTCCTCGTGGAGCTGCGTGCCGCTCTCCTCGCGCTTGCGGCCCATCGCCCGGTGGGCGGGCGTGAAGGTGAGGAACACGGGCCACACCCAGATGGCTACGTCGGAGGCGTGCATGGCGGGGAACACTTGGGGCGGCACCTCGCCGTAGCGGGCGATCGGCTCGGTGATGAGCGTCGAGATGTGGGCGCCCATCGCCGTCAGCCCCGCCGCCAGCGCCTCGATCGTCTGGGGGTCGCTGCGACGGTCGCCCAGGAGCAGCACCTGGTCGCCGGGGCGGATGTCGGCCGCCTCGACCATGTTCTGCACGCCCTGCATCATGTCCGCGATCTCGTGGTGGATCATTGGGCCCTCCTCTGCCTTACCGCTGCCTTAGCGTGTGGGCTGCCAGCCGCTCGCTTTCAGCTCCTGATAGATCTCCTGGACGAGGCTGTAGTCGTACATCGCCTCCACGGGCGGGGCCTGCTCCGCCTCGTTCACCTGCGCGCGGATCGCGGCATCGCGCCGCTGCACCTCGACCGGCATGGACGCCTCCGGGGTCATGCCGCGCAGCGCGTCGTCGTAGTCGGCCTCGTTCGCCGCGCGCGGCAGGCCGTTGTGCGCGGCCATGATGGCGAGGGTGTCCTCCTTGAACGCCTTGAAGTACTCGCGGCCCTTGATGCTGGCGCGCAGGAAGCGCTTGGCGCGGTCGCGGTGCTCCTGCAGCTCTCGGTCGCTGGTGACGACGCCCATGTAGAGCATCTGCACCTCGGCGCGGAGGTTGGCGAGCTGCTGGCCGCGCGTGCCCAGCTCCTGCAAGCGCACCACGTCCGCCACGCCCAGCACCACGGCGTCGGTGCTGGCCGCCTGCATCGCCGCGAGCCGCTGGGCGCCGCCGCCGATCGCGACGTAGTTGACGCTGGCCGGGTCGATGCCGCGCTGCTGGAAGACCATGCGCGCGGCCAGGTCGGTCGTGTCGCCGCGCGACTGGATGCCCAGCGTCTTGCCGGGCAGATCGGCGAGGGAGGTCAGCTCGGGGCTGGTGGACCAGATGTCGAAGCCCGGGCGGTCGGCGTTGGTGTAGACGACTTTGATCGGCGCCCCCTTGAGCATCGCGCTGGCCGCCGAGCCGGCGGAAGTGCCGTAGTCGATCTCGCCGGCCAGGAGCGCCGTCGTGCCCGGCCCGCCGGGCAGCGTGACGGTCACCAGCTCGAGGCCCTCGTCGGCGAAGTAGCCCTTGTCCATGGCGATGAAGAACGGCGCGTACATGGCGCTGTCCGCGGCCAGGGCCACCCTGACCTTCTCCAGCGGCGGGGGCTGGCCCGGCGCGGCGGCCGGCGCGGCGCCCCCGGCAGTGCGGCCGCCGCTGGCGTCGCCGGCGGCCGCGCTCGGCCCGCACGCCGCGCCGAGCAGCACCGCGAGCGCGAGCAGCGCCGCCGGGAGCGCGCGCGGGCCTGGTCCTGAACGTCCCATCTGCCTGCTTCCTACCGCGTGGGCTTCCAGCCGCTCGCTTGTAGCTCGCGGTAAACGTCTTTGATGAGGCTGTAGTCGTACATCTGCTCGACGGGGGGGACCTGGTCCACGTCGTTGACCTGGGCCCGCACGATGGCGTCCTGGCGCTGCACGTCGGCTGGCATCGTGCCGTCCTCGGTCAGCGCGGGCAGCGTTGCGTCGTAGTCGGCCTCGTTGGCGTCGCGCGGGAGGTCGTTGTACTTGCCCATGATGGTGAGGGTCTCGTCCTTGAACTGCTTGAAATACTCGCGGCCCTTCACGGTGCCGCGCAGGAAGCGCATGGCCCGGTCGCGGTGCTGTTGCAGCTCCTGGTCGCTCGTGGCGAGGCCGGTGTAGAGCATCTGGATGTCGGTGCTGAAGTCGGCCACGCGGTAGGCGTGCGCCGCGGCGCTGGTGTTCTTCAGCAGGACCGCGTCGGGGATGGAGAGCACGGCCGAGGCGATGACGCCCGACTCCAGGGCCGCCAGGCGCTGGTTGCCGACGCCCATCGCGTTGTAGCTCACGCTGTTCGGGTCGATGCCGTGCTTCATGAACATCAGGCGCGACTCGATCTCCATCGTGTCGCCGTGGGTCTGGACGCCTACCGCCTTGCCGACGAGGTCTTGCAGCGTGCGGATGCTGTCGGTGGTGGTCCACAGCTCATCGAACGAGCGGTCCGAGTTCGTGTAGATCACCTTGAGCGGGGCGCCCTTGAGCATGGCGCTGAGCGAGGTCGCGGCCGACGTGCTGTACTGGATCTCGCCGGAGATGAGGGCGGGGGTGGCGACGCCGCCGCCCGCGCGGATCATCTCCATGTCGATGCCTTCTTCCTGGTAGTAGCCCTTCTCGAGGGCGATGAAGTGGGGCGCGTAGATGGCGCTGTCGGCCGCGAACGAGACCTTGATGTGCTCGGTGGGCGGGGGCGCGGCGGGCGCGCTGGGCGCCGGCTGCGCCGCGGCCGGCGCCTGGCTGGGCGCGGGCTGCGCCGCGCTCGGCGGGCTGGCCGGCGTCGCGCCCGAGGCGCAGGCCGCCGTGCCAAGCACGAATGCAAGCAGACTCGCCGCGCGTATGGCGGTTCTCATGCGTTCCGCTCCTGCCGCGCCGCCCGGGCGGGTGCCAGGCCACCCGCCGCCCGCCTGGGCGCGGCAAGCAGCGCCCCTACGTCTTCTCGCCGTGCCGGCGTTGCTTGCCGCGCTCCCCGCCTTACGGCACTCCGTCTACCCGTGCGGCCGGTTCTCGCTGACCTGGAAGCGGTTGCCGAACGGGTCGTAGAAGTAGACCGTCAGCGGGTCGGGCTCGTGCCAGGGAATCTCGTGGCCGTTCGGGCCCCAGTAACGCTCGACGTTCGTCAGCCGCGGCACGAACGCCTCGTACGCCCCGACCGGCACCTTCACGTCGACGTGCGGGCCGCGGGCGTAGTGGCTGCGCCGCGTCATGGCGGGGACTTCATGAACGATGAACAACTGCCCCGTCTCGCCGATGGCGAAGGTCAGCTGGCGGTCGCCGGGCACGGCCTCGTACGGTTCTAGCTCCAGCGTCTCGGTGTACCACTGGCGGGCCAGCTCCAGGTCCGTGACCTCCAGCCGCACGTGGCTGATGCGGCGCAGGCCGAGGTGACCCTGGGGCGGGTCGCTGCTGCGCCGGTCGTCGCGGCGCTCCGACAGCTCGAAGGTGTTCTGCTGGGGGTCCTGCACGAACACCGACGCGGCGATGGGGCTGGGCGCCGGGTACTCGACCGGGCCCTCGAACGGCACGCCCTTCTCGCGCAGCACCTGCACGACGCCGTCGATGCCGCGCTCGTCGATCTCGAAGCCGCAGACCGGCCCTTCGAGGGGCCGGATGGGCGCCGGGATCGCCTCGTCCTGGAGGGCGATGCCCATGCCGGCGTGGTTGGCCACCGTCACGAACACCATCTCGGGCACGACGCGGTTCAGCCCGCGCAGGTTACAGTTCACCAGCCGGTTGAACCGCGCGCCGAGCACGTCGGTGTAGAACGCCAGCGACGTGCCCAGGTCGTTGGTGGGCACGGCGATGTGGTCGAGCCGCACTACCGCCGTCTTGGTCGCTACCGCCATCGTGGCCTCCTTACTCTCTTCGCCGTCCTACTTCGCCGCTCTTCGTTCCGGTGTTGCGAGGACCGACCTACCCCCTCGGCCCCCCCTCCCGATGCGGGAAGGGGGAGCGGGACGGACCCCCTCCCCCAACCCCCTCCCCCCATAGGGGGCGGGGGCTTTCCGGTGGGGGCAGCGCCGGCGTCTTCCCCCCCTTTCCCCTATGGGGGAGAGGGGGCCGGGGGGGTTAGGTCACCCCGCCACGATCGGCGCCATCGAGCGCTGGCTGAGGCGGCGGGCGCCGGTGGCGGTGACGCAGACCGTGTCGCCGACCGTCATGTGGCCGCCCGTCGCCGGGTCGCCGGTACGGGGCTTGAGCACGAATACCATACCCTCCTCCAGGGGCGTGCTCCGGTAGCGCTCCAAGTCGGCGTCGCCGAGCAGCACCGGCGTGTCGTCGCCCAGGCCGCGGGCGTGGAGCAGCGGGTGGCCCCACTCGAACCGCGTCTCGGCTACGACCGCCTGGTAGGTGTCCATGACGTGGCCCATCGTCACGCCCGGCGCCATCTCGGCCAGCACGCGGTCGAAGGCCCGCAGGGCCGTATCGTACATCGCGCGCTGGCGCGGCGTCGGCTCGCCGATGAACATCGGCTGGTTGCCCTGTGCCGCGTAGCCCCCGTACTTCACCTCGATCTCGTTCAGGATCACGTCGCCCTTCTCCAGCGGGCGGGTGGTGGGCACGAAGGCGCTGCCGCCGAGGTTCGGGCCGGCAGTCAGGAAGAACAGCGCCGGCCCCTCGCCGCCGTTGCCGATCATCGTGTGCCAGACGGCGGCGTAGACCTCGCACTCAGCCACGCCCGGCCGCGCCACCTCGGCCATCGTCTGGATGCCGAGCGCCACGAGCCCCGCCGAGCGCTCGAGAAAGGTGATCTCCTCGGCGCTCTTGCGCGTGCGGACGGCAAGCATCAGGTCGGTGGCGTTCTCGAACTGGGCGTGGGGGAAGCGCTCCTGGAGGCCAGTCATCGTGCCGTAGGCGACAATGCCGTCGGGGCTGCGCGACAGGCCGGCCAGGCCGGCCACGCCGATGCGGGCGCGCTCGTAGCCGCGCTCGGCGAGCCAGTCGCCGACGTACTTGGCCCAGGCGTTGCGGCAGTCGCGCACGTCGGCGATCCAGTCCTGGGCCCGGCGCCACCAGCCGGCGCGGTTCATCACGAACGCCGTCGGCTCGCCCTGCGCCGGGAAGACGACGAAGGGCTCGGTGGCGTTGCCGCCGATCTGGCTGAGGTAGCGGGCGTCGGCCTGCTGCTGCTCCCAGCGGCCGGTATTCGCGGGGGCGAGCAGCACATCCAGGCCGCGCTCGGCCATGCGCGCGCGCACGGCGCCGTAGCGGCGATCGCGCTCGGCGAGCGAGAGCTGCGGGCGGTAGTCCTTGGGCGACGCCATGCGGTTGTTCCTTTCTCGTCTGAGCGCGGCGGACCCCTCTCCCCCCTGCCCCCCTCTCCCCCACAGGGGAAAGGGGGGGGGCACGCCCGGGAGGACCTACTCCCGGCCGCCCTCCCTGAAAGGAAGGGGGAGAACGCCGGGGCCACCCACTCCGGGTAGCCCCCGCTCCCTGTGGGGGGAGGGGGTCCCTGCCCTCCCCCTCTAGCGCCCCGCGGGCACCGGCTCGTCGCGCCAGGCGGCGCGCTGGATCTCGCGCGTCTTGGCCTCGAAGCGGCTCTCGTGCAGGTGCATCGAGGCGTTCACCATAACCTGCCAGGGCCGCTTGCTGTACAGCACGTAGCGCAGGAAGCCCTCGCCGCCGACCACGCGGTGCGGCACGCCGACCGGCGCGTAGTTCATCTCGCCGGGCAGCAGGTGGACGCTGCCGTACTCGGACTCGTTGATCGAGTCGCCGCGGAACTGCAGCCAGGCCTCCACGCTGTCGAGCGCGCGGTGGAAGGCGAACTGCTCGCCCTCGGTGTTGTAGACCTCGCAGAAGAACACCGACGACTTCATTAGCATGGGGCCCGGGCCGCGCTTGCCGGTCATCTCGTGGAACACGTCGAACGGGCGGTAGTGCGTCACGCCGCGCCCCTCGGCCGCCTTCCCGATCAGGTAGCTCGTCGTGCGCTTCACCGTCGTGGGCTCCGGCTCGTCCCACAGGTACATGCGCTCGACGACGGCGCCCTCGGGCGGCGTGGCGAGCGCGCTCGGCGCGGCCCAGGCGGGGCCGCCGGTGCGCACCATCTCGAACTCGGTGTGGCTCTGATGCTTCTCGGCGGTGTACAGCGGCTCGACGGGCTCGCGCAGGAAGGCGAAGAGCCGCAGGCTGTCGCCCGTGCCCGTGCTGCGCTGGGCGATGCCCTCGGGCACCAGCATCAGCTCGCCCGGCTTCTGCTCGAACACGCCGTACTCCGTCTCGACGAGCGTCGTGCCCGCGAACTGGAAGTACACGGTGTCGAAGTTCGAGTTGCGGCGGAAGTAGGGCTGCGTGCCCGTCACGTTCTCCACGCCGATGCGCATGTCGTCGTTCTGGAGGACGATCAGCGCCTGGTTGGGCTCGCTCAGCATGTCGAACGGCCGGAAGTTGGGGATGTCCTCGGGCGCGCCGGCCGCGGAGCCGATCAGCGCCTCCTTGTCGCGCTCGAACCAGATGCGCGGCGCGGGCGATCCCCAGGTGGTGGCGAACTCCCGAATCTTCGTCATGGCCTTTCCTCCTCTGCCTACCGCGTGGGCTGCCAACCGCTGGCGCGTAGCTCCTGATAGACCTCCTTCATCGGGCGATAGTCGTAGATCTGCTCGACCGGCGGCACGGGCGCCACGCCGTTCACCTCGGCGCGCAGCGCCGCGTCGCGCTGCTGCACGTCCACGGGCATGGTGGCGTCGGCGGGCATCGCCGGCAGCACGTCGTCGTAGTCGGCCTCGTTCGCCTCGCGCGGCCGCTCGTTGTACTTCGTCAGGATGTCGATCGACTCGTTGCGGTACGCCTTGTAGTACTCGCGGCCTTTCGCCGTGGCCCGCAGGAAGCGCTTCACGCGCTCGGGCCGCTCGCGCAGCTCCTGGTCGCTGGTGACCGCGCCGGTGTACAGCATCTGCACCTCCTTGCGGAGGTCGGCCAGAATGCGGCCGCTGACGCCGGCCTCGCGCACCTCGACCGTGTCGGAGGTGCCGAGAATCGCGGCGGGGACGCTGCCGTTCTCGATTGCTACCATCCGCTGGCTGCCCACGCCCATCGCGATGTAGCTCACCGCGTTGTGGTCGATGCCGTGCTGCTGGAGGACCATGCGCGCGGCGATCTCCATGGTGTCGCCGCGCGACTGGATGCCGATGGCCTTGCCCACGAGATCGGCGAGCGTGGTCACGTCGGGGGCGCTGGTCCAGAGGTCGTAGCCGGCGCGGTCGGCGTTCGTGTAGATGACTTTGAGCGGTGCGCCCTTCAGGATCGCGCTAACCGACGTGGCCGCCGAGGTGCTGTACTGCAGCTCGCCGGAGATGAGCGCCGGCGTGCCAACGCCGCCGCCCACCCGCACCATCTCGATCTCTAGCCCCTCCTCGGCGTAGTAGCCTTTGTCCATGGCGATCAGGTGCGGCGTGTAGACGGCCGACACCGACGCGAACGACACCTGGAGCTTCTCCAGCGGCGGCGGTGCGGCCGCGGGCGCACCGCTGCCCGGGGCGGGCACGGCGCCGGCAGGGGCGGCCGGCGCCGTGCCGCGCTCAGCTGTCGGGGTGGCCGCGGACGGCCCGCAGGCGGCCGCCAGGAGCGCGACCGCGAGCCACGCGAGCGCTGGTATCGTTCGCCGCACTACTCTTCTCCCGTTACGCGTGCTGGCCTGCCCGGCCGCCCGCAGCGCGCCGTGCGCCGTGCCCTATCGTGCGCCTCGCGGGCGGGCGCCGCAAGGGATGCTCGCGGCCGCGCCCCGCTACGGCGCCGGCTGCCAGCCGCTCGCCTTTAGCTCCTGGTACGCCTCGCGCACCAGGCGGAAGTCGTACATCTGCTCGGCCGGCGGCACCTGCTCGATGCCGTTCGTCTGCGCGCGCAGCAGCGCGTCGGCGCGCGCGTCGTCGAGCGGCACCGTGCCGTCCTCGGTCAGTGTGGGCAGCGTGTCGTCGTAGTCGGCCTCATTGGCGTCGCGCGGCACCGTGTTGTACTTCAGCAGCACGTCCACCGTGCCGTCGCGGTAGGTCTTGAAATACTCGCGACCCTTCAGCGTCGCCCGCAGGAAGCGCTTCGCGCGGTCGCGGTGCTGCGCCAGCTCGGCGTCGGTGGTGGCGGCGCCCTGGTAAGGCATCCGCACCTCCTGCTCGAAGTCGGCCAGCAAGTTGCCAGGGAAGCCGGCCGCCTTGAGCTGCACGATGATGCCAGTGTCCAGCGGCATCGCTGCCACCGAGCCGGTCTGCATGGCGACGAGCCGCTGGTTGCCCGTGCCGATCGCCGTGTAGACGACCCCGTTCGGGTCGAGCCCGTGCTTGTGCAGGAGGAGCCGCGTGGCGATCTCGAACGTGTCGCCGCGGGCCTGCACGCCGACTGTCTTGCCCGCCAGTTCGGCCAGCGTGTGAATCTCGGGCGTGCTCGACCACATCTGGTAGGGCACGCGGTCGGCGCTGGTGAGGATGACCTTCAGGGGTGCGCCCTGGATGGCGGCGCTCACCGCCGAGGTGGCGGAGGTGCTGTATTGCAGATCGCCGGAGATGAGCGCGGGCGTGGCGGCGCCGCCGCCCGCTTTCACCATGTCGATCGCCAGGCCCTCCTCGGCGTAGTAGCCCTTGTCCATCGCAATGAAGTAGGGGGCGTAGATGGCGGCGTCGGCGGCGAAGGCGACTTTGATGGTGTCCAGGGGCGGCGGGGACGGCGCGGCCGGGGCGGATGCGGACCCGGCGGCCGCGGGCGCACTCGTCGCGGCGGGCGCCGGCCGCGCGGGCGCGGCGGCGGGGCCGCAGGCGGCGAGCGCCAATGCCAGCAGGACGCCGAGCGTCAGGGGCCGCGCGACGGGGGTCATGGCCAGCCTCCCTGGACGGCAGCCACCGCGCTGGACCGTGCCGCCGCCACGGCCGCTCGGTTAGCTGCTGCCCTACTCTACCCCCGTAGACACTTTCAATCAATTGGCAATGAGGCACTATATTCATGCATTGGGAGCATGAATCCGCGCCAGGCTCAGCGGGGCGCGGCCGCCTCGGCGCGCAGGTGGCTCAGCAGGAACTCGCGCAGCGCCCGCGCCACCGGCGTGACTGGCACGCTGTCGCGCCGCGCCAGACAGAAGCCCTGCGCCAGGACCGGCTCGGCGACGCGGAGCGCGCGGAGGCGCCCCTCGGCCAGCTCGCGCTTGAGCGCCGAGCCGAAGAGGACGCCCACGCCGCCGCCGACCTCGACGAGGCGCTTCACGCCTTCCGCCGCGCGGAGGTCCATCTGGCGCGGGATGCTGAACCCCCGTCGCGACAGCTCCTGAAAGATGCGCGCCCAGGACGCCTGGGCGAACGGCCCGATCACCGTCTCGCCGCGCAGGTCGTCGAGCGACACCTGCTCCCGCCCGGCGAGCGGCGAGCCGGGCGCGGCGAAGAAGACGATCGGGTCGTCGTACAGCCACTCCAGCCGCACGCCCGGCGGCGGCGCCGTCTGGCCGACGACGGCCAGGTCGTAGCGCTCGCCCATGAAGGTCGGCCAGACCTGGTCGGCGTTCACGACCTCCAGGTTGATCCGGGCCGCCGGAAAGGCCTGGATGAACTCGCCGATCACGGCGGGCAGCACGTAGCTGGCGGGCGTGACCGTGGCCAGCAGCCGCACCGGCCCGCCCGTCCCGGCGCGCATCGCCGCCAGTAGCGTGTCCAGCTCGCGCATCTGGGCCACGATGGTCTGGGCGGCGCGCGCGACCTCGGCGCCGGCGGGCGTGAGCGCGAGCCGCCGGCCCTCGCGCGCGACCAGCGGCAGGCCGGCCTTCTGCTCGGCGGCGTGCAGCGTGCGGCTGACCGTCGGCTGCCCGAGGTACAGTGCGGCCCCGATGCTGGCGAGCGTCTCGCCCTCCGCCAGGCCCGCGAGCACGCGCAGCTCGGTGAGCGAGAAGGGCGCCACGCCGCTAGCCCAGCCCGGCGCCCGGCCGCGCCCAGGCGATGGCCCCGCCGACGACGGTCAGCTCGACGGGGACATCCTTGATCTCCAGCGGGTCGACGGCCGTCGGATCGGCGCCGAGGACCGTGAGGTCGGCCAGCTTGCCGGGCGCCAGGGTGCCCTTCTCGCGCTCCTCGAACGCCAGGTAGGCGGCGTCGGCCGTGTAGGCGCGCAGCGCCTGCTCGACGCCGATGCGCTGCTCGGGGCCGAGCAGGTCACCCTCGCGCGTCAGGCGATTCACGGCCGCCCAGATGCCGAACAGCGGGTCGAGGGGCGTCACGGGGCAATCGCTGTGCAGGGCGAAGCGGATGCCGCGCTGCTGGGCCGAGCGCAGCGGGCTGATGCGGGGCGCGCGCTCGGGGCCGAGGAACAGCCGGCGGTGGCGGTCGCCCCAGTAGTAGACGTGCTTTACGAAGAACGACGGGTAGACGCCCAGCCGGGCGATGCGGTCGAGCTGCGCCTCGGTCGCCATCTGGCAGTGCTCCAGGCGGTGGCGGGCGTCGGGGCGGGGGAAGGCCGCCTGGGCGCGCTCGAAGGCGTCGAGCGCGGAGTCGATGCTGCGGTCGCCGTTGGTGTGGATGGCGACCTGGAAGCCGGCGCGGTGGGCGGCGAGCACCAGGGCGTCGAGCCGCTCCTGCTCCATCGTCAGCATCCCCGTGCGCGTTGGGTCGCAGTGATACGGGTCGTGCAGCGCGCCGGTGAGCGCCTGGATGGAGCCGTCCTGCGTGATCTTGATGCTGCGCGTGCCGAAGCGGCGCGTCTGGTAGTCGCCGACGAACGCCCAGTCGGTATCGGCGCGGCCTTCCAGGTAGTCCTGCACCAGCTCGACGCGCAGCAGGCCGCGCACGCGCAGCTGGAAGCTGGGCGCGACGGTGGCCTCCTGGTAGGCGGCGACCTCCGTCTGGCCCGCGCGGCCACCCACGCCCGCGTCGTGGGTGCTGGTGATGCCGGCGGCCAGGTAGTCGTCGTGGACGTCGCGCAGGCCGGCGACGATCTGGGCGACGGTGAGCGGCGGCTGCACCTCGTTCACGCGGAAGCGCGCGCCGCGCTCCATCAGCACGCCGGTCGGCTCGCCGTCGGCGTCGCGCACGATGCGGCCGTCGAGGCCCTTGTACTGGTCGGGGGTGTCGCGCGTGATGTGGGCGAGGGCCAGGGCGCGGCTGTTCACGGCGCAGACGTGGTGCGAGACGTGCCAGAGCAGGACCGGATGGTCGGGCGCGACGGCGTCGAGGTCGTGGCGGTTCGGGTGACGCTGGTCGGCGAGCAGCGTATCGTCGTAGCCCTCACCCTCGATCCAGGCGCCGGGCGGGGTGGTGCGCGCGCGCTCGGCGACGCGCGCGACGAGGTCGGCGATCGTCTGGTTCGGCGGGGTGCGGCAGTCCACGAACTGCTGGCGCACGCCGAGCAGGCCCAGGTGGGTGTGCGTCTCGATGAAGCCGGGCAGGACGGTGCGACCCGGGAGCCGGAGCACGGCCGTGCCCGGCCCGATCCAGGGCCGCACGTCGTCGGCGTCGCCCACGGCGACCAGCCGCCCGTCGCGCGCGGCGAGCGCGGTGGCCCGCGGCCGCGCGCCCTCCATCGTGATGACGTTCGCCTCGACGATCGCCAGGTCGGCGTGTGGGTTACTCATGTGCCTCTCCCGAAAGCGGGGACCATCAGGGCGGCGTGAGCGGAGGGGCGTGCCACACCGGGTTGTTGTCCATCTGGCCATAGGGTGGCCTAGCGTCTCATGGTAGGCGCGGCGGCCGGGAAGTGGCAAGGGCCGGGCGAGGGGCGATGCCGTGCGGCTGGGGCGCCGCGGTGCGCGGGAGGGGCGCGAGGCAGGTGGGGGGCGGGCAGGCGCCGGCGACCGACCTTCATCCCTTCCGGCCCGCAAGGGCGCGCGGGTCATCCGTGGCGGGGTTCGGATCGGTCGGTTCCGCTCGCGACCACGTTAATGTCGACCTCGGGGAGAGCGCGCAGGAGCTTGGCGACGACTGAGCCGTGGAGCAGCTCGTACCAGCGGCTGCGCTCGGAGTGGCCGATGACGATCCGCGTCACGTTCCGCTCGCGGGCGACACGCACCAGCTCCGACGCCACGTCACCCTGGAGCTGGAGCACTTCGGCGCCGAGGTCTTCGGCTACCCGCAGGTTGGCGGCGAGGCCCTTGCGCTCGGCCTCCGCGGCGCGCTCCCAGCCCCGTGGCGCCACGAACACCGCCAGCAGCTCGGCCTGCAGCCGATCGGCCGTGCGCCACGCGCGCCGAATGAGGTGGGCCGACTGCGGGCGGTGGTCGATGCACACCATGACCCGCTCCCCCGCCGGCCAGGTCTTCTCGATCTGGTGGTCGTGCATGTAGTCCTGGAGCCGCTCGTCCACTTCCTGGGCGATGCGCCGTAGCGCTAGCTCGCGCAGCGCCGTCAGGTTGCCCTCGCGGAAGAACTCGTTGAGCGCGCGGGCGGCGCGGTCCGGCGGGTACACGTTGCCGTGCTTGATACGCGAGCGCAGCGCCTGCGGCGACATGTCGACCAGCTCGACCTCGTCCGCGTCATCGATCACCTTGTCGGGGATCCGCTCGCGCACCTTCACGCCGGTGATCGTCTCCACGATGTCGGCCAGGCTCTCCAGGTGCTGGACGTTGACCGTGCCGACGACGTGGATGCCGGCGTCGAGCAGGTCGTACACGTCCTGCCAGCGCTTCTCGTGCTTCGAGCCAGGCGCGTTGGTGTGGGCCAGCTCGTCCACCAGCGCCACCTGGGGCTTGCGCGCGATGACGGCGTCGGTGTCCATCTCCGCGAGCGTCACGCCGCGGTACTCGATCTGCTTGCGGGGGACTACCTCCAGGTCGCCGAGCTGGGCGACGGTATTGGGACGGTTGTAGGTCTCGACGAAGCCGACGACCACGTCGGTGCCGCGGCTCTTGCGCCGCCGCCCCTCGTTCAGCATCGCGTACGTCTTGCCGACGCCGGGGGCCATACCGAGGTAAATCCGGAGTCGGCCGCGCTTCGGCGGCTCGGTCGCCTGCAGCTTGCGGAGCGCCCTGGCTGCTTCCGGGCGCAAGGGCTCCGCCTCGGCGAGCGCGTCGGCGGCGCCGGGCGGCTCCTGCGGCAGCTTGCCGTCGACCATGTCGACCTCCCTGCCCTAAGCACTCGACCGGGGATAGTTGGTATGTTGGGCGAAGCCAAACGTCCGTACTATCCTGGGACGGCGGCTTAGCGGGCTGCGGCGGTACTCGCAATCGGCGCGAAGGAACGGCGTGACGGCCCCGCCACGACAGACCCATGCAAGGAGTTGCCTGTCCGCAAGTCCACCCCGTACACTCTGCACGTCACGCCAGTAGAATAGACTCCCGCGACGGCCGACGGAGCGCACGGGCCCCGATACCCCCCGTGCAAGGAGGAGACAGGCATTTGCCTGTCTCCTTTTCCTTTTTTGCACGGCTTGCTCAGCGCCGGGGCTCACGGCGAGGGCGGGAGCCCCGGCGACTGGGCGCTGTGAGATGATGGAACGCTCCCCATGAATCAGCTCGACGCGGGCACCGGCCTGGCTCACCTGGTCCTGCAGCTGGGCGCGATTCTCATCGCCGCCAAAGTGGGCGGCGAGCTGGCCGAGCGCCTCGCCCAGCCGACGGTGCTCGGCGAGCTGTTGGCAGGAGTCGCTATCGGGCCATTCGCGCTGGGCGGCCTCACGCTGCCACTCCTGGGCGAGCCGCTGTTCGGTCCGGTGGCGAGCCGCAGCGGGCCGCTCTCGCCCGAGCTGTATGCCTTCGCGCAGGTCGCGGCCGTGGTACTCCTGTTCCTCATCGGCCTGAACACGGACCTGCTGCAGTTCTTGCGGTATAGCCACGCCGCGGCGCTGGTCGCGGTCGGCGGCAACCTCCTGTCGTTCGCGCTGGGAGTCGTCGTCGCGCTGGTCTTCGGGCTGGCACCCAGCGCGAGCGACCCGCGGGCGCTGTTTCTTGGCGGGATCATCGCCACCACGTCGGTAGGGGTGAGCGCCCGCGTCCTGGCTGACCTCGGGCGGCTCGACACGCCGGAGGGGGTGACCATTCTTGGCGGCGCGGTGGTCGACGACGTGCTCGGCATCATCGGCCTCGGCCTGGCGATCAGCGTCGCCGCGGGCCAGAGCATTACGCCCGCGGGCGTGGCGCTGAGCGCGGCGCGCGCCGTGGGCGCCCTCGTGGCGGTGACGGCGGGCGCCCTGCTGGCCGTGCGCCTGCTCACCCGGCTGCCGCTGCGGCTCCGCGGCGAGGGGGCGGTCGTGGGGATCGCGCTCGGGAGCGCGTTCGTGGCCGGCTACCTGATCGAGCAAGCTGGCCTCGCGGCGATCCTGGGGGCGTACGCGGTGGGCCTCGCGCTGTCGCAGACCCCCATGGGCCGCGGGATCGAGCGGGCGCTGCTCGGCCTGCGCCAGGTGCTGGTGCCCGTGTTCTTCGTGGTGATGGGCGCGCTGGTCGACTTGCCGGCGATGGCCGCCGCCCTGTCGCTGGGCGCTGCGCTGTGCGTGGCGGCCGTGCTGGGCAAGACGCTGGGCTGCGGGCTCCCCGCGCTCGGCGTGGGCTTTCGCGGGCGGCGCGTGCTGGCCGTGGTCGGCGGCATGCTCCCACGCGGGGAGGTCGCGCTGATCGTCGCGGGGATTGGCCTGAGCAGCGGGACGATCGGCAGCGAGCTGTTCGGCGTGGCGATCCTGCTGGTGGCCGTGACGACCGTGCTGGGCTCGGGCCTGCTCGTGCTCAGTTTTCGCCCCGCCGGGACGCCAAGGCCCGCGCTCGGCGCCGAGGCGGAGCGGCGCACCCTGCGCCTGAGCCCGGCCACCGCCGACCTGTTCCTGCAGGGGCTGGAGGCGACGCTGCGCGGCGCCGGCCTGACCGAGATCGTCCGCTACCACGACTTCGATGGGCGGGAGGTCGCCGAGTTCGGCAAGCCCGGCAGCGAGAACTATGTCAGTGTGGCGCTGGAGCCGGTCGAGCGGGGGCTGCGGCTGATGCACGTCGAGTACGGTCCGGGCGAGTGGCCCACGCTGGTAGCGGCGGCCATCGACGAGGCCGTGCGCCAGGTGGCTTACGAAGTGCTGGAGCCGCTGCTGGGCAGCGCCGACGACGCGCGGCTGCGCGCGCGCCGCTATCTCATCGGCCTGCTCCAGAGCGAGGACGAGATGGGCGCGTAGCAGTACCGCAGTCATTAGCGAGCCACCCCGCTGAGCAGCGCCTCGATGCCCGGGCCCAGCGTGAGCGCCGGCAGGTACGTCAGGCCGACGACGAGTACGGCCGTGCCGGTCAGGATCGTCCCAAAGAGCACCGAGTCCGTGGGCAGCGTGCCGAGCGTCACGCGCCGGCGGGGCTGCCGCACCAGGAGGCCCGCCAGCGCCAGCGCGGTGATGCCCAGCCCGAGGCGTCCCCCCATCATCGCCACTGCCGTGCTGAGGTTGTAGAACGGTGTGTTCGCGCTCAGCCCCGCAAAGTTCTGGCCGTTGTTCGCCGCGCTGCTCGCGTAGGCGAAGAGGATCTCGGTGAAGCCGTGCGGGCCGCTGTTGGTGGTCAGCCCCGCCAGCCCCCAGTCGGTCACCACCGCCACCGCGGTCGGCACTAGCACGACGAGCGGCCCGAGCAGGGTATACAGGACGATCAGCTTGACCTCGGGTGGCCCGAGCCGCTTGCCCACGTACTCGGGCGTGCGGCCCACCATTAGCCCGGTGATGAACAGGCCCAGCAGGGCGACCAGGATCAGGCTGTACAGCCCCGTCCCCAGGCCGCCGAAGAGGATCTCGCCGAACAGCATGTTCACCAGGGGCACCAGGCCCCCGAGCGCCGTGTAGCTGTCGTGCATCGAGTTGTACGAGCCGGTCGCGCCGTTCGAGGTGGTCACCGCGGTGAGCGCCGAGCCGCCGATGCCGAAGCGCGTCTCCTTGCCCTCCATGTTGCCACCGGCCTGGGTGGCCGTCGAGGCGGTCAGCGCCGCGGCAGTCGCGGGACTGCCCGCTTGCTCCGCCGCGCCGCAGACCAGCAACCCGATCGTGAACAGGACCGTCATGACGGCGAACAGCAGCCAGCCGTCGCGCGGGCGCCCCACGAGCCGCCCGAAGGTGTTCGTGAGCGCGGCAGGTACGACGGCAATCGCCAGCATCTCCAGCAAGTTCGTGAGCGGCGTCGGGTTCTCATAAGGATGGGCGCCGTTCACGTTGAAGAAGCCGCCGCCGTTGGTGCCGAGGTTCTTGATCCATTCCAGCCCCGCTACCGGCCCTTGCGCGATCAGCTGGGGCGCGCCCTCCAGGCCGGTCGCGGCCGTGTAGGGATGGAAGTTCATCGGCACGCCCTGCCAGACGAGGAGCAGACTGCCCACGAGCGAGGCGGGGAGCAGCACCCACCAGATGCCCCGCACCACGTCCACCCAGAAATTGCCCACCGTGGCCCCCTCTTCGCGCGCGAACCCGCGAATGAAGGCCAGGCCCACCGCGAGGCCGGCGGCGCCGGCCAGGAAGTTCTGGGCGGCCAGTCCGACCATCTGGCCGACGTAGTGCATGGTCGTCTCGCCCGCATACGCCTGCCAGGTGGTCGTGGTGGCGAAGCTGATGGCCGTGTTCATCGCCAGATCGGGCGTCATCTCGGTCGACAGCGCGTCGGCGTTGAACCCGGGGAGGAGCGCCTGCAGGCGGAGGATGGTGTAAAGGAGGAGGGTGCCGGTCAGGCCGAAGAGGACGAACGCCGTGGCGTACTCTCGCCAGGTCATCTCGTGGGTGGGGTCGACGCCCGTGAGGCGGTAGGTGGCCCGCTCCACGGGCCGGAGCAACGGGTCCAGCCAGGTCCGGCGCCCCGTGAAGACCGCGGCCAGGTAGCCGCCGAGAGGGCGGACCAGCACGACCACGACCAGCAGGAAGAGCGCGTACTGGAGCAAGCTCATGATGCTCATATCGGGCACCTCACGGGCGCGGGCTGGCGGCGGGGACGCACACGCGCCGCGCGTCCCGCTCCGGGCCCGGGCGCCCGGGCCGGCCCCGGACGCTTACGTCGACCGCCGGAGCAGCGTCACGCCGGGGCAGCCACCATGGTAATCGACCTGGGCGCGTAGCCCGAACTCCGCCGCGATCGCCTCGGCACGATCGACGAAGTGCAGCATGCGCGTCCCATACGGAATGTCGCGGCCCGCGAAGCCCTCCAGGCGCACCGAGCGCAGCTCGCGCGGCGCCTGCACGAGCGCCTGGCACCCCAGGCGGATCGCGCTCTCCCAGGGGCCGGGGGAAGCGTCGTTGCCGCTGCCCAGCCATTCCCGAATGCGCTTCCATGAGTCCGCGCGACTGAGATCGTCGAGCGACATCCAAGTGACTCCTCGGAGCTTCCCCGCGCGAGAACCGCCCCGGGCAAGCGGTTCGGCGAGGACCGAGCGCTGCATGCGATAGGCACGCCGCTTGCGGCTAATCCCGCCGCGGCTCCGCGCGGTCGTTCCCGGGCCGCGGGTACTGCCGCTCGAGCGCCTCGATCGCCGCCCGCGCCCGCTCGCCCTGCTGGCGGCGCAGCAAGGCTTTCTGGCGCCGAAGGTAGATCCGCACGCTGCGGGGACGGTCTCCAGCCATTCGCTCCCTCCCTATGCCGACCGGGCGGCGCCTGCACCAGGCGCCAGCCCGCCGCTAGCAGACCCGCTCGTAGTAGAGCCGACGCTCCTTTGCGCTGACCGGGACGACCTTGGTCAGCCGCCAGCCGCTCAGAATCGCTATCTGGGTGAAGGTCGCCTCCTCGTACACCGTCTTGGTGGCGGGCACCCCGAACATGTCGTGCCAGTGCAGTCCAGCGGGGTTCACGAGCCAGCGTTCGTTCCCACCGTTGCCGCCCGCCTTGCGTGACGTGATGGCGAACGCCGCGCAGTGAAAGGTGTGTGGGTGTGGGCTGATAGCCATGTCATCCTCCGGCCAGGCCTCCGGCGGCCGCCGCGGGCAGCCGATTGCTGCGGTAGCGCGCTACCGGGGCAGCGGCCGCAGGTCGTCCAGCGCCAGGTTCAGCCGCAGCACGTTCACCCGCGGCTCACCGAGCACGAAGAGCACGCGGCCCTCGGTGTACTGGTCGACTAGCTGCTGCACCTGCTGCGCGGGCAGGCCACGCGCCGCGGTCACGCGCGCTACCTGGATGGCCGCGTTGGCCGGCGTGATGTGCGGGTCAAGCCCGCTCGCCGACGCCGTCACCGCGTCCACCGGCACCTGAGCGTCCGGCGCCAGGCCGTTCTCCTCGCGGTAGGCCTTCGCCCGCTCGGCCACCGTGTCGATCAGCTTCTGGTTCGTCGGCCCGAGGTTCGAGCCGCCCGAGTTCGCGGCGTTGTACGGCTGGTCCACCGTGGAGTCGTCGGCGTTCACCGTCGCCGACGGCCGCGGATGGAAGTACCCCGGCGCCGTGAAGCCCTGCGCGATCAGCTCCGAGCCGACCACCTGGCCGTTGCGCTCGATCAGGCTGCCGTTCGCCTGGTAGGGGAACGCCACCTGCGCCACCGCCGTGATCGCCAGCGGGTATAGAAGGCCCGTGAGCACCGTCAGCACCACGGTCATGACCACCGCGATGCGGATCTGCTGTCCCAGTCCGCTCATCACATCCTCCCGCGTAGGGATGTAGGGGGCTGCCGCCCCTTACGCCAGGTGCAGCACGGCGAGGAGCACGTCGATCGCCTTGATGCCGATGAACGGGGCGATGATGCCGCCCACGCCGTAGATCAGCAGGTTGCGGGTGAGCAGCTGCGCCGCCGGCACCGCGCGGTACTGGACGCCCCGCAGCGCCAGCGGGATGAGCGCGATGATGATCAGCGCGTTGAAGATCACCGCCGACAGGATCGCGCTCTCGGGCGTGGCCAGCCGCATCACGTTCAGCGCGTTCAGCTCGGGATAGGCCACGGCGAACATCGCCGGGATGATGGCGAAGTACTTCGCCACGTCGTTGGCGACCGAGAACGTTGTGATCGCGCCGCGCGTAATGAGGAGCTGCTTGCCGATCATCACCACCTCGATGAGCTTCGTCGGGTTGGAATCGAGGTCGACCATGTTGCCGGCCTCTTTCGCCGCCTGCGTGCCCG
>JAJPHF010000019.1 GCA_021325365.1 Pseudomonadota bacterium
CTCTCGGCGAGCTACCAGACGACGGCGCTGGACTGGCAGGAGGCCTACTCCACGCTGGCCCAGGCCTGGATGAGCTACTATCGTGACCTCTGTGGCAGCGGCGGGGGCGGCCCGAGCCTGAGCCCGCCGCCTAGCCCCGTGGGCAGCCCGACGCAGAATCAGCCCAGCGGGGGCTACGACAACCGCTAGCCGCGGCCCCAGATCGCGCGCGCCAGCGGCCGGGCCCACTGACGGTCCGGGCGCTTGTCGTCTCCCGCCCCGGCGCCCCTAGCCGGCTGCCTTCCTGACGCGCGACGGGGGAGAGGGACGGGGCGGGAGCGCGGTGGCGCTAGCGGTTGGTGAGGGCGTGGCTGTAGAAGCGCAGGTAGTCGGGGATGTGGCTAGTCCAGTACTCGCCGTCGTGGTCGCCAGGCCAGACGTGAAACTCGTGGTCGATGCCGCACGCCGTAAGCACGTCGTCTAGCTCGACCACGCGGGGATACCACGGATCATCCTCGCCGATGTCGAGCCAGATCTGCACGCGGTCGAGCCCGGGCGCGGTGGCGGCGAGGCTCACCGGGTCGCGCGCGGCGAACTCTGCGCCCTCGCCCAGGATCGGCACCACCTCGTTGTTCTCGCGCAGCGACGGGCTGTCGGCGCCGACGATGCCGAACACGTCGGGGTGGGTGAACGCCTGAACGAGCGCGCCGCTGCCGCCCATCGACAAGCCCCCGACCGCCCGCCGGTAGGGGCGGCGCAGCGTGCGATACGTAGTATCGATGTGCGTCACGAGGTCGGTGGTGAGGTAGTCGCCCCAGCGCTCGCCGTTGTCGGCGTGGTTGATCCAGTAGCCGAAGTCGCCTTCGGGCAGCACCATGATGAAGGGCTCGACGTCGTGCGCCGTGATCGCGCGGTCGAGCGCGTCGACGATGCCGTAGGCGGGCCATTCCTCGGCCGAGCCGCTCGCGCCGTGGAGCAGGTAGAGCACGGGGTAGGAACGGCCCGCCTCGTCGTAGTCGGGCGGCAGGTAGAGGAAGTAGCCCATCTCGCGATTGAGCGCCCGGCTGTAGAAGGCCTGATCCAGGAAGCGGCCGCGGATGGGGCCGACGTACTCCGGCAGCGCGTTGGTGCCACTGGGGCGGGTGCTGGCCGCGTGGCGCGGCGCTGGGAGCGGCTGGGCAGCGGTGTAGCCGGGCGGCGGCTGAGCGCCGGCCCCACGCGGGATGGGCGTGCCGAAGGCGTTGGCGGCCCGTCGCCCGCTGGCCGCGGCTTGCGCGGCCGGGGCCTCCCAGCCGGGCTGCGTGGGCGAGGGGTCGAAGGGCATGACGACGAGCGCGAGGATGCCGAGCACCGCCGGGACGAGCGCCCAGCGGGTGCGATGCGCCGGGCTGGGGAACAGCACGCGATAGCGGATGAGCACCCAGATAAGCAGGATCGTGACGACCTGGAGCAGCGTGTTCAGGGCACGCACCTGGCGGTCGACCGAGCCCAGGGGCAGGAACGCGATGGCGAGCAGCACGATGATCACGATGTGCGCCGTATACGCGTAGAGCGCGTTCTGGCCGAGCGGCAGGAGCAGCCAGCCAAGCGCTCGGTACAGCGGGCGCCAGGCCACGGTCGTCAGCAGGAACAGGAACCCGAAGACGATGACGGAAGCCACCACCCGCCCCGGCCGCACGTCGCCCTTCCCGAAGACTAGCACCAGCAGATCACTCGGGTCCATCAGCGCTGGGTTCTTGATCGCCATCCACTGCCAGACGCCATCTCCGAGACGGTAGAGCACGAGCAGGCCGGCGAAGCCGAGGCCGCTCAGGACCAGGAGTAGGCGCTGGCGCGCGGGTGGGAACCAGCGGGCGACGCGGTCGCGGTGGTAGCCGAGCGCCATGGCCGTGAAGAAGAACACCTGCCAGGCCGAGAAGTGGAACAGATAGTTGCCGGCGATGGGCCAGGGCACGTCGGCCTGGTCGGGGGCGATCTGGAACGCTAGCCAGAGCGCCCAGGAGAGACCGAGCAGCAGCCGCGTCCGGCCCTGCAACAGGAGGTACAGGGCAAACGGCGCGACCGCGAGCAGGAGCGTGTAGAGCACCATGACGTCGATGAGGTAATAGGTGCGGTGCAGCGTGAGGATGCCGACGACCAGCGCGACGGGATCGGTGAGGAACACGCCGGTCGCCCAGGGAAGGTCGAGCATCTCCGACACGAGCAGCAATGGGAAAGTGACGCCGACGGTGAGCAAGTAGAGTACGACCGCGCGTTCGAGCGCCTTGCGCATGCCGACGGCCAGGCCGTCGCGCTGGACGATGCGCCCGTAGACGATGCCGACGAGCAGCCCCGAGAGAAAGATAAAGCCCTCGGCTGCCGAGGTGTAGAAGCGGTTGCCGCCGGTGATAGCGTAGAGCCACGACGGCCCGCCGACGTGGTCGACCACCATGGCGAGCACGGCGAAGCCGCGCAGGAAGTCGTAGCGCAGGTCGCGCGTGCCCTCGGGACGATAGCTGCCCCAGATGGAGGCGAGCAGCGCGCGGGACTGCTGGGACGCGGCGACGCTCACAGCCCTGTCCTCGTGGGCCGCGCGGTACGGGCGTGCGGCCGGCGGGTCGACAGTATCCGAGTGCCGATGCAAGCATTATGCCGTGCCGCCCTGACGACCGGAGGGGTTTTGCGCGGCCTGGTATAATTTCGGTGGTCGCAGGAAGAAGGATGGCCGCCGCGGCTCCGCCGCGGAGGAAAGTCCAGACAGCGCAGAGCAGGGTGCCCGGCGCAAGCCGGGGTCGGGCGACCGACAGCTAGAGCCACAGAGACAACCGCCGGCTTGACCGGAGTGAAAAGAGGTAATCCTCCCCGCTGCAACCCGAAGCATGGCCGTTGACGCTGCTCGCCGAGGCCAGGGTACGGGGCAGCCGCCGCGAGGCGGCCGGGCGCCACCGCGCCCGAGACAGATGGCCATCTAGAACAGAATCTGGCTTACTCTCTTCCTGCGGCCATTTCCCGCGTGATTCCGCCAAAGTTCGAGTCATTGGCCCGCCCCTGACAGGTTATTTGACGGATTGTGCCCCGCAGCGGCATCCTCAGTTCCACCGCTCGGGGGAGCGCGGAGCGCCGCTAGCTGCGCCGCCAGGCGCTTCCCCTGATGCGGGAGCACGGTGCGGTAGGCTCGGAGTGTCGTGCTGCCCTCAGCATGGCCGAGCTGCTGGGCGACCGCGCTGAGGCCCGCCCCGCTGGCCAAGAGCGCGGATGATCGCCGGGATACCGGGGCGAGACGCCCTCTCCAAGCGGCATGACGCAACGCTCCACAACTTTACGGCAAACGCCCAGAGGCAATACCCTGTGTTCTTGATGCGTGGAGCCGGTGCTATGGAGCCGGCGGGCCACTGCCGCGTGGCCGCTAGGCCCACGCGGCGGCCCATCAGGCCCCCGGCGGGCCACGCGGGCCGCCCGGTAGGCGAGCATGCCGCCCACCAGCCCGAGGTCGAGCAGGCCTGGGGAGATCGTGCTGAGGCGGCCGATCGCGCCGTCACCTGGGGGCAGGTAGCTTGAGGGCGGGAAGCTCAGCGGAGTCCTTGACGACCTCGGCGCGGTGGCTGGGGGCGCAGCCCGAATGCGCGTGGCCGCGTCGTCCCGTCGGGGTACGCGGCGCGGGCGCGCCGGGCTACTCGCCCGCCACCTCGGGCGTGTAGACCTGATGGAGCACCGCGCTCCGTGCGCTCCCGGTCGCCGCGCTAAGCGTTCGGCCAGGCATAGAGGGTGTGTTTGGCTTCGCAAGCATACCCCCCTACCTGAGCCGGCAGCTTAGGCGGCGGCGCACCGGTCCGTCGCCTCGGTGAGCCGCGTGGGGGCCGCGTGGTCCGTGACCAGCCGCAGCAGGGCCAGCGTGCTCAGGAAGAGCACCAGCGCGCTCAGCCCCAGCGACCAGTGGATGCCGATCCAGTTGCCCAGCACCCCGACCGTCACGCCGCTGCCCACCCGCAGCCCCTGCGATGCGGTGTTGAACAGCCCGACGATGCGCCCGCGGCGGTCGGGCGGCGCCTCTAACTGCACGAGCGCCTGCGCCATAGACAGGAACGCCAGGTTCAGCACCCCGGCCAGGACGAGGAGCGCCACGGCCACCGGGTAGCTAGGCGCCGCGGCGAAGCCGATGATCGTCAGACACCATAGCAGGGCGCAGACGATCGCCGACCGCGCTCCGGGCCGCAACAGCCCGGTGGTTTCCAGCAAGAGGCCGCCGAAGAACGCGCCGGCCGCGTTGGCGCCGAGCAGCAGCGAGTAGCCCATGCCGCTATTGTCGGTCCCCAGGTCGTGCGCGAAGCCGGGCATTTGCGCCTGGAAGGCGTTGCCGACGAGCAGGGAGCTGAGGCCCCCGAGCGCGATCATCGCCAGGAGCGGGCGCTGGCCCGCGACCTCGCGCAAGACGTGGAACGTTTCGAGCAGCCGGAGCCGCGTCATCGCGGGCCGCCGCGCCGCGTCCGGGCCGTGACCGGTGTACGGCAGACGGAGCAGCCACAGGGTAAGCGGCAGGTAGAGCAGGGCGTTCACGACCAGGCCGCCCGGCGGGGAGAAGAGCAGCATCAGCAGCCCGCCGATGGCCGGCCCAAACAGGATCGCGAGCTGGCGCGACGTGGCGCTCAGCCGCACCGCGCTGGGTAGCTGCTTGGCGCCGACGATCTCGTTGATGATCAGCTGGCTCGCGGGACTCCAGACCGCCCCGGCGAGGCCATGGCACATGAGCAAGATGACCGCGTGCCACACTTGTAGGCGGCCGGTGGCGAAGAGGGCGGCCCAGGTCAGCGACACGGCCATGAAGAGCACCTGGCCGACCTGAATGATGCGCCGACAGTCGTACCGCTCAGCCAGCCGGCCAATGTGGACCGATAGCAGGAGCGACGGCGTCCAATGCGCGATGACGGCAAAGCCGGCCAGCAGCGGCGAGTGGAACGCCTGCCAGAGCACCCAGTAGGTGATGACGTGCTCGATGTTGTCGGCGAGCATCGAGATGAGCTCGCCTGCGCAGCAGCCGCGGTAGGCTGGGTGCCGCAGGGCGGCGAAGGCTCCCAGGCCCGGCGGCGGGATGGCCGGCGGCGCGGCGATGGTCCGGGATTGACTCAAGAGTGTCTGCACCTCTGCTTATAGTGTGGTAGTCCTGCGCTAGTGAGCATCAGCGGGTGCCTCCATGGGTTGCGGCCGACAGCTGGCTACTCAGCAAGGATCGCCTCAATCTCGCGGTGCGCGCGAGCGACGATCTCGCGGATGCGGGGGATCTTCTCCGCCGGGACCCAGCGCCGGTAGCCCCGGTGCCCTAAGATATGGCCCAGGTCGCGCAGGCGGTGCATCAGCTCGTGCAGCTCGTCCTGCCCTTCAGGCTCCAGCCAACTCATCAAGTGCGCCCAGGCGTCCTCGACGGCGGCATGCTGCTCGCCGAGATATCGATGCCCGGTGTCAGTGACGGTATAGACCTTGCGTCCCTCCTGCTCCTGCAGCTGGACATACCCCAGGTCTTCGAGCATCTGGAGGGTCGGGTACACCACGCCGGGGCTGGGCGTGTACTGCCCCGCGAGGCGCGCCTCCAGGGCCCGCATCAGCTCGTAGCCATGCCCTGGCTGCTCGGCGAGCAGGCGCAGGAGGATGTACTTGAACTGTCCCTTGGCGAACGGCCGGCCGCGATGATGTCGCCGGCTAAACCGCCCCTCGTCCACTACCGCCTCCAACCGGCGTCCCGGTCTTGCCGTTGCCTGAGCGCCGCTCAACCAGCCATGGACGCAGCCTCGCCCTCGCTCGCTGACCAGGCCAGCGCGCGTCTCTCAAACTGATATCTTTTCGATAGTATCGAAATGGGCCCAAGCAGGTCAAGCAGTCTATAACAATGCCCTGGCCGAGAGCTTCTTCGAGACGCTCAAGGCAGAGTTGGTTCCCGGCCGGGTCGGGCGAGGCGGCGCGCCGCAGCGCAGCCGGCGACGACCGCGCCGGGTTGGAGGCCAGTGGAGGAGCGCATCCAGCACGTCGGAGACGTGGGCACCCGAGGGGCGACCGCCCGCGTGCGCGACCTTCCGCACACTCGCAACGCGGTGGAGCGGCTCGACGCGGACGCGCGGCGCGCGGCGTGATGCGTCGTTGCCGCGCGCCCAACAGCCGGTGTATCACTGGCTGAGTAAGGAGCGATGACGATGTCCGAGGGAGTGCGCCTATACGCGGGCACGCAGCACGGCCTCTTCATCTGGCGCTCGCGGGGCGACGGCTGGGAGGAGACCGCCCGCGAATTCTCGGATCGCATGGTGGACGTCCTCGCGGGCGATCGACGGCGGCCCGAGCGGGTGTACGCGGCCGCCACGTTCGATGGCCTGTACCGTTCGGACGACGCGGGCGACCGCTGGACACTGGTGCTCCCCGGCGACGTACGGGCGGTCACCGTGGACCCGAGCGACGAGCGGGTCGTCTACGCGGGCACCGCCCCCGTACGCTTGTACCGCAGCGAGGACGCGGGCGCCACATGGGAGGAGCTTCCAGCACTGCAGGCCCTTCCCGCTGACGTGCGCAAGCGCTGGTGGACGCCCTATCCGCCGCACACGGGCCACGTCCGCGACATCTTCGTCCATCCCGAGGACCCACGCGTGCTGTACCTGTGCCTGGAGCACGGCGGCATCGTGCGAAGTCTCGATCGCGGCGGGACCTGGGAGGACGTGTCGGCCGGCATCGACTGGGTCGACATGCACGCGGTGGCCTGCCTGCCCGGCAGGAAGAGTCCGTACTTCACGGCCTCCGCCAAGGGTTTCTACCGCAGCGATGACCCCGCGTGCGGGTGGGTGCGAGCCGAGCGTGGCATGACACGTAACTACTTCAACAGCTTCCTCTTCCTGCCCCCGGCCCGGCCGGAACAGGTCCCTACGATGCTGGTCTGTGCCGCGGACGACGTGCCGGGCGCCTGGCGACGCGAGGCGAAGTCGGCCCGAGCCGCCATCTTCCGCAGCGATGACGAGGCCGAGTCGTGGTATCGTGTGGGCCACGGCCTGCCAGAGATCATGGACGCGATGGTCTGGGGTTTCACGCCGCATCCTACCGACCCGAACGCCGTGTTCGCCGGTGTTGGCGCGATCGACCGAGGAGATCCGCTCGCGCCCCTCGCCCCCACCGTCCCAGCCGTCTGCGACGGCCCGGGCGAGGTGCTACTCACGCGCGATCGGGGCGAGAGCTGGCAGCACCTGGACCTCACGCTGCCCGCCGATCGGGTGCTCTGGGCGGCCGCGGATTGAGCCGGTCTCGGTCCGGGGTAGCCGCGCTGTGCCCCCACAGAGTGCGCCCGTGAGCCGCCTCACCCTGACGCTGGCCTGCGGCGCCTACGACCGCACGCACGCGCTGCTCGACGGCCGCGTCGCGGTCGAGGGGATTGACCTCAACCCGATGGTCGTGCCCCTGGAGGAGTTGTTCCGGCGCCAGGCCCGTTACGCCGAGTTCGACGTGGCCGAGTTCTCGCTCGCCACCTACGCCGTGCTGCTCGGGCGGGGGGACGATCGCTTCGTGGGCCTTCCCGTGTTCCCCTCCCGCGCGTTCCGCCACGGGCACATCCTCGTCAACGCGCGTGCGGGCATCGCGAGCCCGGCCGACCTCGCCGGCCGCCGCGTGGGCTGCCCTGCCTACACGCAAACGGCGGCCGTATGGGCGCGTGGGCTGCTCCTCCACGAATACGGCGTGCGCCAGGAGCAGTTGACCTGGTACCTCGGCGGCCTGGATGCGCCCCTGGTAGAGGAGCGAGTCGCGGGAGCAGTGCCGGAGGGAGTCCCCACGGTGGTCCTGGGACCCGACCAGACACTGGACGCGCTGCTCGACACCGGCGAGATCGACGCGCTCATCGCCGCCGATTGGCCCCGCTGCTTCCTCATCGGCTCCCCCAACGTGCGACGCTTATTTCCCGACTACCACGAACGAGAGATCGAGTACTACCGGCGCACGCGCCGCTTCCCGATCATGCACAACGTCGTGGTGCGCCGCGAGGTGTACGACCGCCACCGCTGGGTCGCTCGGGCGCTGCAGAAGGGCTTCGCCGCCGCCAAAACCCGCGGCATGCGCTGGTTAAGCGCCAGCGCCGCGCTGGCCGCGGCGGCGCCCTTCTTGATGCATACGCTGGAGGAGACCCGCGCCCTCATGGGCGGCGACTACTGGCCATACGGCCTCGCCGCCAATCGCGCCGAGCTTGAGGCGGTGCTTGCCGACTTGTACGAGCAGCGCCTCACCCCACGTCGCTTCGACCCCGAAGAGCTATTCGCGCCGGAGACGCATCCCGAACTCGACCCCGAGCAAGAAGCGGCGCGTCCGCCTTAGACGACTTTCTCATCAACCCAAACTCAATCCAGCCTTACTTTCGGTCCAACCATTCGCAGGCAAGATAGCGTCGTGATAACCGTAAGAACTACCGCCGCCGACGCTGCTGCGTCTTTCCGCCCCCTCGGTCTGACTCGGGGCCTGTCCCTCGTTTCGGCCGACGTCTGGATCCTCGCTCTGGCTGTCGCTATTACGCTGGGTCTTGGTCTGTTAGCTCTGCCGCGCGGGGAGTTCCCCATCCACGACGAGACTTACTATGCGGGGCCGGCGGTACGACTGGCGCAGACCGGCGCCCTCCTATTGGACGAGGAGATCTGGGCAAGTAGCGTGACACTCATCACCTGGGGTGCCCTAGCCCTGAAGCTGTTCGGGGGCGGGCTCGTGGTCTTGCGGTGCGCCATGTTAGCCCTTGGCGTCTTATGCGTCCTGGCTTTCGATGCACTGCTGCGCCAGCTCGACTTCGACCGGGGGCCCCGGGCGCTGGCGCTCACCGCCCTCGCGGTCCAGCCGCTGTTCGTATCGCGGTCCGTGTCCTTCATGACCGAAATGCCGTTCGAGCTGTTCGTGCTGACGGCCTTGGCGACCGGGCTAGCGGGCCTGCGGCAGCGGCAGCTAGGGCTCCTCGCCGCGGCGGGCGGCTGTGCGGCCGCGGCGTTCCTCACGCGCCAAATCGGCGTGCTCGTCGTGGTGGCGCTGGCGGTCGGCGTCCTCGGGTCGCCCGGCCTGCGGAAGCGTTGGCGCCCCTGGCTGGCATTGCTGCTCCCCTCCATCGTAGTCATCGCAGCATTTTGCTGGTGGCGCTACGGATCCAGTGACCCGTCCCTTGCTGCTGAACCCTTCGTTGCCGCCGCGGATCAGTGGCAGCAGCCTAGGGAGCTGCTCTGGGAGCTGGTCCTGCGTCTCGCGCACGCCATGGCTTACCTGGGGGCCTTCGCTCTGCCATTGCTCGCCGCTCACAGCTCGCGGCTGCCCACGTACCTGAGACAGCTCGACGGGCGGGGGCGCCTTGCCCTGGCGATGGGATTGGTCATTGGCTTGGCGAGCTTCGGAGTGGCAGGGCAACAGCCCCTCCCGTATCTGGGTAACGCGGCTCATCCTCTCCGCGGACTGGTCCGCGAGATGCCGCTGGCGGTGGAGGCGGCCATAGGGCACAGCGTCATAACGGGGGTAGCTTGCCTCTTCTGGGGCGCTGGCGGCCTCGTTCTTGGACTGGCTTTCGCGCGCTGGTGGCAGAACGGCGCGCGCTGGTGGGGGCATGCTCATCTGCCCTGCTATGCGACCGGCGTCCTTTTGCTGCTGGCGCCGCTCGGCGCCCCAGTGTTCTATGAACGCTACCATTTCCCGCTCCTGCCGTTCGCCTTCGTGCTCTGTCTGGTGGCGCTGCGCCCCCTGCCGATCGGCCGCCTGCCCGCGGCGGCGGTTTTGACGTTGTGCGCGTCGCTTAGCATAGCCTTCATGATCGACAAGGGGCAGCGGGCAGCCGTGACCTGGCAGGCCGCAGAGGCCCTGGTGGCCGAGGGCGTGCCGCCTCAAACCATCGAGGCCGGTTTCGAGTGGACGTACTGGTGGCAATTCTGGGACGCATATCACAGCGATCCGAACCGACCGGTCATGATCGCCCGGAAAGCTCTCACAATGGCGACTTATCGGGTCGCCTTCGCGCCAATGCCCGGGTACGAGGTCGAGCGGACACTCCCCTTCTCGACCCCGCTGACCTGGGGAACTCAGTACGTGTATTTGCTCCGGCCGAGTAGCCGACCAGTCAACTGAGCACTCGGCCAGGGATAGTGGGTACGTTTGGCTTCGCCAAACGTACCCACCAACCGGGCCGGCCGCTTCGTGCCCGGCCCGGTTGGTGGACGAGCAGGTTCCAGGCGCAGTGGTGATACGGGGCTCGACAATCTGAGCGCCTGTACGGGGCGGCGCTCGGCGAGGCCGGCGCGCCGACCGAAGCGTGGCGGATCCGGCGTTGCCGGGAGTTGCATTACGCGCCCCCACACGGCAGAGGGCATGGCAGTCCCCGGCAGCCGCGTGGCGCGGCTAGGCAAGGAGATCGCCATGCCGGGCTCGAGAGGCTACTGCTATGGCGTCATTGCGACAAACGCGCACCGACCGGCTGCTGACTATTCGGGAGCTGGCGCAGCAAGCCGGCGTTTCGCCGAGCACCATCTACCTGGTGGAAGCCGGACGTACCCGGCCCAGCTTTCGCGTTATCCGGCTCCTGGCCCACGCGCTAGCAGTTGAGCCCCGAAGCGTAGAGGAGTTCGCACGTGTGATGGGGTCGGAGGTGGGTCCAGGCAAAAGCGAGAGGAGCTGACCTTCCAGCTCTAGGCTCACCACTGGGATTGCTAGCTGACCCGCCTGCTGACCCGATCGCGAGCGAAGTCCATGCCGCCCCGCGCCCTACACAGAACAATCATCATATCAAGTCCTGGTGATTAGTTCCGCTTCGGCCCTGGCGCTACCAGGCCCCGCGCCGCCAGCGCTCGCATGAATGCGAAGCATCTAACCGGACTTGGTATCAGACGGCCCTGCTCGACGCTGGTGGCAACTTCATCTTCACCAACCTGCCCCCCAACACCGTGTTTACGCTGACGATCCGGGCCCCCGATGGCCGCGTGTTGGTGCAGGAGGTCGCGACCACCCCCGCCGCCGGGTCGTTGCGCGTCGTGCGCTCTAGCCCGTGCTTCGTGCCGCCGTTGTTGCCGCCCCCGCCCCCAGTGGTCCTGCCGCCCCCGGCCTTGGCGCCCCCGCCACTCCTGCCAGCGCCGGCCATCGCTGGTGCCCCGCTCCCGGAAGTACCAGTCATTCCCGAGGCCGATAGCCTCCTGCTGCTGGCTGGCGGCTTGGCGGCGCTAGGAACCCTAGCGGGGTACCGTAGGTGGTCCGGTCGCAAGGCCTAATCGGGTTGCACCTGAGGAGAGCAGTCAGCATGTCGCAGGGGCGGCTCTCGTGGCCGCCCGCGGCCTGTGGCGCGGAATACTGCAAGCGCCACTGCCGCAGCCCCGGCGCCAGCCGCCCGCTCAGCTTGCCAGCAAACCGCGGTAGAGGCTACGAACCACGCGCGGAGTGTTCCTCTGCTGCGGTGGCCGCGTCCAACCGCATGCACAGGGCTGCTCGTCAGCGAGGATGGGCCTGAGGGGCTCTTAGGGCGCGGCCGGTCCGAGGGCGAGCGCGCTTCGGCCCCGCGCGACCACCAGCCGTCCAGCGGCGGCCGCGGGCGCGATGAAGTGCGGCAACGGCCCGGCTCCACTCGGCGGGGGCACCTGCTGCTGGATCGTGCCGTCGTCGGCCGCCAGCGCGTACAGCGCCCCGGTCCCTTCGTCGACCGTCCAGACGGTATCCCCGACCACGATCGGCGGCCCGGCGTTGAAGGCCGGCCCCTGCCACGCCGCGGCGAACGACGCCTCCCCCACGTGGACCGCGTGCAGGCCGTTGCGGCACGGAACGTAGATCGTCGTGCCCTGGTGGGCCGTCTCGCCGTACGCGCCGTTGCAGACCGGGCCCGCGAAGAGCTGCCCGCCCACGTGGCCGAGGGCATCCGCGCGGAGCAAGTAGCCGGTCCCCGACTTGCCGATCTGGAAGACCAGGCCGTTGTCGAGCAGCGCCGGCCCGGTCGACCCCAGGTCTAGATCCCGTCGGTTGAGGGTGGCCCAATCCGAGGGCGCGAACCAGTCTTGGGCCTGGAGATCCGGTCCCAACCGAATGACGGCGTTGCCGAAGTCGAACTCCGTATCCGAGCTGCCATTGCCCGTCGCGACGTAGAGGTTGCCCGACCCGTCCAGCGAGGGGCCGCCCGTCGCCCAGATCGCGCCCTCCCGCTGCGTGGGCACCTGGTACACGTCGGCCAAGCTGCCGTCGCTCGCCTGCGCGGACACGACCCACCCATGGTACGCACCGCAGTCGCCCAGCCGCCCGCCGTAGCTCACGTACACCTTCCCTTGCGACAGGGCCAGCGCCGCCCGCTGCAGCTGCGTATGCGGGTCGGCGCCCGGCGGATCGATCGGCTGGCGGTAGCGCAGCGCGCCCGTCGCCAGGTCGAGCGCGACCAGCTCGTGGTGCGGCGGCTGCAGGAACGCCACCGCGTAGACCACGCCGCCGCCCGCGTCGACCACCGGCGTGCTCGTAATGCCGACCGGGTCGATGTTCCCGCACGGCAGGGCGCTTTGCGGCACCGGGTCGCCGAGCGCGGTGCGCCAGCGGACCTGGCCATTCCCCGCGTCGAGCGCATACACCGAGTCGCTCTCGGTAGCGAGAATCACCTGCTCCCCGACGAGCAGCGGCTGAGCGTAGATCGCGCCGTCCAGGTCGTCGGACTGCCATTGAACCGTCCCCGCCGGCAGCGCGAACGTCCCGGCCGCTACCCCAGAGCGCTGGGGGTCACGGTGATACGTCGGCCAATCACCACCGTTCGGGGGGCCGGGCTGGCGCGGCGGGGCTGGGGCCCCAGGGACGGATGGCGCACTCGCGCTTGAGGTAAGCGCCGGTGCGGGCGTAGGAGCCGGCGCCGCGGGGGCGGTGGCTGGGACCGGCGTCGGACTGACCGGTGTCGAGCAACCCGCCAGCGCCAGCATGATGGCCAGGACGCCTGGGGTGATTTGCCGCCACATCCGCTCCTGCTCTCGTGCGTGCGCGCCGCACCTTTCCCTGGCAACCGACGGGAGACCCGGCACTACAGCCAACCGCGGTTCTTACCTTCGGCTCACGTCAGTACCCGTACTTGGCGGTCACCTCCAGGGCCTTCTGGTGCGCGGCCTGCAGCTCGGGGCGCGCGCTCAGCTCGGCGTAGCCGGCGTTGACCAGCTCGTCCCGCAGCACGTCGTCGAGCGCGATCGGACGCTCCAGCTCGCCCGACGCGACTAGCTCGCCGACGATCCGCTCCAGGATCGGGTGCGAGATGCCGCCGTTGATCGGCACGTGCCAGCCCTCCACGGCGTCGACGCTCGTCACCATGCGCAGGTAGCGCTCGTCGTCGTTGTGGCTCTCCGCGCGCCAGCGCTCGTGCAGGTCCGCGAGGTAAGCCATGTTGGCCGCGTCGCGCATGAACCAAAAGGCCCGGGTGTTGGCGCGCAGGAACGCCGCCAGCTCGTCGGCGCGATGCTCCAGCACGCGCCCCGTGGCGACGATCACCTTGCCCGGCTTCCCCCCAGGATAGATCTTGAGCGGGTCGATCAGCACCGGGAAGCCCTCGCGCTCCAGCATCGAGGCGAACGGCTCATGGGCCGTCATCGCGTCGACGCGCCCCTCCCGCAGCCAGGTGAGCTGGGCCTCGTCGAAGCCATAGCTGAACACGCGATCGTAGACCCACTCCACCTCGGTGTCGGGGTTGACGTCGACCGCCCGTAGCTGGGTCGCCACCCCGTGCTTGCCCATCCCGCCGGGCTCGCGGGTGCCGATGCGGCGGCCGCGGAGGTCGCGCAGCTCGCGCAGGTGCTTCCCCCCGAACAGCTTGGTGGGCGGGTTGAACCGCCAGCCGCCCACGATATACAGGTCCGCGCCCTGCTGACGCTGGTAGAGGATGGAGGGGATGTCCACGGCCGTGGCGATGTCCACGCCGTGCTCCTCCATGATCCGCGCCAGTCCCACACGTTCCAGGGCGCCAGGGATGAGCCCACGATGGTCGTAAACCCACTCCCGCAGCCCTTCCTGCTGAAAGAACCCCTGCTCCTCGGCCACGCGGATCGAGGTCTGCTGGCCCACGTGGTAGTTGCTGTTGGCGATCAAGAGCGGCTGGTCGAGCGTGCTCATCTGGCCTGCCTCGCTTTCGCGATCGCTACGTAGCGAAGTCCGGGGTGCCCAAGGGCAGCAGGGCCGCGGTGTACTCCTGGGGCGTCGGTCCCCCGTGCGGCAGCACCGCGCGGGTGAACGCCCAGAGGAGAAACGGGTGCGCGCCGAGACGGAACAGCGTCGCGTAATCGCCGCCAAGCAGCGCCGCGCGCTCTTCGGCGCTCAGGTCGCGGCCCGCCAGGTAGGCTGGCGTATCGGCAACATAGGCGGCGACGGCACGCTCGTCCTGGATCAGCTCACGCATCACCTTATCCACCGCGTAGCGGCTCACAGCGCACCCCCGTCGGGCGCATCCCAGGTCATGAAGAACTGGGCGGTGGTGATGCGCGTCGAGTTCAGGGCGACGTAGGACGGCCGCGCCCCGCCGGCCACGCCCAGCGCCAGTACGAAGTCCAGGAAGCCAGGGGTGCCGTTGCCCGCCGCGATCAGCTTGTCCCAGCTCGCCTCCTGGACGACGGCCGTCGCGTCGCCCGCGGCGAGCAGCGCCTTCATCCTCAGGTCGAACTCGGGCTCCGGATCGGTGCGGATGCGCAGCATGCCCGGGCCGCCGACGCTGTTCGCCATGTGGCCGCTGGCCAGCACCGCGACGCGCTGAGCGGCCGGCAGTGCCGCAATGATGCGGCGGATGGCCAGGCCCACGTTGTAGAAGCGCTGCGCCGGCGGAATGGGCGGCGCCATGACGTTCGTCCAGAGGGGCACGATCGGCACGTCCATCTCCGGCCGGATGAACGACAGCGGCATGGTGAAGGCGTGGTCG
The DNA here is from genome assembly GCA_021325365.1 of Pseudomonadota bacterium. The sequence goes on from JAJPHF010000019.1 coordinate 14,831, forward strand.
AGCCGGAACTCGTCCGAAAAGGCGAAGTCCACGCCCTGCTCGTAGCCGCGGGTCAGGAGCGCGGTCGCCGTGTCCACGTCCACCTCGACCTGGTACCGCTGCAGCTCGTGCGCGCGCAGCTCGTGCGGGAAGGGGCCACGCGCGAGGGGCGCCTTCCCCACCACGAAGGGCGGCATGTTGTCCATGAACCACTGGTTCAGGTGGTCGCCCGCGGCCACGATGATGACGTCCGGCCGGGCGGCGGCGAGCTTCTCGCGCATCAGCGTGAAATTGTCCCGGGCGGGGGCGAGCGCCGGGTCCTCGTCCATCCGGTGCAGGAAGCTCCCCGGCAGCACCGGGTTATGGGTAACGCCGATGATCTCGACCAGCTTGGCCATTGCCGCCATCCTTCCCCAACGACGACACGCGGCGGTCGACGCCGAGCATCACTCGTGCCCCGATGGGTCGCGCGCGTCATGGCGGCCGGCCAGACAGGACCGCCGCGCGGTGCCAGCGGCTCTCATGCGCGTTCGCGCCGATCGCCTGCACGCCGCCGATGAAGCTGCCGAGCACCCAGCCGTGCCAGCGGCTCTCGTGAGCGTTCGCGCCGATTGTCGGGGCGACAGGCGGGCCGGCCGCGAGGCGACCCGATTATAGCACCCGCCAGGCCGGCCGACTGCTCCGGTGCAGTCCGCGGCGCTCGTCACCGGAGTAGCGTCCCCAACGGCAAGCCTCTGTATCGCCGCGCGGCCCCTATCGCGCCCGGCACGGAACGGCGCGGCGGGGCGCTGGCTTGCGCCCGGGCGGTCCGTCCAGTACACTGCGCCCGAGCCGGGCCGCCGCGGCCCGGCGAGGAGACCATGATGGCACGCAGGCAGCCCGCACCGGCGTCCGCAACAGCCGGGCTCGGCCTGGGGCTGGCCCTGCTCCTGAGCCTGGCGTGCCGTGGCCTCGCTCCCTCCGCGCCGCAGGCGGCGCCTGCGGCGCGCGGCGCGCTGGCCGCGCCAGCCCCCACAGCCGCCGCGCAGCCGCCCCCCGAGCCGGTCAAGCTGAAGTTCCACGTGCCGTCGCGCTCGACCTCCTACCTGCCCTGGTACATCGCCACCGAGCGCGGCTACTTCCAGGAGCAGAACCTCGACGTGGAGCTGGTCCAGATCGCGGGCACCACCGGCTACCAGGCCATGATTGGCGGCGAGATGGATCTCTCGGGCGCCGGCTCGCTGGCCATTCCCGCCCTGGTCAAGGGGAGCCGCACCACGGTGATCTTCGCCGAGTCGGGGCGGGCCAACTACTGGCTCGTGACGCGGCCGGACATCGAGACGCTCGCCGACCTGCGCGGCAAACGCATCGTCGTCCCCACGCTGGGCGCCAGCACCTACTACCTGCTGGCCGTGTCGGCGGTGCGCAGCGCCGGGCTGGACCCGGACCGCGACGTGCAGTTCGTGGCGGGCGGCTCTGCGGGCGGCGGTGGCTCGGATATTCTGGTCGGCTCGCTCGTCGCCGGCCTCTCCGACGCGATGCCCGGGAACATCCTGCAGCGCCTGGCGGCCGAGGAGCAGGGCTTCCACACGATCTACTCGTTCGCCCAGGAGCACGCCGACTTGCAGGGCGGGGTGTCGATCGCGGAGCGCTTGCGGGCGCAGCCCGACGTGGTGCGCCGCTTCGCCGTCGCCGCGGTGAAGAGCATGCGCGTGATGGAGCACGACCCGGACACCAGCCTGGACGTGCTGTTGAAGTGGGTCGACCTGGACCGCGAGGCGGCCGCCAAGGGTCTCAATCTGGTGCGACCGCTGATGGCCAAGGACGGCCTGCTCAGCGAGGAGGAGCAGCGCGCCGTGCTCGCCGAGCTGAAGCCGGTGTTCGAGATCACCGAGGACCTCCAGCCCGCGCAGGTGTTCGACTTCAGCTACCTGGAGCAGGCGGCCCACGGGCTCGATGCCAGCGGCTGGCAGCCGTAAGCGCACGACGAGGAGCGGGTGGAGCGCCCGCGGGGGCATCGAAGTAGCGATGGCGAACCTACGGCTGACGCTGAGCTGCGGCGACTATGACCGTACCCGGCCCCTCATCGAGGGGGCCGTGCAGGCGCCCGGCCTGGACCTTACCGTGGTCCCCTTGCCGTCGGCCGAGCGGCACCAGCGCTTCGTCCGTCGCCTGGAGTTCGACGCCTGCGAGCTGCAGGTCGCCCAGTACCTCGGGCTCAAGAGCCGCGGGGCGCCCCTCACGGCCATCCCGGTCTTCCCGCACCGGCGCTTCAACCACAGCTCCGTCATGGTCCGCACCGCCGCGGGGATCGAGCGGCCCGCGGACCTAGCGGGGCGCCGCGTGGGCCTCCATGCCTGGCACAACCCGATCGCGCTCTGGGTGCGCGGGGTGCTGCAGCACGAGCACGGCGTCGCCCTTGGCTCGATCTACTGGGTCGCCGACGGCAGCGAGGACGTGCCGGGCTGGACGCCTCCAGACTGGCTGCACATCGAGCGCGCGCCCGCCGGGCAGACCGCCGAGCGGCTCCTGGAGGCGGGCGCGCTGGATGCCACGATGGTGGCCGACGTGGGCGTCGCGGTCGCCGCCGATGGGCCGACGCGCCGGCTCTGGCCGCACTACCGCGCGGTCGAGCAGGACTATTACCGCCGTACGCGGATCTTCCCGATCCGCCACCTCGTGGTGGTCAAGGAGGAGGTCCTGCAGCGCGACCCGTGGGTGGCGCCGAACCTGGTGCGCGCCTTCGAAGAGGCGAAGTGGATCGCCTACCGCTACTGGGCCGACCACCGCCGGTCGCTGCTGGCCTGGTACGGGGCGGAGCAGGAGGAGGAGCGCGCGCTGCTGGGCGCCGACCCCTGGGCGTACTCGATCGCGGCGAACCGTGTCGTGCTGGACACGCTGCTCGACTACGCGGCCGAGCAGCGGATCACCCACCGCCGCCTCGCCGTGGAGGACGTGTTCGCCGCCGGCACGCTCGACTAGCCGGGCACGCTATCGTCAGGAATTGAGGCCACCGCCGAAAGGACGTGCATGGACGCGCAGGTCGTTCAGACGCTCGTTGAGGCGTTCAAAGAAGAAGATATCGACTTGGTGGTCACGCTGCCGGAAGAGCCGACCGGCGCGCTCACCCGGGCAATCGCCCGGGATCCGTCCTTCACGTCGGTCACGGTCGCGTCGGAGGGGAGCGGGATCACCTTCTGTGCGGGCGCATCCCTCGGCGGGCGGCGCTGCGTCTTCGTGACCGGGATCGCTGGGCTGCTGGTTGGCGCCTGGGCGCTGTCGCAGATGGGGCCGATGTATGGTGTCCCCTTGTTCATCCTGGCGTCCTACCGCGGCGATGTCGGCGACCGCACGGGGATTCCCGGTAGCTCGCTGTTCACCTTCAACCAGGTGGGCGAGCCGCTCCTGAGCGCGCTGCGCCTGCCTTATCGCATCGCCAACCAGCGCAGCCTCCTCAAGCGCATGGTGCGCGACGCCCATTATTCCTGCCGCCAGTACGACACGCCCATCGTGTTGCTGCTAACCGGGGAGGTGCTCTGGTGAGACGCCTCGACTGCCTGCAGATTCTCGCGGCCTGCCTGGATGAACAAGCGCTCTCGGTGACCAGCCTGTCGTCGAACGCCAATATGTGGCGCTCGCTCTGGCAGCGCGGGCCTGCCTTCCTGGGCATGAACATGGGGCTGTGCCTGCCATTTGCCGCCGGGCTCAGCGTCGCCTTCCCCGAACGGAAGGTGATCGCCCTCGACAGCGATGGGGGTCTCATGGTAGACCCCAGCAGTCTGATCCTGCTCGCAGCGGTCAACCCCCCGAATCTGGTGGCTATCGTCTTCGATAACCAGGCCTACGCGGTGATGGGTCCGACGGCCACTCGGGAGGTGACCGACCTGGAGAAGATGGCGCAGGGAGCCGGCATCCGGCGGACGGCAACGGTGCGGACGCTGGACGAGTTTCGGGAGGTCGTGACGGAAGCCGTCGCCGGCAACAAGCTATGCTTCGTCGTCGCGCGCGTGGAGACGGAGCAAGAGCGCTTCCAGAGCGCATTCGGCCGCATGTCGGAGCGTGGCATGAAGGAAGCGTTCGTGCAGGCGTTGGCGCGCCTTCCCGACTACCAGGGCGGCGCCTATGCCGCCCCGCCGGCGCGCGAGCCCGAGCCGTGAGGGCCCCCACGCGCTCGCCCCGCCGCGTCGCGCGGGCGCTGCTCCAGGTGGGGCTGCTCGGGCTGCTCGTCGGCAGTTGCGCGGCCCCGCTAGGAAGCGGTGGCGGCGGGCCGGGTGGCACGACCGGCACCGCGATCCCCAGTCCGGCGCCGAGCAATCCGACCGCGTCGCCGGCGTCGCCGGCCCAATCGTCACCCACCGCGCCCGCCGCACGCGAGAACGTCCGCCAGGGCATCTTGGGCACCGTCTCGGACGCCGGAGCCTTAATCGCGATCGCCCGCGGCTATTTCACGGAGGCGGGCATCGCGGTCGAGCGCACCACCGTCCCGAGCGGGGTCGAGGCGGTCCAGTTTCTCGCCACCGGGCAGCTCGACGTGCTGGGAGGCGGCCCAGGGGCGGGGCTGTTCAATGCCTTTGCGCAGGGTATTCGCGTGCGCGTCGTCGCCGACAAGGGCTCGGCGCTCGACGATCGCTTCGGCTTGAATCCCGTGCTCGTCCGGCAGGACCTCTACGACAGCGGCCAGCTGCGCGACTACAGCCAGTTCGGCGGCCGCCGCATCGCGCTGTCGGGGGCCACTGGCACGAGCCGCGTCGACCTCGACAAGATGCTCGAGCGCGGCGGCCTCGGCGAGTCAGACATCGAGTTGGTGACCCTGAGCTTTCCCGACATGATCCCGGCGCTGGCGAACGGCAGCGTCGACGTCGCCATCGCGAACGAGCCGTCCGCCACGGCCGGTATCCAGCGCGGTGTGGCCGTCCGCCTCGGCACGGTGGCCGACGTCTACCCGAACCACCAGGCCGCGATGCTGATGTTCTCGGAGCAGTTCGCCACCAACCGGAACGAGGTGGCCCGTCGCTACATGGTCGCTTACGTGCGCGGCCTGCGCGACTACAACGACGCCTTTCGGGCCGGCAAGGACAAGGCGGAGATCATTGCGATCCTGGGAGCCGCCACCGGCGTGACCGATCCGGCCATCTACGACGCGATCACACTGCCGGGGCTGAAGCCGGATGGCGCCGTGTTCAAGGCGAGCGTGGCGGAAGATCAGGACTGGTATCTCCGGCTGGGCCTGCAGCACGACCCGGTCAGCGTCGACCAGCTCGTGGACAGTCAGTTTACCGACTACGCACTCCAGCAGCTTGGCCCCTACGCGCCCCCCCGCTGACCGCCGGGAAGGGACGCTTTACGGGCCGAGTAGTCTCCCTTCCCCTGCGCTCAGGTAGCACGTCGTCACGCCGGCGCCGGGGTGAAGCTCGGCACCAGCCCGGCCGGCCGCGCCCACTGCTTGAGCCGGCGTCCCGCGGCCAGCGCGCCCAGCTCGCGCTCCCAGAGCTGCCGGAACACGATCACGCCCGAGTCCGAGCGGCCCAGCCGCTCCTGGCGCCGGTCGGCGACCCGCCCCTGCCCGACCTGCGTGACGAAGTCCTGCAGCGTGATCAGGTCGCGTATGCCCACCGTCCCCGCCGCTTCCAGATCCTGCAGCCAGAGCTTGCCGCTCAGGATCGCCTCGCCCAGCTCGACCACGTCCCGGCCCTCAGTAGCGGCCTCGGCCGCGCGGCGGGCCCGATAGTCCGTTGCCGCCTCGCCGGTCACGGGCACCAACCGTACTCGGAACTCGGTGGTGTGCTCGTCGTCGATGGGCACCATCCACTGGATGCGCTCGTCCCACGGCACGTCACGCTCGGTGCCGGGCAGGCGGAAATAAAAGATGTTGGGCATCCCGAACTGGAACGATTGCATCGCGCCCTCCGCGTAGCGGACACGCGATGTGGTGCCCCAGTCGCTCTCCCAGCGCTCGACCACCGGCATCCCGCGGCGCCGGTCGGCCAGGTAGGTCTGCCCGTGCGTGAACACGACGTGCACCGAGTCGTCGTTGTTGTCGAGGCGCTGCAGGAAGTTGCAGGGCCAGATCTGTGGGCGGAGCACCTCGCGCACGCCCTCCAGAGCCTCGAACTCGGCGAAGCGAGGCAACGGCGGCGGCTCGCCGTCGCCCAGGTAGACGAAGGCGAGCCCCAGGTACTCGGCGGTAGGGTAGCCGCGAATCCGGACCTTGGCCGGGAACGAGGGCGCCTCGGCCGGCATCTCGACGCACTGGCCCGTGGCGTCGTACTTCCAGCCGTGATAGCGGCAGCGCAGGCAATCGCCCTCGACGAAGCCCACCGAGAGCTGGGTACCGCGGTGCGCACAGCGGAAGGCGACGGCGTGGGGGGTGCCATCCTCCCCGCGATACAGGGTGAACTCCTCCCCCATGATGCGGAGAGGCAGCGCGCGCCCGGGCGGCAGGTCCTCCAGCCGATAGACAGGCTGCCAGAACGTGCGTAAGTAGCGCCCGGCGAGCGTGTCCGGCCCGGTACGGTAGAGGTCCTCGAAGCGGAGTCGGGCGGGTGCCCGCCGGCCGTTGTATCCGACCCTGACCATCATGCTGCTCCTTCCGCCGCTCGCGTCGAGCGCGTTAGCAGCGCTGCCTCCATGGCCGGCCACGATGGGTGTGGCGACGCGCCCAGCGGAGCGTGCTGAACGGTCCGGGGAGTGCCCTCGCTCGTGCCAGCGGAGTCGCGGGCTATTGTAGCGGATGGTTGGCAACGGCCGGCGCGCACGAGCGCCGGCCGGGCGTTAGCGCGGGGCGGCGGATGTCCTGCCGTCGCTAGTCGCGGATGTCCTGGAGGAACCATTCGGTCGGCAGCTCCCGCCCCAGCCCGGCGGCCCGCGCCGCCTCGTACACCTTGCCCGCCACGGCCCAGAACTGGGCGCCCTGCAGGTTGCCGCGCTCGGAGTAGGTGATCTGGGCATCGGACGTGCGCCCTTGCGCTTGCCCGCTCAGCAACTCCTGCAGCGACACGGTCCGCGCCGCCCGATCGCCCCAGCGGACGACCCGCTCTTCGTTGCGGCCCATGCGGTGGTGCGCCCACACGGGATTCGTGGGCTGCGCCAGGTAGGCCACGTGCTCATTGGGCACTTCCCAGGCCGGTAGCCCCGCCGGCCCCGGCGCGCTCCCGAAGCGTAGGAGCACGTCGATGCGCGCGGCCGTCTCGTCGTCGGGTCGCCCGCCCACGGAGGTGACATGGGTGCCCGGCTCCAGCCACGCGGCCATGGGCAACGGCGCGGACGAGTCCGTACACCCCGCCACGATGTCTGCCCCCTGGAACACGCGGCGCGGGTCGTCAACGGGCACGACTTCCACCCCGTACCGCTCGGTGATCTCGGCCGCATACGCCTCGCGGTGGGCGCGGGTCGGGCTGTAGACCTGGATGCGGCGGATCGTCGGCCGGGCCAGCAGGAACGCCTCGACGTGGCTGCGGGCCATCCCCCCGGAGCCCAGCATGCCCACGACCGTGGCGCGCTCCTTGGCCATGAACTTGGCGCCGATCCCGGAATCGGCGCCCACCCGCATGTGCTGCAGCACGCCGTCGTTGAGGATCGCCAGGGGCTCGCCGGTCCGCACGTCTGTGAGGAGGATCAGCCCGCAGTAGAGGCCAGGGCGCGAGCAGTATTTCTCCTGCGTGCGCACCCCAGCGTACTCCTGTTCATAGATCACGTCCGACTTCATCCGGATCGCAAAGTAGCCGGAGGTGCTGGAGCCGCCCTCCATCGTGCCCCATTGATACACGTGGTCGCCGTCGCCATTGGGGATCCGGATGTCGATCCGGGGCCGGCAGACCGCGTCGCGCCGTGCCAGTTGGCGGTACGCCTCCTCGAGCGCCTCCATCGTCATCTGCATGGTCAGCAGCCGGCGCACGTCGTCGTTGTTCAGGAGTAGGGTCATCGCGGCATCTCCCTGGCCGAAGGATCGCGACGAGTGCTCAGAGGAACGGCGCGCGGGGTGCCTCACGCGCGGTCCACGAGCGAGGCGCGGTCGCGCCAGGAGCGGCGCGGCTGCCAGCCGAGCAGCGCTTTGGCGCGCGCGTTCGTGATCGACGCCCGGCTGCCGGTCAGGTCACGCGCCATGTCGCCGATCTCGGGCAACAGGCGCGGGAACAGCTCGCACAGCGGCTCGGCCACGATGCTGTCGTCGGCGACGATCCAGAGCACCGTGTGGCCGGGCAGCGGCCGCTCCACCGCCAGCCGGTAGGCGGCGGCCACGTCGCGCACGTCGCCGTAGGTGCAAGTGTCGAAGCGCGCGGGCGGCCGCCCGCCACTCCGGTGCAGCTCCTGCATCTGATCGGCCGACATGACGGCCGACGGACGCAGCACGACGGTCTCCATGCCGCACTTCTCGGTGTACGAGCGCGCGATCGCCTCGCCCACCTGCTTCGACAGCCCGTACGGGTCCTGGGGCCGCACGGGATGGTCCTCGTCGATCGGGAAGTAGGCGGGCAGGAAGTCGCGCTCGCGGTAAGTCCAGCCCAGAATGGACCGGCTGCTGGTGGACACGACCCGCTGGATACCCAGCCGCCAGGCCGCCTCGTGCGCGTTATACGTGCCGGTCACGTTGTTCTGAAAGATCACCGGGTCCGGGTAGCCCCGCACCAATGCCGCCAGGTGGACGATCGCCTCGGCCCCGGCGACGGCCGCAACGACTTGCCCCAGATCGTTGTGATCGCCGACGAGGTACCGCACGCCCGGCGCGGCCGGTCCCGCCACGCGGTCGAAGACGGTCACCTCGTGCGCCGCCCGGCCGTCGGACGTGTCCCGCAGCTCGCGCACCAGCTGCTGGCCGATCTTGCCCGCGCCCCCGATCACCGCAACCTTCATGATCTCCCCTTCATAATCCGGGCTGTGCCGATGGCGTGGACGCAGGCCCTCGCCCGGCGGCGCCGAACCCGGGGAGCATGCGCGCTCCCGCGAGGGAGCAGAGGCTATGCAGCGCCGGCTTCATCGGGTGGGCACGGCTGCCGGGCCGGTCGTCTCCCGCTCGCCCTGCGGCGACTCAAGCGGCGCCGCGGCGGGCGGCTCGCCCCGCGCCTGCTCGCACAGCTTCCGCCAGGCGGTGATCGAGACGTCGGGGCGATAGAGCCGCTCCGGCGCGCTCTCCGGCATGAGGGACACCATCCACGTGTCCTGGTTGTTGAACTGGATGTGGTGGAAGGGCTTGATGTACAGCGCGTAGTTCAGGCGGAAGCGCAGCGCCTCCAGCCCGCGGGCCTGCGTGACATAAAACTGGAGCAGGCGGTAGTGCTGCGCGTCGACCGGCTCCAGCCAGAGGAAGCTGTAGTGCTTGTAGCCCTCGTACTTGAGCCGGACGATGCCTGGCAGGCGGATCGACAGCCGGTTGCGCGTGCGGATCCGGCGCCAGAACTGGCGCGGCGGGTAGCTGCCGAGGCCCGGGTACTCGGCCTCCAGGCCGAGCGCGTGCCGCTGCACGGTGATCCAGCCTCCCTCGTCGGGGGTCACCGTCGGGAGCGACCAGGCAGGCATCTTGCGGAAGAAGCTGTGTACGGCGCCGTTGCGGTGCAGGTAGTTGGCGTGGCCGGCGTCGAAGCTGTTCTCGGCCGCGTAGCGCCAGTTCCCCCGCTGCACCGTGATGCGGCCGCAGACCACGGCGTCCGGCACAAGGAACTGCTCCGGAACGTCGTCCTCGACGGGGGGCGGGGTGTCGGTGCCGCCGTACACCCAGACCAGTCCCGCGCGCTCGGCCACGGGGTACGTCCGGGCGCGCACCTTCCCGCAGATCGGCGAGTCGGGGCCGTCCGTAAGCGCGGCTTTCAGCGCGCCGGTCTGGAGGTCGAACACCCAGCCGTGATAGCGGCACGACCACGTGCCCGGGAAGTCCTGCCGCCCGACCGAGAGCGGGATGCCGCGATGGGGGCACTGGTCGTAGAACGCGTAGACCTTGCCGCGCTCCCGCAGGAGCATGATCGGGTCGCCGAGCAGCCGGAGGGCCACCGGCTGGCGACCGAGGTCCTTCGACCACATGACCGGATACCAGTAGTGGCGGAAGCCGAGCGTGGCGGCGTCGTAACGGGGCCAGTTGCTCGTCCGGCGCGCGCGGGACGCGCCCTGCGGTGGCGAGGCGGTTGCCATGATCGTCGACTCCCTGCGGGCTCCGCGCAAGCGCCCGCTCCCTCAGCGCGGCAGGAACTCGTTGGTGACTAGCGCGTCCCAGGGCGGCCGCTCCTTCAGCGCGCCCGTAAGCTCCATCATGGCGTAGTTCGTCTCCACGCCCCGCTGCGTCATGCGGCCGTCGGGCGGCACCGCGAGCTTTACCGACTCGACCAGGAAGTCGCTGGGGCGTCCGTCCAAGTCGTCCGTCAGCAGGTCGGCGATCTCGCCCACCGAGTGCTCGCTCACCCAGCGGTCGGCCCGCACCACCGCGGCGACCACCTTGCGGACGACGTCGGGGTGCTCGCGCGCGTAATCCGGGCGCACGGCGAGGAGCTGCTGCAGGTAGTCGCTCAGCTCCGGGTCCTCGCCGGACGCCGCCGACACCACGAGTACCGCCAGGCCCTGGTCGACGGCCTCCCCGAGCGCCGCTGTCGAGTCGACGACCGCGTCGACTCGCCGGTTGTCGAGCGCGGCCATCATCGCGGTGCCCGTGCCGACGGCCAGGATCGTCACGTCCTCGCCCACCGTGAGCCCAGCGCGCTGCACGTAGTACCGAGCGACCTGGTCGGTGAGCGAGCCGAGCCGCGTGACGCCGATCGTCAGCCCCTTCAGGGCAGCCAGTTTCTCGCGCAGCGGCGTCTGCGGCCCAATGCCCCGGGCCTGCGCCACGTCCTTGTGCATGGCGAGGTGCATGTTCATGCGGTTCAGCAAGCTCACCACGCCCAGCAGCGGCGTGCCCTCCTGATAGGCGCTGATCAGGATCGTCGTCGCGGTAGCGCTGAACTGGACGTCGCCGGCCATTAGCGCCTGGATATCCGGCCCGCCCCCCGTCGTCAGCGTCAGGGTCTCCACATCCAGCCCTTCGTCGGCGAAGTAGCCGTTGTGCTTCGCCACGTAGAGGCTCGTGTAGCCGAGCCCGGCCACCGGCTGGCTGAGCCGCACGTGCAGCGGAGCGGGCGCCGCGGTGGTCCCTGGGGAGGCCGCCACGGCGGCCGCGCCGGACACGCCGGGGGCGGGAGCGCCGGACTGGTCCCGCGCCGGCCCCTGGCAGGCCAGGCCAAGACCCAGCAGCAGGACCACGAGGGCAGTCAACGTGAGCCCGTGAGGTCCGCGGCGCATGGCCACCTCCTCCCCTGGGCTCGCCAACGGCTTTTTCGGGGCCACATTTGTGCCGCCAGAGCCGGGCCACGGCCGGCCTCGCTGGTGGACGATGCTACCACCGTCACTCGTGGCTCCGCAAACCCTCTTGGTCACCTCGCTGGCGAAAGCTGCCCCGGCATCGAGCGTGCTCGGCTACCGCTGCCTTGCTTTACTCGCCGAGCGTCTCGGGCGCGAATAGCTCCTCGACGCTGACGCGCCGCCGGGAGAGCCCTTGCTCGTGATGGTAGCGCAGGAATGTATCCAAGACCTTCTGATTGCGCTCGACGCCGTACGGCCACAGATCGTCGCCCATCAGCCGCCGGTTCTCTTCGCGGTGGGCCGTAAACCACGGCATCATGAACAGCCCGTGCATGAACGCTTCGCCCATCTGGTATTGCCTGGCGGCTTTGTCCTTGGCCTCCCGGAACGCGTCGTAGAGCGCTCGGGCGATCCACGGGTTTCGCTGGTAGACGTCTTTCCGCATGACGACCGTGTGCATGATCGGGAAGATGCCGGTGCGCCGGAAGTAGTCGCGCTCGACCGCTTCGTAGTCCTCGAACAGCCGCCGGACGCGCGGCGAGCCTTTGAGCAGGGAGGGTGGCACGATCGCCGAGTACAGCGCGTCGATCTCGCCGCTTTCCAGCATGGCGTCGAGCGTCTGCGTCGGACCAAGCTCTTGGATCTTGACGTTCGCTGGTGGCTCCCAGGGCAGCCAGTCCCAGCGCGCCGGGCGGTCCAGGCCCCCCACGTAGTAGGTGACGCTGTCGGTCGGCACGCCGTACTCGTCGCTCAGGATGCCCTTCGCCCAGATGCCCGCGTCGTGACCATAGGTGAATAGCTCGCCAACCCTCTTGCCGATCAGGTCCCGTGGCGACGCGATGCCGCTCGCCGTGTTGACGAAGATGGCCGAGTGGCGGAAGAAGCGGAGCGGGAACACGGGCAGGGCGACGAAGGGCGGGTCATCCAGGCCGAGGGTGCCAATGTAAAAGGTAAGCCCTAGCTCCGAGACCTCGAATTCCCGGTCGCGCACCATGCGCTCGAAGGTCTCCGCGACGAACAGGTTCTTGTACGTCAGCTCGATGCCCTGAGGACGGATGCTGCCGTCCATGAGCGCCCGCGTGCGGTCGTAGTCCCAGCAAGCCAGCGTCAGCCTCAGGTCTGCCATCGCGTCCTCCCCTGGGGCGGCACCAGCCGGGCGGCGCTCGCCCCGTATCGATCAGGTCCGACTCGGGCGGCAAGGGCTAGGCGCACGGCGCGCCGGCGCCGGCGCTCAATACGGGCCGAGCACCTGACGCGCGGCCCGCACGTACTGCAGGTCCACGGCCGTGGTGAAGTCGACGGGCCGGTCCTGCTGGCCGAGCGCCAGGAACAGCTCCTGGTCGGCGGCCAGCGAGGGCACGCGCAGCTCGCCGTCCGGGTCCAGCCCGATCACGCTCATTTGGTCGTACAGCGCGGGGTCGTGAATCGGCGTCCACTTCATCAGCACCTGCACCGTCTCCTCGCGGGCCGCCGCGTCGCCGCGGACGAAGGCGTCGTTGAAATAGCGCACCCCGCGCAGGTAGGCGGTCATCCAGCGGCGCGCGGCCTCGGGCTGCTCGCGCACGAACCCTGGCCCGTAGAGGATCGCCGCCACCTGGTGATCCGGGTTCACCTCGTAGTCCCACAGCCAGCGCGTGGCCAGCCCGGTCTGCTGCAGCACCGTCAGGAACGGCTCGACCGCGATAGCCGCGTCCACGCTGCCGTTGCCGAGCGCGGGCGCCATGTCGGGGAAGGCCATCTGCTCCAGCGTGACGTCGTCCAGTGTCAGGCCGCCCCGGGCCAGATAGCCGCGCAGGTCGGTGACCACTCCGATGCTGGTGCTGGCGATGGCGATGCGGCGCCCGCGCAGGTCTGCCACGTCGCGGAGCTGCCCCGCGTCGGCGGCCGCGCGGCGCACCACCAGCGCGCTGCCGGGCCGGCCGGCCTCGGTGTGCCCCTCGTCGGCGACGAGCTTGATGTCCACCCCGCGCGCGATCGCGTTGAACAGCCCGGCGCTGGTAGCGCCCGCGCCCACGTCGAGCTGCCCGGCGGCGAGCGGCGCCGTCTCGTCGGCCGTCGTGGCGAAGGGGATGGCCTCGACGTCCAGCCCCTGCTCGGCGAAATAGCCCTTCTCGATGGCGAGGTAATAGCCCGCGCCCGCCACGATGCCCACGACGCCCAGGCGCACGTGAGCGGCCTGCGGCAGCGCGGCGCCCCGGGGCGCGGCGCTGGTCGCGGCCGCCGATCCCTGGGCCGGCAGCCCGAACAGCAGGGCCGCACCAAGCGCGAGGATCGCTGCGGCAGGGACGCGCTGCCAACTCGTTGCCAGACTGCCCATGATGGCCCCCTTCCCGGCGCGGCACTACGTTGATCACGCGTGAACCGCCGGCCGCCGACGCCAGCCTGCAGGCCGGGCCATCGCCCGGCCGCCGTGACCCGCCGCTCACGCCGGCGGCCAGCGCTCTACGTGTGACAGACGGCCGGGCCGCGCAGCACTCGGTCGCCTGGATTCGCGCCACGCCGGTTAGCGGCGCGCCAGCCCCACCGTGCCGGCAAGCCGTTGTGGGGGACGGCACCCCAGCGCGGGCGTCTAGCCACTGGATACCGGATCATCCGACGGTGGCGGGGCGGGCGCACTTGAGCACGGCCAGCATCGCCTGTCGGTCCTCCTCGGCCATCGTGGGCGTGGGCCAGCGCGGGTACTGCTTGATCGGGAAGCCCAGCGCCCGCAGCGCCTCCGCGAACGCGACGCGCCCGTACTTCTTCCAGTACTTGATCAGCTCGTCGTTCACCTCGCTGGCCAGGTCCTGCAGCCGCCGCGCTTCCTCGTCGCGCCCCTCGTCGATCGCGCGGATCAGGTCCACCCCCAGCTCCGGCGTCGCGGCCAGCGGCGGGCTCACCGTCCCGCGGATGCCCTGCCGCATGCCCTCCAGCAGGCCGTTGCCCAGGATGAACGGCGCGAAGCCCGGGATCTGCTCCAGGTACTCCAGCGCCTCGGGAATGGTTCCCATCGCCAGCTTGGCGCCAAAGATGCGCGGCACCGCCGCCACCAGGCGCTGCATCAGCGCCGGCGTGATGGCGTAGCCCTGGTAGCCGGGGTTGTTGTACACGAGGATCGGCAGCTGCACGGCCGCGTCGATCATCTGGAAGTGCAGCACTAGCTCCTCGGGCGTGCGGTCGCTGTAGTAGAACGGCCCCACCACGCCGATGCCGTCGGCGCCGATCGCGCGCGCGTGCTGCCCCAGCTCCACCGCCGAGTAGGGGTCCACCGTGCCGATGTGGATGATGACGGGAATCCGACCGCGCACCTCCTGGACGATCAGCTCGGCCACGGCCTTGCGCTGGTCGAGGCGCATGGCCGGGCCCTGGCCGAACGAGCCGCAGACGAACAGTGCGTGGATGCCCGCGTCGAGATAGAAGCGGGTCATCTCGCGCATGAGCGGCTCGTCGACCTCGCCGGTCCCGTCGAAGACGGTCGGGATCGGCAGCAGCATGCCGCGGATCGCGTCGGTCGCGTGCATCCCTCACTCCTCCTCGTTGGTCGCCGGCTCGGGGCCCGGCGGCAGGGGTGGCTCGCCGCGCAGTACCCGCGCGGCCGACTGAACCGCCTGGACGATCTTCGCGTAGCCCGTACCCGCACACGGGTTGGCCGATGCTGCCGTCGCGGTCCGCCTCCTCGGGCTCGGGGTCTGCTCCAGCCGCTCTCGGGCAGAGCGTAGCATACCGGGCGCGCGGTGGCATCGTCTGCACGATGCCGTAGATACTGTGCCACCAGGGCCGTGTCTCAGCGCGGAGTAGGCAGCTGCCTGGAGGGCGACAGCTTGAACATCATTGCGAGCGCTCGAACCGGCGGATGGGCGCCGCGCTTAGCTCTCGCCGCGCTCGCCCTAGTGCTGGGCCTGCGCGGGGCAGCGTGCGCCCCAGCAGCGCCCGGTCCCGCGCCCGCGCCAGCGCAGCCCGCCGCGCCCCCAGCCGCCCCGAGCGCCAGCGGTGCATCGGCCGCGGCAGACCGCGGATCCGTGCCCGCGCCCGCCGCCGTCCCAACCGTCGCCGCGCAGCCGATCAAGGTAGCGACCCCCGGCCAGAGCTTCGGCTTCCTGCCGCTCCTCGTCGCCATCCGGCAAGGCTTCTTCCGCGAAGAGGGCCTCGATCCCGTCGAGGTGGCCGGGGTGGGGGGCGACCTGGAGCCGGCCGCGCTGCAGGCCGGCGAGGTGGACTACGCGGGCGCCGGGGGCACGATCGGCCGGGCAGCGGTCCAGGGGTTACCGCTGAAGCTGGTCCTGTTCCTGTACGAGCGCCCCACCTGGTCCTTGGTTTCACGTCCCGAGATCACGACCGGCGAGCAGCTGCGCGGCAAGACCATCGGGGTTAGCCGCATCGGCACCTCGGACAACGTGGCCGCCCGGCTGGCCGCCGCCCACCTGGGCCTCCAGCCCGACCGCGATATCACGCTCGTCGCGGCCGGGCTCCAGGTCTTCCCGAGCCTCCTGAGCGGGGCGGTGGACTCGGGGATCATCAATACCGACACTACGGCGACTGCCCTGGCTCAGGGCTACAACGAGCTAGTCGCGCTCTCCGACGTGGCGATCTGGCCGTTCTCGGGCTTCGGCGTCGCCGACACGAAGCTCGCGCAGCAGCGCGACCAGGTGAGGCGCTACGCCCGCGCCCAGGTGAAGGGGCTGCAGTTCATGCTCGACCACACCGCGGAGGTCGTCCCGATGGCCGCCGAGCAGTTCGGGATGGACCCGGAGATCGCGCGGCTGGCCGTGGAGAGCGCGCTGCGCGCCGTGAGCCGCAGCAGTCCGGGCGGTGTGAGCAGCGAGGGCCTGACGCGCTTCATCGACACGGAGCTGCGGCCCGACCTGCCGCCCGACGTAGACATCCAGCCGGCACAGTTCGTCGACCTGAGCGTGATCGAAGAGGCGCAGCACGAGCTGGGCATCCACTGCACGACGGGCTATCAGTGCTAGCGATCGTCGGACGCCCCGGTGCCGCCCCTCCCGCCGGGCCTGGCAAGAGCGGCACCTGCGCCGGCCTCAGGCGTGGCCGTTCGCGCCACCGGCGCCGGCCGGGGCGGGCCCCAGCACGCCTCGCTGCCGCAGCAGCGGCATGACCTGCTCGCCGAAACGCGTGAGCCCGTCCACGAAGTCCGGGAACACGAACATCACGCCGTCCACCTGCCCGTCGACGGCGAGCTCCTCGACCATGGCCGCGACCCGCTCCGGCCCCGCCACGAACGGCACGCCGCCGTAGAACAGCCGCGTGCTCGACGCGAACCGCTCGCGGTAGCCCGCGGACTGAGCGGCGTCCTTGTCGCGCACGCGCAGGTTGTACACGTTGGCAATCGCTTCCACGTCGGCGCCCGCCTCGTAGTGCTCCAGCAGGCGCTGGGCGTCGGCGTCCGTGTCGCCCAGGATGAGCGAGACCAGCGTGTGCGTGCGGACCGTGCGGTCCCGCGTGGCCGCCACCTCCTTGATGCGCCGGCTGGTGGCCTTCTTGGCGTCCACGGTGATGCCGCCAAAGAAGCCGTCAGTGCAGTGGTCGGCGATGAATTGGAAGCCCCGCTCCGACGAGGTGGCGCAGACGATGGGCGGCACCCCCTGCACCGGCTTGGGCCAGGACTGGCAGTCCGCCAGCGTGAAATACTGGCCCTGGACGGTCACGCTGTCCTCGGTCCACAGGCGCTTGACGAGCGTCAGCCACTCCTCGGTGTAGTCGTAGCGGAAGGCCTCGAAGTTCTCGGGGTACAGGCCCATCTGCTCGTACTCGCCGCGGTTGCCGGCGCTCACGATGTTGATGCCGAGCCGCCCGCCGGCGATATCGTCGAGCGTGGCGGCTAGCTTCGCAAACACGGCCGGATGGATGAGCGCCGGCGCGACGGAGCCGATCAGCCGGAGGTTCTGCGTGACGGGTGCCAGCCCCGCCATCAGCGTCATGGACTCGATCGAGTACTTCCAGAAGTCCGTCTCACCGCCGAAGCCCCGCCACTTGGCCATCGAGAACACGTAGCGGAAGCCGATGCGCTCGGCCACCGCGCAGATCTCCCGGTTGAGCGCGTACGTCGGCAGGAACTGCGGCGAGTTCTTCGAGATGATCCAGCCGTTGTTGGTGACGGGCAAGAACACGCCCAGCTCGACCATATGCCTCCCTCCGCGCGCCCGCTGCGGCCGGGCGATCAGCCCCCGCCGGCGCACTCGCCACCACCGCGGCGCGGCCGGACGGCCTAGCTGCGCCCCTGGTCCACCGGCTCGAGGCGCAGGTCGATGCCGTTGCGCGCCAGGTCTTCCCAGTAGGCCTCGCGGATGCGCGGGTCCTCCTCGGCGTAGGGAATCTTGTAGCTCCACGCCTCCCGGTCGGTGCTCTGTGACGTCGAGTTCGGATCGTACATCTGGCCGATGCCGTAGCGCAGGCTGTGGCCGCGGAACGCCAGCATCTTGTAGTCGCCCTTACCGGTGTTGAAGTGCTGGTGGTACTCGTTCAGCTTCGGCGCCACCACCGCGTAGGGGCAGGCGTTCACCTTGCGCGGGTGCTGCCGCTCGCTCTCGAAGAACATCAGCTCGTAGCCCGACCCCTCCACGACGATCACGTGCGCTCCCGCCTGGTGGCGGTGCGCCGTGGCGTAGGTGCCCTCCGACACGCTCATGATGTGCATGCCGATTGCCGTGCTGGCCATCGACAGCCGCATGATCGACGTGCGAATGCCCCGCTCCGGATACGTGTCTAGCGGGAACTTGCGGATGTCGGGGATGAAGTTCGTCTCGTACAGCCGCAGGTTCCAGTGGTGTCCGGGGTCGCTGAAGTAGTCCTGCATCGTGTACGAGTAGCGGTCGCTGAACACGAACGGGTTGTTGAAGACGAAATCGAGGTTGTGATACAGGTTGATCACGTGCGCCATGTTCGTGCCGAACAGCAGGCGCACCGGCTCCGCGCCGGAGGCGTTGAACTCCTGGTGCCAGGCGTTCAGCGGGATCGTGAGCAGCGCGCCCTCGCCCCATTCGACCGTGTGCTTCGGCTCCCCCTCCTGCCAGATCGTCGTGGCGCCCTTGCCGCGCATGACGTACATTACGCTGTCGTACATGTGGCGCTCGGGCCGGAGCGCGCCCGCCGGAGGGATCTCGACGATCTGCAGATTGTAGTCCTCCTGGTCGCCGAGCCGCGTATAGGCCACTTTCCCGCCGCGACGCTCCCAGTCGGCGAGCGGTAGCGAGGCGAGGTCTTCGAGCGCGCTGCCCTCGTACAGCGGCGCCCCCTCGCGGCGCACGAACTCCTGATAGGAGCTCTTGACGTACCATTCGTCGAAGCTGGCTGGCCGGTTCGCCATCGCTGCACTCCTCGCCCGGGCATCGCCGGTGGCCCGACAGCGCCTCAGTCGATGCTACGGAATTCGATCCGACTGGTCCAATACTTTGTTCGCCGGGTTCAAACAGCGCTTTGGCTCTGAGCGGACACAATAGCCGCCGCCGCGCCAACGCGCCCGACACCGACCCGCGGTCGGCCAGGCCGGAGGCCGGCGCGGGTGAGCCCCGGCGATCGTGCGAATCGGTCGGCAGCAGTCCTCGGGCGTTGCGCTCGCGCCTATTGGGCCGCGTGGGATTTTGGGCGCTAGGCTTACCGGCTGGCCGGGCCCCTTGGAGGCCACCGAGCGGCTAGGTCGCAGCCGGCGCCTTGGGTCGCGCCTGCCGCGTCTCCGGGTCCCAGTCGAAGCGGGTGTCGATGCGCTCGACGTGCTGGAGCAGGGGCACCTCGCTCAGCCGCGGGTAGCCGTCCCAGCAGACGAACTCCAGGGCGTGGCCGTCCGGATCGCTGAAGTAGATCGACACCGCGGCGGTGCCCGCGTGGGTCGCCGGACCGTAGAACGGGACGCCGTGCTTGCGGAGGTGCGCCTGAATCACGTCCACGTCGTTCGGGCCGATGGCGAAGGCGTGGTGGGTGCCGAGCGGCGTCTTGCCGCCGGGGTCCTGGCCGAGTAGCTCGACGCGCTGGCCCGCGATCTCCACGAAGATGTGCTCGCTCCGCCCCAACCGCTTGTCCTCGTCCGAGAAGCCGAACTCGTAGCGCCCGATCTCGTCCTCGAAGACCGTGGCGCCGAAGATGGCCTGGTAGAAGGTCAGCGACTTCCGGGTATCGGCGACGGGGATGCTGAAGTGGTCCAAGCCCCGGATGCCCATCGGGTTGTTCTTCATGGTGCTCCCCTCTCCGTCCGCTTGCTGCCGTACGTTTCCCGCACGCCCCTCGCCCCGACAATGGGCGCGCTCCGGCGGGAATCGCCACCTAGAGGTAGCCCTTCTCGCGGTAGTAGGCCTCCGCCCCCGGGTGCAGCGGCATCTTCAGCTCGCGCGCGCTCTGCGCGAGGTCGATCGGACCCGTTAGCCCGCTCTGCGGCCCAAAGAGCCCGCGAATCTCGTCCTTGTGCTCATCCAGCACCCTCGTGAGGATGTAGGTGAACTCGTCGGGTAGGTCGCCGCGCGCCAGCAGCACCCAGCCTGTGAAGTCGAGTGTCGGCACGTCCGCGTCCACGCCCCGCAGACGCCCCTTAGCGATCGTGCCCCGCGGGATGCCGCGCCGCTCGAAGTGCGCCAGCACCTCGTCGTCCAGCGGCAGGAAGCGCAGGTCGTGCTCCTCCGCGAGCTGGTGCCAGCGGCGGGTCATGATCGCCTCGTCGAAGATGGCGTCGAAGCTCGGATCGACGATCGGGCCGGCGCCGCTCGTCAGCGAGATGCGCGGCAGCACCGCGCCGCCCCAGGCCTCGATGTCGCGCAGCGTGACGCCGTACTGCGCCAGCGCCTCCTCGGCGATCAGGCCCGCCGGATGGAGCTGGCGGCTGGAGGGGATGGCGACCCGCAACGGGTACTTCTTCTCGCGCAGGTCGTGCAGCGAGGTGATGCCTGTCTCCTTGCGCACCGCGAACGCCAGGCGGTCGTCGTGCGGGAAGGTGGCGATGGCCTTCACGTCGTAGGGGCGGTCGAAGTCGAACCGGCCGAAGTGCGCCGCCTCGCCGTACCAGGTCGGGGTGGTCATGCAGACGTCGGCCTCGCCGCGCCCCACGATCTTCGGTCCCTCCATGCACAGCACGCCCGGATCGCTCATCACCAGCGCGACCGACGAGCCTTTGGGAAGCGGGCTGTTGTACCCGGCCAGCCCCAGGCCCAGGATGCTCCCGATGGTGATCCAGTTGTGGCCCGGCATGAGAAAGCGATACTCGCGGCTTTCCATAGTAGTCACTCCTTCGCATCCGTGAGGGCGCTCACGTCCACCCAGACTCGGTCGCCGCGCACTTCGGTCGGGAGCAGCGTCGCCACCATGGCTGGTTTGGTCACGCTCCGGCCGGTCGAGAGGTCGAAGCGGAAGCGGTGCCAGGGGCAGATGATCTCCCCACGGGTCGTGCTGATCGGCCCCTGGGCAAGCGGCCCGCTGAAGTGGGGGCAGCGGTCGAGCACGGCCACGGGCCGCCCCTGGTGGAGCAGCAGCCCGACGCGCCGCCCCGCGAGCATGACCAGCAGGGCCTGCTCTGCCGACAATTGGTCGATGGCACAAGCTTCGACCAGCGTACCACGCTCTACCATGAGTTCAGCCCTCCCGTGGCGGGGGTTGTCGGATCCAGCGGCGTGAAGGGACAGGCCGGCGGGCGCTCCTAACCGCAAGCGGGGCAGCGGCGCCGCACCCCGTCCGCGTTGGACGCCTCCACGCGGCTGGTGGCGATCATCGCCTGCCTCCTCCCAGTGAGCGCGCTCAGCGCCGACCGAGTATCTGCACTGCGGCCTCGGCGAAGCGGGTATCGATGAACTTCGCGAAGTCGGGGATCGGCCCGCCAAAATCGCCGTGCTGCAGGTAGAACTCGGCCGAGCTTCTCAGATCGTTCACGTCGACGGCGCCGTTCTGGTCGGTGCTCATGTAGTGGGCCGTCTCCCACATGCGGCGGTCCTTCGGCGCCAGGCTCTGCATGAGCGTGTCGATGGCCGCGTCACGGTCCTTCTGCAGGACGAACGCATCATAGTAGTCGCGTACGCCCTGGAGGTAGCCGACCATGAAGCGCGTCGCGGCGTCGGGCTGCTCGGCCGCGAACTGCGGCGAGTACTGCAGCACCGACAGGATCGCGCCCGGGATCACGGCGCCGGCGGGGTAGAGGACCGTCGCAATGCCCTGCTGTACCGCCTGCGTCGTCAGCGGCTCCGTCAGCGTGCCGGCGTCGATGCGCCCGTTGGCGAGCGCCGCGTAGACGTCCGGGATGGGCATGTACTGCATCTGGATGCCGTCGCCGCTGATGCCCTCCTTGGCCAGCGCCTTGTTGTACAGCAGATCGGAGACCGTGCCGGGGACGGTGCCCGCCGCGAACACCCGCCCGTCCTTGAGATCGGCCAGGGAGCGCACGGTGCCGCTGTCCCAGAGGTCCTTTCGCACGAGGATGGCGAGCACGGTGTCCGTAGGAGGGCCGACGTGCGCGTAGTCGGCGACGAGGCGGATGTCCACGTCGCGCGCCAGCGCGTTGTACAGGGCGGCGCTCGGCGCGCCGTTCCCGACCTGGATCTGGTTGGTGGCCAGCGCCGGCACCATCTCCGCGCCGCTGGTGATTTGCACCGTCTCCACGTCAAGGCCCTGCGCGGTGAAGTAGCCGCGGTCGAGCGCGAGCTGCAAGTGTGCCTGATCCGGGCGGCCCTGCACGGCGACCTTGAGCGGGACGCGCTCGGGCGGGGTGGACGGCGCTGCCGCGACCGGCGCGACGGCCGCTGGCACGCCGGCCCCGGCCACGGCGGCCGCCGTGGCCGGGGCCGCAGCGGCCGACCCCGCCGCGGCCGGCGTCGCCGGCACGCTGGCCGCCGGGCCGCACGCAGCGACGAGCAGGCCGACTAGCACGACCCACGCCGTTCGCGGCCGCGGCCCGCGCCTCTCCGTCTTCATGCTGGTGACCCTTCCAAGTGCCGTTAGCTCTTCAGGAGGGAGCCGGCGTCTCGCCGATGGCCGCCCTGCATTCGGTCAGGCGCGGCCGGGCGCCCACTGCTCGTATGCTCCGTCTACGGTCCAGCACGCGGGTCCAGTGCGCGACCCGGGTTGCGCCGCGAGTGCCCGCGGCGAACGTATCTACCAGGCTGGGACCTGCTCTGCCGTGCCCCCCTCGCCGAGGGGCGAGAACGGGTACGCCGGCGGGTGCTCCCAGCCGCACGCGCGGCAGCGGCGCTGGTCCGCGTTGGCGTTGAAGGCGTCCAGCGCCGGCTGGCTGCCGTGGGTCAGGAAGCGCCCGTAGCGCCCCGCCCGGGGAAACGCCTGCCGGGCGATCTCCTCCCCGCACCGCGCGCAGTACCAGGCGACCGCCTGGTCGCCCGGCAGCCCGGTGCTGCCGCCCGCGAGCGCGACGTAGAGCGTGAGCGCGTCCCGTTCGAACTGCAGCCAGGTCATGTCCGCATCCGAGATGTGCCAGAAGCCGAACAGATGGCTGATCCGGTACGGCGTGCCGGCGGCCACGCGGTGCATGCAGTAGCCGGGCTTCGCGAACTCAACGCAGCGGTTCTGGCGCATCTCCTGCACGCGAAGCGGCGGGAGCTGCGCCGGGTAGCGGCCCACCCACACTTCGTGCTGTCCCAGCGCCCGCCAAGGCTCCGCGCCGGGCACCGCGTGGCCCATCTCGTCCGCCAGCTGGACCGTCCAGCTCGGGATCGGCTCGGGGATGCCCGCTGCGGCCATCGTTCCTCCCCCTACCAGGCGGTCCGGCCCTCGCGCTCCAGCGCGCTGTCCTTGTTGAACTGCCAGCAGTACCCGGGCGGGTTCAGCGCGCCGCACTCCGGGCAGCGCCGGTGCGCCGGATCGCTGTTGTACTCGTTGACGGCCGTCCGCTCGGCCTTCCAGAAGCCGTTAAAGCCCTCGTCGCCGGTGCGGTAGACGAACTCGTGCATCAGCGTCAGGCACTGCTGGCAGTACCAGGCGAAGCGGTCGCACTCGCCCGCGCGGGGTGCGCCCATGAGCAGGATGAAGTAACCCAGCTCGTCCGGCTGCGCCCCTGGCATCGGCAGGTACATCTCGTCCATGTCGTTGATGTGCCAGTAGCCGAAGTTGTGGCTGACGTGGTGCGGCGTGCCGGCCGTCGTGATGTGGAGCTGGAACGGCTTGTGCTCCCAGTGGACCAGCCCAGACGGCCCCATCTCGTAGTGCGCGGTGATTGCGCCCTTCTTGAGATCGGTCACGCCGACCGGCCCGATGTGGCGCCGCCGCATCCCGTAGATGTTCTGGCCGACCGGCTTGAAGGTCGAGAAGTGCGGCAGCACGCGCTCGGCCAGGAAGTCCCAGTCCTCCGCGATGCGCTCCAGTGGCTCGCTCACCTGGATGGCTTCGAACATCGTTACCTCCCGCGCCCCCCGCCAGGGGCGGGCGCTGCCTCTCGTCACGACGCGACGTCGACCTCGGTGCCGCCGCCGAGCGCGCGTCCGGCCACGTAGAGCACCGCCGCGGCGACCACGGCCCAGATGGTCGGCGTGTCGCCGTGACGACCGTGTCGCCTTCGCCGCGACCTCCTCCGCGCGGTCGACGCCCCTCACGGCCACCGCTGGCGCGGCGCGCAGCTCCTCGGCGCGCGCTCAGGGGCAGCCTACCGTTGGCCCTAACTGTAGCACCGCGAGCGCCCCCGGGCATGCGAATAAGGCTGCGCGAGAAGCGCCTGCAGGCTATAGGCACCGCGCGAGCCCAGCCTAGGGCGTGGCGATGGCGAGCGGGCGCTGGCCGAGCCGCTGGGCGCCGTCGGCCGTGACGACCACCGTGTCGCCGGCGCGCACCGCCAGCTCGATCACCTGCCCGGTGCCTGACTGCACGACGTCCCCCGCGGACGGGAACGCCGCGGGCTTGAGAATGAAGACGTTGCCCTCTTCGA
This sequence comes from Pseudomonadota bacterium, assembly GCA_021325365.1. The sequence goes on from JAJPHF010000019.1 coordinate 38,940, forward strand.
GCGCCAGCGCGGGATCGACCGTCCCGTTGCCCATCACCAGCGGGCGGTCCTCGCCCAGGCCGCGCCCGTGGATGAGCGCCGCGCCGGGCTGGTAGCCCGCCTCGCGCACCAGCCGCTGGTAGAGACTCACGATGGCCGTGAACGGCACGCCCGGCCGCATGCGGGCGCACAGCGCCTCGAAGATGGCGCGCGAGGCGGCGTACATGCGCTCCAGCGCCGGCGGCGGCTCGCCCAGCACCATCGGCTGCACGACCTGCCCCACGTAGCCGCTCCACTTGGCCTCGATCTCGTTGTTGATGACGTCGTTCGGCTGCAACACGCGGCTCGTGATGAGGCGGTGCGGCCAGGGCGGCTCCGGGCCCGCTCCCCAGTGCAGCATCGCCATGATCTCCCCGCCCTCGACGACGATCGTCCGCAACATGGCGCCGAACACCTCGCGCTCGGGCACGCCGGGGCGGGCAACCGCGCGCATCGTGGCCGCCGCCGCCTCGGCCACGCGCACCGCCTGCCGCAGGAACGCGACCTCGGCAGGGCTCTTCACCGCCCGCACGTCGGCCACCAGCGCCGTGGCCGAGCTAAACTGCGCCTCGGGCAGCGCCGCGCGCAGCGCGTCCACGATGCCGCTGGCCACCAGCCCCTCGGGCGCGCGGGGAGAGTCCGCCAGCCCGCAAATGCCGATGCGCCCACGCGCCAGCCCCAGCTCGCGCAGGCGCGCGCTGACCGGCGGCGCCCAGCTCCGTCCCGTCGGCCGCAGGTCGGCGATCCAGTCGCTCTGGCTGCCCCACCAGGCTACCTCGTTCGGCCCGCGCACGAACGCCGTGACCTCGCCGTCCAGCGGGAAGACGACGGCCGCCTCGGTAGTGTTGCCGCCGATCTGCGTGAGGTACCGGACCGCCGCCTGGAACTGGTCCCAGTGGCCGCTATTGGGAAAGCCGACCAGGCAGTCGAGCCCCGCGCGCGCCATCGCCGCGCGCAGCCGCGCCCAGCGCCGATCGCGCTCCGCCCGGTCGAACATGGGGATCAGCGTGTCGCTGCGCTCGCCCACGGCCACGTGCCTGCTCCTCCCTAGTCCGCCGCCTCGGGGCCAGGCGACCGGCGCGTGACGACCAGGTCGGGCGGGAGCTCCGGCCAGGCGTAGGCCGGGTCGGCCAGGAAGCGGTTCATCCGCGCGGCCGTTTCCAGGCCGCCGACGAACGCGCCGTCGTTGCCCACGTCGCCCGCGATGTCGCCGACGACGAACAGGCCGCGCCGGCTGGCGTGGCGGTCGACGTGCAGCACGAAGTCCGCGGTGGCGCGCACGTCCTCGGGCAGCAGCGCGAAGTCGGGGCGCTGGCCCGTCGCCTTCACGACCGCCGTCACCGGCAACAGGAACGGCGGCTCGTCGGCCGGCTCGGGCCGCGGGCGGCCGCTCGCGTCGGGCGGGCCCAGGCGCGTGCGCTGGACCTCCACCGCCACCGCCCGGCCGTGCTCCCCGACGATCCGCAGCGGGTTCAGGTAGAACTGGTAAGGCACGCCCTCGCGCTCCATCATCTGGATGAAGCGCGCGCGGTTGGCCGGCCGCACCGGCATCTCCTCGGGCCCGCGGCGGTAGAGCACGTGGACCTCGGCGCCCAGCCGCCGCGCCGTGCGCGCCACGTCCTGCGCCGTGTAGCCGGCGCCGAGGACCGCCACGCGGTCGCCGATGGCGGGCGGCGTGCCCAGCGTCACGCGCTCCAGGAAGTCCAGCGCCTCGTACACGCCCGCCAGGTCGTCGCCGGGCACGCGGACCGCCGCCGGCCGGAAGCGGCCGAGCGCCAGGCAGACCGCATCGTACTCGGCCAGCAGCTCCTCCAGCCGCGCCCGGTCGATGCGCTCGCCCAGCGCCAGGCGCAAGAGCGCGCTCTGGATCGGCAGCTCCCGGCGCAGCACGGGCCGGGGCATGCGGAAGTTCGGGTAGCCGACGATCAGCATCCCGCCGACGTCGGGCAGGGCGTCGAACAGCGTGACGGCATGCCCCGCCCGCAGCAGCCCCAGCGCCGTGGCCAGCCCCCCCGACCCCGCGCCGACGATGGCGACGCGCTTGCCCGAGGGCGGCCGCTCCACGACCGTCGGCTGCCGGCGCCCGTGGTCCGCGGCCGCGCGCTCCAGTGTCCGCAGGTTCAGCGGCTCGAAGCCCGTGGGATAAGCGTCGGCCATCGCCGCCTCGCAGAACTTGTGGCAGCAGCGCCCCATGATCCCGCCCCACGGATGGGCCTGGCTCACCACTGCTGCCGCGCCGTCGAAGTCGCCGTTCGCCAGCGCCGCGACGAGCCGGTCGACGTCCACCCCGAAGGGACAGCCCCGCGTGGCCGGCTCGTAGGCGAGGCCCGCGCCGCGCCGGGCCTCGGCCACCGCCGCCTCGCGGTCGTAGCCGAGCAACACCTCGTCGAAGCTCGTGACGGCCTCCGTGGGCGCCAGCCGGCGTTCCGGGATTCGGCGGGACGTATCGCGCTCCATGTCCACCACGGCGGCTGGTCCTCCCAAGGAGATGGCTAATGTTGTTGCCGGAGAATCACCGCGAAGTCATCGCCCAGCTTGATCGAGTCGGGGTGCTCGGCCACGAAGCGCGCGTCCATCCGCAGCGGCTCGATGCCCTTGGCCCGCAGCCCGCTCAGCTCGGCGGCCGACTGGGAGCCGGGCAGCTCGTAATGGTCGATCCACTCGATATCGTAGAGCAGTCGCTGCCCCTCCTCGGTCAAGAGCATGTTGATGTACAGCTTCGCCAGGTTCGGATGCGCGGACGTGCGCGGCACGCCCAGGTAGAAGAACAGGACCGTGGCCGCGTCCTCGGGAATGACGTGGCCGATCGGCGCCCCGCTCGCCCGCAGGCGGTTGGCGTCGAAGCTGCCGCAGTCCATGACCAGCATGGCAAACTCGCCGCTAATGATGCGCGTGGACTCGCCGCAGCGCATCAGCCCGGCGATGTTCTGCGAGAGCTGGGTCACGAACGCCCGCATCTTCTCGGCGCCCCACTCGGGGCGGCTGGCCACACGGTCGAAGCTCGCGGCGTTCAGCGTGGAGGCGATCTTCCCCTTCCACTTCGGGTCGAGCGTGTCCGTCAGCTTCTGCGGCACGTCGCCCGGCGGCACCAGGTTGGTGTTGTAGGTGATCCCCGGCAGGCGGCTGGTGAACTCCACGCCGATGTTGTTGGGCGCGACGAACTGCGGCTGGATGCGCGGCGAGAGCGCGGTGTAGTCGTAGGGCTCCAGCGCGTCGAGGTCGACGAGCGGACCGTAGTGCGACTCCGCGCCCAACAGCACGTCGGTCGAGGCCTTGCGCCCCGCGGCCGCCTCCTGAATGACCCTCCCCGCCATGTCCGTCATCGACGGCCCCGGCGTGAAGTTGAACCGCACGTGCGTGCCGTAGAGCTGATTGAACAGCGCCTCCCAGCGGCCCACGGCCTCGCTTCCGCCGAGCGTGTTGTTGCTCCAGGAGAGGTTCAGCTCGGTCTCGCCGGCCGCTTGCGCCGCCGCGATCAACCGCTCCACTTCCGGGGTGTTGGCGGTCCCGCTGGGAGGCGCCGCGGGCGCGGCGCCGGCCGGCGCCACCCCCGCCCCACCCGTGGGCGCGGCGGCAGGGACAGCGGCCTGGCAGGCAACCACCAGCCACGCCAGCCCGACGAGCGCGAGCGCCTGCCGCCACACCGTTTGCTCCGTTCGACCGCCGGCGCTCGCGCCCCGACCCTGCCCACCGCGCCTCAGTGCGCAGCCCGGCGGGCGCGCAGCCGCGCGAGCTTCTCCTGCAACTGGCGCTCCGCCTCTTCCGCCCGCTCCGGCGTCGGCCACTGCTGGATGACGGTCAGGGTCTTGTCATAGGGGCCGACGGCAAGCTGCTGCCGCAGCTCGTCCGGGTACGCCGAGCAGTGCAGCTCCAGGTGGTTCCCGTCGGGGTCGTTGAAGTAGATCTCGCAGCCCTTCGTGCCGGCGCGCGTCATCGGCCCGACGAACGGCACCCCCCAGTAGCGGAGCTGCTCGACCCAGAGCGCCACGTCCTCGGCGGGGATGTCGAAGGCGTGGTGGGGATGCGACTGGTCGACCGTCGGCTGGCCGTAGTCCTGCTCGAACAGGTCCAGCTCGATGCCCGGGCACAGCGCCACACCGACTTGCAGGCTGCGCGCCAGACCCTTTTGCACGCGGTCCGGCGCCGACTCGTGGTCCACCTCGCAGTTGAAGACCGCCGTGTAGAACCGGGCGGCCGCGTAGCGATCGCGGACCGGGAGCGTGAAGTGGTTGAGGCCGCGGATGCGTACCCGCGCCCCGGCGGGCGCCGACGTGTCCAGCGCCATGACGCACCTCCCTCATGGCCGTGCCGGCCCGGTGGCCGCGACATGGCCGTGATACCACACGCCGGCACTCGGGGCAATCCTTGCGCGCCGGCCGCGGCTCAGCCGCCGGCGATGGCGATGCCGTGCGGGCGCGTGCCGAGCCGACGGCCGCCCTGGGCCGTGACGACCACGGTGTCGCCGAACGTAATCGCGTACTGGCCGTCCGCCGAGACGACGCCCGGCTTGAGCACGAACACCATGCGCTCCTGGAGCGGCACGGCGAGCGGCCCCGGGTCGCGGGCGGAGTCGGTGATGATCGGGCCGTCGTCGCCCTGGCCCCGCCCGTGCATGTTCAGCACGCCCTTCACGCCCGCCGCCGGGCCGCTGCGGGGCGCGATGGCGTCCGCCCGCGCGGCGCACTGTGCCGCCAGCTCCCCGAGCGTCGTGCCGGGCCGGAGCGCCTCTAGCGTCGTGTGGAACAGGTCGTCCTGTACCTTCATCAGCTCGACGTACGCCGGGTCCGGCTGGCCCACGGCCACGGGCACGTCTTGCTGCGCGCGATAGCCCGCCCACGAGGCCTCCAGCTCGTTCAGGATGATGTCGCCCGGCTGCAGCAGGCGGTGGCACGGCCGCGCCTGCGTGCGCCGCGGCCGCGGGCCGGACACCCAGTTGTAGTGGACCGGCAGCTCGGAGCCCGCGCGCAGCATCGCCCCCATCGCCTCGCCCCACACCACCCAGTCGCTCGCGCCGGGGCGCGCCGCGGCGATTTCGGCATCGTAGCCGGCGTCGATGATGTCGTTCGAGCGGGCCAGGAACGCGATCTCTTCCTCGCTCTTCACCCAGCGCGTCTCGACCAGCAGGTCGGTGGCGTCGCGCAGCTCGGCGTCCGGGAAGGCGTCGCGGATCTGCCGGTAAGTGCCGTAGAGGATCGTGCCCTCGGGACTGCGCGTGCCCTCGCCCAGCCCGGCGATGCCGATGACGCGCGGGCTCAGCTCGCGCAGCCGCTCGACGACGACCCTCCCGTAGTTGCGCCGCGCCTCGCGGACGTCGGTCACCCAGTTCTGCACGTTGGGCCAGCGCAGCTTGGCGCTGGTCGCGATGGCCGTGACCGCGCCCTCCAGCGGGAAGACGACGGCGACGTCGGCGTCTCCGCCCCCGCCGACGTGGCTCAGGTAGCGGCTGTTCGCCTGGAAGTCGGTCGAGTGGCCGCTGTTCTGCGGCGTCACCAGCACGTCGATGCCCTGCGCGGCCATGCGCGCCCGCACCGCCGCCCAGCGCCGGTCGCGCTCCGCGAGCGAGAAGCGCGGGTACGGGTCCAGGCCCTCGTCCCAGTCCACGTCGGCCAGGCTGCGGTCCACCGGATAGGTCTGCGCGGTAGCGGTCATGGCCTGCCTCCTCGTTCTCAGCGATGGTCGCGCAACAGCGCGGTCAGCTCCTCGGAGAGCCCCTCCAGCTCCGGATGCTCGGCGACGAACCGCGCGTCCACTTTCAGCGGCGTGATGCCCTTCGCGCGCACGTCGTTCAGCTCGGCCGCCGACTGCGAGCCGGGCAGGCTGACGTGGTCCAGGTACTCGGTCTCGTAGAGCGCGCGCTGGCCGGCCTCGCTCAACAGCAGGTTGACGAACAGCTTGGCCAGGTTCGGGTGCGCGGCGGTGCGTGGCACGCCCAGGTAGAAGACCGCGATCACCGGCGCGTCCTCGGGGATGACGTGGCCGACCGGGCCGCCCTTGGCCTGGCCCTTGTGTACCTCGTAGCCGCCGCAGTCCATCACCAGCATGCCAAACTCGCCGCTCATGAAGCGCGCCGTCTCGCCGCAGCGCACCAGCCCCGAGATGTTCCCCGAGAGCCGCGCCACGTAACGCTTCATGCGTTCGGGGCCCCACTCCGGGCGCGCGGCCACGCGGTCGAAGTTGGCCGCGTTCTGCGTGGAGGCCATGATGTCGCGCCACTTCGGGTTAAGCGCGTCCTCCAGCGTGTGCGGCGCGTCGGCGGGCGGCACCAGGTTGGTGTTGTAGGTGATGCCGGGCAGCCGCGTCGCCACCTCCACGCCGACGTTGTTCGGCGCCACGATCTCGGGCGTGATTCGCGGCGAGAGCTGCGTGTAGTCGTAGCGTTCGAGGACGTCCCGGTCGAGCAGCGGCGCGTAGTGGGTCTCGCCGCCGAGCAGCAGGTCCGTCTCGCTCTTGCGGCCCGTGGCCACTTCCTGGCTCACCCGCGACGACATCTCGGTCATCGTCGGGCCGGGCGTGAAATTGACCTGGATGCTGGTGCCGTAGGTCTGGTTGAACAGAACGGCGAGGCGCTGGGCGCCCTGGCTGCCGCCCAGCGTGTTGTCGCTCCAGGAGAGGTCAAGCTCGTTCTCGCCGGCGTCGCGGGCCGCGGCGAGCAGCCGCGCGACCTCGGGGGTCTGCGACGCGTCGGCCGTCGGGCTCGCCGCGGCCGGCTGGCGGGTGGGCGTGGGGGCCCCCTGGCAGGCCGCCAGGAGCCACAGCGCGGCACCGAGGACGGCGAGCGTGCGCGGCATCCCTGCTCCCCGGGGGCAGCGCCCCCATCATCCTGACGCGCGTCTCCGCGCGCCCGCGTCAGCCCAGCTCGTACAGCTCCTGCGGCCGGGTGCCGAGCCGCTCCGCGCCGTCTTCGCGCACGACCACGACCTCGCCCCAGTGGCCGTAATCGGGCTTGTCGTCCACCCAGACGTTCGGCTTGACCACCATACAGCAGCCCTCGGCCAGCTCCACGTCGAGGAGCGCCGGCGAGTAGTGTCCCGTCACCAGCGGGCCGTCGTCGCCGGTGCCACGCCCGTGCATGAGCAGCCTCGCCACGCCGCGCCCATTCATGGCCGTAACGTTGCCGATCTCCAGCAGCTCCGCCACCCGCACGCCCGGCTTGAGCGCGGCGAACACCCGGTTGAACGCCTCCCAGGCCAGCTGCATCCCATCACGCAGGTCCGGGTGGGCGGGCCCCATCGCGAACGTCTCGTCGATCTGCGCGATGTGGCCGCCCCAGCGCCCCTCGATCTCGATGGCCAGCACGTCGCCGCGCTCTAGGGTGCGGAACGAGGGCTGCTCGACGCGGTGGTAGGTGTTCCCGAGCGGCCCGCTGATCCAGCCGAACATCGGCTGGAAGCTGCCGCCCGCGTCGGCGTTGGCGAACAGCATGTGGGCGAACACGTGCCGCTCCCGCACGCCGGGGCGCGCGTGGTCCAGCACGGCGCGCATGGTCTGCTCCGCCACCGCGGTGCCCTGGCGCAGGAAGTCGATCTCCTCGGCGCTCTTCTGGTAGCGCGCCTCGCCGAGCAGGTCCGTGGCGGAAACCACGCGGGCGTTCGGGAAGGCCTGCTTGATGATCTCGACCGACTGCCAGTTCACCTCCCCCTCGGTCTCGCGGACGTGGCTGAGCAGCCCCGAGGTCAGCCCCGCGATGCCCAGCGTGCCGCGCTCGAAGCCCAGCTCCCGCAGCCGCGCGACGACCGTCGTGCCCCCGGCGCCGCGCCGCGCCGCCCGGATGTCCGTGAGCCAGTTCGACGACGGCCACACGCCGCCGCGCGAGTGCCAGGCCGTCACCTCCCCCTCCAGCGGGAAGACGACGGTCGTCTCGTCCGAGTTCTCGCCGAGCTGCGTCAGGTAGCGGGCGTCGGCCTGGCCCCGGTCGTGGTTGTTCGTACACGGCAGGCAGGCGATGACGTCGATGCCGTCGCGGGCCATCAGCGCCCGCACGCGCGCCCAGCGGCGGTCGCGCTCGGCCACTGAGAAGACGGCGTTGCTCCACTCGGGCGTCCACACGTCAGGCATAGGGTCCCTCCACGGCGTTTGCTTGGTCGCCCAGTTGGCCGACGAGAAAGGCCCGGAACTGCCGGGCGATCGGCGTGAGCGGAGCGTGCCGGCGCCGCACTAGGCAGACCGCGCGCGAGGGCGGCGGCTCCGCGAGCGGCAGCGCCCGCAGCCGCCCCTCCGCCAGCTCCCGGCGCAGCGCCGCCCCGAACAGCACGCCGATGCCGCCGCCCGCCTCGACCAGCCGCTTCACCCCCTCCGGCCCCTGTAGGTCGATCACTCGCGCCGCCGCCAGCCCGCGCGTCTCCAGCTGGCGGACGATCTGCTCCCAGTGCGGCTCCATGAACGGTCCGATCAGCGTCTCGTCGCGCAGGTCTTCCCAGGACACGCGGTCGCGCCGCGCGAGCGGCGAGCCCGGCGCCGCGAAAAACGTTACCGGGTCGTCGTAGAGCGGCTCCAGCAGCAGCTCGCGCGGCTGGACCGTCTGCGGCGCCGCGCCGTAGACGGCGAGATCGTACGTCTCGCTCAAGAAGACCTCGCGGATGTGCCCCGGGCCCAGGATCTGGAGCACCACCTGCGCCTGCGGCACCTCTTGCATGAACGCGCCGATGACGGTCGGCAGCACGTAGTTGCCAGGCGTGCTGGTGGCCAGCAGCCGCAGCGTCCCGGCGTGCCCGCCGCGCAGGTCGGCGAGCAACTGCTCGAACCACTGCTCCTGGCTAAGTACCGCCTGGGCGGCCTGCGCCAGCTCGGCCCCGGCGGGCGTGAGCAGCAGGCGTCGGCCCTGGCGCTCCACGAGCGGGATAGCCGCCTTGCGTTCGGCCGCGCGCAGCGTCTTGCTGACCGCCGGCTGCCCCAGGCACACCGCCTGAGCGATGTTCGCCAGCGTCCGGCCCTCGGCCAGGCTCGCCAGGATGCGCAGCTCCATCAGCGAGAACGCCGTGCGCGGCTCGCGGCGCCCGTTGGCGCGCCGCCCGTCGCGGCTCGCGGCCCCGCACGGCGCCCTCACGTGGTGAAGCCCAGAAAGTTGCCGCTCGGGTCTTTCAGGTACAGCGCCCCGCCCACCCGCTCGAACGGCCCCCCCGTCGCCTCCGCACGGTGCAGGCAGCGCAGCCGCACCTCCTGGCAGCGCGCCGCCAGCGCCTCCAGGCCGCCGGGCCGCAGGCGGAACCCGGTCCGCGGCGTACCCATGAACTGCTCCCGCGGCGGCTCCTGGCGGTGCTCCGTGGCGAGATAGATCCCGAGCACGGCGTCGGGCGCGAAGCGAACGAAGAAGTGCGGGTTCGTGCGCGCCACGCGCGGCTCGTTGTCGTCGGTCATCGCCGCGCTGTACAGGGTGTCCCAGCGTCGCGTGCCGGGCGCGCAGTCGTCCTCGCCGCGCCCCCAGGCGCGCGCCCGCGCGTAGTCGTCCATGTGCCAGCCGACGCGCGTCTCCACCTCGCCGCCGAGCAGCTGCGTGTAGAACACCTCGGCCCACTCCAGGTCGTAGACCTCGACGGCCGCATGGTCGATGCCGCGCGTCGGCCCGGCGACGAGCTGCACCCGGTTCCCGTCGGGATCGGCGCAGTAGCGATTCTCGTCGCGCTCGGCCGGGCGATCTTCGTGGTACCGCCGGACAGGCACGCCGGCAGCCGCCAGCCGCCCCTCGACCGCCGCCAGCTCCGCTCGCGGGAGGCGATACGCCGCGTGGCAGCCGCTGTCCGGGCGCGTGGCCGGCGCCGGGCGCTCGGCCAGCACCACGTGCTGGCGCTCGCCCACGCGCAGCCGCGGCCCCTCGGCCATCGTGCCCGCCGGCTCGAAGCCCAGCAGCTCGCCGTAGAACCGGCGCGCGCGCGCCGTGTCGGCCACCTCGATCACGAGGTCGCCGTAGGCTTCGATGAGTCCCAGCCCGCTCGTCGGCGCCGGGGTGCGGATGTCGACCCAGACCGCGGCCATGGCCCACTACCTCGTCACGACTGATGTGCCATGCCTGGGGATACCCAACGCATGGCAGCCGACCGTTGCTCGCGCGCTACCCTGCGTCGAGCGCCACGCCGCTGCGCACGGCGTCCCGCCGCCAGCAGACTTCGATGAAGTTGCCGCCGGGGTCCTGGAAGTACACCGACTCCCCAAACGGCCCCTGCTCGGGGTGGGTGACCGGGCCTTCGAACGGCACGCCCCGCGCCCGCAGGCGCTCGACGACCAGCGGGAACGCCGCGCGGTCGACCCGGAAGGCATGGCGGAAGCCGTTGGTGCCCCGCGGCTGGTCGGCCGGAGGCATCGGCATGGGCCCGTGGGGCAGCACCACCGCGAACAGCCAATCGCCCATCACGAACGACGTGTGGACCGAGCGGCCGCGGCGCGCGTCGTCGGTGTTGAAGTTGACGCGGTTCGTGATCTGCGCGCCGAAGATGTCGGCGTAGAACTCCTCGGCGGCCTTCAGGTCGACGACGTCGATCCCGCTGTGGCTGATGCTCTCGATCTGCGCCATGCGCGCCTCCTCGCCGCGCCCGCCCGGTTCAGGCGGGCGCCTGTTCGCTCACGTCCTGGGGGACCGGCGTGACGACGGGCGGCTCGTCCGCCGTGCGCTCGATCACCACGTCGGTGTCCACCAGCACGCGGCCGTCCGCGCCGATCGTCACCGGGTTCTGCCGCAACGGGGCCACGCCGGGCAGGTGGCCGGTGTGGTCGCCTTGCAGGTTGTAGGTGGCGCCGTGGAAGGCGCAGAAGAACCGCCAGTGCTGCGGCTGATAGGCCGTCAGCCCGTTGGCGTGGCGGCACCAGCGCGAGAGCGCCAGGAAGCCGCCTTTCTCACGGACCAGGAAGAAGTTACCCTCGCGGAAGACCGTTACCGACCCCACCGCGAACTGGTCCGCCGGCCCGCAGTCCACCACGCCCACGCCCGGCTTCAGCAGCTCGTGCTGCTCGGGGCCGAACGCCTGCACCTGCCAGCGGTGGTCGTCGGGATCGCTGACGTCGAACGAGTACTCGCCCTTCGCCCGGAACGCGGCCCGCGCGTCGGCGATGTCGTAGCCCGCCGCCGCGAGCCGTTCCTGCGCCGCGCGGAACTGGTCCATCGTGAGCAGGAAGGCGTGGTGGATCGCCGTGGTGTTCGGACGCCGCGGTTGCGGCCGATCCACCTCGACCAGCACCACCGTCTGGCCCGTGCCCAGCCGCAGCACCGTGTGGGGCTGGGGCTCCGCCATCAGCCCGCGTCCCACCAGGTCCAGGCCCATGACGTCCCGGTACCAGCGCTCCGAGCGGTCGAGATCGCTGACCTCCAACACCAGGTGGCTGAAGCCGAGGCAACTCAGCCCGCCGTCGCCCGCGCACGACGCGGCGTGCCCATCGTAGTGCAGCTGATCTCCGTGGCTCACGGTGCGCCTCCTCTATGGATGCTCGTGCCGGCCGGGCGGTCGGTACGCTATGGGCGCCTCATTGCTGCTTTTGCAGGATCCGCTGCAGCTCGGCGGCGGTCTGCTCCAGCAGCTTGTCGTCGTTGCGCTGGTAGAACGCGACGTCGGCCTCCGTCGGCCTGACGCCGCGCGCCTGTAGCGCCTCGATCTCACTCGCGCTCTTCGAGCCAGCGACCAGCGGATGGTCCACCAGCTCGGTGTCGAAGAGGATGTCCTGTCCCTCGCGTCCCAGCATGTAGTTGATGAACAGCTTGGCGGCGTTGGGATGGGGCGCGTTCTTCGGCACGCCCACGTACCAGTACACGAGCAGCGCGGCGTCGGCGGGAATCACGTGGCCCAGCGGCGCGCCCTTCGCGGCCGCGCTGCGCCACTCGGCACCACAGTCGATCGCGAACAGATCGTACTCGCCGCTCGCGATCCGGTCCAGCTCGCTGCAGCGGAGGACGCCGGCAATCTGCTGGGCCAGCCGCGTCACGTACTCCTTGGTACGCTCCTCCCCCCACAGCTCGGGCGAGGAGAGCTTGTCGAAATGCGCCGCGTAGGGCGTCGAGGCGATGCGCCCCTTGTACTGGGGCTGCAGGAGATCGGCGAGGCTCGTCGGCACGTCGCGCACGCGGTTGAGGTTGTAAGTGATGCCGGGCGCGCGCGCCGCCAGCTGAACGGCGACGCCCTGGGGCGCCACCAGCCGCGGGTCCTGCACGTTCGGTGCCCACGCCGCCCAGTCCACCGCTTCCAGGGCATTGGCGCGCATCATCGGGACCACGTGCTCGGACGACCCGATGAAGACGTCGGTGGAGGCCGGGCGCCCCGACTGCTGCTCCTGGATCAGCCGGTTCATCAGCTCGGGCATCGCCGGGGCGGGCGTGTAGCGGACGTCCAGGTTCAGACCGTAGGCGCGGTTGGCGCCCTCGCCCCAGCGTGGGACGGACTCACTCGAGCCGGCCAGCGGCGCCAGGATCGTCAGCTCGCCCTCCTGGCGCGCGGCCGCAATTACGGCCTCTAGCGTGCCCGCCGGGGCCGATGGCTCGGCCGCCGCGGCGGCCGGCGGGGCGGCCGGCGGCCGAGCCGGTGCCGTACAGGCCGCCAACGTAAGCAGCACGACCAGCCCCGAAACCGTCCCACGCCTCATCGCCCCACCTCCCGGCCAGACCCGGCCTGGTGCGCGACGTCACGCTACATCGGTTATCGCGGGCGTTGAGCCAGGCGGTAGGGCCGGGGCTCGTCCCCTGCCGCCCGGCCGACCCTGCCCGGCTCGATCATCCTGAAAACCGCTGTAGCGTCGTTCGCCCGCTCGCCCGGAGTGCCAGCGCCTCCCGGTGTGACCTTGGAGTATAGTAGCGCCGAGTGTTGCCTTCAATTTCCAGATTTTTCTGCTTTGATTCCTTGTCGGCATGTATTGCCGGGCACGGCCGGCCATGGCCGGTTTAGCGTCCTCGCTGGACGCTGTCGTAGCTACCGTTCGTCATTCGCCCGTTCGCCACCGCCCGGGCTAGCCCGCCACCTCATTCGTTAGCCTTGACGCACCACCTGCGTTATGATGCCTGCACGGCCATTCCCTGTCACTGGAGGGCTCGTCATCTCCAGGCCACACGACGTGTCCTGGCGGACCCCAGCGGGGCGTCGCGGGCAAGAGGAGCGACCCACCATGCACCCACCGCGCGTCGTCGCGCTCGCCGCGCTCGTCCTGAGCCTGCTCGGCTGCCAGGCCCCGCCGCCCGACCGCCCGAGCGTGCAGCCGGCGGCCCAGCCGGCTGCCGCCGCCACGCCCGCGCGCGTGCCGGTGCGCCTGGCTCAGGCCTACGTCGCCTCGTCGCTCATCCCGCTCTGGCTGGCCCAGGAGAACGGCTACTTCCGCGAGCAGGGCCTGGACGTGGAGGCGCTGCTGATGCGCGGCTCCATCGAAGGGGTGCAGGCGCTCGCCGCGGGCGAGGTGCAAGGGCTGCTAACGGCGCCCACCCCGGCCACGATCGGCGCCGCTATCCAGGACCCCGACATCGTCATTTTGGGGACGCTGAGCAACCGACTGCAGTATCAATTCGTGTCCAACGTCCCCACGGTGCCGGAGCTGCGGGGCAAGCGTATTGGTATCTCGCGCCCGGGCGATGCGTCGTACTCGCTGGCGGTGCAGACGCTCGAACGCTACGGGCTGGGCGTGCAGGACATCCAGTTCGCGTCGGTCGGCAACATCCCCGAGCGCCTGGCGGCGCTGGTGTCGGGCCAGGTCGACGGCACGGTGGTGACGACACCGCTGAACGTGCAGGCCGTGAAAGCCGGCTTCTATCAGGTGGCCGACCTGGGCGATCTGGGCATCCCGTACATCGCGACGTCGATCCACATGAAGCGGAGCTATGCCGAGCAGAACCCCGCGGTCACCGACGGCCTGCTGAAAGGCTTCATGCAGGGCGTTCACGCGGTCGTCGCCCAGCCCGCGCAGGCGAAGGCGCTGTTCACGAAGTACCTCGATCTGCGCGACGAGGACGAGCTAGAGGCGGCTTACCAGACGAACGCGCTGGGCGGCGAGCGCACGCTGGCGCCGTCGATGTCGGGCCTGCAGGACGTGATCACCCAGCTCGCCGCCGAGAACCCCGGCGCGGCGGGGATGCGCGCGGAACAGTTCGTCGACCTGCGCGCCGTCCAACAGATCGAAGCGAGCGGGTTCGTGCAGCAGCTCTGGGACCAGTAGGTCCGCGTGGACAGCCAGATGCCTCCCCCGCCAGCGCGGGAGCGCGCGCCCTGCGAGGAGCAATGACACTGATCATCTCGCGCGACGACGTCGAGCGCCTGCTAGCCGCCGAGGGCGCCGCGCTCTACGAGTCGCTGATCCAGCACGTCCAGGCCGGCTATGAGCAGCTAGCCGCGGAGCGCGTCCTGCAGCACCGCCGCGTCTACCTGCGCCTGCCCGACGCCGAGAAGCGCCGGCCGCCCGGCCTGTTCTCGATGTCGGCCCTGCTGCCGGATTCCGGCATCATGGGCACGCGCCTGCTGGCGCTGGCCGGCCGCGCCGGGCAGGGGCAGGGCCTGCTCGTGCTGTTCGATTATCGTCAGGCCCGCTGCCTCGCCATCCTCGACGACTCGACGCTGCACAACTACCGCACCGGCGCGCCCTCGGCCGTGGCCACCCGCCGGCTCGCGCGGCCAGAGTCGCGCGTCGTCGCCTGCATCGGCAGTGGTCGCCTGGCCACCGGCGGCCTCGCCATGATCTGCCACACGCTGCCCCAGGTCGAGACCGTCCGCGTCTACAGCCGCTCGGCCGAGCACCGCACGGCCTTTGCCCGCCACATGGCCCAGACGCTGGGGCTCGACGTGCAGGCGGTGGACAGCAGCGAGGCGGCGACCGTCGAGGCGGACGTCATCCTCACCGCCACCGACGCCGACCGGCCGGTCGTGAGCGACGCGGCCGTGCAGCCCGGGACGCACATCAACATCCTGGCGCGGAACGAGGTGGAGATGGCCACCTTCCGGCGCGGGAAGGTGGTGACTAGCGTGACGGCGCTGCTTCAGGAGCACGACCCGCCCTGGCACGAGCCGCTGCCCGAGTCCTGGGTCCACGCCGAGCTGGGCGCGGTCCTGACGGGTCGCGCCGCGGGCCGCGAGTCGGCCGACGAGATCACCATCTTCATCGGGAGCGCGCCGCTCGCCATGTGGGACGTGGCGGCGGCCGCCGCGTTCTACGAGGCGGCCCGGCGCCTGGGCTGCGGCACCGAGGTGGACATCGGCTCGTTCGGCGTGCCGCCCCGCGCCGGGGATGGCGCCGCGCGCGCGTAGCGCGCAAGCGCCGAGTGTGCACCACGCCAGTCGGAGTCCCAGTGGCCCTACTCGCGCCTAGCGCGGACAGGAGGCGACAATGCGAGCGCTTCTTCCGACAAGCCTGCTGGCGGCCGGGGGCCTGGTCCTGGCCGCGCTCGCCTGTGCCCCCGCGGCCCGGCCGGCGGTGCCCGCGGCCGGCGGTGCGCCCACCGCCCCGGCGCCGGCTGCCTCGGGCCCCGACGAGCGGCAGGCGCTGATCGCGGCGGCGCGCGATGAGGGCCAGCTGGTGCTCGTCTGGAGCGACACGACCATCGGCGGTCGCAAGGCGGCCGAGCGCCTCATTGAGGGGTTCAACCGCTACTATGGCCTGGACCTGGCGCTGCAGTTCACGCCCGGCCCGCCGATGCCCGAGATGGCGGCGAAGATCGCCCAGGAAGCACAGGCGGGCCGTCGCGCGTCGAGCGACATCCTGCTCGGCACCGAGGGCCACATGGTGGCCGCCAATGAGGCCGGGGCGCTGGTGCCCGTCGATTACGGCTGGGCCGAGAACGTGCGCCCCGATCTGGTAGCGCCGGGCGGGATCGCCGTCGAGATCGCCTCGGCCATGCCGAGCATCGTCTACAATACGCAGCGCGTCAGCGACGCGGAGGCGCCACGCGCCCTGGCGGACCTGCTGAAGCCCGAGTTCAAGGGGCGCATCGCCGGCACGCCCTATGGCGCGCTCTTCGACGTCTTGAGCAGTCCCGAGGCGTGGGGCCGGCAGCGCGTGCTCGACTACGTCACGCGGCTCGCCGACCAGACGTCCGGGCTCATCCGCTCGGGCGAGCTGGACCGCATCGCGAGCGGCGAGTTCGACGTCCTGGCGCTTAGCAGCAACGACTACGACGCGCGCGCCCGCCAGGCGCAGGGGGCGCCCCTGGCCTTCGCCGTGCCTACGGACGCCCCGCTGGTGCAGTACAAGTACATGGCCGTGCCGAAGACCGCTGCCCACCCGAACGCGGCCAAGCTCTGGATCAACTACCTCCTCAGCCGTGAGGCGCAAGACGTGCTGTACGAGACCTCGTTCGCCGATCTCAATCGCCTGCCTGGCTCGAAGACCGCCGGCCCGATCGAGGCCCTCAAGCAGAGCGGCGCGCAGCCCCTGGAGATCGACATCCCCTTCCTGCTGCGCAACGACCCCCAGGAGATGGATGACGTGCGCAACGAAGTGCAACGCATCCTCCAGAAACAGCGCTAGCGCGCGCCCCCGCGCACAGACAACGGGCTCGTTCGCGAGCGCGGCGGTGGTCGTCCGCGCTCAGGTGCTCGGGGCGCCGCGGCGTCGGCGCGGGGGGAGCAGCGCACGCGGCCTGGCGCTGAGGCGTGAGGTAGTGCGAAGATCACGCTGGGAGCGCGCTGGGGAGCCCCGCGCGCGTGTCCCGTAGCGGGCGTCCCGCCGACGGAGCGACAATGGCCGGCATCCTCGAAGTGCGGAATCTCGAAAAGCGCTACGGGACCGCGCGCGCGGTCGACGGCGTGAGCTTCGACCTGGCAGAAGGGCAGGTGCTCACGTTGCTCGGTCCGAGCGGCTGCGGCAAGAGCACGACGCTCCGCCTGGTGGCCGGGCTGGAGGAGCCGGACGGCGGCGAGATTCGCCTGCACGGCCGCGTCGTGGCCGCGGCCAGCCCGCGCGTCTTCGTCGCGGCCGAGAAGCGCAACCTGGGGCTGGTGTTCCAGTCCTACGCCGTCTGGCCCCATTTGACCGTCGCCCAGAACGTCGCTTACCCTCTCGAGCTGCGCAAGGTGCCGCGGGCGCAGATTCGATCGCGCGTCGACGAGGTCCTGCGCCTCGTCGGGCTCGATGGCCTGGCCGATCGGCCGGCCACGGCGCTCTCGGGCGGCCAGCAGCAGCGCGTGTCGCTCGCCCGCGCGATCGTGTACGAGCCCGACATCCTGCTGCTCGACGAGCCGCTCTCCAACCTGGACGCGCAGCTACGCCAGGAGATGCGTGTCCAGCTCAAGGCGCTGCAGGCGCGGCTGGGCACCACCATTCTCTACGTGACCCACGACCAGGTGGAGGCAATGGCGCTCTCCCACGCCGTCGCGGTAATGCGCCAGGGCCGCATCGAGCAGCTCGGCTCCCCCGCCGAGGTCTACGAGGCGCCGGCCTCGTATTTCGTGCACAGCTTCGTCGGGCGACTGCTAGCGTTCGACGGCGTGGTCCGGCGCGAGAACGGCAGCGCCTGGATCGAGCTGGACGCCGCGAGCCGGCTGCCGTTGAGCGAGCCGGCGTCGCTCGCGGCGGGCACGCGGGTGCGCGTGGCGCTGCGCCCCGAGGACGTGCAGGTGGCGGCCGCGCGCGCCGGCTCGGTCACGGATGAGCTGGTCGGGGAGCTGGCCGAGCTGGTGTACTGCGGCGGTCACTTCGAGGCGGCCGTGCGCGTGGGCGCGAACGAGGTCGTGCTCGAGCTGCCGAAGGAGCTGGCCGTGGCGCGGGGCCAGCGCGTCGCCCTGCGCTGCGCCCCCGGGAAGGTGCGAACGTGGCCGGTGTAGGCGCGGAGCGCCCGGGGGATGGAGGTTGGGGCGTGGGGGTGAGGGGCGAGGCCGCGACGCGCGTCGCTCACCCTCCATTTCCTATCCCCCATCCTCCCTTCCGCGTGGTGGCTGGACTGCTCCTGCTGCTCGGCGTGGCCGTGTTCACCCTCGGCCCGGTCCTCTTCGTCGTGTTCGGCAGCTTCGACGTCGCGAAGCCGGGCGAGCCCGCGCGCTGGGGACTCGACGCCTGGCGCCAGGCGCTGATCGAGAGCCCGCGCACCCAGGGCGCGATCGTCACCAGCTTCCTCTTGTCGCTGCGCGCGCCGCTCGGGGCGCTGATCGCCTTCTTCCTGGCGTGGCTCATTATCCGCACCCGCCTGCCGGCGCGGGGCCTGATCGAGTTCGCGTTCTGGGTGGCGTTCTTCATGCCGGCCCTGCCCGTCACCCTCGGCTGGATCCTGCTGCTCGACCCGAAATACGGCCTGGTCAACCAGGCCCTCCAGGGCCTGCCGGGGGTTCCCGCACCGCCGTTCGACATTTACTCGGTGGGCGGCATCCTCTGGATCCACATGACCGCCGCCACCGTGCCGGTCATGGTGATCCTCCTCGGGCCGGCCATCCGCC
Organism: Pseudomonadota bacterium; assembly: GCA_021325365.1. The sequence continues at coordinate 57,272 of JAJPHF010000019.1, forward strand.
AGCTCGACGCGTCGCTCGAGGAGTCGGCGCGCGTGTGCGGCGCGAGCCCGCTCCAGATCTTCCGCAAGGTGACGCTGCCGCTGCTCGCGCCCGCCATCCTGGTCGCCTCGCTCGCGGGGTTCATCCGCGGGCTGGAGGCGTTCGAGGTCGAGCAGCTCGTCGGGCGCCCGGCGGGCATCTACGTCTACTCCACCCGCATCTACGACCTCATCACCTGGGAGCCGCCGCTCTTCCCCGAGGCGATGGCGCTCAGCACCTTCGTCCTGAGCATCCTGGTGGTCATCGCCGTCGTCTACCAGCGCACGGCCGGCGGACGCCACTACGCGACCATCACCGGGCGGGGCGTGACCTTCCGCCGCCTCACCACCGGTCCCTGGCGCTACGCCGTCGCCGCGCTGCTGCTGCTCTTCCTGGCCGTCGCGGTGCTGCTCCCCACGACGATGCTGGTGATCGGCTCGTTCATGAAGCTGTTCGGCTTCTTCACCATCGCCGACCCGTTCACCACGCGCCACTGGGAGACGGTGCTGCGCGATCCGGTGTTCCTGACCGCGGTGCGCAACTCGCTGGTGATCGCGCTCGGCACCGCCGCCGTCGGCACGCTGCTCTACGCCGCCCTGGCCTACGTGCTCATGCGCTCGCGGCTCGTGGGACGCGGCCTCACCGACCTGCTCGCCTGGCTGCCCTGGACGGTGCCCGGCATCCTGCTGGGCATCGGGCTCCTGTTCGTGCTGCTCAGCGTACCGGCGCTGGCGCTGTTCTACGGCACGGTGCTAGTGATGATCCTCGTGCTGATCGTGAAGGACCTGCCGATCGGCACGCACATGATGAAGACGTCGATCGGCCAGATCGCGCGCGAGCTGGAGCACTCCTCGCGGGTGTGCGGCGCCGGCGGGCTCACGACCTTCCGCCGCATCGTTCTGCCGCTCATGCGCCCGATGCTGGTGAGCATCTTCGTCCTCGTCTTCATCGCCGCGCTGCGCGACATCAGCACCACGATCCTGGTGGTCACGCCGAACACGCGCCCGCTTTCCATTCTGATGTTGGAGTACTCGCAGTCGTCGGCGCTCGAATCGGCGGCGGTGATCGGCGTGATGCTCATGGGGCTCATGATCGTCGTCGCCCTGGTGGCCCGCCGCCTCGGCCTCCGCGTGGCCGAGGAGCCCTGACCGGCCGCGACCGGCGGCGGCGTTGCCCCGCCGCCGCGCCGGCGCCCTGGCTCGAGCCCCGCGGGGCTCGACAGCGGACGAATCAGCCTGGCCAGGGGAAGGGGCCGCCGGCCTTGACCCGGATCTGCACGGATGCCGACGTGCCGAGCGGCAGCACCGTGTCGCCGCTGTCGACGAGGATCTTGACCGGCACCCACTGCGTCACCTTGTTGAAGTTGCCGGAGACGTTCTGCGCCGGCAGCAGCGAGAACGTGGCGGCGCTCGCCGGCGTGACCGC
>JAJPHF010000175.1 GCA_021325365.1 Pseudomonadota bacterium
CAGCACGTCGTGCTGAACTACTCGACGCGCGGCAACGGCCAGGCGGGCATGTGGCTCGTCCACGAGGGCGGCTTCCTGCGCGAGCTGGGCGTGGACGAGGAGCTGGTCAACGTCGCGGCCACGTCGCGGATCATCGCGGCCATGCTCACGGGCGAGGTGAATCTGAGCAGCATGGACCCTGGCGCCAGCATCCTGGCCAGCGTCGAGGGCATCGACATCGTGCTGCTGGCGGCGGGCGGCAACCGGCCCAGCCTGTCGGTCGTCACTCAGCCTAGCATCGACGAGCCGGCCAAGCTGCGCGGCAAGAGCCTGGCGATCACGCGCCTGGGCACCTCGACCCACACGGCCGCGCTCCTCGCGCTCAACCTGTGGGGCCTGGCGCCCGACCGCGACGTGGCGCTGCGCCAGCTGGACCAGCCGGAGGCGATCTGGGCGGCGCTGGAAGCCAAGCAGGTGGACGCCGCGATGATGGGCGTCTCGACGAAGATCCTGGCGCTGCGCGAGGGCTACCGCGAGCTGATCAACCTGGCCACGGCCGGCCCGGAGTATCCGCAGGTCACCGTGAACGGGCTGCGCTCGTGGGTGGACGCGAACCAGGAAGCGGTGCGCCGCTTCGCCCGCGCCTACACGCAGGCGCGGCAGCGGCTGCGGACGGACAAGCCCTGGGCGCTGGGCGTGTTCCAGAAGTACCTGGACACGGACGACGCGGAGACGCTGGAGGCGTTCTACGACGAGGTGGTCGCCTGCTGCGGCCCCGTGCCCTACGTCACCCAGGAGGGCACCGCGCGGCTGCTAGCCGACCTCGCCCGCACCGAGCCGCGCCTGGCCGGCCGCCAGCCCTCCGAGTGGATCGACGACCGTTTCCTGCGCGAGGTCGAGGCCGCAGGCTACCCGCGCTAGCGGATTTCCTGCAGCTTCGCGCGGGCCTGGCCGATGTTCTCCACCCCCACTTTCGTCCAGACCTGGCGCACGAGCTGCCGCGCCTCCCAGGTCTCGAGGCCCAGCTGCTCGGCGATCTCGCTCTCGGCAACGGGCACCGCCGACATTTCGAGCACGCGCCGCTCGGTCTCCGTCAGTTCGGGCGCCATCGGCTGCTCCCAGGTTTCAGCGTGCTCACGGACCACTCGCCTGTCGGCGCAGCGCCTGCATACGCCGCTGCGGGGCCGCGACGCGAGAAGTGTACCAGCCGGTCAGTACCCCACGGCCTGGCCGTCCTTGCGAGGGTCGGACGCGCCGGCGTAGACGCGGCTCGCCGGGTCCACCTGGATCGCCTGGTAGCCGCCGTACACGCCCGGCGCGCGGGCCAGGCGGTGGCCCCGCGCCGCTAGCTCTTGCAGCACGTCCGGCTCGAACCCCGCCTCGATGGCGACGACGTTCGCCGCCTGGAAGTGGTGGCAGCGCGCCACGTCGCCGGCCGCCTGCACGTTCATGCCGAAGTCGATCAGGTTCACGAGCATCTGGACGTGGCCCTGCGGCTGCATGTCGCCGCCCATTACGCCGAAGGCCAGCCAGGGACGCCCATCGCGCATGACAAAGGCGGGGACGAGCGTGTGGTAGGGTCGCTTGCCAGGTTCGATGCGGTTGGGGTGCGCCGGGTCGAGCGAGAAGAGGGCGCCGCGGTTGTGCAGCAGGATGCCCGTGTCGCCCACCCCCACGCCGCAGCCAAACAGACCGTACAGACTGTTGATGAGCGACACGACGTTGCCCCAGCGGTCGGCCGTCGCCAGGTACACCGTGTCGCCCGCGCCCGGCCGGGGCCGCGAGAGGCCGGCGCCGAGGCCCGCGGCGACCGGCCCGGCCGCGCGGCGCGGGTCGATGCGGGCGCGCTGCCGGGCGGCGTACTCCTTGGCGATCAGCTCGTCGGTCGGCACCGGCCCAAAAGCCGGGTCGGCAAGGTAGGCGTCCAGGTCGGCGTAAGCTAGCTTCTTCGCCTCGATCAGCAGGTGCCAGTAGTCGGCCGCGGTGGGGCCGAGCGCCGCGAGGTCGTAACCCTCGAGCACGTTCAGCATCTGCAGCGCGGCGATGCCCTGCGTGTTCGGCGGCAGCTCGTAGACCTCGTGGCCGCAGTAGCTGGTGTGAATCGGCTCGACCCAGGTGGAGGTGTGAGCGGCGAGGTCGTCCCGCGTGAACAGGCCGCCGAGCGCCCGCGATTTGGCGACGATCGCTGCGGCCAGCTCCCCCTGGTAGAAGGCGTCGCGGCCCTCTCGCGCCAGCAGGCGCAGCGTGCGGCCGAGGGTGGGACAGGCGAACACGCTGCCGGCCCGCGGCGCGCGGCCGCCCGGCAGCCAGGTGCGCGCGGCGTCCGCGTCGGCGACGAGCGCGCCGGCGCTCTCCTCCCACTGGCTGGCGATGATCTCGCTCACGGGGAAGCCCTGCTCGGCGTAGGCGATGGCGGGCTGCAAGACCTCGGTGAAGGTCAGCGTGCCGGCCCGCCGCAGGAGCTGGTCCCAGCCGTCGACGGTGCCGGGTACGGTGGCCGCGTGGATGCCGCCGCCGGGCATGTGCCGCAGGCCGCGGCGGGCGAAGTAGTCGGTGGTGGCGCCGCTGGGGGCGCGGCCGCTGCCGTTCAGGCCGAGCAGCCCGCCCTCGCGCGCCAGGTAGACGATGGCGAACACGTCGCCGCCGATGCCGGTCATCATCGGCTCGACGACGTTCAGCACGGCGGCCGCGGCCACGGCGGCGTCGACGGCGTTGCCGCCCTCCTGCAGGATGCGCAGGCCCGCCTGGGCGGCGAGCGGCTGGCTGGCGGCGACAAGGCCGTTCCGCGCCAGCACCGGCGAGCGCGTCTGCCGCGCCCACCCCGCCTCCCGCTCCCCCGGCCACCACTGCCACTGCTGCACGTTTGCCCTCGCCACCGCCGCGCTCCTCGCCTTCGCGGCCGCGCTCGACCAACGGGGTTAGTCGCGATAGGCGTCCTTGCGGGCGACCACGCGCGCGACGAGCGCGGTGCCCGTGGCGTTGTCTAGCTCCATGATGACCCGCCAGCGGCCGACGCGCAGCCGCCAGCGGTTACCGCTCCCGGCGAGCTTCGCCATGTCCAGCGTACCGAATTCATGCGGCAGGCGGTCGAGAGCCGCCGCAATTGCGGCCTGGTCGCGCGCTGGTAGCCTGTGTAGCTCCCGACGGGCGCGAGCCGAGAACTCTAATCGCCAGGGCATTCGGCCTCGCGATGCAGCTCCTCACGCACCATTTCCCAGGGAATCGTCTCGCCCCGCTCGAACTCCGCCCGCGTCTCGGCGAGGGCGGCGAGGTCCTCGTCGTCCAGCGGCTCGTCGTCGACGGGCGCCGTCATGAGGAAGCGGAGGAACGGGTCGTCGCGCAGGGCGGCCAGCCGCTCCTCGGCCATCTCAAGCAGCTCGTCAGGTAGCTCGTCTAGTAGCTGGTGTAGCGCCTGGCGCGTCGTCATGATGGCTCTCCCTCCGGGCGACGGCGGCGCCGCGCCCCGACCTGCCTAATGGTAGCGCGCCGGGCCGAGGGCCGCGCTACTCGCCGTAGCGGGCGCGGAGCGTGTCGAAGAAGCCGCTGGCCTCCAGCTCGCGGACGAGCCGCGTGTCCACGAACTGCTCGGGGCGGGCATCTTTGGCCGCCGGGTGGCGGCTCTCGTTCAGCACTGTCTGGATGCCTTCCAGCGTGGGATAGGGCACGCGCTCCAGGTAGTGCAGCGCATATAGCTCCCACGTCTCCTCGAGCAGCTCCGGGTCGTCACTCTGCGCGAACTCGGCGAGCACCTTCTGCGTGAACGCCTTGTCGGCGCGGTAGAGGTAGATCGCCTCCATGTACGCTTGCAGGAAGCGACGCACTACGTCCTCGTCGGAGCGCAGGTAGCTGCCGACAACGTTGATCGTGGTGTGCTGGTAGGGGATGCCGAGCGCGCCCACGTCTACGCTGTGCGACTCGCGCCACCTCGTCGCGGTTCACGCGACGAGGTCGGCGGAGTTGTTCGCTCGCCCCGCGTACTGGCACGGGCCACGCTATAGTACCGGCTAAGCAGCGACGCGGACGGCGCGGAGGAGGGCGTGCAACAGGTGAAGCAGGAAGGCGTCAGGCGCGCGGGGAACCCAGCCGGACTCTCGGCCGGCGTCGATCAGCGCGCGTCGGAGTCGCCGGGGGCCGCGCCGCCGGCGGGCGCCGACCCACGCTCGGCCACCGCCGTCAATGCGCTCGTCCACCTCTACCGCGCCGAGGTAGGGCGCCTCACCGCCTACCGCACCCGCCTCGATACCACCACGAGCTGGGCCATCACCACGTCGGCGCTCGTCGCTACGTTTGCCTATGGCAACCAGCAGAACCCGGCCGCGGCATTCCTGTTCCTGATGCTCTGCGATTACTTCTTCCTGCACCTAGAGGCGCGCCGCTTCATCGCCTACGAGGCCAGCCGCTACCGAGTCCACCTGCTGGAGCGCTGCTTCTACGGCGAGGTTCTCGGCGCGGAGGGCGACTCCCAGTGGGCCGCCCGCCTGCTGGAGGCGCTCCGCAACCCCAGCCCCACGATCAGCCCCTTCGGCGCGGTGGGCTGGCGGCTGCGCCGCAACTACCTCTGGATCTTCGCGCTAGTGCTGCTCGCCTGGATCGGCAAGCTCCACCTGGCCGGCCCGCCCAGCTGGGACCCCGGCACGCTCGCGGCGCGCGCCCGCGTCGGCGACATCCCCGCCTGGCTGGTGATCGTGGGCGTGGGCGCGTTCTACGTGTACCTGCTGCTCGTCACGGCCGCGGCCCACCACGTCTACCCCCGCGGCGACGAGGACGCCCGGCACATGGAAGAGGGCCTCGCCGTGCAGTAGCATCGCCGGACGCCGTCCCCGGGGGTGCAGGGTAGTGGCGCTGGCAGGATTCCGCGCCACACCCCGCCGGGGGCCTGGGGGTGTCCCCCCACCTGCCCTTCATTCCCTCAACACCTCAAACCCCGCAGGATTGGGGGGCGGCGGGGGCGCTCCCGCCGCCTCGCTCACCAGCGCGAGCAGCGGATCGAGGGTGGGCGCCGCGGGAAGAGCGGCACAGGCGGCGAGCAGGCGCTGCCCGCCCGCCGGCCCGAGGGCGCCGGCCAGCAGGTCGTCGAGCTTCGCGACGAGGTCCGCGTCGCCGAGCGGGGCGTCGGGGTGGCCGTGTGGCTGCGCGACCGCCGCCCTGCGCTCCGAGCCGTCCCGCAGCCGCACGACCACCTCGCAGCCGATCAGCCGCCGCTCGACGTAAGCCCGCTGGCGCTCCGGCGTCTCGATCAGCCGTACCCGCCCCATCAGCGCCCGCACGTCCGGCGCCTGCCACGGCGCGTCGGCGTAGTCGGCGGGCGTGAGGCGCCCGCGCAGCAGGGCCAGCGCCACCACGAAGGGGGTACTGTGGTCGGCGTCCTCGTGCGAGGCCGGCGCGTAGGCGTGCGGCGCGGCGTGGACCCCGCCGCACACGCCGGCGTGGCCGTAGACGGTCACGGCCTCGACGTGCTCAGCGCGCACGCCTTGCGCGTGCAGCGCCAGCGTGGCCTCCACGGCGCCTTGCAGGAGGTACTGCGCCGGGTAGCGCTTGACGATGTGGCGGTCGAGCGTCCACGTCCGACCCAGGCGATCGACGGGCACGGCCTCGGGCGCGCACCCCAGCTGCCGCAGCATGACCTCCAGCGCGTCGGGCGGCGCGGTGACGCCCTCCGCCGCCAGCTCGACGGCCTCGACGGCGCGCTGCCCCACCAGCCCGGGCGCCACGGACTTCAGGGCCGTCACCGGCACGTCGGGCCGCAGCCACGACTGCAACGCCTGGCCCGTCGTGCCCGCCATCGAGGTCGCCGCCACCGCCTCCGCGAGCGACCGCCCGTGCAAGCGCGCGAGCGGGGCGGGCAAGGCCCAGATGAGCGGCGTGACGGGATGCCAGCCACGGCCCCGCCAGTCCGCGGCGTCGGCGACGAGCGCCTGCAGCTCGTACGCGGCGATTACGGCGCTCAGCAGCGCGGCGCCGCTCGCGCGGGCCACCTCGGCGGCGCCGAGCAGGGCGGACAGCGCGTCGCTGAAGTGGCCGCCGTCGCGGCCGCCGGGCGGCGGCAGGTAGAGGTCGTTGGCGTCGAGCAGGCGCAGCGCGGTGCCGTTGGCGAGCGCGGCGAGCGCGGGGGTCGCGCGGCCGCCGACCAACAGCGTGGCGCGCGCGGCCGCGGGCGCCGACTGGCGGCGGGCGTAGACGGCCAGCCGCCGCGCCAGCGGCTCCCCGCGGGCGCCGAGCGCGCAGGCCAGCCCGTCGGCCACGAGCCGCGTGGCGCGGCGCACCTCGGCCGCCGGCACGTCGCCGAGCCGCAGCCCGAGCGCGAACGCCGCCATGCTCTGGGTGAGCACGGAACCCCTCACCCCCTGCCCCCCTCTCCCCCGCAGCGGAAAAGGGGGAGAACGCCAGTGCCGCCCCGCCGGAGAGTCCCCCGTCCCCTTATGGGGGAAGGGGGGTTGGGGGGAAGGGGTCTGCTACCCCGCGTTGTAGAGGGTGCGCAGCACCACCTGGCCCACGGCCGCCAGGCTGTCGGGCGAGCACTTGTCGGGCGTGTCTTCGAGCGTGTGCCACCAGCTATTGTGGGGGCCGTAGCTGAAGTCGATGAGGTCGATCATCGGCAGGCCCGCGTCGAGGATCGGCACGTGATCGTCCAGAATGGCGGCGCCCACCGTGTTCTCGAACTCGGGGCGACCAAGCTGCTCCGCCGCCTGCCACACGCGGTCGTTGACCGCGCCGGCGCGCACTTGCGACTGCGCCTCCCGCGGAATGTGCAGGTCGCGGTCGCCGATCATGTCCAGCAGGATGCCCCAGGCCGGGCGCTCGGGCACCATGTGCTGCGCCCAGTAGCGAGAGCCCAGGAACATCGCGTCGACGCCCGGCCCGTAGTCCTCGCCGTCGAGCATCAGGAGGATGACGCCCACGGGGGGCGGCGCGGCCTGGAGCACGCGCCCCACTTCCAGCAGCACGGCGACGCCCGATGCGCCGTCGTTCGCGCCAGGGATGGGCGTGTCCCGATTCGCGGGGTTCGGGTCCTGGTCAGCCTGTGGGCGGGTGTCCCAGTGCGCGGCGAGCACCACCTTGCCCGGCTGGTCGGGGCCGAACACACCGAACACGTTGGTCATGTTGAGCGTCTTGCCCCGGACGTCCCAGGTAAAGTCCTGTACGTCCACGCGGTCGGTCGCCGCGCGCAGCTCGCGCAGCATGTACTCGCGGATCGTATCGTGGCCGGGCATGTTCGGCACGCGCGGCCCCGCGTTGACCTGGTTGACCAGATCGTCCCAGGCCCGACTGGCGTTGAACGCCGCCTCCTGCCCGAGCAGGCGGCTGGCGCCCGGCCGCGGCAGGCCGACGCGGGCCAGCAGCTCGCTGCTCGTGGCGTGGGCGACGAGCGGCGCGGCCACCAGCCCGGCCCCGAGCGTTAGCACGAACCGCCGGCGGGTCCAGTCCGAGTGCGACGGCGTTGGGGCATCCGATGACGCCATGACGCCCACCTCCAAGCTGGCGCGTGCGCGCGCCACGACCGCGGCGGCGCTCGCCCCAGTGTAGTGCATCGGCGCGGCCGCGCGCAGAGAAAGCGGCAGGCCATTCGCCGCCGCCCCTGGCCCCGGGCTCCGCGCCGCGCCAGCAGGCACGCTCCTTGCAGCGCCGCCGGCCCGGCGGCCCAGGTGCGTACCCGATCGGTGCGCCGCCGCACGGGCACGAGCAAGCGGACGCCGCGGCGCGCCGCCCGCTGGGAGAGTGCGAGTGGGTTCTACGGCAGTGCTGTCGGCAACGCGGGGACGGCTGCGCCTGCGCTACGCGGCGCTCGTGCCGCCGCACGGGAATGACCTTACCGCGCTGCCCGGCGTGCTGGCGGTGGCCACCTACCCGCGTAGCGGCTCGCTGGTGGTGCGCTTCGACCCGGCGCGCACGTCCGCCGACGCGATCCTCGCCGCGCTCGACGGCGCCGTCGGGGCCGGCGGCGCGGCGCTTCTGGCCGCCCGCGCGAATGGCCAGGTCGCGGCGCACGGGCAGCGGCCGCCGCGCACGCCGCGGGCCGACGGCGGCGCGGCCGCACGCGCGCCCGCGCCCGCGGCGCCCACTCACCTGGGGCACGACCACACGCACCAGGACGGCTCGCTGACGGGCGCGGTAACACGGCTGGCGGTCGGCGCCGCGGTCCTGGCGGTCCTCGTCCTGCGCCGGCTGCTGCTCGGCCGCGCGGCTACCACGCCGCCCGCGCGCTTCGCCGTGGCGGGTGGCGTGCTCGGCCTCGTAACGGGCTACCCCTTCTTCAAGGGCCTCGTCCGAACGGTCACTGGGCGCCAGGGGCTGGATACCGACACGCTCGTCGCGGTCGCCACGCTCGTGTCCATCATCATGCGCGAGAGCATCATCGCGCTGGTCGTCCTCTTCCTGCTGAACCTGGGCGAGCTGCTCCAGGCGCTCGTGCTGCGGCGCACCCGCCTCGCCATCCGCGCCCTGCTTGTCGACCAGGGGGATGCCTGGGTGGTCCTGGAAGGCGCTGAGGTGCGCACGCCGGTCGACCAGCTCCGGCCGGGCGACGTGGTCGCGGTCTATCGCGGCGATCGCCTGCCCGCCGACGGCGTCGTGGTCGAGGGCGAGGGCGCTGTGAACGAGGCGCCGATCACGGGCGAATCGCTGCCCAGCTACAAGCACCCGCCCGCGGCCGTGTGGGCGGGGACGATCGTCGAGTCGGGGGCGCTGCGCTTCCGCGTGCAGCGCGTGGGCACCGAGACGGCCGTGGGGCGCCTGATCGAGCGGGTGGAGGAGGCCGAGGAGCTGCGCGCCCCCATCGCTACCCTCGGCGAGCGCTTCGCCCGCCGCTTCGTGCCGTTCTCGTTCGCGCTGGCCGCCGCGGTGTTCCTCGTCACGCGGGATGCCCGCCGCGCCATGACGATGCTGCTCGTCGCCTGCCCGTGCGCCGCCGGGCTCAGCACGCCCACCGCCGTGAGCGCGGCCATCGCCAACGCGGCCCGTCGCGGCGTGCTTATCAAGGGCGGCACCCATCTGGAGGCGGCCGGCCAGATCGACGCCGTGGTGTTCGACAAGACCGGCACCCTCACCGTCGGCCTGCCGCGTGTGTCCATGGTCTACAGCCTTCAGGACGACGTGGCGCCCGAGGCCGTGCTGGCGCTCGCCGCCAGCGGCGAGTTCCACTCCAAGCACCCGCTGGCCCTCGCCGTCGTGCGCCACGCCGAGGAGCGCGCGATCGAGATCCCCACCCACGAGGAGTGCGAGGTCCTGGTCGGCCAGGGCGTGCGCGCGGACATGCAGGGCAACCGCATCCTCGTCGGCAGCGACCGGCTGCTGGAGCAGTTTGGGCTGGCGCCCCCGCGCCGCGGCAGCCAGCTCGCGGCGCGGCTCAGCCGCAAGGGCGAGACGCCGCTCTACCTGGCCTTCAACGACCGCGTGCTCGGCGTGCTGGGCATCGCCGACCAGCTCCGTCCCGAGTCGGCCGCCGCCCTGGCCGCCATCCGCGCCGCCGGCATTCGGCGCATCGTCCTGCTGACCGGCGACACGCGGGTCGTGGCCGACGCGGTGGGGCGCCGCCTCGGGCTGCCCGCCGCCGACGTGCGCGCCCGCGCGCTGCCCGAGGACAAGTACGCAGTGGTGCGCGAGCTGCAGGAGGCGGGCTACCGAGTTGCGATGGTGGGCGACGGCATCAACGACGCGCCGGCGCTGGCGGCGGCCGATCTCGGCATCGCCATGGGGACGGCGGGCAGCGACGTGGCCATCGAGGCCGCCGACCTGGCGCTTGCCGGCAACGACATTCGCCAGGTGGCGAGCGTGGTCTACCTGGGCCGCGCGACGCTCGGCGTGATCCGCGAGAACTACGGCCTCTCGATCGGCGTCAACAGCCTCGGCATCGTGGTGGGCGCCTTCGGCGCCTTGAACCCGCTCGTGGCCGCCGTGCTGCACAACCTGTCCAGTCTGGCCGTGCTCGCCAACTCGGCCCGGTTGATCCGCTATCATGACCCGAGCACGCAGCTACCCCGGCGGCGCGCGCGCGCCGCGCCACCCAGCGCCTCGGGGGAGCCAACGACGGTCGTTACGCTCCACGCTCCGAAGAGCAGGCGCCTCCCCGGACAGACGCGCACGGCGCGGCGCCGGCCCGCGCCACGGCCGGACTAGTCGTCGGTCCCTGATCGAACCCACTGGTGTTGTAAGCTCATAACACGCGGCGCGCGGGACTACCCAGTCATTTCACGTCGGCAAGGAGGTGCGCTCGTGGGGCTTCACATTGGCGTTGGCGGCCTGATCGTTGCAGGGCTGAGCGGCACCGCGGCCGGCATCGCTCTCGGTCGGGTGGGGCGCTCGCTGCTCGTGGCCGGCACGGCCCAGGCCATCCGACTCAACCGGGAGGTGCAGGCGCTGGCCGAAGAGGCGCGCCTGAGCCTGGAGGACATCACGGCCGAGGCGCGCGAGCGCGCCGGCGAAGCGCCCGCGACGAGCCAGGGGCCGACGGCGCTCCACGGCGAGCAGGGCCAGCATTCCTGAGGCGATGCCGCCAGCCTGAGTCGAGCGGGGTGCGGCCAGCTGCCCGTCCGCCAACCGTGCTGCGCGCTAGCCGGGCGCGGCCGGCGCCCCGCGGGAGTCTTGCCACGCCCCCGGGGGCGGCTCCCCGGTCGCTCTAGCGCGCGAGGGTCGGCTCGCCCCCGCGACGGTAATGCTCCGCCTACCGCCCTCGCGGACCGGGCGCGGCGAGGCTCTCGCCTGGCCTTGGGGTCGCCAGCGAGCCCATCACGTTGGCGAACTCATCCACGCTCTGGGGCTCGACCGCCAGCGCCTGGGCCAGGAGGCGGATGACGCGAAAACTGGGCCGGGTGCGCCCGGCTTCCACCAGGTAGACGGTACTCGGCGAAACGCCGGCTTGGTGCGCCAGCTCCCGAATGGTCAACAGCCGGTCCACGCGCGCTTGCCGCAACGATGCCATACCCGTAGCCCTCGAACCGAACACTCGTTGCCCGGGCGCGGGCGACGATAAAGCGTTCGCCACAATTGTACCTGATTCATACCCTAACAGGACAGTACGCGCACGGCTACAGCCAATTATGGAGATCCTGTGTAGATCCGCGTGTGGCGTCCGCGGCTCAGGCGGCGGGCGGCGAGCCCGGCGCGCGGTCCCTCTCCCGGCCGGGCGGCGGCGCTCGGGTCCGTGCCCCTCCGGGGTGGCGCTCAGCCGGCGCCGCCCTGGCAGGCCTGGCAGGTGCCGAACACCTCGACGTGATGGCCCGCCGGCTGGAAGTGCGCCTCGCGGGTGATCGTGCGCAGCGCCCGCTCGACGGCGCCCGCGACGATGGAGGTGACCTGCCCGCACGACGTGCAGACGAGGTGGTGGTGGTGCTGACGGGCGCAGAACGTGTAGCTGTGGCACTGCACGTCGCCGTGCAGCCGCTCGAGCAGCCCCGTCTGGACGAGCAAGTCGAGCGCGCGGAACACGGTGGCACGGCCGATGCCGCGCGGCGCCAGCTCGTCCACCAGCTCCCGCGCCGTGAACGGCGTCGTGCGCGCCGCGATCGCCTCGGCAATCGCCACGCGGGTGCTCGTGTGGCGGTAGCCCTGCGCGGCTAACTGCTGCAAGAGCAACTCAGCGCGCGAATCGTCGGCCACCACCTCTGCTCGCCTTCCGCGAAATACGGCGGCTGGCCCAGCCGCCGCACGGCCGCCTCCCCAGCGGCGCCCCTGCCCGCTGCCAGTAAACAATTGTACCGCGCGCGCCGCGCCGTCTCCCAGACCACGCCCCGTCGCCGCCAGCCGGGGTCGGACACGGCCACCTGGAGGCTGCTGCCCCACAGGGATCCGCAGGGCGGCGTTCACCGCCCGGCTGTCGGTCGGCACGCGCCCCGCACGCCGCTATGATGGCAAGCGTGGCGGTCGTCCTGCTATCGTTCGCCGTCGCGCCGCGGGCGCGACGGCGAACGGCGCAGCACCACCGCGGGCCACGCCGGAACATGAGACAGTAGCCGCCAGGAGTTGCCCGGCATGTTCGGTTTCGTGCGGCTCACATTCGGCGCCGCCCTCCTGCTGGCGCTCGTGGCGCTGGGGCTGCTGCGCCCGGCCGCCGCCCAGGACGCGGCCCGCCCGGTCGGGCGCATCCTCGTGCCGCGCGACGCGGCCGTCTGGACGGTGCAGGCCGCCTCGGGCGCGGAACAGCTGGTGGCCAGCAGTCCGGACCAGGGGCCGATCCTCGACGCGGCGCTCTCCCCCGACGGTCAGCAGGCCGTGTACGCCCGGATCGCCGTGACGGGCGAGCTGGGCAGCGCCCTGTACGTCGTCCCCGCCAACGGCGGCACGCCCCGCCTGCTGCTCGACCACGATGCGCCCGGCGCGATGCTCACCATGCCGATCTGGGCCGCGGACGGCGCGAGCATCCTATACACCTACACGCCCTACGCGGTAGGGACGAGCGGCCCCGACGCCGAGCCGCGCGTCGAGCGCATCCGTCCCGACGGCAGCGGGCGCGAGGTGGTGGTGCGCGAGGCCACATCGCCCGCGCCCTCGGCCGACGGCCAGACCCTCGCCTACCTGCGGTCCACCCGCGTCGGCGACGCGCTCTGGCTCGCCGACGCGACCGGCGCGAACGGGCGCGAGCTGGTGCCCGACAGCCGCTTCCTGAGCCTCGCCTACCCGCGCCTCAGCCCCGACGGCACCCAGGTCGCCTTCGCCGCCACGGTGGACCTCGCCACGCCCTCCGCCCCCTCCGGCCCGTATACCCCTCCCGGCCCGACCGGCCCCACCGGTCCATCGCTGCCCCGCACGCCATTCGCCTGGCACCCCGCGCCCGGCGCCATGCACGGCCTCCCGTGGGACATCTGGCTCATCGGCACGGATGGCAGCGGCCTCCGCCGCCTGACCTACATGGCCGAGGACGACCCCTCGCTGGCCTGGTCGCCGGACGGACGCTGGCTCGCCATCCAGGGCGGCTCCGGCCTTACCCTGGTCGAGGTCAGCAGCGGCCACACCGAGCGGCTGTCGCGCGAGGCGGCCTTCGGCGCCATTGACTGGGGCCGCGAGTAGGCAGCGCCGCGCGGGAGATCAGCGGCCGCGCAGGGCGCGCGGGCGCTTGCGGCGCCCCGCCAGCGGCGCGGGGCGGCCGCCGGGCGCGAGGAAGGGCAGGCCCAGCGCCAGCACGGCGACCGCCAGGGGCAGCGCCGCCGCCGTGCCGCTGGGGTTGTGGAAGGCGCCGGCCTCGGCGATCGGCAGGTCCAACGAGCCGCTCACGTCGTCGCGCCCGGCGCGCCGCACCACCGCCTCGATCCCCCAGTCGCCCGCCATCGAGAAGGCGCTCGTGGACAGCCGATAGTGGCCGTCGCCGCTGGGACTCAGGCGCTGCTCGAAGGTACCCATGTCCATCTCGTGGTGGGTGAAGCGCAGGGTGATGCGCTGGACGTCGGGGAGTGGCTGCCCGGCCGCGAGCACGGCCGCGTCGACGGTATTCAGGCCGGCGACCCCGGGCGCTACGCGGAGCTGCACCTGCACGTCCTCGGCTCGCAGCGTGCGAGCTAGGCCCTCCGCGCGCACCACGTCGCGCGCCGGCTCCAGGCTGGTGAGCACGCCCACGACCGCCAGCACCGCCACGCCCAGCCCCACCTCGGCGGCCACCGCCCGGCGCAGCGCCCGCGCGGTGGCCGCGAGCGCCGGCGCGGCGTCCGGCGCGCGCGGCGCCGCACGGGCAGCCAGGCCCACGCGCGGGGTGACGACGCGCAGGTTGAAGGCGCCGAGCGCCAGCAGGAAGAGCACGAGCCCCAGTTTCACCAGCAGGGCCTGGCCATAGGTGGTGCCCAGGAGCGCCTCCCAGTCGCCGATCTCCGCCCACGCCTGATAGAGCCCCGTGACCGCCAGGGCCGCGACGCTGGCAATGGCCCAGGTGGAGAACCGCGGCAGCAGCGCGGCGAGCGTGGCAGCGCGGAGCGGCGCGGGCAGCGCGCCGAGTGCGGCGGGGAGCGCCACGACGATCTGCACGAGGCCGCCGAGCCAGATCGCCGCCGCGGCCAGGTGCGCCCAGTCGGCGCCGAGCGCCAGGATGGTGCCGGGCGCCGTGGCGGCCGCGTGGCTGGTGGCGCTCTGCGCCGCGAGCAGCCCCGCCCCGAGGCCGAGGCCCAGCAGCCAGCCGCGGTGGTCCACGGCGACGGCGGGGCGCCGCAGCCGTAGCGCCAGCGCGCCGAGCGCCACGACGCAGGCTACACGGCCCGCCCAGATCGCCGCGTAGCGCGTGGCGAACAGCGCGCCCAGCGGCGCGCCGAGCGCCTGCCAGGGCTCCACGTCGGCCGCGGCGGCCGCCTGCACGACCAGCGCGAGCACGGCGGCGCCGAGGCCCAGACCGGCGGCCCCGGCCGCCACCCCCAGCCCCCGGCGGCGGCCGGCCTCCCACGCGGCCGCGGCCGCCGCCGCGTCCTCGGGCGCGACCAGCCGCAGCGCGCCGCCCAGCACGCGCGGCAAGAACACGAATGGCCCAACCAGTACGACGGCGGCCAGCAAGCTCAGCCAGCGGCTGACGATCGCCCAGGGACTGGGGGGCGCGCCGCCGGCCTCGGTCCCCGGCAACGCCACCGGCGCGGGCGTCTGGTCGAGGCCCACGGTGAAGGGGAAGGCGCCGCGCGCCACGTGGCCGTCGACCGCCGAGACGGTCTTCCAGGCGACCGAGTAGGTGCCGGGAGACAGGTCGCCCAGGCCGACGACGAGCGCGCGCGCGCTGCCCGGCAGCGCCGCCAGATTGTCGCGGTCCACGCGGTGGCGCGCGCCGTCGTAGACGCGCAGCTCGCTGAAGCGCAGCTCGGCGTCCTCGGTAAACCAGACGCGGACCTCGCTCGGCGCCCGCGCGAGGATGGCGTTTGGCGAGGGGTCCGAGCGCTCGTAGGTCGCGTGGGCCATGGCCCGGCCCGGCGCCGCGCCCAGCACGAACGCCACGACGACGAGGCCCAGCGCGCCGCGCAGCCCTCGACGCACGCTGCCTCCGCCCCACCGGCACGATCGCCGCCCCGGGTCGCCGCCCCGCGGGCGCGGCGACCCGCTAGCAGCAATAGTACGCTCCGGCGGTAGGGCGCGGCTACCAATGGTTGCCGCGCCCTAGTCGGTACGGTAGAGTAGGCCGGAGGCGCCGCTGAGGCGCGCGTGGAAGGCTGACCGTGGTACGCTCGTGGGTTGACCAGCTCCGGCCGCTGCTCATCGTCGGGCTGTTGCTCACCCTGCCCGTCGTCTGCCACAACGAGACGGCCGTCGTGATCCTGACCGCGGCCGCCGCCGGCCATGAGCACCAGCACATGATGGCGGAGGCCGCCGGCGAGCCCCAGCCGGCGCGCGCGGCCCACCACCACGCCGCGGCTCACGCGCACGCGGCCTCGGCGCCCGCCGCCAGCGCGCTCGCGCTGGTCCACGCGGGTTCCCCCGCGCCATTTCCGTGGCGCGCGTACCAGGCGACCCCGCTGGCCCAGAGCCTCCCCGCGGCCACGGACGGCATCGTCCTGGCGGACACGCTCGACCTGACCGCGCCCGTCGCGCTGTCCAGCCCGCTCGGGGGCGTCGACGCCGCCGCGCCGGCCCCCCAGCGCCGGGCGCCTCCGGCCCCACCCCCCCGCGCCTTCCTCGGCTAGCGTCCCTTACCCGCACGCTGGGGGGCGCCGTGAGGTTCACGACCCACCCCGAAACCCGAGTGACGAGGCACTAGCTTGCGCCCGGCCGCGCCTCCGCGGCCGCCGGGCCAATCCAATCTCGCGCGCGGCGTCCCCGCCCAGCCCCGCCGCCCCCACACCCTGGGTAGCCGGGCAGGCCACGGGGATGGGTGAGACAAGACGCCGCGTGCTAGCGCGACGAGGAGGAACGAATGCGCTTTACCCTGTTCCGCGTGCTCGCCGGGCTCAGCCTGGCCACGATGATGCTGATCGGAGCGCCACGGGCGGCCTCCGCCCACGCGCGCTACGACCACTCCGATCCCGCCGGCGACAGCGTCGTGCCCACCGCGCCCACCCAGGTCCAGGCCTGGTTCACCGAGGGCGTGCGTAGCCAGGGCAGCAGCCTCCAGGTGACGGACGCCGCGGGCAACCGTGTGGACAACAACGACGGCCAGGTGGACCTCAACGATCCGGACCGCAAGCGCATGTTCGTCTCGCTACCGCCGCTGCCGGACGGCGTCTACACCGTCAACTGGGTCACCGTCTCGGCTGACGACGGCGACCAGGCCGAGGGCAGCTTCCGCTTCGGCGTGGGCGTCAACACCGTGCTGCCCCCGCTGCCCGCCGGGGGCCCGGTCCCAACGATCTCCATCGCCAACACGACCGTCAACGGCCACGAGGTGCGGCTACACGTGAACGTCGAGGGCGCCACGCTGGGCATGCCGGCGAGCGGCGACATGGACATGAGCGCGGGTGGCATGGCCAACATGAGCCAGGACGTGATGAACGGCGGCGCGGGCCAGCCGGGGATGGCGGCCGGCGGCATGGCGACGGCGCCCGGCGCGCTGCCGCAAGGCCACCTCCACGTCTATGTGGACGGCGTGATGCTCCAGATGGTGTACCAGCCCGACGTCGTGCTCACGGACGTGCCGTCGGGCACCCACCAGGTGCGGGTCGAGCTATCGAACAACGCGCACCAGGACTGGAATCCGCCCGTCATGGCGACCACGACGGTTGTGGTCCCGTAGCCATACCGGCCGTGGCGGCGGCGCGGGCCGCGCCGCCGCCACGGAGAGGAGCGAGCTATGCACCGCCTCGCACGCCTGGTCGGCATCGTCGCCCTGACGGGGCTAGCGCTAAGCTTCCTTGCGCCCGCCACTGCCAGCGCCCACGAGCGCCGCACCGTGGCCGGCACCTACCAGTTCGTCGTCGGCTTCCTGAAGGAGCCGGCGCTGGAGGGCGACCCGAACGGCATCGACCTGCGGGTGAGTACGGCCGACGACCAGCCCGTCGAGGGGCTGGAGCAGACGCTCAAGGCCGAGGTCATTGTCGGCGGCGCCACCCTGCCGCTGCAGCTCACGCCGCGCTTCCGCACGCCGGGCGCCTACGACGGCGACTTCGTGCCGACGCGGCCGGGCACCTACATCTTCCACTTCAGCGGCACCGTCAACGGCCAGCCGGTCGACGAGCGCTTCGAGTCCGGGCCAGGCCGCTTCAACGACGTGGAGGCCGTGGCGCCGCTCCAGTTCCCCGACAAGGTGCCCGTCGGCGCCGACCTGCAGCAGGCGCTTGCGGCAGCGAATAGCCGCGCCGCCACTGCCACCACGCTCGCCGTGATCGGGCTGGTGGCCGGCCTGGCGGGGCTGGCGCTCGCGGCCTGGGCGCTGCTCAGCCGCCGCGGCGCCGCAAGCCCGGCGCCGCGCACGGTCCCGACCGCCGCGCCCCCGGCGCCGGCGGCTTCGCAAGAGCGTCTCTAACAACACGCCCGGGCGCGGCGCGTTGGGCTCCGCTCGACGCGCCGCGCCCGGGGGCCACCGCGCCAGCACGGACGAACGGAGGCGAGCGTGCGACGATTCACTCACCTGGGGCTGGCCGCGCTAGCCGCGACGCTGCTCGTCCTCGGCTCGGCGCGCGGCGTGGCGGCCCACGCGAACTACGAGAAGTCCGACCCGCCCGCGAACGCCATTCTGGCACAGCCGCCGAGCCAGATCCGGGTGTGGTTCAGCGAGCAGCCGGAGCCGCGCTTCAGCGAGCTGCAGGTCTTCGACTCGTCGCGCCAGCGCGTCGATCGCGGCAATCTGTCGCCCGTGCCGGGCGACGACCGCGCGCTCGATATCGGCCTGCAGGATAACCTGCCCCCCGGCACCTACACCGTCACCTGGAAGACCGTCTCCGCGGTGGACGGCCACACGGCGCGCGGCGCGTTCCCGTTCACCGTCGGCCTCGACCAGACCCCGGCGCCCATGGTCTTGCCGCAGGGCGCCGATCTCGCCGCCACCTCGGCGACGCCGTGGTCGGTGACCAGTCGCTGGCTCTCGCTGCTCACCGCCGTGCTGCTGGCCGGCACCTTCCTGTTCCTGCCGCTCATCCTCGGCAGCGCGCTCCGCGCTGTCGCCCGCGGCGAGGACGCCGAAAGCGCCGCCGCCGCCTGGGGGGCGGGCCGCCGCCGCGGCCTGCAGCTGGCGGTGGCCGCCGCCATCGCCGGGCTCCTCGTCGGCGTCTACGCCCTGCTCGTCCAGGCCGGCAGCGCCGTCGACAAGCCGCCCTGGGAAGCCTTCGGCGCCCCGCTCGCCACGATCCTGGGCACGCGCTACAGCGTCCTCTGGGCGGTGCGAATGCTCGCCGTCGCGGCGCTCGGCGGGCTCGCCTGGTACTTGCAGCGGCCCGGCATCACCGCCCGCTTCAGCGGCTGGTGGGCCGGCCTCGCCCTCGGCGGCCTGCTGCTGGTGACGATCAGCCTGAACAGCCACGGCGCCGCGGCCCAGGAGTGGACGGTGGTGGCGGTGGCTGTGGACTGGGTCCACCTCATCGCCACGACCATCTGGATCGGCGGGCTCGCGCAGCTCGTGGTGGCGGTGCCGGCCGCGCTCCCCGCGCTCGGCGGCACGGGGCGCGGCCGGCTCCTCGCCGCCGTGATCCCGCGCTTCTCCACCTGGGCGCTGGGCGCCGTCGGCGCCCTGGTCATTACGGGGCTGTACCAGACCTGGCTGGAGGTCGGCGGGCCGGACGCGCTGACGGCCACCCCCTACGGCCAGACGCTGATCGTCAAGATCGCCCTGCTCGTGCCGCTCCTCGCGCTCGGCGCCGCCAACCTGCTCGTGCTCAGCCCGCGCGTCGCGAAGGCCGTCGAGCGGGGCAGCCGCGCCGCCGTCGGGCGCCTGGGCGGGCTGGAGCGTCTCTTCCGCCTGGCGGTGCTCGCCGAAGTGGCGCTCGGCGTCATCATCCTGGGCGTCGTGGGCGTGCTCACCAGCCTGGAGCCGGCGCGCGACGCGATTCGCGAGCAAGGCGTCGTCCACACCGTCCAGGTGGGCGACCTGCGCGCCGTGGTGCGCGTGGCGCCCGGCGAGGCCGGCCTGAACACCTTCGACGTGGCGCTCTCGCAAGGTGACCAGCCCGTGAGCGATGCCCAGCGCGTTACACTGCGCTTCAACCACACGCAGATGGACATGGGCGTCAGCGACTTGCAGCTCGCCCCGGTCGGCGACGGCCACTACCGCGCCGTGGGCGGCACGCTCTCCATGAGCGGCACCTGGGACGTGCAGGTGATCGTGCGGCAGGCCGGCCGCGACGACGAGCAGGGCGCCCTGACGGTCACGGCCCTCGATCCGAACCAGGCGCAGGCCCAGAGCGGCGCGGCCCCTGGCAGCAGCGGCGAGCCGCCCACGCGCCTGATCGTCGGCGGCGTGGTGCTGGCGCTCGGCGTGCTCTTCCTGATCGACGCCGTGCGGCCGTCGCGGCGCCGCCGCCAGTCAGCCACCGTCGCGCTCGGCTGCGTGGCCGCCGTGGTGGGGCTGAGCCTGGCGACCGCCGCCGCCCTCTACCCCACGGGCGGCGACGTGGTGATCCCCAACCCGGTACCCCGCAGCCAGGCGTCGATCGCGCGCGGCCAGGAGCTGTACCAGCAGAACTGCGTCATCTGCCACGGTCTGAACGCGCGCGGCGACGGTCCGCTGGCCGCCAGCCTCAACCCGCGGCCGGCCGACCTGCGCCTGCACGTCTCCCAGCACACCGAGGGGCAGCTGTGGACGTGGGTCAGCGACGGCTTCCCGGGCAGCGCCATGCCCGCCTTCCGCAGCACGCTGAGCGACGAGGACCGCTGGAACATCATCAACTACCTGGAGTCGCAGTACGGCGCCACCGCGAGCAACGGCGCGGCCGCGCCGCCCGGCTCCTGAGTGGCGGGCCCGGCGTGGCGCCCCGTCGTCCAGCCTTCGCTAAGCACTCAGCCCAGGTTGGTGTGGATGCTGGGCTTCGCCAAAGGTACACACCAGCGTGGGCTGGCAGCTTAGGCCTCGTCGCGGAAGCGATAGCCGACGGCCGGCTCGGTACGGATGTACGTCGGCCGGGCGGGGACCGGCTCGATCTTGCGCCGTAGCTGCGCGATGAACACGCGCAGCATGCGCGCGCTATCCTGGTAGCCCGGCCCCCACACGGCGGCGAGCAGCGCGCGGTGCGTGACGACCTTGCCGGCATTCGCCATGAGGTAGCGCAGGATGTCGTATTCGGTCGGCGTCAGGTGCACGGGGGCGCCGCGCAGCGTGACCACGCGGCGCGCCTGATCGAGCCGCAGCTCGCCGCTCTCCAAGACCGGCGAGGGCGACGCCCCGGCGCGCCGCAGCGCCGCGCGGATGCGCGCCAGCAGCTCGTCCATCCCGAACGGCTTGGTCAGGTAATCGTCGGCGCCGAGATCGAGCGCCTGGACCTTGTCGCGCTCCTGGCCCCGCGCCGACAGGACGATGATCGGTACCGGGCTCCAGCGGCGCAGCTCCTGGCACACTTCCAGACCGTCGAGGCCCGGCAGCACGAGGTCGAGGATCACCACCTCCGGGCGCGCGTGCGTCGCCAGGGCCAGCGCCTCCTCGCCGGAAGCCGCCACCTGCACCTGGTACCCGTGACTGGCCAGCCCCACCCGCAACGCGCGGCGAATCTGTGGCTCATCGTCGACGACTAGCACCCGCGGGCCGTTCACGGATCGCCGGCTCCTGCCCCTCGCCCTCGATCGGAAGGCGAACCGTAAAGATGCTGCCCCCGCCGGGCCGCGGCGCGCAAGTCACCTCACCCCCGTGCGCCTGGGCCAGCCCGCGCGCGATAGCCAGCCCCAGACCGCTCCCCGGCGCGCGGCTGCCCGGCGCGGCCCGATAGAACTTGTCGAAGATGCGCTCCGCCTCGCCGTCCGGGATGCCCGGTCCCCGATCGGCCACCTCGATGCGCAGCTGGCTACCCAGCGCGCCGGCCGTCAGCTCCACCGGCCCATCTGCGGGCGAGTACTTGAGCGCGTTGTCCACCAAGTTCGTGACGATCTGCTCCACCATGACGTAATCCAGCCGGGCGAGCGGCAGCGCCTCCGCCACGCTCAGGCGCAGCCGCTCGCCCGGCCGGTCCAGCCGCTCCGCCACCCCGGCCAGGATCTCCTCGACGTCGTGCCAGTCGCGCAGCGGTTGCAGCATGCCGGCGTCGATCCGCGAGAGGTCGAGCAGCCGCGCCACGAAGCGCGTCAGCCGGTCGGTCTCCTCGTCGATCGTACAGAGCAGCATCTGGCGCTCCTCCCGGTCCAGGTCCACCCGCGCGTCGAGCAAGCTCGTGACGGCCGCCTTGATCGAGGTCAGCGGCGTGCGCAGGTCGTGCGAGACCGACGACAGCAGCGCGGCGTGGAGCTGCTCCGTCCGCCGCAGCACCTCCGTCTCGCGCGCCGCCTCCTCGGCCCGCTGCCGCTCGGCCATCTCGCGCTTCAGCTGCGCCTGCGCCGCGTGCAGCCGACGGCGCGTCCGCACCCACACCTGCACGCGCGCCAGCAGCTCGTTGTAGTCGACCGGCTTCGTGACGTAATCGTCGGCCCCGGCCGCGAAGCCCGCCTGGCGCTCCTTCTCGCCCGCGAGCGAGGTGAGCATGATGACCGGCAGGTAGGCTTCGCGCTCCGCAGCGCGCAGCCGCCGGCACAGCTCGAGCCCGTCCACCCCCGGCAGCATGACGTCGAGCAGGACCAGCTCGACGTCGCCAGCCGCGATGCGCGCGAGCCCGCTCGCGCCGTCCTCGGCGACCTCGACAGCGTAGCCCGCCGTCTCCAGCATCAGCCGCAGCACCTCCGCGGCGGGCGGCTCGTCCTCAACGAGTTGAATTACCGGCGCCGACTGCATGCGCAGCCCCCCCTTGGTTCCAGCACTCGACGCGACAGCGACCGCCGCCGCGCGAGCCCCCTGCGCTCGGGTGATGAATTGAGAATATGCAGCGAAGGGCGGTACCGTGTCAATGACCGCTGGCCGGCGGTTGACACCGCCGGCCGCCGCGTCTATCGTACCCTCGGGACAGGGAGCGACAGGCGCGGGGCGCCCCGCGCCGCCCGCCGCGCAGGAGAGGTGCCGTGAACAGCCAGCTCATCGTCGACGCCGACGGACACGTGCGCGAGTCCGACCGCGAGATCTTCGCCTACTTGCCCGAGCCCTACGCCGGCAAGGAGGCGTTGTTCGCGGCCTCGTTCTTCCCGACGCTCGACGGCTTCCACCGCGCCGCGACGAAAGTGCTCGACGGCAAGGGCCGCGCCGTCGCCAACCCCAGCGGCGCCGACTGGCTGGCCTACCTCGACGAGACGAACATCGCCGTGTCGGTGCTGTTCCCCACCGCCGGGCTCGGCTTCGGGCTGATCCAGGACCCCAACTGGGCGGCGGGGCTGGCGCGCGGCTACAACGACTGGCTGCACGACCGCTACCTGCGCGCCAACCCGCGGCGCCTCAAGGGCATGGCGCTCCTGCCGCTCCAAGACCCGCCGCGCGCCGCCGCCGAGCTACGGCGTGCCGTCGGCGACCTCGGCATGGTCGGCGGCATCCTGCCCGCGAACGGGCTCGCCGAGGCCTATGGCCACCGCTCCTTCTGGCCCGTCTACGAGGCGGCCCAGGAGCTGAACTGCGTGCTGGCGGTCCACGGCGCGTCGATCCAGGGGCTCGGGCTGGAGCGGCTGCGGCGGCTGATCGAGGCGCGCACGCTGTCCCACGGCTTCAGCCAGATGGTGCAGATGACCAGCATGATGTTTGGCGGCGTGTTCGACGCCTTCCCGCGGCTGCGCGTGGCCTACTGCGAGGCGGGCAGCGGCTGGGCGCCCTACCTCCTGGAGCGGCTGGACCTGGAGTGGGAGAACCGCGGCGCCCAGGCGCCCGAAATCCAGGCGCCGCCCAGCGCGCACCTCCAGAGCGGGCGCATCTTCATCCACGCCGAGCTAAAGGAGCGCGGGCTGGCGACCGCCGTGCAGGCGCTCGGCGGCGACGTGTTCTTCGCCGCCTCCGACTTCCCGCACGAGCCGAAGCACGAGTTCCTGGAGAACCTCGCCTACTTCGAGGCGCGCGCCGACGTGCCCGCCGACGTGAAGCGCAAGATCCTCTGGGACAACCCGATCCGCATGTACGCGCTCGACGAGGCCGACGTGCGCGCCGCCGCCAGCCAGCCCGCGGCCGCCGGCGCGCGGTGAGGAGGCGCCATGCGCGGCAAGATACCCTGGCAGCCCCCGCGCGAGGACCGCTACGTCATCAGCGAGTGGGAGATCGAGCCGCGCGCCACCGCGCTGCTGCTCGTCGACCTGCAAGTCGCCCACCTCGACCCTGACCGCGGCCTCGGCCGGCGCTTGCAGGCGCACCCCGCGCAGCACGCCTATTACTATGGCCGCGTGCGCGACGTGGTGCTGCCGAACGTCGCGCGCCTGCAAGCCTTCTTCCGTGAGAACGGCCTGCAGATCATCTACACGCGGCTGGGCCTACAGACCGCCGACGGCCGCGACCTGGCGCCCTGGAGCTGGCAGGCCGCCGCCCAGCAGGCCGCGCCCGCCGCGCCGCCACGCTACCCGCCCGGCGCTCCCGAGCGCGAGCTGTGGCCGACCCTGGCGCCCCGCCCCGACGAGCTGGTCCTCGACAAGATCGCGCTCAGCCCGTTCAACAGCACCGCCCTCGACCAATACCTGCACAACATGCAGATCGAGAACCTGGTGGTGGCCGGCGTGCTGACCGACGCCGCGGTCGAGACGACGGCGCGCGACGCGGGCGACCGCGGTTACTCCACGATCGCCGTCGAGGACGCCTGCGCGGCGCTCGCGCCCGAGCACCACGCGACCACTTTCGCCACCGCCTCCTGGTACGTCGGCAAGACGACCGCCGAGGTGCTGGAGCAGGTCGGCGGCCTGTTGCGCGCGGGCTAGCACCGGCCGCTCCAAGGCGCTAAAAGGATAGTGCATCTTCTCGGCTTGAGGATTCCAGGGAAGCTCCTGGTGATCTTACCTCTCGCCTTTGCTGCGGCGTGCCCACTCGTGGCCATCCTATCGATGGTTATTAGCGATGAGACTCTCTACTATCCATGGCACAATGTTCACTCCCCACGACCGCTCTCTGATGCGTTGGCATCGTCAACTCTGCTTCTGCCCTGCCTCACGGCCATCTTTTTGGCCTGGTGGGGACCGCGACCAAGGAGTCGACCAGGAAGACTCTTCCTTGGAGCAATCCTTGTTTGGTGGATTGCGTGGATCGGTGCCTGTCGGATGGACTACCGCTGGGGCTGCATCGGCTTCCCACCGCCCGATCAGCTCTACCTTTGCAACGCTACGGATGGCGAGGTCATTTACTACCCCCATCCTGCCGGTCCCGGCTATCCGCCCGACACGCGGGTCGGTGGGTACTTGGCCGCCCGTCGCGGATCTATATTGCTGGGGCGACCATCACCAGGGGGGCCGCTACGCATAGAAGCGGTCAACGCGAAAACCGCACGCCCCGATTTGACGACGTCGGCGATCTTCTGCGAACAGTACGCAGCGGACGATCTTGTTCGAGTGCGAGGGCGGATCGACATCGTTGATGGAGCGGTGAGCTGCTAACGATATCACCGCAACCGCGTATTGCTACGGTAGTTCGCCCCGGTGTCTGGAATACGCATAAGAGTCGCGGTGTAGGAAGCAGGCGGGGTGGGGTGAAGGGAGGCAGCCATGCAGGCCGCGGTGCTGCACGGAGGGAACCAGCCGCTGACGATCGAGGAGGTGGGCTTGGCGGCGCCGCGCGTGGGCGAGGTGCGCGTGCGGGTGATGGCGACGGGGCTCTGCCACAGCGACCTGCACTTCCTGGACGGCCTGCGCGACGGCCCGTACCCCATGATCATGGGCCACGAGGGCGCGGGCGTCGTCGAGGCGGTGGGGCCGGGCGTCGCCGAGGTGGCCGTGGGCGACCACGTGGTCCTCTCGTTCTGCGGCAACTGCGGCCGCTGCCCCGCCTGCCTGCGCGGCGAGGCCGTCATCTGCAGCGGGCACCAGGGCTCGCGCCACCTGCCACACGACGGCACGGCGCGCGCCACCCTGCGCGGCGAGCCGCTGTACGTCATGACGCGCCTGGGCACCTTCGCCGAGCACCTCGTTTGCCCGGCCGAGCAGGCGATCCCCATTCGCCGCGACGTGCCGTGGGAGGTGGCCGCGCTCATCGGCTGCTCGGTCACGACCGGCGTCTGCGCCGTGACCAACGCGGGCGGCGTGCGGCCGGGCCAGTCGGTCGCGGTGATCGGCTGCGGCGGCGTCGGGCTGAACGTGGTGCAGGGCGCGCGGCTGGTGAGCGCCGAGCCGATCATCGCCGTGGACACGCTCGACAACAAGCTGGCGTACGCGCGCGCGTTCGGCGCGACCCACGTCGTGAACGCCAGCCGCGAGGACGCCGTCGCGGCGGTGCGCGACCTCACGGGTGGCGGCGCGGACTACGCTTTCGAGGTGATCGGCCTGCCCGCCACGATGGAGCAGGCCGTCGCCTGCATCCGCCCGGGCGGCAAGGCGGTCGTCGTCGGCATGGCGCCACTGGGCGCCCGTATCAGCATCGACCCCTACCTGCTCGTGTTGCAGCAGAAGACGCTACAGGGCACCTTCTACGGCAGCGCCTACCCCCGGCGCGACATTCCTCGCCTGGCCGACCTCTACAAGACAGGCCACCTCGACCTCGACGCGCTCGTCTCGCGGCGCTACACCCTGGCGCAGATCAACGAGGGCTTCGCCGCCCTCAAGGCCGGCGAAGGCGCCCGCGGCGTAGTCAGCTTCGCCTAGCGCCGGATCATACAGGCCGTTCGGCTAGGAGCGGCGGCGCCTGGGAGTCCGGGCGTCTCGCCCACTATGCCGGCATCGGCGCAACCGGCGAGGCGGCCGGGACAGCCGCACTCCCAGGCCGTCCCCTTCACCGAGCAGGTCGGCTGAACAGGCACCACGGCTGGGCACCCCCGCGCGGCCGTGATAGCCTGGAGTGACGGGCGTCGTGCGCCGAGCGCTTGTCCCGCAGCGGCCACGATGTTGACTCTCACTACGGAAGGAACTACGTGCGAGGTCTGCGGTCGTCGGCTGCTCGAACCCTGCTCGCCTGGCTCGGCCGCGGGGCGGCAGGGGACGAGCCCCTGCCCTGCATCCGTTGTTGTTTCTTGCGGCGGCAAGCGCCCCCTCGGGCCGCGCCCTCTGCGATCGTGGCTGTGGCGCTCGCCCTGGCCCTGAGCGCCTGCGCGGCAGCGGGGGGCGGCGCGGCGCCGCCCCCCGACGCCACGCCCGGCATCGGCGACGCGGCCACCGGGAAGGCGCTCTTCTCGGCGAAGGCCTGCAACGGCTGCCACCGCGTGTCGGGCGAGATCGACGGCGGCGTGACCGGCCCCGACCTCAAGGGCTTCGCCAGCCGCCCAACCATCGCGGGCGCCGTGCCCAACACCCCGGAGAACGTCTGGCGCTGGCTCGCCGACCCGCAGCGCCTCAAGCCCGGCACCGCCATGCCCCGCCTGCCCCTCACCGCCCAGAACCTCGACGACCTCACGGCCTACCTGGAGACGCTGAAGTAGCCCCGCTCGACAGGCGCCGCGCGGTGCCCCTACACTACCGACAGGCCCCGCGGCGCGGCGCACGATCGCCGCGGGCCGCGCGCAGAGGATGGAGAACGTGGCGACGCGCGTCATCATGCCCACGCTCGGCCTGACGATGGAACAGGGCACGGTCGCCCGCTGGCTCAAGCGCGAGGGCGACCGGATCGAGCGCGACGAGCCGCTGTTCACCGTCGAGACCGACAAGGCCACGCTCGACGTGCCGGCCCCCGCCGGCGGCGTCCTCGCTCGCGTGCTCGTGCCCGAGGGCGGCACTGTGCCCGTCCTGGAAACCATCGCGATCATCCTCGCCCCCGACGAGGGGCTGCCCGACGAGCTGCTGAGCCCCGCGGGCGCCACCCAGGCCGCCGTCGGCCCAGACGCCGCCGATGTCGTCAGCCCCGCCGCGCCCGCCGCTGCGGCCGCGCCCACGGCGCCGCCCGCCAGCGTCGCCGCAAGCCCGACGCCGGCAGGGGCTCTTGCGCCCCCCCAGCCCCCCGCTGCCGGCGGCAGCCCGGCGACAAGCACAAGCCCCGGCCCGGTAACGGTGCGCCCGGGGCGCAGCGTGCTCGAAGAACGCGGCGTGGCCGCGGCGCCGGGCGGCGCGCGCCGCGGCTGGCCCGCCTCGCCCCGCGCGCGCCGTGCGGCGGGCGAGCTAGGGGTGGACCTGGCGACCGTGGAGGGCACCGGCCCCGGCGGGCGCATCGTCGAGGCCGACGTGCGCCGCGCCGCCGCCGGCCAGGCCGCCGCACCACGCGCCCGCGTCTCGCCACTCGCCCAGCGGCTCGCCCTGGAGCTGGGCGTCAACCTGGCCGCCGTCGCCGGCAGCGGCCCCGGTGGCCGCATCACCCGCCAGGACGTGGAGGCCGCCGCCCGCGCCGCCCCGGCCGCGTCCACCGCCCCGCCCGCCGCGCCGCCGCCTCCCGCACCGGCAGCCGCCCCGCCCGCTCCCGCCCCAGCAGCGTCAGCGCCGGCAATGCCTCAGCCGGCCGCTCCGGCCGCACGCGGCGGCCGGCTCGCCGCGCTCAGCCGCCTGCGCCGCGTGACCGCCGAGCGCATGGCCGCGTCGGCGCGCAGCGTGGCGCGCGTCACCCTGTTCGCCGAGGTGGACTTCGCTGAGGCCGTCCGCTTCCGTGCCCAGCTCGCGCCCGAGTTCGAGCGCCGCTACGCCGCGCGCCTGACCTACGACACGCTGGTCGCTCGCGCCTGCGCCCTCGCGATGGCCGACCACCCCGCCATGAACGCGCACTGGACCGATGACGGTCCGCTGCTCTTCGAGCAGGTGGACGTCGGCGTGGCCGTCGCGCTGCCCGAGGGCCTGACCGTACCGGTGGTGCGCGACGTGGCGCGGCGGCCGCTCTGGGAGGTGGCGCGGAGCGTCAACGACGTGGTGGCCCGCGCCCAGGAGGGGCGGCTCGGCCCCGAGGACTTCGGCGGCACGTTCACCATCACCAATCTCGGCATGTACGGCGTCGAGGGCTTCACGCCGATCGTGAACCCGCCGGAGGTCGGCATCCTGGGCGTGGGCGCCATCCAGCGCAAGCCGGTCGAGGCCGACGGCGCGGTGGTCGTGCGCGAGCGACTCGTGCTCAGCCTGGCCTTCGACCACCGCGCGATCGACGGCGCGCCCGCCGCCGCCTTCCTCGCCCGCGTCCGCGAAGCCCTGGAAAAGCCATATATCCTACTAACGTAGCCGTCAGCCGTCAGCTATCAGCCGTCAGCCGTCAGCCGGGAGTATCATCCGTGCTGATAGCTGACTGCTGACTGCTGATAGCTGACGGCTGATAGCTGGAGGCCGCATGGCCGACTTGCCGTTGCCGCGCGAGCAGCTCATCCAGATGTATCGCCAGATGTGGGCGATTCGCCACTTCGACTCGCAGGTCATCAAGCTGTTCATGGAAGGGCTGATCCGCGGCTCGACCCACGCCTACCTCGGCATGGAAGGCGTGGCGGTGGGCGCCTGCGCGGCCCTGCGCGCCGACGACTACATCACCAGCACGCACCGCGGCCATGGCCACTGCATCGCCAAGGGCGGCCGCCTCGACCTGATGATGGCTGAGCTACTGGGCAAGGCGACCGGCTACTGCAAGGGCAAGGGCGGCTCGATGCACATCGCCGACCTCGACGTGGGCATCCTGGGCGCCAACGGCATCGTCGGCGGCGGCGTGGGCATCGCCACCGGGGCCGGCGCGTCGGTCCGTCTGCGCCGCAGCGGCCAGGTGGTCGTCTGCTTCTTCGGCGACGGCGGGCTGGTGCAGGGCGTGCTGCACGAGGCGATGAACCTCGCCGCGCTGTGGAAACTGCCCGTAATCTACTTGTGCGAGATCAACCAGTACGCGCTCGCCACGCCGATCAGCGAGGAGTTCGGCATCCCCGACGCAGCCGCCTGGGCGCGGGGCTACGGCATCCCCGCCCACGAGGTGGACGGCCAGGACGTGCTGGCGGTGTACCAGGCGACGGCCCAGGCCGTCGAGCGCGCGCGGCGCCTCGACGGCCCCAGCTTCCTCGCCTGCAAGACGTACCGCTACGCCGGCCACAACGTCGGCGACCCGGAAGAGTACCGCACGAAGGACGAGGTCGCGGCGTGGCGCGAGCAGGACCCCATCGCCCGCTTCGACGCGGTGCTCGCCGCGCACGGCATCCTCGACGCGGCCGCCGCCCAGCAAGTCGCCGCCGAGGTGGAAGCCGAGGTCGACCGCGCCGTCGCCTTCGCCCGCGAGAGCCCCGAGCCCGACGAGGCCACCCTCTACGAGGACGTGTACGCCTAACGCAGCGGACGATTCGGTCTAGCCATTGGGGCCTCGCCTTGCCGCCAGAATCAGCGCCCGATCCGCTCAACGCCGCCAAGTCCTCAACGTGCCGTTTTACGGGTGCGACAGGTTCGTGACCCGCCAGGTGACAGCAGGTCGGGAAGCACAGCGGCGCCGTTCGATGCGCGCGTGACCCCCAACGCGAGTGTAAGAAAACCCGGGGCAGCGGTGTTGTAAGGAGTGGGTGGCGCCAGGGGCGCCCCTGACGCGCGGAGTGCAAGCGTGTTGACCAACGCCGAGCCCGCGGCCTCCACGGTGGACCTAACCGCGCGCTTCGACGCCTTGTTCGAGCGGCTCTACCCGGGGCTGTTCGGGCTGACCTACCGTGTGCTGGGCGACCAGCTCGAGGCCGAGGACGTCTTGCAGGAGGCCTTCTTGCGCCTGACCGACGCCCCCATCCTGGCGCGCCCCGACGACGAGGTGGCCGCCTGGCTGCGCCGGGTGTGCCTGAACTTCAGCGCCAACCGCCGCCGCGACGCTTACCGCGCGCGGCAGCGCCTGGAGCGCGTCGGCCGCCTGGACCTGGCGGACGCCTCGGCCACGAGCAGCGGCCCGGCCGCCGAGGCGGAGCGCCGCGAGGCACAGGCCGAGGTGCGGCGGGCGCTGGCGTGCCTGCCGGAGCGGCAGCGCGACTGTTTGCTCTTGCGTCACTCGGGCTACTCGTACACGGAGATCGCGGCGACGCTGGAAGTCGCTGTCGGCTCGGTGGGCGTGCTGCTCGCCCGCGCCGAGCGCGCCTTCCGCGCCGCCTACGAGGAGAGGCGCCATGACGACTTGTCCTGACCTGGGCGGCTGGCGCGCCTGGCTCGACGGCGAGGCGCCCGCCGACGCGCCCGATCCCACCACCCACCTCGCGGCCTGCCCGGGCTGCCGCGCGGTCGTGGACGACCTGCGCGTGCCGGCGGCCGTGACCGCCGCGGCGCTCGACATGCTGGCGCCGCCCGCGCCGGCCAGCGTCGCCCTCGCTCGCCAGCGCCTAGCCTGGGCCCAGGCCGCCACGCGGCCCGCGGACCAGGCGCCGGCGCCTGCGCCCGCCGCAAGCGCAGCCGCGGATGCGAGTATCCCGTTCCCCTCGCCTCAGAAGAGCGGACAGCAACCCTCGCCATATACGGCAGTCCAGGACGAGTCCGTCCCTCCCCCTCTCCCCTTGGGAGAGGGTCGGGGTGAGGGCGTCTCCCTCGTGCCCCCGCTCCCCCTGGCAGAGCGCCGGGCTGAGGGCCCGCCCGCGTCCTCCCCCTCTCCTGAGGGAGAGGGGGGCAGGGGGGTGAGGTCCGCCTCTCCCCCCGCGCCGGCGGCCGCCTGGCGGCGCCGCTGGCGCGGGGCCGCGGCCGGCGTCGCTGCCGCGCTCGCCCTGACCCTGCTCGTCGGTACGCCCGGGGGGCGTACCGCGACCGCGCAGTTCCTGGCCCAGTTCCGCAGCCAGCGCTTCGCCGTCGTCGCCATCGAGCCCGGCCGCGACCGCGGCAGCCTGGCGTTCCTGAATCACCTGGGCAGCCTGCAGGGCGGCCCCCGGGCGCGCGCGGCCGCCGAGACCGTGGCCTCCGTCGCCGAGGCAAGCCAGCGCGTCGGGTTCCCCGTGCTGCAGCCCGATCCCGCGACGCTGCCCGCCGGGCTGGCGCCCACGCCAAAGATCCAGGTCTGGCCGGCCAGCGAGATCCGCTTCACCTTCGACCGTCAGAAGGCGCAGGCCTACTTCCAGGCCACCGGCCACCCCGAGGTCAGCCTGCCCGCGCGGTTCGACGGCGCCTCGCTGGTCGTCGCCGTCCCGGCGGCTGCCTTCCTCGAGTACACTGCTCCCGGCAACAGCCAGATGCTGGTGGTCGGCGCGGCGCGCGAGCTGGAGGTCGGCGTCGAGGGCAACGTCTCGCTCGACGAGCTGCGCGACTTCCTCCTCGGCCTGCCCGGCCTGCCGCCGGACACGGTGCGCCAGCTCCGCGCCATCCAGGATTGGCGCACGACGCTGCCCATCCCCGTGCCCGTCGACCAGATCGCCTGGCAGCCCGTCACCATCGCGGGCGGCCCGGGCCTCCTGCTGGCCGACAACACCGGCGTCGGCAGCGGCGCCCTGTGGCAGCGGGACGGCCGCGTCTACGGCGTCGCCGGCACCGCGCGCGCGGCGGAGATCGAGCGTGTCGCCAACAGCCTCCGCTGAGCGCCCCGCCGCGCCCGCCGCCCCGGTCGCCGCGCCGGCCGTCGAGACGGTCGGGCTACGCAAGGAGTACGGCGGCAAGGTGGCGCTGCACGACCTGTCGCTGCGCGTGGCGCCCGGCGAGGTGTTCGGCTTCCTCGGGCCGAACGGCGCCGGCAAGACCACGACGGTGAAGATCCTGACCGGGCTGGTGCGGCCCACGGCAGGCGCCGCGCGCCTCTTCGGCCAGCCCGCCGCCGACCCCGCCGCGCGCCGCCGCATCGGCTACCTGCCCGAGAGCTTCCGCTTCCACGACTGGCTGACCGGCGAGGCCCTCCTCGACTTCCACGGCCGCCTGGCCGGCCTCTCGGCCGCCGAGCGCCGCCGCCGCATCCCCGCCGTCATTCAGCGCGTCGGCCTCGCGGGGCGCGGCGGCGATCGCCTGCGCGCCTACTCCAAGGGCATGACCCAGCGCATCGGCCTCGCCCAGGCACTCCTCGCCGAGCCCGCGCTGGTGCTGCTCGACGAGCCCACCTCGGCGCTCGACCCCGTCGGCCGCCGCGAGGTGCGCGACCTCATCCGCGGCCTGCGCGCCGAGGGCGTCGCCGTGCTGCTGAACTCGCACCTGCTCACCGAGATCGAGCTGGTGTGCGACCGCGTGGCCATCGTGGACCGCGGCCGCGTGGTGCGCGAGGGGGCGCTGGCCGACCTGCTGGGCCGCGTCTCCGAGATCCGCCTCACGCTCGACCGCGTCGATCCGCCGCTGCTCGCCGCGCTGCGCCGCCACGGCGAGGCGCTGGCCGTGGACGGCGCGACCGTCGTGCTCGGCGTGCCCGATCTGGAGGTCGCGCCGGCCGTCGCCGAGACCATCGTGCGCGCGGGCTATCGTCTATACGGCCTGGTGCCCGTCCAGCGCTCGCTGGAGGACGTGTTCGTGAGCCTGGTCGAGGGCGGCGACCAGTGACCGCGCTAATCATCGCCCGCTTCACGGTGCAGGAGGCCATCAGCCGCCGCCTGGTGCTCGCGGGCGCGCTCATCAGCCTGGCGTTCGTCGTGCTGTTCGCGCTCGGCTTCACCTTCCTCTATGGGCTCGCCGCGCAGAACGCCCGCGGCGACCCGACCGCGAGCGTAACGCTCGTCATGGCCGGCACGCTGCTCACGGTGCTCGGCCTGTACGCCGTCTACTTCCTGTCCAGCTTCCTGGCGCTCTTCTTATCGGTGGGCGCCATCTCGGGCGAGATCGACGCCGGCACGCTCCACGCCATCCTCGCGCGCCCGCTGCGCCGCGCCGAGTTCGTGCTGGGCCGCTGGCTGGCCTACGCTGGGCTGCTCGCCGTCTACGTGGCCGTCATGGCGACGCTCCTGCTGCTCGTCGCGCGGCTCGTCGCCGGCTACGAGGCGCCCGACGCGCCCCGCGCCATCGCGCTCATGGTGCTCGGCTCCGTGCTGCTCCTCACCGTTAGCCTCTTCGGCAGCACGCTCCTGTCCACGCTCGCGAACGGCGTGGTCGTCTTCTCGCTGTTCGGGCTGGCCTGGCTGGCCGGGATCATCGAGGTGGTGGGCAGCGCGCTGAACAACGCGGCCACGGTGAACCTCGGCATCGCCATCAGCCTGCTCGTGCCGAGCGACGCCGTCTGGCGCGGCGCGTCCTACTACCTCCAGGCGCCCGCCTTCCTGGCCGCCATCGGCAGCCGCGTCGCCCTCCCCTTCGCCGCCAGCGCGCCGCCCACCCCCGCCCTCGTCATCTGGGCGCTCGCCTACCCCCTCGTCTTCCTCGCCGCCGCCATCCTCGCCTTCCGCCGCCGCGACCTCTAGAGCAGCATGCAGGCTAGCTGAGCGGTCAGCGTCTCGTAGGGGCGGCTCTCGTGGCCGCCCGCGGCCCGCAGGCCGCAGCCCCCAGTCGGCCGACGGCTCAGTGTCGCTGCAAGCCACTGTAGTCGGGCCGCCCTGCCCCCGGGCGCTGGCGATGCAATCGCCGACCAGCCTGACGAGCAGTCTGTATACTGAGCCAGGCAACAGCTCTGGGGAGGCAACGAATGGCAGAGCAAAGCGTGATCGGCACCTATGACTCGATGGACGAGGCGGACGCCGCCGTGCGGAAGCTCGTGGAAGGTGGCTTCCCGGCGACCCAAGTCTCGGTGCTCGCGCAGAATCTCCAGTCCCAGAAGCAGGTCCACGGCTTCATCACCACCGGCGACGTGGCCAAGGTCGGCGCGGGGACCGGCGCCTGGGTCGGCGGCCTGTTCGGCCTGCTCACGGGCGTCGCCCTCGTGTTCGTGCCCGCGGTCGGCCCGCTGCTGGTGGCCGGGCCGTTCGCCGCGTCGCTGCTTGGCGGCATCGAGGGCGCGATCGCGGGCGCCGGCGCCGGCGGCCTGCTCGGCGCGCTGGCCGGGGTGGGCGTCTCCAAGCAGCACATCGTCAAGTACGAGGACCAGCTGAAGGCCGGCAAGTACCTCCTCCTCGCCCAGGGCAGCGCGGCCGACGTGGCGCGCGCCCAGAGCATCCTCCAGACGACCGCGCCCGCCGAGCTGACCGCCCACAGCGCGGCCCCTGCCTGACCAGCTGCTCCCCTACCTTGACGCCGCGCCGCCGGGCCGGTATCGTGGCCTCGCCACGGTCCGGCCGGGGGGCGGGCGGCGCCTCGCGGCGGCAGACGACCGGCGGCGACACGCGCAGGAGGACACCCCATGAAGATCGTCGTCTACGGTCCCGAGCGCCGCGTCGGCGCGCTAGTAGGCGATCAGGTCGTGGACCTGAACCGCGCCTACGCCAAGTACCTGGCCGAGAAGCAGGGCGAGAGCCGCGCGGCCGCCCTGGCCGCCGCGGTGGTGCCCGCCGACCTGCAAGGGCTGGTGGAGAGCGGCGCCCGCGGCCTGGAGGGCGCGCAGCAAGCGCTCGACTACCTGAACGGCGGCGCGCAGGACCAGGCCGGCCTCGACGGCGCGACGATCGTGCGCCCGCTGAGCGCCGTCAAGCTACAGGCGCCTGTCCCCGGCCCCGGCAGCCGCATCGCCTGCGGCGGCGCCAACTACGCCAAGCACAGCGCCGGCATGCGCCGCAACCAGGGCACCGAGGTGACCGAGCAGGAGGTCTACGACGCCGCCCGTCGCGACGGCCAGTGGGGCTTCTGGAAGATCAGCCGGCCCATCCTCGGCCCCGACGACACGCTGACCTATCCCAGCCGCACGAAGATGCTCGACTACGAGGGCGAGTGCGCCATCATCATCGGCAAGAGCGGCCGCAACATCGCGCCGGCCCGGGCGCGCGACTACTACTGGGGCGTCACGCTGTTCGTCGACTGGAGCATCCGTGACGACCGCGGTACGCCGCGCACCATGAGCTACAATCTGGGCAAGAACTTCGACGGCAGCACCGCGATCGGCCCGTGCATCGTCGTCGGCGAGCTGGATCCCGAGAACATCCCCGTCGAGACGAAGCTGAACGGCGAGGTGCGCCAGAGCTACAGCACCAGCGAGATGATCTTCACCTTCCCCGAGATCCTGGAGTACCTGTCGCGCGACTTCACCTTCCTGCCCGGCGACGTCGTCAGCGGCGGCACCGGCGCCGGCACGGCGATGGACTCCAGCCGCCGCGACGCCGAGGGCAAGATCGCGCTCGACCGCTTCGTGAAGCCGGGCGACACCCTCGAAGTGTCCTCGCCCGGCATCGGTACCCTCCGCAACAAGGTCGCCGCCCCCGCCGCGGTCGCCGTCTAGCGCCGCCGCCACGCCGCAGCGGCCCCGGTCCCCATGCACCGTCTGCGTGCGTGGGGATCGGAGCGCCCGGCGTCCGCGGCGCCCGCGCTTTCGCCCGCCGAGGGGCCCCGCGACTCGCGGCGCTCCACGGTGTAACCCGAAGGACAATTACTGGCGACAGTACCTTTGGGCCGTACTACTTTGCAGGTCGCGACGAGCGGCGCTCCGCTCGCATTCACGCGACAGGAGGACGACCAATGGCCTGGCAAGCGGCGAACCGGGCAGCCCGTCCGCTCCTGGCAGCACTCTTCGCGAGCATCCTCCTCGGCACGCCGGCCCGCCCCGTGACAGCGCAGCAAGTCCCGCCCGCCCCCGACCCGGTCGCCGTCACCCTCGATCCCGCGACCACGGCGCTCGTGATCCTCGACGTGACCGAGCAGACGTGCAGCCCGCAGCCCAGCTGCACCCAGGGCATGGTGCCGCGCATCGCCGCGCTGCTCGGCCGCGCCCGCCCGGCCGGCGTCTACGTGGTGTACTCCGTGCCCCCCAGCGGCTCGCCGGTGCTCCCCGAGGTGGCGCCCGCGCCCGGCGATCCCAGCTTCGTCGGGCAGGCGCAAGACCGCTTCTACAACAGCAACCTCGACGACCTGCTGCGCCCGCGTGGCATCAACACGCTGATCCTCGTCGGCTGGCGCGAGAACGGCTCGGTGCTCTACACCTCGGTCGGCGCCACGCTGCGCGGCTACACCGTCGTCGTCCCCGTGGACGCCACCTCGGCCGCCCAGGACTACGACATCGCCATCGGGCAATACCAGATGCTCACCCAGCTCAACAGCAACCCGACGAACGAGCCGCTGCGGCCCGACGCCGTCACTCTCAGCCGCACCGACCTGATCACCTTCCAGTAGGCGAATCCCTCGCCACGACGGACGGAATCGCCCACCATATGGCACCGGCCCACTGACGGACCGCAGGCCGCGCGGGCAACCTGACCGCGCCTGTGCACCAAGGGAGACAGACTATGAACGTCGTGTCTCGCCGCCTCAACCGTCGCACCTTGCTCGCGCTCGCGACCGTCGGGCTCGGCGGCATCGCCCTGCCGGTCGGGGCGGAGGCCTGGGTTCGCACGGCCCGCCACCCGCCCGCCGCGGTCCCCGCGCCCGCCCCGCCGCTCGCCGGCCTCCCGACGGGGCCGCCGCCGGCCGAAGGCGTCGAGGTCACCTTGACCGCGACCTCCACCGCGGTCGCCCTCGACGGGGCGACCGTGCCGCTGAGCTTCGACGGCACGTTCCCCGGCCCGCTCCTTCGGTTCCACGATGGCGATCACGTGCGGCTCACCTTCGTCAACCGCCTCGACGCGATGACCAACCTGCACCTTCACGGGCTGCACATTCCCCCCGCCGTCGACGACCCCTTCGTCCACCTCATGCCCGGGGAGTCGCGGCTGTACGAGTTCACCGTCCCGGCCGGCGCAGCCGGGACTTACTGGTACCACCCGCACGAGCACGGCGCGCTGGAGGCCCAGATTCGCGGCGGCCTGGTGGGGCCGCTCGTCATCGCCGGGCCGCCGGACGATCTGCCCGAGCTACAGGCGGCGCAGGACGAGCTGCTCGTGTTCACGGCCCTGGGCGGTCGAGGCCGGGGAGCCGGCGGGGTGCTGGTCAACGGCCGCCCGCAGGCGACGGCAACGGCCACTAGCCCAACCGTCCGCCTGCGGCTGCTCAATGCTAGCGCCGACACCTTCCTCCGCCTCGGGCTCGAGGAGCTGACAGCGCACCTCGTCGCCACCGACGGCGGCTTCATCGCCGAGCCGGTGCCGCTGGACGAGATCGCGCTGGCCCCGGGCGAGCGCGCCGAGGTGCTCGCCCAAGTCAGCCAACCAGGCAGTTACGGGCTCACGGCCCTCCCGTTCGGCGCCTTCGGCCGCGGCGGCGGGGTCGGCAGCGCCGCGCCAGTCTGGACGTTAACCGTCGCCTCGGCCATGAGCCCCGCGCCGCTGCCGCGCACCCTGGCGACCGTCCCACCGCTCGATCCCGCCGATGCCGTGGCCACGCGCCGCATCGTGCTCGACGGCGGGTTCCGCATCGACGGCCAGCGGTTCGACGAGGACCGCGTCGACGTGCAGGCGCGGCTCGGCACGTTGGAGGTCTGGGAGATCGAGAACGCGAGCGGTCAGCGCCACGCCTTCCACCTGCACACCTATTCGTTCCAGGTGCTGGCGCGCAACGACCAGCCAGAGCCGTATGCGGCCTGGCGCGACGTCGTGGCCCTTCCGCCGGGCGACCGGGTGCGCCTCGCCATCCCGTTCGCCGACTTCGGCGGCAAGACCGTCTTCCACTGCCACGTCGCGCGGCACAACGACCGGGGCATGATGGCCGTGCTGGAAGTGGCGGTCCCGACGAGCTGAGCGCCGGCCGCGCTGGGCGAGGCGGGACGCGGGCCGCCCCAGCCCCCGCCCGAGCGCGCCGCGCCGCCCGCCGCTCAGCGGCCGGCGTACAGGCCGTCCACGTAGCCGCTCTGCTTGATCCGCTCCAGGTACTGGTTGTCGTAAAAGTCGCTCGGCGCCGCCGTCTTCGCGGCGGGCCGGTCGGAGGCCTGCAGCTGCGCCACGATGGCCGCCTCGGGCACGAGCTGGTCGCGGCTCCAGGTCGGCTCGTAGGCGTCGTAGGTCGCGCGCAGCGCCTCCTGGTCATCGGTGCGGAAATACTTCGCCAGCACGTCGATAGCGGTCTGCGGCTCCGCATGCGCGGTCGCCACCCCGCGCAGGTACGGCCGCAGGAACTGCTCGATCACCGCCGCGTGGCTGCTGGCGTACTCCCCGCGCACGATCATGCCCGCGCCGAAGTACGGCACGTCGAGCTGGCCCAGGTCCAGCAGCATCGTGCGGCCCTGCTTGATCGCCTGCACGTCGCGCGGCGGCGCGCTCATCGTCGCGTCCGCCAGCCCCGCCATGAACGCCTCGAACGACGCGTCGTTGTTCCCCGCGTACAGCATCGACACGTCGGTGTCTGGGTTCAGCCCGCTCAGCTCCAGCGCCTTCCGCGTGCCGTAGAAGCCCATCGATCCCGGCCGCGACGCCGATAGCGTCTTGCCCCGCAGGTCCTGCACGCTCTGGATGCCGGGGTTCGCGACGAGCTTGAACACCAGCCGCGTCTGCACCCCGGCCACGTAGCGCGTGACGGGACTGCCGTACTCCAGGTTGACGTCGATGCCCTCCGGGCCGACGATGGCCAGCGCCACGTCGTCCGCGAGCAGCGCCTGCATCGCCGCGCTCGCGCCGAGGAACACCGCCTCCAGGTCGAACCCCGCCTCGCGGAAGTAGCCCTGTTCCAGCGCCACCCAGAACGGCGTCGTGTTCGCGCTGAGCGCCGAGTAGGCGAACCGCAGCGGGACCGGCGCGGCCGGCGCGCTCGGGGCCGTGGCCACCGGCGGCACCGTGGCGCTGGCCGCCGTGGGCGCGGGCGCGGGCGGCGCGGCCGCGGGCGTGGGCGCACACGCCCCGCCGACCAGCCCCAGGGCCGCCGCCAGCAGCACCATCAATCCCACGCTGCGCATCGACCTTCCCCCCGGTTGCTCGCGTCGTACCTGGCGCCGGCTGAGCCGCTAGATCCGCCGGCCCCCTAACATGCCACCCATTACCGGTCCTGTCAACCGAGTCGGTGCCCTTCTAGCCCGCGGCTTCCAGGCCGCCGGGTACGATCGGCACGGTGGTGCCGCCGCCGCCCTGGAGGCTGCGACAGTTGGGCAAGGCGCTGATCAGCACCTTCCTCGGAATCAGCGCGAATTGTTGCAAATGTGGCCACCAGCTCATTGATTGGGTTTCGGCCCAGTCTATCGCCCTCCCTATATTTAGCGCCTACGTACGTGCTGCGAACGCTGCCAGCGCATTGTGCTACGCCTCGGCGACTCTTTCGGCGCAATGCGATCTGTTACCGCCCCAGCAGCCCCTGTAACCGATCATTCTCGCAGATCGTTCCCGCTTGATGCTTGCCGCTGCGGCACGTCTCTGCTCTAAGACAATTCTATGTTACTTGCGCGAAGTTCGCGGTAACGCTCGCCATTCTCGTCCGTTTAGCTGGTTATCCTCGCCACACCCCACATAAGGGTGTAACAGAACGGCGGCGAGGACGGGATTCCGGCCCGCAGGCCGGATGGCTCGCGAGGAGGCGAGTGATGCGCACGCGACGGTCCACCGGTATCGTGCCGCTCGTAGTCGCCGTAAGTCTGCTCCTCTGGCCGCTCGGAGGGGGCGCCCCAGGCGTCGCCAACGCCGTCGGCGCCTCGCCCGACGCGCCGGCGTCCCTCCTGCACGCCGGGTCAACCAACGCCGTCCAGGGCCAGAACCTCACCACGCCGATCCCCGACGCGGGCTTGCAGACGCTCACGGAGATCACCGTCCCCGGCTGGACCTCGGCGAACGCCACCACCGACATCCTGTCCTTTGACCCGGTGCGGCTCGTCATGTACTTCCCGGACCGGGTGAACAACGCCGTGGACGCCATCGATACCGGCACGAACACGCTGCTCGGCATGATCCCCATGCCCCCCGACTGCGTCAACGTCATGACGGCGCGTGGGCATGCTTGCCCTAGCGGCGTCCAGGTGGCCCCGGACCTCCGCAAGCTGCTGGTCACCGACCGGGGGAGTCGCATCTTCATCTTTGATATCAGCGGCACGCCCGTACCGCAGTCGATCCAGACCACCCTCACGCTCCCCAACGGCGCCAGTGGCGCCGACGAGCTGGACTACGATCCGCTCAACCACCGCGCCTACGTCAACAACGGCTCTGGCGCCTTCCCGCCCCCGGTCGGGCCGTTCGAGACCACGGTCGTGGACGTGGTGCGCAATGTCGTCCTCGGCGCGATCCCGCAGGTCGCGGCCCTCGAGCAGCCGCGCTTCAACCCCGTGGACGGGTTCATCTACAACAACGTTAGCGGCCTGTCCCAGACGCAGCGCATCGATCCGGCGCGGGGACGCGTCGGGGAGGTCGTGGCGACCTTCGCCATCACGGCCTGCCCCAGCGGCGCGACCGGCATCGACATCGATCCCGTGAGCGACGTCGCGGTGCTGGCGTGCGGCGCGCCCGACCCGGTCCCGGTCTTGGACTTGACCACCGGGACGATCCGCCAGACCTTCCCACAGATCACCGGCGCCGACGGGATGTACTTCAACAACAACACCCGGCGCTGGTATCAGGCGAACAACAGCAACACCAACCCGAACGCCGACACGTGTCCAGTCGATACCATCGACGCGGGCAACCTGGTGCCGGTGGTCGGCGTGTTCGGAGCCGCGAAGGGTGGCGGCCGCGCCGTCAGTTTGATCGGCGTCCAGTGCTCGGTCGCCAACGGTCACAGTCTCGGCGTAGACCCGATCCACAACAACGTCTACGTGCCGGGCAAGGCGTTCCCCGCGAACGGGGGGCCGCCGGGCGTGGCCGTGTTCCATGACCCGAGCCCCTCGGCCCAGCGGCCGGTGAACCGGGCCCAGGCCGACCTCCAACCCCTTTCCGGCCAGATCGTCCAGGGGCAGGTGACGTTCCAGAACCAGGGGCGGGTGGTCTCCGCCAGCGTGAAGTACATCTCGCGCGAGGCCCCTTCCGAGCTGGTCATCACGACGACGGTCGGCAATGAGGTGGTGCGCTGCGCCGATGCCGACCCCGGGCGCGAGCGCGACGAGGGCCGCAACGAGCTGGCGATCTGCCAGGGTCACATCATCGGGGCGCCGCTGATTCGCGGCGTGGTGCTGTTCGGGGTCGCCGGCAAGCTCTTCGCGAGCGGGACCATCCACCGCGGCGCCGGCGAGCCGGACGACTAGGGACCGGCCGGGGAGGGCGCGGGGCACGCTTGCAACGACGCCCGCGCCCTCCCCCACCGTAGCGTCGCCGGCCGGTGGATGACGAGGATCGCCCTCTTACGGCGTACGGACGGACGGGACGCGTGACCCGCCGCGCCGGCTGGGCGGGCCGCCCGGCCGGCGGCCGACCTTGCCGCTGCAGGCCGCTAGGTGCGCGCTGGCACCGCCGTCCTATAGGTCTGTTCCCGCCCAACCCACACTCTGGCCCGAGCCGGAGGCTTAGAAGGCGCTCGGCCCGCCGCCGGCCAGCGTTGGCCAGTCGCCGCAGCGGTCCACGACCGTGAACGAGGCCGTCGTCGCCTGCCCGGCCGTCGCGCGCCGCACCGTGAACGTCGTCTGCGGCACGCCCGGCGGCGGCAGCGTCACCGTGAAGGCGCCGCTGCGGCCCGTCTGCCCGCCCACATCGATCAGCTCGTTGCTGGAGGGCCGCGGGTCGCCGAAGCGCAGCGCCAGCAGCAGGTTGTTCGCGCCGCTCGCCGTCACCGTGACCTGCAGGCTGCCCGGCGCGCCTGGCGCGGTCGTGACGGCCACGCTGGGGCGCGGCGTGCAGCTCACCGGCAGCAGCGTGGCTGTGGCGGTCGGCGTCGCGGTCGCCGTGGCCGTCGCCGTGGCGGTCGCCGTCGCGGTGCCGGTCGCCGTCGCGGTCGCCGTGACCGTCGGCGTGGCCGTCGGCCCCAGCGTCGGCGTGGGCGTGGCGTCGTTCAGCTTGCTCAGGAAGGCGTCCAGCCCCCCCGCGCTCCCCGGCTGCCAGGGATTCCGCAGCGGAAAGTCCGTCGCCTGCGTGAAGCCCGCCACGTAAGCGT
Source organism: Pseudomonadota bacterium (assembly GCA_021325365.1). Next base: position 41,695 of record JAJPHF010000175.1, read on the forward strand.
TGCCGCTGCCGTCCACGGCGATGCCCAGCCCCGCCTCGTCCACCTGCGCGCCGGCGCTGCTGCTGCCGCCCAGATAGGTCGAGTACACCAGCCCGTTCCCCGTCGCGTTCAGCTTCGTCACGAACACGTCCGAGCCCTGCCCGCTCGTCAGCGTCGCCTGCAGCGGGTCCTGCGTGGGGAAGTTGCTGGCCCGCGTGTAACCCGTCACGTACGCGCTGCCCGTCCCATCCACGGCCACGCCCTGCGCCGCCGTCTCGCCCAGCCCGCCGAGCAGCGCCGAGTACACGAGCGGTCCACTCGGCCCGAGTTTGGTGACGAACGCGAAGTCGCCGCAACAGTAGCCAAAGACCGCCGTCCGCGGAAACTGCGTCGAGAGCGCGCGGCCGGCCACGTAGGCGTTCCCGGCGCCGTCCACCGCAATCGCCCGGCCAACGTCCAGGTCGTCGCCGCCCAGGTAGGTCGAGTACACGTAGCCGTTCCCCAGAGCATTCAGCTTCGTCACGAACACGTCCGGGCACGGCGCGCTGAAGCCATTGCTGCCGCAGCGCGCGCGGAAGCCCCCGCCGTAGCTCTGCACGGCGTTCAGCGTCGGGAAGTTCGCGGAGTACGTCTCGCCCGTCACGTAGGCGTTCCCCGCGGCGTCCACGGCAACGGCCCGGCCCCGATCGACGTCCCCCCCGCCCAGGTATGTCGAGTACACCAGCGCCGAGCCTTGCGCGTTCAACTTCGTCAAGAACGCGTCGTTCAGCCCCGCCGGCGACGACTGCACCCCGCCCACGACCGGAAAGTTGGTCGACAGCGTCTCGCCCGTAACGTAGGCGTTGCCCCCGCTGTCGACCGCGATGCCGTAGGCCACGTCGCCGCCGTTGCCGCCCAGGAAGGTCGAGTAGGTCAGCGCCCCGCCCGGGCTGAGCTTCGCCACGAACGCGTCGAGCGGCGGGCTAGTCGGCTCCGTGCTGATCGTGCGGGCGTAGGCGCCCGCCGTGGTAGGGAAGTTCGCCGAGCGCGTGTACCCCGCGACGTAGGCGTTCCCGCTCGCGTCCACCGCGATGCCGAAGGCCTCGTCGTCGTTGCTACCGCCCAGGTACGTCGAGTACGCCACGCTGCCGAACGCGCTGAACTTCGTCACGAACGCGTCGAAGGAGCCACCGCCGTAGGCGCTCTGGCTGGCGCTCAGCGCCGGGAAGTTCGTCGAGGCCGTCGAGCCAGCGACGTAGGCGTTGCCCGCGCCGTCCACGCCGACGCCAAAGGCCACGTCGGCGCCACTGCCGCCCAGGTACGTCGAGTACACCAGCACCGGGTCGATCACTAGCGGCCGGCCCCGATCGTACTCCCCGACCACGAGCCCCACCGCGGGCAGCATTCCCCCCGCCGCCCCCGCCATCCGGTCCGTACGCTGCGCGCCGTCCTCGTCTGTAGGACCGCTGCTTGCCACGCCCTGCCCGGTCGCCCGCTCGGCCGGTATCGCGGCGCTGCCTGGTGTCCCCCGCTCGGTCATCCCCTCGGCCGGTGCCGCGGCGCTTGCCGCCTCTGCTACCTCGTCTGCCACCCCCCAGCGCACGACATAATCACCCGCGACTTCTCGCCGGGCACCGTCGATCTCCTGGTAGATCCGGGGCTTGCGCTGCCGCAGCTCCCCGCCGCCCACCTCCAGCACCAGGTCGCCGTCCGCATCCACCGCCACGCGGTCCGCCCCCGCGAAGCGCAGCCGAATCCCGCCCGGATCGGCCCCCGGCGCCACCACGAAGTCGTACTCCAGCTGCCCCTCGCGGCCGTAGTAGACCAGGTCCACACCGTCGTATACATCGTGGTAGCGCACCCGTGCGTAAGTCGGGAGGTTCGTGCGCCAGCGCGCGGGATCGCTGCCCAGATAGTAGTGGGCGACGCCCGGCAGCGGCTCCTCGCCCGTGCTCGCCGGCGCCGCGTTCGCGCCAACCAGCTGCATCCGCAGCGCGGTCGCGGCCGGCGCCTTCTCCCCGTCGGCGCCACCCGCCGCGAGCGACACCCGGCGGCCGTCCGGCAAGACAACCGCCGCTCCCGCAGCGGCCGCCGGCGCCCCCAGGCCGCTGTCCGCCACGGGAGCCGCAGCGGCGACACCGCCCTTCCCGTCCGGACCGGTGTCCGGCGCACCGGTCGCCACGACGGCAGGGGCAACGCCGACCGTCGCGCCCCGGCCACCATCCGCGGCCGTCGTGCCCGCGCCGCCATCCGTCACGGCGGCAGTCGCGGCAGCCGCCGTCGCGCCCGCGCCGGTATCGACCGCCCCGGCCGCCGCGACGGCGCCATCCCCCCCGGCGCCCGCCCGCAACCCCAGGACCGCCTCGCTCGCACCCAGCAACAGCGAGTAGCCCGCGCCGCGCGCCACGAACCGCGTGGCCGCGTCGGCCTGGCCCAGGTTCGGCTCGAAGCGCAGCGGCAACCCGTCATAAACGCGCCGCATGCTCGCCGCCGCCGCCTGCGCCCCCGCCGCCCCTGCCGCCAGCCCCTCGCCCGCCGGCGCCATTCCCAGCGTCCGCACGCCCGCCGCCGGCGCCGCCCGCGCCACCTGCGCGCCCGCCGCCGGCCCCGCCGGTGCGCCGGCCGCCGCCTCGCTCGTCGGTCCCGGCAGCCCGTTCGCCCCCGCCAGCACCAGCGCCACCAGCGCCGCGATCGCCCCCGCCCGCCGCCGGCCGCCGCGCCCCAGGCCCCCACCCGCCATCGTCGCCCTCCCCAGCGCGCGGCCTCTACCTCCCGGGAATCGATGGGCCGCGTTGCGCGGCCCCATCATACACAGTTCGCGCGGCTCGTGGGCAACGGGCACGCGGCGGGGAATCGGCCTCCTCTCCGTCCAGACCGTCGAAACCGTCAACGAATCCGCCCGGCACCGCCAGCGCCCCCGCGACATCTTCAGCGCAAGCCGCGCCCCCAACTGGCGCAACCGCCTCACACCTCGACGCTGGCCAGTCGCAGCATGGAAACCGCCCTCGAATGGGGGTGGACGGGGCTTACGGCTCCTGCCGCGTGATGCCGGGGATGCGATCAAAGTCGCGATCGAAGCTGTAAACGCTGGGAGCTCTCGTGCGCTCAACATGGGCAACGATCAGCGCGTCGGGGAAATCGAGGTTTGTGGAGCCATAGAGGCTGAGCGCTCGAATATACAGGCGTTTGCTCGGCAGCTTCACGCCTTTCAGACGGACGAATCGGGTCAGATATGCCGCGATGTCCTGTCGCGGCAAGTTGTACAGCGCCCAGGACGACAGCACTTGCACCGCTTCAACAAAGACCGCTTCACAAGTCGTGGCAGTCGCGGTGCCCAGTTCGAACTGGTCCATCAGGAGCGCGGCGCGCTGGCCTTGCTGGGGCTCATCGCGGGTGATGTAGCGGATGAGCACGTTCGTGTCGACGTAAGGCGGCGTCAAGGCCGATCAAGTCCCTCGGTCGCTGCCCGCCCCGCGTGCTCCTCAGCGGCAATCTCCGTGATCTCCGCCCAGGTCCGCGCCGGGGTGAGCGCCGGCACCGACTGGTAGAAGTCCCGGATCGAGGTCCGCGTGGGCCGCAGCTTCACCGCGTCGCCCTCAACGGCCACCGTCACCGTGTCTCCCTCCTTGATCCCGAGACTCCGTCGAATGGCCGCTGGAATGGTCACCTGTCCTTTCCGAGTGACCACGGTCACCATCTCCGCTGCCATCACCCGTCCTCCGACACGCCACTACACCCGGTCTTAGTGTACGACACCCGCTCGGGAGCCGTCCGGCCGGGGCTGCCATCCGACCGCGCCTGCCGCCTTCGCCGCCGCGTGCCAACGAAGGTAAGGCAGGGGCTCGTCCCCTGCCGCCCGACCGGGCCGGTTGCGGTCCCCTACTCCGGCGAGCACGAGGCGGCCCGGCCGGCGTTGCTGCTGTCCTCCATCATGGCAAAGGCGAGGTAGGGCGGGGACTCGTCCCCCGCCGCCCGGCCGTCGCCATCAGGATCAAGCATCCTGAAAACCGCGCCAGGGAGGGGGCCTGGGACTCTCCCCCGGACCCCGCGCCCCCCGAAATCGCCTATATCAGTAGACGCCCCATCATCCACACCGGAGGTGCCCCGCCGAACAGCCAGCCAGGTTTCCTCGCCCGAGCCACCCGAGCGGGGCCACCGGCCCTCCCCCCTTCCCTTTCGGCTGCGACGCGGAATACCGCCAGCGCCGCTGGGCGGGGGGTCAGGTCTCGGCCGTCCCAGGCGCGGCCGCCCGCTCCCACCCGTCGCGGCCCTCCCAGATGCCGGGCCCCTGCCCAGGTGCAGGCCGGCCCCATCGCTCCGCCCGGCCGCGACTATGTCCCGGCACCAAGGAAGCGCCTGCTCCGCGCACCGCCCGGCGGCCTGACGTCCCCGCCGGGACCACCCGG
>JAJPHF010000002.1 GCA_021325365.1 Pseudomonadota bacterium
CGGTCACCTCGTACTCGCTGGCGCGGACCGGGCGGCGGATCGTGACCACCTGGTCGGGAAACTCCGCGCTGATCCGGCTGATGAACCCCGACAAGTCCTTCGGCATCGGTACTCCCTTGACAGAAACTGCAACTGGCGCGGATTGTGGCGCAGGCGGGGGGCGTCGTCAAGCGTCGGGCAGCCGCACGCCGGCTCCGCCGCCCCCGCACGGCCGGCGCTACTCGACGATCTCGGGGCTGTCGTCCTGCGCGAAGCGGTGCTGGCAGTATGGGCAGTGCAGCTGCCAGGCGGTGTGCCGCAGGTCGTTGTAGTGGCAATAGAAGCGGCCGCGGCACTTGGGGCAAGTCACCCAGAAGATGCGCGCCATCGGCAGGCCTCGCGCGTGAGCTCAACGGGTCCGAGAGGTGGCGTGAGGGCACGATGCCGTTCAGCCGGCGGTCATGCGACGCTCGCTTGCAGTGTAGCATAGCGGGCGGACGCGTAAAGACGCGCTCGCCAAACCTGGCGAGCGCGTCTGTGTCGCGGGTCCGAGAGCCAGGGAGGAGCCTACTCCTCGCCGGCCGGCTGGCTGTCGGCCTGCGGGCCGGCCTGCGAGGCCGAGCCGGTGGCCGCCTGCGCGGCGGCCGGCGGCAGCTGCGCCTGGCCGGCGATCTGCATCGCTGGGCGCGGGTCGCTCGGGTCCGGGGCCTGGTTGAAGTGGCTCTCGCCGCACGCGCCGTTGGTAATCCAGGTCGCGCAGGTCTGCGTCTGCGCCTGAGCCTGGCCGCTGAAGCCCGCGCCGAGCAGCGCCGCCGCGGCAATCGTCCCAATCGCCAACCGTCGTATCATCAGGGTCAATCCTCCGTCGAAATTAGCGGCCGAAGCTGCCGCGCTGGCTCGCCAGCAGTGACCGGCGGCCGGTGCAGGCCCGCCTGCACTAGCGCCAAGGATAACAGCGCGCGTTAAGACCACCATAAGAAAAGGCGGGCCTGGGAGCAGGAAACTGTGGAGAGATTGTGGAGATACGGCGCGGGCGCGCTGGCGCTACGTCTACGGGCCAGCCGGGGCGTCGCCAGCCGGCGTGACGCGGAACGACAGGCGCGCCGAGGTGCCGTGGTCGCCCTGGACGGTCACCCACCACGTCGCTGGCTCCGAGTCGGGGCGCGTTTGGAAGGTCCAGTAGGCGCTGCCGACCGGGCCGGCGACGGCCGGCGGGCCGGAGTCGCGGGCCGGGTGGCCGTCCTCCCGGACGAATTCCCGGCTGAGCACCTCGTGGGGCGGCACGCCGACCGCCGCGAACTGGAACCGCGTCCCGGGCGGCCCGGCCGGGGCGAAGACGTGGATGCCGACCGGAAAGCGGGGCAGGAGGTCGGCGCGCAGCGCCGCGTCAATGCTCGCGTCGAGCGCGGTGACGCGGATTCCGGTCACGTCGTCGAGCGCGGCGGCGAACGGCTTGTCGCTGGCCACCGCCGCGAGCACCCGGCCGGCCGCGCCGGGCCCGCCGCGCTCCAGCAGCCAATCGACCGTCAGTAGCGCCTCCGCATAGATGAGCCGATCCTGCCCCGCGGCCGCGGCGTCGTTCCACTGGACCGGCGTGGCCAGCGCGCTCGGCGGATAGGCGACGTTGTGGTGAAGCGCCGAGGCGACGACCGCCGCGCGCCGCCAGAGCCGCTCGGCTGCCGCATCGGCGTCGACACTGGCCATCACCCGCTGTGCGACGCGCTCGGCCAGCCCCTCGCTGAACCAGCGGGGAACCGTGCGGTTCCCAATGGCGTCGCGTTCGGCCAGGTGGACCAGCTCGTGCGCGACGAGCCGCGCCGCCTGGGCCGCGGACGCGATGGCGCCCGCGTTCACGTAAACGCCGCGGGGCGGGCCGGCCGCGTACGAGCGACCGCCCTCGAACCCGTGGATGGCGCTGAGCGGCAGGCCGGTTAGCTCGCTCGTCAGGTGGCGAAACGCGTCGCCGTCGGCGAACAGGTAGAGCGCCAGCGGGTCGCCCGGCGCGGCCAGCCCGGCGGCCGGGAGCGCGGCGACCGTCGCGTCCCAGGCGCGCACGGCCCACTCGATCTGCTGGTCCGGCACGCCGGCCTGTGACCAGACCAGGCGGCCGCGGATTCGCTGGTCGCGCAGGCGCAGGCTGGCAGGGTCGGCGGTCGGCGCGACGCGGTCTGCCTCGTCCGCCTGCGTCAGTGGGCCTGCCAGCAGGTCCAGCGCCACGGCCGGGGCGGTCGCCTGCGACGCGGGCGGCAGCAGCAGGAGCGCCGCTAGCAGCGCCGCCCACAGCGCGCGCCCGCCCAGGCCTCGGCCGCTGGCTGGAGGGCGCATGGATAACCGCACGGCGCTCCCTCGCGTGGGTCACGTGGATGGACGGGGTGCCCCATCTTCGCGCATTTGCCCGCGAGATGCAAGGGGGGCCTGACCGTTTTCGCCGTCGGCACGGCCGGGCGCGTTAGCTCGGCGGCCGGCGTAGCCTAGCGCCCGGCGGCCTCGGCGGGGAGCGACTGGGGCGCGAGGTAGGCGTCGAGGTCGATGCGCTCCAGCGCGGCCGCGGGCACGCGCACGCGCTCCTCGTACGGCCGGCTCACCGGCTTCGTGGCGTCGATGATCATCTTGGCGCTCATCACGTCGTCTTCTTGCGACGGGTCGAGCGTGTTGCCCTTGCAGTTGCGGATCACGTCCACGTCGCGGTCGGCCTGGACGCGCGTGGCGATGGCCCACAGAACTTGCTCTTCGTCATACGGATCGATGTCCGCGTCCACCACGACGACATGCTTGACGAAGTCGCACTCGCCCAGGGCGATGAGCGCCGCCTGCTTGCTCTCGCCGTCCACGCGCTTGTCGAGGCTGATGTAGCAGTGGTAGCGACCGGTCGCCGAGATGGGCAGGTGGACGCCGCGCACGCCGGGGACCACGCCCTTGATGCGGTTGTAGATGCTGCCCTCCTTGGGGAAGCTCCCCATCGTCCACACGTCGCGGTGGCCGACGAAGATATCCTGGAAGATCGCGTCGTGCCGGCCGCTGATCGCCTTCACGTCGATCACCCAGCGGACGCGCTGCGGGCCGTAGTACCCGGTGAATTCGCCGAACGGCCCCTCCACCTCGCGCACCCCGGCCGGCACCTCGCCCTCGATGACCAGCTCGGCGTCGGCGGGCACCATGAAGCGGTCGCCCCACGTCTCCGATGGCACCAGGCGCAGCGGCTCGTCCATGAGCGAGCCGACCACGCCGTAGTCGTCGCGGCCATAGGGGGAGACGTTGAGCGCGCCGAGATAGAACGCCGGATGGTGGCTGACGACCAGCACGCACGGCGTCGGCTCGCCCTGGCGCTCGTGCTTGCGAGCGATCTGCCAGTTGTGGCGCGGCGACATGTGCAGGCCGAGGCGCCGCGGCGCCTTGTACATCGTCCGCAAGAACGCCACGTTGTAGGCGCCGCTCTCTGGGTCGCGCATGGCGACGGCCATGTCGATGTAGGGGGCGGGGTCCATCTCGTGGTGCCACACGAGCGGGAGCTGCCGCAGGTCGGCGGCCTCGCCCGTCTGCACCCACTCCTTCACCGGCGCCTCCGACGGTCCCACCACCACGGGCGGCACGGAGCGCTCCTCGCGGCGGGCGTACTCCAGGCTCAGGCCCAGCATCGCGTCGCTCGGGTCCAGGCCGAGCGCGATGGCGCAGCGTTCGCGGGTGGCGTAGACGTTCGAGATCAACGGAAAGCGGGCGACGGCGCCATGGAGGTTGCGGGGCTGCTCGAACCACACCAGCGGGTAACGGCCGCGGTTCTCCAGGTGCTGGAGGATCGCCGTCACGTCGAAGTTGGCCGGCTCCACCGCGCGCGCCACGCGCACCAGCTGGTCGGGGTAGCGCTCGTCCAGCAGCGTGAGAAACTCGCGCAACGCGCGCGCCAAGGGAACCTCCTTCGTCGGCCAGCCGGGGCAAGGGGCCTGCAAGGCGCCTTGGCTGCCGGCCCTCTCAATCGAGCGTGCGTAGAGTGGGCAGCGCGGCGACGAGCGCCAGGACCACGGCGACGATCAGCCCGGCCAGGGCGCCGACGGCCGCGTGCGCCCCGAGCGCGGTGGCCAGCGCGCCCAGCAGCAGCCCACTGACGGCCCGCGGCCCAAACACCGCGGCCGCGTACACTCCCATGATACGGCCGCGCAGGTCGTCCGGCGAGAGCGCCTGCACGAGCGTCTGCGTGAGCGCGTTGGCGATGATGCTAGCCGCGCCCACGAGCAGCAGCACGACGAGCGCGAGCCAGAACCACGGGAGCAGGGCGAATAGCACGAGCAGCGCCGCCCACGCGAGCGTGGCCAGGCAGACCGCCCGCCCGCGGCCCCCGACCCGGCCGGCGTAGCCGAGCACGATCGCGCCGGTGATCGCGCCGATCCCGTTGGCCGACAGCAGCAGGCCGAAGCCGCGCTCGCCCGAGCCAAGCTCCTCGGCCAGCGCCGGCATCAGCGCCTGGTAGCCGAAGCCCAGCAGCCCGCCCGGGATGGCCGCCAGCAGCGTTAGCCCGAGGATCGCCCGATGGCGGCGCACGAAGCGCACGCCCTCGACAATGCCGCGCCAGTTTGTCGCGCGCGGGACCGGCTGCGCCGTGCGGACCGGGTGCAGCGCGAATAGCGCCACCGTCAGGGGCGCGTAGAACACGAGGTTCGCCAGCAGGCCACCGCCCGCGCCGAAGGTCGTCAGCAGCCAGGTCCCGATCATCGGCCCGAGAAACTGGGACACGTAGCGACTGCTCGCCGCCAGGCTGAGCGCGTTCGGCAGGCTGTCCTTGCCGACCAGATCGTAGACCAGCACCTGGCTGCTCGGCATCTGGATCACGCCGGCGAAGCCGTGGAGCAGCAGCAGCACGATCATGTGCCAGAGCTGCAGCTGTCCGGTCACCGCCAGCAGCCCCAGCGCTCCCGAGCAGATGACCAGGCACGCCTGGTTCGCCTGCAGCAGATAGCGGTTGTCGAAGCGGTCCGCCCACGCCCCCGCGTGCAGCGAGAAGAGGAGGAACGGAAACCAGTGCGCGAACACCGCGTAGCCCAGCCAGAACGGCGAATGGGTCAGCCCCCACAGCAGCCAGTAGCCGATCACGTGCTCGATGTTGTCGCCCAGCATGGCGACGGTAGAGGTCACCCAGTAGAGCCGAAAGGCGGGCGCATACAGGGCTGGGAAGCGCACGGCAGCGGCGGGCGCGGGCGCTCGCGACACGACTCCTCCGAAGGGGGGACGACGGCCCGGGGGCGGCCGCGCAAATTGTAGCAGCCGGCGTCATGGCCGACAACGCCAGCTCCGTCGCGTCCCGCTGGCGCTCCTGGCCGGCGGGCCGAAGGCGCGGCCGGCAGTGCGCCGCACGGCGCGCCGCCTGCCCGCTTGTTCGTCGGCGCGGGCCGTTCGTACAATGGGCCATTCTCACCGACGGAGGCGGCCGATGCCTGCGGAGGCGCGCGACTTCGCGCTGCTGGCTCACCACGACCTGGCCGGCGCTGGCAACGGCGGGGAAGGGCTCGTGTTGCAGCGGCGGCCCGACGGCCGCCGGATCTTCTATGTCGCCCACGAGTCCGCGCCCCAGGCCGTCAGCATCCTCGACGTGACCGACCCGCGGCAGCCCGCGCTGCTCTGCCAGCTGCCGGTCGAGCACCCGCGCGTGCGCGGCAACTCGCTAGCGGTGGTGGGTGATCTACTGCTCGTGGCCCGGCAGGTGGCCCGCGCCGGCGACGAGCCGGCGGGCCTCTGGCTGTACGACGTGAGCGACCCCGCGGCGCCGCGCCAGCTGGCGTTCTTCAACACGGGCGGCGGCGTGTCGCGCGGCGTGCACTTCGTCTGGTGCGTGGACGGCAAGTACGCCCACATCTCGACGGGCGCCCCCGACTTCGTTCCAACGGCGCCGCCCGACGACCAGTTCTACATGATCGTCGACGTGTCGGACCCCGAGCAGCCGCGCGAGGTGGGACGCTGGTGGTTGCCCGGCACGCGCCAGGGCGACGCGGCGCCGCCGATCGCCCCGCGGCGCAAGCCGCGCGACAACGGCGTGCGGATGCACAACGCCAACGTGCTGCCCGCCCGCCCTGACCGCGTCTACCTGGGCTACATCGACGGCGGCGTGCTCGTGCTCGACATCGCCGACCCGACGGCGCCGCGCCTCGTCGGCCGGCTACAGCACCCGCCCGAGCTGCCGGGCTACGCGCACACTGCCACGCCCCTACCGGGCCGCGACCTCCTCGTGCTCAGCGAGGAGTCGGTGCTGCCGGCCGGCGCCGACGCCCCCAAGCTCATCCGGCTGGTGGACGTGAGCGACGAGACGCGGCCCCGGTTCCGTGCCGTCTTGCCGGACCCGCCCAACCGCGACGAGCTGTGCCGCCGTGGCGGCCGCTTCGGCGCCCACAACGTCCACGAGATCATGCCCCTGCCGGGGTGCGGCGTGTCCGAGAGCTTCGTCGTGGGCACGTTCTTCGCCGGCGGCATGCGGCTCTACGACGTGCGCGACGCCGACCAGCCCCGCGAGATCGGCTACTACATCCCCGAGCCCCCGCCCGACTCGCCGGCCGGCGCAATCCAGCTCAACGACGTCTACGTGGATGACCGCGGCCTCTTCTACACGGTCGACCGCTTCCGGGGCGGGCTGTACATCCTGGAGTACACCGGCCCGGTCGCGCTCGACTTCCAGCCGGGCGCCGCGTGACGTGCCCCGCGCGCACGCGCCCGACCCCGCCGGCCGCCGAGCCAGCTACCGCGGTCCGGCGGCGTGCCGCGCGTGGTCTGGCCGTACCGCGCCACGCCGCCGGCATCGCCGCGCTGCTGGTGCCGCTGCTCCTGGCCGGTTGCCGTCCGGCGGCGCCTCAGCCTAGCGCCCCGGCCGCTGCGCCGCCGACGGCGGTGTCGCGAGTGCCGGCCGTGGAGACGGCGCCAGCTCCCGCCGCCCCGCGGTCCGTGGCGCTGGCGTACACGACGACAAATGCCGGCACGACGCCGATGTGGCTGGCGCAAGAGGCGGGTCTGTTCCGCGAGCAGGGGCTGGACACGACGCTCGTCCGGATTCCCGCTGGCACGCCGATGCTCGCGGCGCTCCAGAACCGCGACGTAGTCGCGGCGATGGCCGGCGGGCCGGCGATCGTCGATGCCGTGCTGCACGGCGGCGACCAGGTGATCGTCGGCTCCCTGACGAACTACCACAACCAGGCGCTGTACAGCGCGTCCGCCTACCCGACCGTCGAGTCGCTGCGGGGGCAGGCGGTAGGGGTGTCGCGCTACGGCGCCTCCAGCGACGTGGCGGGGCGCGAGGCGCTGCGGCGCGCTGGGCTGGAGCCGGGACGCGACGTGGCTATCCTCCAGACGGGCGGCAACCCCGAGTCGGTCGCCGCGCTGCAGGCTGGCACCGTGCAGGGCATCGTCGTCAGCCCGCCGCTGGGCCTGGAGGTGCGGCGGTTCGGGCTGAACCTGCTCATCGACATTACGAGCTTGCGGCTGCCGTCGCCCGGCAGCACGGTCACCACCACGCGCCCGTACCTGCGGGACGAGCCGGCGGTGATGGAGAAGGTGCTGCGCGCCGTGATCGCCGGCGTCCACCGCTACGAGACCGACCCCGAGGCGGCGTACGGGGCCATCGCCCGCTACACGGACGTCCAGGACCGCGAGGTCTTGGCGGACACCTACGCATACTACAAGGGGCGCTTCCAGCGCGATCTGTACCCGTCGCTCGCAGCTATCGCCGCGGAGCTCGACAGCCGCGCGGGCGACGTGCCGGCCGCGGCCTCCGCGCGCCCCGAGGAGTTCGTGGACCTCGCCATCGTCGAGCGGCTGCGCGCCAGCGGCTACGCCGACGCCCTCTACCGCCAATGAAAAAGGCTGGCGCAGCCGCCAGCCTTCGCCTTCCGGAGCCGAGTCAGGGATTCGAACCCTGGACCTAGCGATTACGAATCGCTCGCTCTACCACTGAGCTAACCCGGCCTGGGATCCGGAGGGCGCCAGAGGCGCCCCCACGGCACGTGGCAAAGTATACCATTACGAGGGGCTGGCAACCAGACGGGCGGCCGGGCCGGCAGGGCGCGGTCCGCGCCGCGGCCGCCGTCCGGTGGCCCGACGGCGAGATCGTCCGCGGTCATCAGCATGGAGGCGACTCGCGCTGACGGAGCAGAAAGCCGTGGCGCACCGCTCGTGCGCCGACGCGCCGCCGCCAGAGCTGCGGGTGGCCGTCGGCGAATTCAATCGCGGCGCGTTCTTCGAGTGCCACGAGACGTTGGAGGCGCTGTGGCTCGCGGAGCCGGGGCCGCTGCGCCGCCTGTACCAGGGCGTCCTGCAGGTCGGCGTCGCGTTCCACCATCAGCGGCGGGGCAACTATCGGGGCGCGATGCGCCTGCTCGCGTCGGGCATCGCCTATCTGACGCCGTTTGCCCCCGCGTGCCTCGGCGTGGACGTCGCCGGGCTGCTGGCGGCGGCGGAGTGCTGCCGCGACACGCTGGCGGCGCTTGGGCCGGGGCGCGTCCGCGACTTCGACCCCGCGCTCATCCCCCGCATCACGTTGGCGGAGCCGGCCGCGCCCGCGGATCTGCCGCTTCGCGAGCCGCCGACCTGCCCGTCCCGCCCCTAATAGCGCCCCAGCTGCTGCACCGCCCAGTCGGCGAAGCTCGTGTCGACGATCTTGTCCAGGTCCGCGTGGTCTTGCTGCTTGCCCGTGCGCAGGTAGTACTGCTGGTCCTGCTCCAGCGCCGCTTTGTTGACCTGGCCATTCGGGTCCAAGCTGGGCACGGCCACACGCTCCCACAGCGCCCGGTCCTTCAGAGCAGTCGTTTTCACCAGAATGTCGATGACCTCGCGCCGCTTCGCCTCGTCGTGCTTGGCGAAGGCGTCGTTGTACTCGCGGACGCCCTTCAGGTACGCCAGCACGAAGCGCCGGCCTGCGTCGGCCTGCTGGCTGGCGAAGCTCTCGGAGAACATGATCGTGGCGACCTGCTGCTCCGGGTACCACTCGTCCTGCCGCGCCAGGGTGGCCGCCGTGCCCTGCTCCAGCGCCAGCGTCACGAACGGCTCGATCAGCATGCCGGCGTCGACGCTGCCGCCGGCAAACGCCGCCGGCTGGTCCGGGAAGGGAACGACCGTCAGGTCCACGTCGGCCGTGCTCAGGCCGACCGTCTGGAGCAGGCGATCGAGGGCGGCCTCGGGGCTGACGCCGCCGAGATTGGGCAGCGCGACCTTCCGGCTCCGCAGGTCCGCCGGGCCGCGCACCGCGCCGCCGTCCACAAGTTCGCGGCGGACCAGGAGCGAGGTGTAGCCGAAGCCCCGCTGGGTGCCGCCCTTGTCAGCGACGATGCGTAGGGCGATCCCGCGGGCAACGGCGTTGAACAGTCCGGCGCTCGGTGCCCCGCCGCCCGCGTCGAGCTGGCCCGCGCCCAGCGGCGGGACCATCTCCGCCGCCGTTGTGAACGGCGTCGTGTCCAGCGCGATGCGCTGCTCCTGGAAATAGCCACGCTCCTGCGCGATGAGCCAGCCGGCGTCGCTTGACGACGGGCTCAGGGTGCCGAGTCGGACGCGGGCGAGCGCCGGCGGCGCGGTGGCCACGGCCGCCGGGGCGGCGCTAGCTGCTGCTGCCGCGCCGCCCGCACCGGGGGCCGACGTGGCCGCTGGCGCGGGAACGGGCGCTGCCGGGGTCGCGCAGGCGAGCGCGAGCAGCGCCACGCCGAGCAGTGGCGCGCCGACCGCGAAGGCGCGGCAACCCGACGGCAGCCACCACGGCACTGGGCCTCTCTCCTCGCGCGACGGGCGACGCGGACCGGAGCGGCCGGTCAAGCCTCGGCCGCCACGGGCGTCGCGTACCAATCGCTCAGCAGCTCCCGGAGCACGGTGGCCGTCCGGTTCACCAGCATCGGGTCGGCGGGCGTCAGCGAGGCGTAGTCGAGCATCTGCTCGACGAGCGCCGGGTTCGTGCGCGCCAGCTCGACGGCTAGCTCGTGCCAGCGGGCGGCCACGGCCGGCTCCGGGTGGTTGTGGAGGAGCACGGCCATGAGCGTGGGGTGAGTGTAGCCCGGATTGCGGCCGGGCGAGATGCCCACCTGCTTGGCGGCAGTGGCGAAGTAGTACGAGAGCATCACGTTGACGAGCTTGAACACCTGGTCCCAGAGCGGCTCACCCTCGCGCAACAGGGCGAAGAAGGCCAGGTAATAGGGCACCGCGAGCGGGTAGCGGCCCTCGGAGAACGCGGCGCCCGCGCGCGTGGCGAGGAAGTTGGCGAAGTACCACCAGAAGTCCTCGCGGCCCGCGCCCGGCGCGCCGCGGCGAATCGCTTCGAGCTGCAGGCGGGCGGCGCGCAAGTAGCGTTCCGACGCCTGCGCGAAGTTGGTGCCCCGCACCGTGTTGCCGGCCTCGAATAGGGCCCGCGCCGCGCCCGGCGACACCACGTCCGTGGTGAGGGCGCAAGCATCAAGCTCGGCGACGGCGCTCGCCAACGTCGGGAGCTGCAAGACCGCCGCCCAGTCCTCGGGCGGACCGAAGCGGCCACCCTCGCGCTCGGTCAGGCGCCCGCTCGCGCGCAAGTCGCCGAGGATCGACTCGACGGCGCTCGCCTCTGTCGCCGTATCGAACAGGACCAACGATAGGTCCGTATGGCCTAGCTCGAGGCCGGCCTCCGCGATCTTCTGCACGTAAACGGATTCAGCCGCGCGGCGGAAGGCTTCCACGTCGCCGTTGGCCGCCGGCAGCGCGGGCGACGACAGGCCGGCGCGTGGCCGCCGCAGCGTGACCGCGTCGCCGAGCAGCGCGAGCTTGCAGACTTCGATAATGGGGCCTTTCGGCCGTGGGGCGCTGGTGGCCTCGTCGCGCGAGCGGAGGATCTCGGCCGCGCGATTCAGCGTGAGGTCCGCATCCCCGCGGCTCAGCACGTCGTGCAGCTCGCCCAGCAGCGTCCGACGCAGCGTCGGCTCGACGACCAGGCGCTCGGAGCGCCGCAGCTGGTGGCGGTAGGCTTCCGAGAGCGGCATGGAGCCGGGCCAGGCCGCCCCGTCGCGCACTACGCCAGGCGCCGCGCCCGCGGGCGCCGGCTCGGACGCGGACCACCTCGGCCCATCTTTGCCGGTGAATTCGCGGCTGTTCAGCGCGCCGTCCGCCAGCCCAACGTAGAGCAGCTTGTTCCGGTACTCGGTCTGTGCCAGGTCGCTATTCGCGCGGAGAAAGCCGTCGAAATGCTCGTGGCCGAGGTTCGCTTCGCTGAAGGTCGAGTCGAGCGCGAGCATGGTCTGCTTCAGCTTGGCGGCATACACCGGCAGCGCGCCCTGGTGCTGGAGCGCGCGCAACGCTCGCGCCAGCAGCTCGCGCGCCTGGGCGCCGTCCAGCGCCGCGCCGCCTAGCTCGCGGCCCACGAGCGTCTCGTAGAACAAGAACTCGTCGCAGCTCTTTACCAGCAGGTCGCCGGTCGCGTGGCGCAGGCCGATGCCGATGGTGTACTTGCCATATTCCCGCAGTTTGGCGACCAGCGTCGAGTAGTCGCTGTCGCCCGCGATGATGGCGAACATGTCGACGGCCGGCCGCGTGAAGACGACTTCCATCGCGTCGATAGCCAGGCGGATGTCAGCACGGTTCTTGCCGGCCGAGCCGAAGCGGTAGAGCTGGACCAGGTCTACCGCGTGGTCCAAGAGGTCGGCGCGGAAGTGCCGGTAGCGAGCCCAGTCGCCATAGGCCCGGCGAATCGCCAGCCGGCCACGCGTTTTCAAAAGCTCCATCACGGGGGTCAGATCGAATTCCTGGTCGACTTGCTCCGCGCTGACAGCCATGTTCTCGAAGTCAATGAGCACGCAGATGTTGGGGCGCTCATCCTGGGTCGTATTGGTCACAACGCCGCTCCGCGATCGAAATGGCCGGCTGGCGCCGGCAGGCCCACCAAGCGGGGACATCGCGCCTCGTGCGGAGCGCGCCGCCGCTCCCCGGACCAGTGTAGCGTGCTCCGGAACTATACGACGGGCTTGGGGTGCCGTCAAACATCCGCTGAGCCTTGACCCCAGGGACGCGCACGTCATCCCCCGTAGAGTCGCGCGCTTCGACACGGCGGCAAAGCTGATCTGATGGGTCGCTCCGGCGCGAGGCTAGGCGACCGACGCTGGCAGAGGCAAGCCCAGCGCGCGCGCGGGATTCAGGGCGGCGACGGTGCGCACGTCAGTGGCGGTCAGGCCAGCGTCGTACAGCGTGCCGAGGAGCAGCCGGAACAGCTCGGGGGGGCAGGGCTGCGCGGTGCGGAAGTAGTCGGTGGACACTACGACGCGCTCGACGCCGACCGCCTTGATCCACTTGACGACCTCGGCCGGGTCCATCCGGCCCGGCGCCACGTTCGTCCAGCAGATCTCCACCCAGGCGCCGAGGGCCGCGGCGCGCTGGGCGGCGTCGAGAGGCGCCTCGATGCCGCCGGACAGCGGGTGCGTGAAAACGACCTGCTGGTAGCCGCGGGCGTGCGCCTCCTCGATCACCGCCAGCGATTCCTGCCACGAGACGTGCCCCGTCCCGAGGGTCAGGCCGCGCTCGTGGCAGTAGGCGACCAGCTCCCGGCCCCGCGCGCTCAGGCGGCCCTGCTCGTCCAGGAACGAGGCGCCTGGGATGCGACCCACCTCGAACGTCTCGTAGACCCGCGGCAGCACGTTGCGCACGATGTGGCCCTGGACCTCCAGGTCATGGCAGGAGCCCCACGTCGGCAGAAAGACCATGCGGGCGCCCAACGCCGCGGCCGACTCGACCGCCCATAGCTCCGTGCCGCCGGCCACGGGGTTGAGCACGATGCTAGAGTACAACTCGACCGGGCCGTCGTAGAGCGCGCGGATGTACGGGGTGGCGACGGCGGTAGGCCACCAGTGCGACTTGAGCACGACGCCCCGCATGCCCAGCGCCTCGGCCTTCGGCAGCCAGTCCCACTCGGGCTCGCGCTTGCGGAACGCTGTCTCGGAGAACTCCAGGTCGATATGGCAGTGCAGGTCGATCGCGTCGGCCAGGAACTCCTCGTACAGCCCCACGGTGCCCTCCTCTCCGCGGCCCGGCGCGGCCTGCGGGCGGCGGCCGGTGGCGCGATTGTGCGCGCCCCACTGCCCCCTCCTCGCCGCGGCTCGGTGCGGCGCAGTGGTCTACCACGGCCGCCCGTGCTACTTCAAGCCCCCGCCGCTCGCGGCGCCCTGCCCGGCTCCCCGCCTCACCCGGACGATCGCCCCCCGCCAATGCATATTTGATAGAAAGGCCGCGAGGCGCGCCGGAGAGCGCCCGCTAGCTCGCGCGACGTGGTCGCCGTCCCTGCCCGTACACGCCTCCCCCCGCACCCGCCGCCCGCGCCTATGCCCGGGGCACGCCCCCGCCGGCCCGGCCCGCGGCAGGAGAGCCGGGGAGTATCGTACGGGGCAAACGATGCGACCTTCCGCGCCCGACCAGCACGCGCCAACCCGCGCCCGGCCTAGC
>JAJPHF010000122.1 GCA_021325365.1 Pseudomonadota bacterium
AACTGGAACGGGACCACCTGGCCCAGCACGAACTGGGACAACGATGGCAACCTGCTCACTGATGGGACGAACAGCTACACCTGGAACGCGCGCAATCAGCTCACGGCCATCAGCGGCGGGACCACGGCGAGCTTCAGCTACGATGCCTTCGGGCGCCGCCAGAGCAAGACGACGAGCGGCACGGCGACCAGCTTCCTGTACGACGGCCTGAATGCCGTGCAGGAGCGGGTGGGCGGCTCGATCACCGCCAACCTGCTGACGGGCGGCCTGGACGAGGTCTTCGCCCGGACCGAGGGCACCACGACCCGAGCCCTGTTGGCGGATGCCTTGGGCAGCACGGTGGCGCTGGTGGAGCCGGGCGGCAGCATTCTGACGCAGTACCAGTACGAGCCGTACGGGCAGACGACGGTGCTGGGGACGGCGAGCGGCAACCCGAGCCAGTATACAGGGCGGGAGAACGACGGGACCGGGCTATACTACTACCGCGCCCGCTACTACAGCCCGACCTACCAGCGCTTCCTCAGCGAGGACCCGCTGGGCTTCGGTGGCGGGGATGTCAATCTCTATGCCTACGCTGGCAATGCGCCGACCAAGCACAAGGACCCGCTGGGCCTCACGAAGGCAACGAGAGAGGATCTAACCCCCGAAGATCCAGATTGGGAGGATATTCCTCGCGAAGGCGACTGCGCTCCATGGCCCCTGTGCTTTGTCAATCCACAGCTTGCCGCTGCTCTTGGGGGTGGCGCTGGCGTAACTGTAACGATCCTAGAGAATGATGAAGGCGTGGTATGGGGTACCGCTGAAACCCCTAACGGTATCATAGAGTTTATGGGCAATCTGACGATGGAAGGCAGATTGTTGATTGTGAGACAGTTACATATCGAAGGTGCAGGTTCTGGCACCGCTGGATTGCTCATTCTATCCAGAATTGTTCAAGCACTCGGCAGACAGTTTGGCGCTACCGAGGTCGAGATTCATGGTGGTGTCCGGACAACCGGGGCAAACCCAGGCCATATTCCGCGTCCTATCAGAGTGCCAGTCCCACCCAGTGAGGAGCAATAAGTTATGGCTACAGTATGGCTTACTGGATGGAGGCCAGGAATGCGCAAAGTAAGTGTCTCAAGGAATCTAATGTCTATCACTGGGTTGCCGCTCAGCAGTGCCCATGAAATCACATGCCGCCTGCTTGACGGAGATACAATACCAATACACACCAACTCCCCAGCGGTGGCTGAGACTTTGTATGATCGGTTATCGAAACTTGGAGTGATATGTCACATCGATGAGACTGATGATGGGCCGTTTATGTCGTAACGCACGGCCTCTTCAGTTGCATGGAGCCGCCTCACCAGGCATTGGCTCAGGAAGATCTCCAACTCGCCATCGCCTAGCAGGAGGCCACGGAAGACCAGAGATGACGAGACCAATGTTCCGTGGGAAGGTGTATTATGCCACTGAATAGCCACCTCACACCGGGAGCCTTCGGTGTACCCGGCCCTACGTTACCGCGCATACTGCGGGCCAGTTGAGGCCGTACTTATGCGAATATTACCGGCCCTGACACACGCTGATCAACTCGTTTCCCTGAGCGCGGCGCCTTGCCGCGGTGCCGGGTTGACTGTCTAGCATTGGAGTCAGCAACTCGGCCGTGACGGACCCGAGGGCTGAATGTACCGTATACCAACATCTCTTTTGGCTGTGCGCACTATCGCGATGGCGGTCGCCGCGCTGCTGATGACAACTGTTGTGACCAGCGTATATAGCCGGGCGTCCGCTTCCTATGCCGAGCCGTTCAATGGCCGGCCCACCTGGCCCGAACCCTGGCGCTCGCTCGATTGGGATCTGACGGCGCACTCGCGCGACCCGGACACTTGGCGCGCCCCGCTTCCTATGGACGCCGCACACGGCGTCACCTGCGCGGCCCCACCAGCAGTTCACGCGGTCAATTCGTACGATGATACAGTTTTCCTCTGCAACGACCATTCATGACGGCCATCAACGCCAGCGGTTACGGCGTCATCTACCTTACGCCGAGTCACGTGGTGGACTTCGCGGACGGCGAGGCCGCCATCCGCTTCGACCTCTCTACCCTCCGTACTTCGCCCCGCGACTGGATCGACTTCTGGTTCAGCCCCTACGACGCCCACCTCCAACTCCCGCTCGAAGACTGGCTCCCCGACCTGAACGGCCCGCCGCGCAACGCCATCCATATCAAGATGGAGAGCCTGCACGGGACCACGCCCTTCAAGGCGTTCGTCTACCGCAACTTTCGGGAAGAGGACCTGGGCGGCAACTCGCAGACGGGCTACGAGAGCTTCCTGGAGCCGAGCGCCCTGCGCCGCGACACCTTCGAGCTGGAAATCTCGCGGACACACCTGAAGTTTGGCATGCCGGCCTACGACTTCTGGTGGGTGGACACGGACATCGCGGATCTGGGCTGGGACCAAGGGGTGGTGCAGTTCGGCCACCACTCCTACGACCCGACGCGCAACTGCCCGACCTGCGGCCCCAACACCTGGCACTGGGACAACGTCTCTATCTCCTCGGCCGTCCCGTTCACCATGCTGCGCGCCGACCGCCGGTATGTGGACCCCGACACCGAGCCCGGCGTGAATTTCCCTGGCCCCTCGCCTCAGGGCAGCCGGCTGCGCTTCGCGGGCGTCGGGCGCAACATCGAGGTGAGCTTCGACGGCGGCACAAGCTGGGAGCCGGCGCAGCTGCAGACGCAGATGAAGTACGACTACAGCCGCTTCCAATCGTACTGGACGCCGATCCCCGCCGGTGTCCGCAGCGTGCAGTTCCGCGGCGAGAGCGCGACGCCCGGGCTGCCGTGGATGGTGCAGGACGTCGCCATCTGGTCGCGCGAGGTGCCTGCCGCGCAGAGCCACACGCAGCCGCCGAGCGAGCAGGCCACGCTGTACCAGTGCCCGCTATAGCCTCCTGCAGCGCTCGTCTGGCGCCCTGGTAGCGCGATTCCCGCGGTCGCTAGCGATGACGCGGTGGCCAATGCCGGGGCGCAAAGGTGGCGTCAGGGCCAGCCGAGCGCCTCCCGCACTTCCGCCTCGCGCCAGCCTGGCAGGCGGTAGCCGTGGATGATCTGCTGCTGGAGGTCGGTCCAGGTGAACAGCCGCGAGCGCCAGTCCCCGGCCGCGGCGACCCAGTCCAGCATCAGCCGCGCCCGCACCTCCAGCCGGGCGAGGGGCACCGTCTGCGGGATGAGCATGATCCCGCCGTGCGGGCGTCCCGCGCGCTCGAACACGGCGTGCAGGCGCCGGAAGTCGATCTGGTTGTGCGAGAGGAGCAGGCGGCCCTGCTGCGAGGCGAATAGGAGCTGGTCCTCATCATCGTCGCTCACCCGCTGCGCTTGCTGCACCGTCAGCACGTCGAACCCGTGCGCCGCGAGGGCCGCGGCAAGGCGATGATCCACGCACTCGTCCAGGTACAGGGCCGGCGCCGCCATCAGCCGTCGGCGACTTGGGCCCGGATGCGGTCATCCACCTCACGCCGGTGTGCCTCATAGTAGGCAAGCGCCTCTCTCACGTCCTCCGCGGTCAGGCGCGGGTACGCGGCGAGCATGGTCGGCATGTCCTGGTACTCGCGCCAGGCGACGACGATCGCGCGGACGGGCACGCGGGTGCCGCGCACCACCGGCTCGCCGCCCTGGATGCGCGGGTTGCGGATGATCCGCCCAAACGGGGACGGTTGCGCTACAGCCATCTCTGCTGCTCCCTGCGGCGCGGGACACGCCGGGCACTGTCCGGGTGGCGTCGCGCGGCAGCCGTTGGGCACGACCCACGTCAACGCTCTCGCCGGCCTCCGTCGCCCTGCTTCATCATAACCGCTGCGAGCTGCCCAGGTCAGCGCGCCTGCGGACGATAGGCGCCCCGCCGCTCGGTTGCTGACGATAGGTCCATCCCAGCCGTCAGCACGCGCGCCCAACCCGGCGCTCACAGAATCCGGCGCTGGCAACCTCAGCGGCGGTCGCGGTCGCCCCATTTCGGAGTGCGCTCCAGGCTGCTACCCCCAAGCGGCCCACGCGAACTGCCCGAGCAAGGGGAGCGAGCCGGCACCTTTGGCGACGTGAGATCAACCCCGATAATGGCATAGTGTTCAGCGTACTTATGATATACTGAACACGAGAGGATGCCATGGCCGATGCACGCGAGAAGATAGTGGTCAGTGAGCGACACATCAAGTTGTCGCCGCGGACCTGCGCGACCTGCGGTCAGCCGTTTCACGGTTGGGGCCGACAGCGCTTCTGCACTGTGAGCTGTCAGCGGCGCTGGGACTACCTGCAGCATGCCGACGCGCGCCGCGCACGGCGCCGCGAACGGTACCAGGTCCAGAAGCGGGCGACAGCCCGAGTGCGAGAGGGAGGGGAGTAGAGATGGCCGGCAGGAAGCGCGGCAACGGCGAGGGCAGTATCTCACAGCACCCGGACGGCCGCTGGTGGGCGCGAATCACGCTGCCCAACGGGAAGCGGAAGGCGTACTACGGCAAGACGCGCGAGGACGTGAAGCGACTGCTGACGAAGGCCCTCCATGACCAGCAAGAGGGCCTGCCTATCGTCAGCGAGCGTCAGACGCTCGGCCAGTTCCTCACGCGGTGGCTCGACGACACGGCCCGGCACCGGGTGCGCCCCGGCACGTTCCGGCGCTATCGCGAGCTTATCCACCTGCACACCGTGCCGACTCTCGGCAAGCTCGTGCTGACCAAGCTGGGCCCTCAGCACCTGAGCCACCTCTACGCCGAGAAGCTGGAGGCGGGGTTGTCCACGCGGACCGTCGAGTTCCTGCATCGAACACTTCACTGCGCGCTCAAGGAAGCCGTGCTCTGGGGACTGATCGCTCGTAACCCGGCCGACGCCGTGAAGCCGCCGAAGCCTCAGCGCCCGCCCATTCGGCCGCTCAACCACGAGCAGGCGCAGGCGCTCTTGCATGCCGCGGACGGCGATCCGCTGGAAGCCCTCTACGTGATGGCCCTGATGACCGGCATGCGGCAGGGCGAGCTGCTTGGGCTACAGTGGGCGGATCTCGACTGGGACAGCGGCCGGCTCCAGGTCCGGCACACGCTCCAGTGGCACAAGGGCGGCGTCTGGACGCTGGACGACCCGAAGACCGGCCACAGCCGGCGGAGCATCCGTCTGCCGGCCAGTGCGCTGCAGGCGCTCAAGGCGCACCGCGCGCGCCAGGCCGAGCAGCGGTTGGTGATGGGCGCGGCCTGGGAAGACAACGATCTGGTCTTCTGCAACGGTCTCGGGCGCCCTCTGGAGCCGACGAACCTGCTGCACCGCTCCTACAAGCGCCTCCTTGACAGGGCCGGCCTGGCGCGCGTTCGCTTCCACGATCTCCGGCACACCTACGCCACCCTCGCGCTCCGCGACGGCGTACCCGTGAAGGTGGTCTCAGAGACGCTCGGCCACGCCAGCATCACGCTGACGCTCGATACCTACAGCCACGTCCTCCCCGACATGCAGGACGACGCGGCGGCCCGGATGGAGCGGTTGCTTGGCCGCGCCGCCGGCGGCTAGCGCCGGGTTGGTATCACGGTTGGTATCAGACGGCAAAACATGAGCCCCCTGGACATGCCAGGGGGCCCCATTTTCTAAGCCGGCATTGGCTTTCTGGCGGTGGCGGAGGAGGGATTTGAACCCCCGACCAAGGGCTTATGAGTCCCCTGCTCTACCGCTGAGCTACTCCGCCCGGTACGCTGCCCGCCGAGCCGGTGCGCCGCGTCCGGCCAGGGCAGTGGTATGGGTATACGCGGCGGCCAGCACCAACCGGTGACAACCGCCCTGCGTGTCTGCCACGAAAGTATACCCGTCCGCCGGCGGGACTGGCAAAGCCGCTTCCTTGCTGCGGCCTGCATCCGGCTCGAGGGGTCTGGTACACTGGCGCCCATCGGGGGTTGGATGCGGATCACAGTCTTGACGCGCCGGTGGGCCCGCCCTGGCCGGGAAGCCGCGTTGGTTGCCGCGAGCAGGGAGCTGATCGAGCCGGTCGGCCCGCAGCGAGAGGCGCTCGACCGTAGCGAGATCTTTCAGGGCCTCACCGATCCCTGCCAGACGCTCTACCTCGCAACCTGGCAGAGCCGCGAGGCGTACCTGGAGCACCGCGCGCACGGCTGTATCGACATGCGCCTCGATCCCCTCTGCCGGGGCGAAGCCGCACGGTATTTCTTGCGGCGCTGGGTCGTGTACGAGAACCCACAGGCGCGGGCCACCACGGTCGATTGCGTGCTGCTCCAGAGCCCGCCCGACCAGCGGGAGGTGCTGTGGGCATTTCTCTTGCGCGAATCCGGCCCGAAGATTCGCACCCAGCCGGGGTTCTGCTACCGCCGGATCTACCAGAACCTCGACCACCCCGACCACGTGGTCGTCGTGCGCGGCTGGGAGTCGCCCGCGGCCTGGGAGCGATTCCGCGATGAAGTCGAGCCTAGCATCAACCTGGCTGGGCACTTCATCGGGGCCGCCACCGAGCACTTCATCGGCCTGGTGCAGCGCGAGTTCGGCACCCCGTCTGCGGGTGAGGCCTAACGCCCCGCAGGGCGCGGACACCGGGCGCCAGGCCCGGCCCATCCTGCCTGGCCCGCGCCCTGCTGTTAGTACACAGGCCGAAGATGCGCCCGCGCCTCGGCCGTCCGCGGATCGACGGGGTTGGCTTCGCTCGGGGTGACGGCGCGGGGCGTCTTACCGGTTTCCAACACGGTTCTAACAGGCCGCTTGCCCGACGCCACGATCGCCCTTATGGCGAGCCACTACTATAGATAGAGTAGGGATTTGTCGCCGCAATTCCCCGTGGGAGGTTCGATATGGCAATGAACATGAACAAGCTCACCGAAAAGGCCCAGGAGGCGCTCGTCGCCGCCCAGCGCCTCGCCGAAGAGCATCGCAACACGCAGTTGGAGCCCGAGCACCTGCTGGTCACGCTGGTCCAGCAGCAGGACGGCGTGGTGCCGGCCGTGCTGGAGAAGCTGGGCGTGCCGCCGCGCAGCATCGCGCAGCAGGCTGAGGCCGCCGTGGCCGCGCTCCCGCGCGCCAGCGGCCCGACGCAGCTCTACGTCTCGCCGGCGCTCCGCCAGGTGTACGAGGCCGCCCAGCAGGAGGCCGAGCGCCTCAAGGACGAGTACATCTCCACCGAGCACTTCCTGCTCGGGCTGGCGGAGGGCGCCGGCCAGGCCGCCCAAATTCTCAAGCGCGCGAACGTCACGCGCGACCGCATCTACCAGGCGCTGCAGGAGGTGCGCGGCGGCCAGCGGGTGACCAGCCAGAACCCCGAGACGACCTATCAGTCGCTGGAGCGCTACGGCCGCGACCTGACGGCGCTGGCGCGGCAGGGCAAGCTCGACCCGGTGATCGGCCGCGACGAGGAGATTCGCCGCGTCATCCAGGTGCTGTCCCGCCGCACGAAGAACAACCCGGTACTGATCGGCGAGCCGGGCGTCGGCAAGACGGCCATCGTCGAGGGCCTGGCCCAGCGCATCGTGCGCGGCGACGTGCCCGAGGGGCTGAAGGACCGCCGCGTGGTGGCGCTCGACCTGGCCGGCATGGTCGCGGGCGCGAAGTACCGCGGCGAGTTCGAGGAGCGCCTGAAGGCCGTCCTCAAGGAGGTGCAAGAGTCGGAGGGGCAGATCATCCTGTTCATCGACGAGCTGCACACGGTCGTCGGGGCGGGCGCGGCCGAGGGCGCCATGGACGCCTCGAACATGCTGAAGCCAATGCTGGCGCGCGGCGAGCTGCACGTGGTCGGCGCCACGACGCTGAACGAGTATCGCAAGCACGTCGAGAAGGATGCGGCGCTAGAGCGGCGCTTCCAGCCGGTGTTCGTGGGCGAGCCGAGCGTCGAGGACACGATCAGCATCCTGCGCGGCCTGCGCGAGCGCTACGAACAGCACCACAAGGTGCGCATCAAGGACGCGGCGCTGGTGGCCGCGGCGATCCTGTCCCATCGCTACATCGCCGACCGCTTCCTGCCCGACAAGGCGATCGACCTGGTGGACGAGGCCGCCTCGAAGATCCGCATGGAGGCGACCAGCATGCCGATCGAGCTGGACGAGGTGCGACGCCGCATCATGCAGCTCGAGATCGAGCGCGAGGGACTACGCAAGGAGAAGGACCCCGCCTCCCAGGAGCGCCTGGGCAAGCTGGAGCAGGAGCTGGCCAGTCTGAAGGAGCAGGCGACGGCGCTGGAGGCGCGCTGGCAGAAGGAGCTGAGCGAGCTGGACCAGGCGGGCCGCATCCAGGAGCAGCTCGACGCGGCGCGTACCGAGCTGGACCAGGCGGCGCTGCGCGCCGACTGGGAGCGGGCCGCCCGCCTCAAGTACGAGGTGGGCGAGCTGGAGCGCAAGCGGGACGCGGCCGAGCAGGCGGCTGTCGAGCGCAGCCGCGACGGCCACACGCTCGTCAAGGAGGAGGTCGACGAGGAGGACATCGCCGCCGTGGTCAGCAAGTGGACGGGCATCCCCATCACGAAGCTGCTGGAGGGCGAGGTCCAGAAGCTCATCCACATGGAGGAGCGCCTGCGCGAGCGCGTGATCGGCCAGGACGAGGCGATCACGGCGGCGGCCAACGCCGTGCGCGCGGCCCGCGCGGGGCTCCAGGACCCCAACCGACCGCTGGGTAGCTTCCTGTTCCTCGGCCCAACCGGCGTCGGCAAGACCGAGACGGCGCGGGCGCTGGCCGAGTTCCTGTTCGACGACGAGCAGGCGATGATCCGCATCGACATGAGCGAGTACCAGGAAAAGCACACGGTCGCGCGGCTGATCGGCGCCCCGCCGGGCTACGTCGGCTACGAGGAGGCGGGCCAGCTCACCGAGGCGGTACGCCGCCGCCCCTACTCGGTGATCCTGTTCGACGAGGTCGAGAAGGCCCACCCCGAGGTGCTGAACGTGCTCCTGCAGCTCCTCGACGACGGGCGGCTCACGGACGCCCAGGGGCGGACGGTCGACTTCCGCAACACCATCGTCATCATGACGAGCAATCTGGGCAGCCAGTGGATCACCGAGCGCGGCCTGAGCTGGGAGCAGATCAAGGACCGCGTGATGGCCGCGGTGCGCGAGCACTTCCGGCCCGAGCTGCTGAACCGCATCGACGAGATCGTGATCTTCCAGCCGCTGGGGCTGGAGCAGATCCAGCAGATCGTGGAGATCCAGCTGGGCGGGCTGCGCAAGCGGCTGGCCGAGCGCCACATCAGCCTGGAGCTGACGGCGCCGGCGAAGGAGCTGCTGGCGCGCGAGGGCTTCGACCCGGTCTACGGGGCGCGGCCGCTGAAGCGGACAATCCAGAAGGAGATCGTGCAGCCGCTGGCGATCAAGCTGCTGCAGGGCGATTTCCACGACGGCGACACGATCGAGGTGGGCATCGAGAACGGCCAGCTGGCCTTCAGCCGCCAGGCGGCGCCCGTCGCCGCCACCGCCTGAGCGCCGCGAGCCGCCGAGCGAGGGAGGGACGAGCCATGTCGGCTCGTCCCTCTTCTCGTTTGAATCAGCCCCGCATCAGTTCGGCGCGTAGGCGAGCCGCAAGGCGATTGCCCAGCAGCGCTGGCACGTCATCTGGGCCAGGTCTAGCGTGTGGCGCGGGTAGGGATACTGGCGGCTGCCGGCCGCCTGCGGCTCCTGGCAGACGTAGCAGGCCCACGGGGCAATACCGTGCTGGGGAGTGGCGACGAGTAGCATGAACCATCCTCCTCGGTGGCGCTGTCGGGCTCTACGCTACCGGTCGCGTGCCGCGAGCGATGTGAGCGCCATCACACTGCCGGTAAAGAGCCGGTGAAGGCTGCGCCCCGGAGCCGGCCGCCTCGCGGGCGGGCGGCCTATGATGCCCGTGGTCCCTGGGGAGGGCCCGGCCCGAGCCACGATGCCTAGCTGTAAGCGTTCAACTCCCCCATTTGATGGCCTCACCGCGAGCTTGCCCAGCGGGCTGCGACGCGCGACAACCGCGGCATGATCGAGACGCCCTGCCTGCTGGAGCCCGCGCTATGGGTGACCGCTCCGGCTCTTGACCCCGGTCCTCTGCTGGAGCAGGTGGCGATGCTCCGGCGGGAGACCGCTGTCCGGCGTGCGGAGAATACCGGCCTGCCAGCCCGCAACCGTGGGCTGAACGGCTACTTGACGAGAAGCCCGGTCATCACATACATTCCGTGTAATCGTTCACCTATCCCGGTCGAGTAGCGAGCAGCGATGGCGCCGCCCTGGTCTGGAGCCCGGCTTCGCTGGCGGCCACCAGAACGGCCAATAGCGGCCGGCTTTGCTGCCGACAGGTCGCCGCCACGGTCAGCAGCCGCTCGGCAAAACGACTGCCCGCCTCACTATCCAACCCGAAACGGCCCTTGCGCCACAGCGCGGCCGGCCGCAGGACGCGCCCCGCCACATTGTTGGTCGACTCCACGTATGCGTTGAGTCCCCCGCGGTGCCGGGACTAGAGGAAGCGGTTAGATGGCACCGGCGACCCCAGCCGCAAGCGGCGTCGGTCCCCCTCTGACCGGAGCGCCCCCGCCGTCGCGTCCCCGGTCATGGTGCCGGCGCGTGCGGCCAGCGCTCGAAGCGCCGCCAGGTCCACCTTCGGCAGCGCCTCGGCCGGGAGCGTCGTGCCGACCAGCCGCGTCGCCAGTTCCGCCACCTCACCCTCACGCGGCGCGGACTCCTTCACCTGGCGCGTCTCTGGGTCAACGGCTAGGCGCGTTTCCCAGGGCGTCCGGCTGACCTGGTAGAGATACGTCGTCAGATCGGCCGCGAACATGGGCTCGCTCAGCCAGCAGGTGGCGTGACTGAAGAGGACCTGCCCGGGCCGTTGGAGGGTCAGCGATCTCAGCACCTCGGGGGGCAGTCTATCCAGATCGTAGGCGACGACGAGCCCCGGCGCCACGGTCCCTCCCACCCCGTCGCGGCCGGTGACCCAGGGCTCGACTGGGAGCTCCAGCAAGTGCGCGACCGCCTCGGCGAGGATGGCGCTCTCCCGGTCGGGGAGAGCGAATACTCGCGGCGGCGAGAGGCCCAGCGCATCGAGCGCGACGGCGAGCCGCCGGATCCCCTCCAGGCACAGCTCGTCGGAGTCCTGGATGTAAGCGTAGCGCCCGTGCATGCCCTCGTCGAAGCCGAAGGGGGACAGGTGCAGGAGGATGCTACCATTCAGCACGAAGTGCCAGCCGCGGAGGTCCCGCCCGTCCAGTGCGGCGACGCCGTCCAGGGCATCCGCCCGCGCCAGCATGCCCTCAAGGGCCGTGGTCATCCCCTGGTAGGGCTCGCCGTGGTACATGCGCAGTCCCGGTAAGAGCCTGCGCGGCTCGGCCAGGTCGCCGGTCATGATCGCGTTGAACGCCAGCAGATAGCGGCAGTGGAAGCTTCGCGCGAGGAGGTCCGGCGCCGCGCGCAGGAACCGACACGCCTCCGCGTTCAGGAGGTCCATCTCGAGCGCGGTCACCAGTTCGGTGACGATGCTCTCTCGCCCCGGCGCCAGCGTGTTCGCGCGGGCGAGAATTGTCGCGGCGATAGCCGGCAAGCGCTGCTCGACGAGCGCGTCGCCCAGGGCGTAGAGCGCCGAGACATCGTCAGGATCGGCGACGACCTGCACCACCTTAGCCGCGAAGGCCGCCCCGGCGAGGGCCGCGCTGATGCGCTCGAACAGCGCGAGCGCTTCCGTCCAGCGGCGCCGGTCAGCGCCGAGTTGCCCGGGATACCTGAGCACCTCGCGGAGCTGCTGGAACGCCGCCCTGGCATCGCCCGCAGCGAGCGCCGTGGCGGCATCGGCTTGCAGCCGCTCATAGTCGGCCATGAGTTGACCTCCTAACAGGGTGACGGTTCAGCTACCCCGTGGTGCGGGGAGCTGCGATGGCCACACCCGTGGGCCTTCTCCGCGCTACTGGACCCGGGAGGGCCTCTCGCGCTGCATGCTGGTACTATGGCGGCCCACCGGCCGTGTCAGAGCCATTGCAGGAGCACGGCCGGAGGCGCGGATGGACGTATGGAGAGCTCTGTCACCGCCTCCCCAACCGTCGCCATCATGGCCGAGGGTGCTGCTCTGGCCTGGGCAGCGGCTGATCGAAGTCGCCGACACGCACGACGTCGTTCGGAGGTAAGCGTTCAGCGTCCCTGACCTCCGGGGCGCAACGATCGCTAAGCATAGTGGCGTCAGGATCACGGAAAAGGCGCGCGGCCCCTGCCTTGCTCCCTCACGCGCGCATCCGCGAGCTGGAAGCTCGGCTGGGGCAGACCTCGTCCAACTCCTCGCGTCCCCCGTCGTCGGATCGACCCCAGGCAGGGTGTCGGTGAGCAGCTTGGAGACCATGGGGCAGCCCTCCGGCCGGTACTGCGCGCCCCGCGAGCAGGCGCCCGGACGGTTCCGATCCTTAGGCCGGGGTCAGTCGATTTCCCGGCGCCGTCCACAGCCCGGGCAGACGGCTGTTTCAAGCGTGTTGGACAAGCCGCAGCGGCAGTGCCACAGGGTCGGGGCTGAGTCGCTATATCCGCGCGCTTCCGGTTTCAGCGCGGCACCGGGTGCGGCAGGGCGGGGTACGGTCGACGGAATGTCCGCCGGAGGGACGTAGCGGCCCACCTCCTCTCCTCGGCGCTTCTCCTCCGCCCATAGTTCCTTGACCGAGTAGCCACAGCGGAAGCAGAACCGGTGTCCAACGAGCATGAACATACCACACGGGCAAACCCAGCCGGTCGGCCTGGACTGGCCGACGAGGTTGAGCAAGTAAAGCCATGGGTCCGACATGCCCCGCGAACATTGTCGGCAAATGAGGTCCGGTAGCGGATAGTCCGCCGACCAGGAGAAGTCGTTCTGCTGGCCGCATGCGGTGCAGTACAATGCGACATCTGTCGTGGCCATAGGTTTCTCTCCACGTGGTGCCTTGCCAGGGTATGCGTTCAGCCCCTCTGTGCCCCAGGGAGCAGAGTGCTTACCTGCTGCTTACAAGGGGGCTGAACCCTTACAATGTCCCCTCGATCATCGGCCAAATTGTGGGGCAATCGCTATATGTCCAGCGCTGTCGATATAGCCCCACCGTCCTCCGTCACACACCGCTGCCAGCCCCTGAGAAAATCTGCCGCCAAGCAGAAACCGCGGGTTAATTATCATCCTGCCGGTTTTATCGATGTAACCCACGTGATTGTCTCCGGAATTGCCGAAGTACGTCACCATCGCCATGTTTTCCGAGAACGGGCTGCTGCGTCGAACTGTGGTTGGATTATTACCTCGCCATTCTCATCGATATACCCAAACATTCCACCGTCGAACCGGACTGCTGCTACCCATCTGAGAAGTCGGTAGCTGGAAGGCTGGAGAATGCAGCACCTGTAGTTGTCCCCGAAAACTGCAACCCAATAACTAGACGCCCCTGTTGATCTATGTACCCCCAATTATCATTGTTATCCGATACGGCGGTCCTGCCGCCGTGAAATTCCAGTCCACTATATGAGATGTCAATCGTAACAGCACCAGTTTTGTCGACGTATTGCGTACCACTACCTTGATTCCTATCTGGTATCACGATGGCCAGGCCATCAGAAAAATCTCGCGCCGCGAAATATCGAGGATTGATTACGAATGACCCCGTGTAGTCAATATAACCTGCATGATTGCCGAAGCTGACCGCGGCCAGGTCGTCATGAAATGGGCTGGCCCAATCAAATTGCGGCTCGATTGCAACACGACCATTAGGATCGATATAACCAAACTTGCCGTTTTGGCCTATAACTCCAAGATCTTCCGAGAACACGTACACCAACCACTCTAACGGCGGGTCTGCGATAACGTTGCCCTGTTTGTCAATGTACTGGGCGTGATCGCCTATGAGAATAGGCGCAACGCCGTCATGAAAGTCACCGACCATATCATATTGTGGCGGTATGATAATGCGATCGGTCCGATCGATAAAAGCCCATTTGTCGCCGACCGCCACGCCGGCCATGTCCTCAGAGAAGGTCCGTGCGCCAGGGGTCTGGTAATCCCATTCGCAGTCGAACCACGACGGGTTAGTCTGGATCAGAAGACGCGGGTCCAGTAGCGTGTGGGGAACGATAGGAGCCGTGCGAGCCCAGGTGACGCTTTGCTCTCTCGCACTGGTTCCGGGCAGGAAGCCAAGGCAGGCACAAAGTCCTAGTACCAGAATAACCCCTACCTTCATCTTGGGCTCTCCTTGCCGGAATCGCAGTGGCACCATTACGTCGCCGGAAGTGCTCATCGGCGCTACCGGCCGATCCCCGCAACATGCTCACTCGCCGCGTCGAGCACCGAGCGCGAGTGCCACGAGAGGTCTTGCCGTTCTCTACGCGGCTCTGACGGCAGGGGCAGCGCGGTCAGCATCATAGCCCGTGGTATACGGCGCGACCGGCCCGGAGTGCAACCCGCGGCTAGCAGGGGGCCTGAACGCTTACGCCTAGCTTATCCAGCCGGCCCGCGCGCCCGGCGCGGCGGCCCCGGAGCGCGCTTGCGGGAGACCAAGATGGACGACGCGATCACCGTCAGGCTAGACCGCCCGATCAGGTCCCTCCCCCTACAAGACGCCTTGCGCACGATCGGCTATGGCCTGGAGGCCAGCCGCGTGCGGCGCGCACGCTTGCAGCTCAGCGCGGCCGGCGTCGTCGTGGAGACCACGGGCGCCTACGCTGTGCGATCCTATAGCTGGGACGATCTGGTCGTGCAGGTGCGGGTGCAGCGCGGGCTGCGCCAGCCCGGCGGGCCGGCCGCCGACCCGTGGACGCTCACGCGCTGGTCGGTGCTGCTGCGCGCGACGGGATTGCTGCTCGATGCCCAGAGCGTGCGCCAGGCCGAGATCGAGGCGGCCGTAGCGCCATCCGACGCACCGCGCGCCTGTCAGCTCACGGTGCGCGTGGGCGAACAGGTCGTCCTCACCGCCGCGGCGATCCACGAGCGACTGGAATGGCTCCGCCTGCGCCACGCCGCCGACCGTGCCGAGCCTGCGGTCCCCGCCGCCCCGCGCCCCGCCTGGCGGCTGCGCTGGCCGCGCCGTTAGCTACCGCCCAGGCCGTCGAGCCCTGGACGCGGAGGACCGCCACGGCCAGCACTCGCCGCCCGTTGCTCGCGGCTGCTCGCCCGCGTACCCGTCGGCTCCCCGCGCCGACCGCCGCTCGGCTGCCCATCTGCTATAGTCGGCCGCGATTTGGCGCTGAGATGAAGTCGCCGCCCCGCCCTTCGACTCGATGGCACGCGGACAGAGTACGCCGGCGGGACCACGCTGGCGCGAGCCGCCGACGGGGTAGCCTCGTGCGCGGCGAAGGAGGTGAGATGGGCAGGCTCGCCCGCAGCATGATCTACTCGCGTCGCTGGCTCGCCGTCGTCCTCGTGGCGATCGCCGTCGCCACGGCCGGCGCCCCAGGTTACGCCCGCACGTTACGTCAGGCGCCGCCGCCGAGCGCCGCCGATGCTCAGGCCGCGGACATCGTCACGCTGGCGCGGGATGCCATGACGAAGAACGACCTGAAGTCGGTCATCGTGCGGGTGACGATCGACGGGCAAGAACTCGTGACCGAGGCCCTCGGCGATTCGATGACTGGTGTGCCGGCCACCACGGATATGCACTTCCGAGCTGAATGCCTTGTACGCGGACCCGTTTCGCCAGTGGACCCCCCAGGAGCTGATCCAGATCGGTCTCTCCACGCCACGGGTGTTCGCACCCGGCGCCAACTGGGACTACTCGCACACGAACTACGTCATCCTGGGTCAGGCGCTGGAGAAGATCACGGGCCAGCCGCTGGCGACGCTGCTGCAAGAGTACGTCCTCGAGCCCCTGGGCTTGAACGATACCGCGAGCTGGTCTACGCCCACGATCCCCGCGCCGGTGCTGCACGCGTTCAGCTCGGAGCGCCGCGAAGCGCTCGGCATCGCGCCCGGTACTCGCTTCTATGAAGAGTCGACGTACTGGAACCCCTCCTGGACGCTCGCCGCGGGCGCAATCCAGACAACCAACATCTACGATATGACCGCGACGGCGATCGCCGTGGGCGAGGGCACGCTGCTGTCGTCCGAGTCCCACCAGGCCCAGGTGGCCCCCCGCCTCCTCGGGTTCGGCGCCCCCCTGGCGGGCTGCCCCAACTGCCACACGCTGCGGCGATCGCCGCCCGCCTGGCCCCTGAGGACGCGCCGCCCGTCAGTGCGCAGTGAGATGCCCGTTCGTTCGCGGCCGCCTCCCGCCTCACCCCGCACGCGCCGCGGTCCACGGCAGTATTGGAGATCGTGGACGGGGTAGCGACGGGGGCGAGGGGCGTTATCCCTCGTCGGATTCGAGGGAGGCCTCGAGGTCGAGGATCGGGCCGCCCGGGATGTCGCGGGTTGCGACGCGCCGGAGGTGCTGGAACTGCTCCAGGTGGGCGCTCGCCCGCTGCAAGTAGGCCGCGCTCAGCTCTAGCCGCTGGCGTGCGTCGGGGGGCAGGTCGGGGTGGGCGATGAGCACCATGCTGAGATTGCCGAGCGCGCCCGTCAGGTCGTTGTTGATGCAGTGCGCGATGCCGCGGGCGGTGAGCTGGGCGCCCTCCAGGCGAGCGCGGCTCCCTGCGGCAGCCGCGCCAGGCTCGAGCGCCGCTTCGTCCTCGGCCATGGAACACCCCCTTCCGAACATCGTACAAGAGGGCGGCACCCCGTCCGCTCGCCGTCCAGTTAAGAGGTAGTTGGCTCGGCTGCCCCGCCATCCGCCGCGGCAACCGTCAGGCGTGGGTAGAGTCGCAGCGCCGTGCCGCCGAGGATCGCGCCCTGGTCGGCGGCGGGGAGCGCCGCGATAGCCTGGCGCATGGCCGCCAGCATCGCGCCGAGCGGCCCGGGCGTGTGCGGCAGGTCGGAGCCCCACAGCAGCCGCGCCGCCCCGAACCGCTCTACCAGTAGGTGCATGACGCGTTCCGCTGGCGCGTCTGCCGCCGCCAGCCGCTGCAAGTTGATCGTGGACAGCTTCAGGTGAAGATTGAACGGAGCAAGAGCGAGCAGCGGCCCGAGGCCGTACAACGGCGGCCCTTCCTCCCACGGTGGGTTGCCTGCGTGGTCGAGCACGACGGGCACCCCGGGAAAGCGCTCCAGCATCGCTCGCAGCGCCGGCAGGCCGGCAGCGTACTGGCCGAACGACCAGAACACGCACACCGGCACCCTGAGCCGCGCCGCCTGCGCCCAGACCGCAGGCGTCTGCAGCCAGTCCATGCCGCCCTGGCGGTTGGCGGCCACTAGCCGCACGCCCGCCGCGCCGCGCTCCGCGACCCAGTAGGCCAGCCGCTCGGCCGCGTCGGACGCGAGCGTGTCGATGCCGCAGACGGCGGCCACGCGCCCCGGATGCCGCCGTGCGCTGTCCACCACATAACTGTTGTCCCAGCCGTGGACGTGCGCGAACTGCACCAGCAGCGCGCGGTCCACGCCCGCCGCGTCCATCGCCGTCAGCAGGCCCTCGGTGTCTAGCCGGCGGGCGATCGTGTCCGACAGCTGGCCGTCCACCGCGCTAAACGGGTAGCGTGCCTGGTCCGGCGCGATGACGTGCGCGTGAGCGTCGACGATCACGGTGGCGCGGCCTCCTTGGCGCGATGCGGCGGGCGTCAGGCGCCGGGCGCCGCGAGCGTCTCCGGGATGAATAGCTCCTCGATTGTGAAGGGGCGCGGGATGAGGCCCTGCTCGTGGGCGAAGCTCAGCGTCAGGTCGTCCGAGCGCACGGAGCCGTCGATGAGCGGGTGGTTCAGGTCGTGGTCGGCGACCGCAAGCACGAGCGGTGGCTGCGCTGCCATGGCGTCTCCCCACACGCGGCGCCTTCAGCACACCGCGGCGTAGCCCACGATACCGCGCCGGCCGCCACGAGTCAATCCGACCCACTTGGGGGAGGAGGCCGCCCCGGCGTATGATGGCGTCACCATCTCGCCAGGCGACAGGAGGATGCGATGCCGCTCGTCCGCGCGCGTGCCGTCGGGGCGCTGGGCGCCCTCGTCCTGCTCCTCGGGGCCTGCGCCCCCGCGTCCGCGCCGCCCGCGACCCAGCCCGCCAGCGCGACGACCGCGCCGACCGCCGGCGCTGCTCAGGCTGTCGCCGCGTCCCCGCCGCCCGCCGCCCAGGCGGCGGCCTCTACCGCCGCCCCGGCGCCTGTCCACGTGCGCCTATCCGGCCAGAAGCTAGCCGTCGAGGGCGTCACCTGGATCGCCGAGGAGCGTGGCTATTTCCGTCAGGAAGGCATCGAGATTGAGAACGTCTCCTTCACCTCGGCCTCGGAGATGATCCCCGCGCTCGCCACGGGCCAGCTCGAGGCCGCGCCCATGCCCGCCAACCCCGCCATGTGGAACGCCGTGGCGCGGGGCGTCAACGCCCGCGTGATGCTCGACCTGGGCACCTACCGGCCCGGCGAGAGCGAGCAAGCGGTCGCCATCCGCAAGGCCGTATGGGACGCGGGCCGCGGGCACCAGCTCGAAGACCTACGCGGCATGGCCGTCGCCATCACCCCGCCGGGCAAGGCAACCACCAGCGGCTGCGCCCTCTCCGCGGGGCTGGCCAGCGTTGGCCTAACGCTCGACGACCTAGACATTCAGCCCGTCCCCTTCCCCGAGATGGTTGCCGCCTTCGCCAACGGCGCGATCGACGCCGCGCTGATCACCGAGCCGTTCAAGACGCGCGCCATCCAGCAGGGCACCGCCGTGAGCTTCATGGGCCTCGGCGACATGTATCCCAACTTCACCATCGCCACGCTCGGCTTCGCCGACAGCCTCTACAGCAACCGCGCCGCCGCCAAGGGCTTCGTGCGCGCCTACCTCAAGGCGTTGCGCGAGTACCTGGCGGCGATGAGCGGCCAGGCCGGCGATGCGGCCAAGGCCCAGGTGGTAGACGTCATCGCCCGTGGCACCGGCATCGATCCCGACACGGTCCGCGCGATGGTGCCGCCCAACTTCAACCCGAACGGGCTGCCCAACCGCGACTCGATGATGTACTGCTACGGTTTCTTCCGCGACCAGGGCCTCATCCCCCAACCGATCTCCGACGCCGCATTCGCCAACCTCTGGGGCACCGATCTGGTGAACGAGGTGCTCGACGAGGTCGGCCGCGTCCCGGAGAGCTGAGCGCCGCGCCCGGCCCGCGAATCCAGTAATACCGAATCCGCGGTACTTCACGCCGTAGGCGATCATCACTTCGAGAGCAACTCTTCGCTGCCGGTCCGATAGCCGGACGGGGCCGCGTCACGCGGCGGCGCGTGCCTGGAAGCGGAGCGGCAGGCGCGTCACGCCGCGAAGAAACGTATTGTCGGTCAGCTCGGGCGCCGCGCGTTCCGCAAGCTCGATCGCCTGTAAGCGACGGAGCAGGATGGTCAGCGCGACCCGCGACTCCAGCCGTGCTAATGGTGCCCCCAAGCAGAAGTGGATGCCAGCGCCGAACGCCAGGTGCGGGTTGGGGGTACGCGTCACGTCGAAGCGGTCGGGCGCCGCGAACACGGCCGCATCGCGGTTGGCGGCCGCCGTCCAGGCCAGGATGCGCTGGCCGGCCTTGAGATGCTGGCCGCCGATCTCCGTGTCGCGCGCCACGAAGCGCGCGATCGCCTGGACGGGGCCGTCGTAGCGCAGCGCCTCCTCGACGGCCGAGGGCACCAGCGTTAGATCGGCCTGCAGGCGCGCGAGCTGGTCCGGATGGTCGAGCAGGGCCAGCACGGCGTTGCCGAGCAGGTTCGTCGTGGTGATGTGTCCCGCGACGAGCAGCACCGTGCAGAACGCCAGCACCTCCCCCTCGCTCAGCCGCTGCCCCTCCACCTCGGCGGCCACCAGCCGGCTGACGAGGTCGTCCTTCGGGGTGGCGCGCCGCTGGTCCACCACGTCGCGGAAGTAGTTGTTCATCTCTTGGAGCAGCTGCATCCGCTCCCTCACGAGCGGCGAGTTGGCGTCCGTGGGTATCTCGTTGGTGCCGCTCACCAGGGCGTCCGCCCAGGCCTTGAACGTCGGGCGGTCGCTGGCGGGCACGCCGAGCATCTCGGCGATGACCGTCACTGGGAGGGGATAGGCGAGATCGGCGATCAGGTCCATGTGACCGGCGGGGATCACCGCGTCGAGCATCGCCTCGGTCAGCTCGGCGATGTGCGGCTCAAGCTGGGCGATGGCGCGCGGCGTGAAGGCGCGCGAGACGAGGTCGCGCAACAGCCGGTGCCGCGGCGGATCGGTCCCCACCAGGCTGCTGCCCACCCGTATCTGCTCGATCATCTGTGGGTCGGCCCCGGTCAGCAGGCGCGTGCGATCCGAGGAGAACGTGTCGTGGTCGGTAATGACGTGCCGCACGTCGTCGTAGCGATAGACCGCCCAGAAGCCCGTGCGCTCGTCGTAGGCCACGGGATGGTCGCGCCGCATCATTGCGTAGAACGGATAGGGATCGCGCCGGTACTCGGCCGGAGGCACTACGTTCATCTCATCCACCTGCCTGCTGCCCCACTGTGACGATATCGAACTCCACACGAAGGGTTGGCTGCCGCAGAGCCCGTGCCGCCGGGCGCGGCCACAGCCTGCGCCGGCCATCCACCGTGCCGCGGCATCCCGCCCGCCCGCGCCTCGCCCGCGGCACCAGCCCTGCGCGTCGCGCGCTCGTCCGTTACCTTGCCACAGCCCGCGCCGATGGGCCAAGATACGCCCAGCGCGCGAAGGAGAGACCTGATGCGACTGGCCCGGTTCTGGCGCGGCGGCCTGGCGGCCGCGCTCGCCGTCGGCGTGCTCGCGCTCGGCGCCCCGCTCGGCCAGGCGGCCCCCGGCGACCAGGCCCACGCGGGCAGCTTCTGCGGCGACGCTCCCGAGCTGCCCGCCGACGCGCCCCCGACGGCCATCGCCGCCACGGTCGGGGTACCGTTCTCGATCACGCTCGACGCCAACCCCACCACCGGCTACTCGTGGGAGCTGGCCACCCCGCTCGACGCGAACGTGGTCGATCTGTTGCAGCACACCTATCAGCGCAATGGCCCCGCCCGGCCGGGCGCGGGCGGCACGGCGATCTGGACGTTCGAGCCGCTCTGCACGGGCTTCACGACCATCGTGCTGCGCTACAGCCGGCCCTGGGAGCCCAACGACCCGAGCGACCGCCAGGTCGCCTACGACATCTACATCCACTGAGGAACGGTCAAACGATGCTCCTTTACCAGGTGGTTAACTGCTAGGCCGGGCGCGGGATTCAGCGTGCTCCTCGGGCGCGGAAGGTCGCATCGTTTGCCCCGTACGATACTCCCCCGGTAGCCTGCCGCGGGCCGGGCCGGCGGGGGCGTGCCCCGGGCCGGGCGCGGGCGGCGGGCGGGGTGGGAGGCGTGTACGGCGTAAGATTGGCGACCACGTCGCGCGAGCTAGCAGGCGCTCTCCGGCGCGTCTCGCGGCCTGGCAGGGCGCAGCAAGCAGCGCCCCTACAAAGTAATGCATTGGCGGGAGGCGATCGTCCGGCGCGGTTGGTGGGCAGCGACGCTGGGAGCATAGCCGGGGGAGCCGGGCGACCGGCGG
This sequence comes from Pseudomonadota bacterium, assembly GCA_021325365.1. The sequence goes on from JAJPHF010000122.1 coordinate 21,421, forward strand.
GTGCCGGTGGGGGGGCAGCCGGGGGCCTGCCCGCCATTGCTGCCCCCCGGGCCGTGGGTTACACTGTGTAACGTATGAAGGATCTGGCGAGCGCGCAGCCGGCCGCCACCCGCGCACGAGTGACGAGCGCCGGTGCGCGCCGCGAGTACAGCATCTCGCAGGCAGCGGGGCTGCTCGGCGTCAGCCGCGTGACGCTCTGGCGCTGGATTCGGGCCGGCCGCCTCCCCGTCACGCGGCTCGGCCACCGCACCGCCCGCATCCAGCATGACGACCTGGAACGGTTCCTGCGTGATGCCGGCCCGGCCGGCGCGCGTACCTGGGCAAGCCGCAAGCGAGGCGCCGGGGCGGGGCTTTCTCGTGGTACTGTGCTGCCCTCGGATGGGGGAGCGATGACGACGTCTGAGCACTTCGTGCAGTTCTATGAAGCCGATGCGTACCTCCTCGACGCGGTGGCCGAATTCACCGGGGCGGCGCTGCGCGCGGGGGACCGCGCGATCGTCGTCGCCACCGAGCCCCACCGCGACGGCCTGGCGGAGCGGCTGCGAGCCGCCGGCTGCGACCTGACCGCGGCCTCCGCCGATGGGCAGTACGTGGCACTCGATGCGGCCGAGGTCCTGTCCCGCTTCATGGTGGACGGCACCCCGGACCCCGCACGCTTCGCGGGGCTCTTCGGCGACCTCATCGCGCGAGCGACTGAGGGCGGGCGCGGCGTGCGCATCTTCGGCGAGATGGTCGCGCTGCTCGCGGCCGATGGCTACCATGCTGCCACCATCCGCCTCGAGCAGCTCTGGAACGAGCTACAGGCAGCGTATCCCTTTGTGCTCTTCTGCGCCTACCCGATGGAGCGTCTGGGCGGCGAGGCGCTTGGGCAGCTCGTCGCGAGCGTCTGCGCCGAGCACGGCCGCGTGATCCCCGCCGAGAGCTACACGGCGCTGGCGAGCCGAGGCGCCCGCCAGCTAGCCGTGACGGCCCTACAACAGAAGGCCCGCTCGCTGGAAACGGAGATCGCACGGCGCAAGCAGGCCGAGGAGCAGCTACGGGTGGCGCTGGAGGCCGAGCGCGCCGCCCGTGAGGCGGCCGAGCGGGCGCTGCGCGTCCGCAACGAGTTTCTGGCCATCGCGGCGCACGAGCTGAAGACGCCGCTCACGTCCCTCTCGGGGCAGGCGCAGCTGGTGCTGCGTCGGTTCGAGCGCGAGGGCCAGCTGGAGCCGCGGCGCGTGCAGCAGTCGCTACAGACGATCACCGGGCAGTCGCAGAAGCTCTCGCGTCTGATCAACCACCTGTTGGACATCGCCCGCCTGGAAACTGGCCAGCTCGCGATCGAGCCGCGGCGCACCGACGTGGCGGCGCTCGTCGCGCAGGTCGTGGCGAGCGCCCAGGAGTGGAGCCCGCAGCACCCGATCGATCTCAGCGCCCCGGCGTCGCTGGAAGCCGAGGTAGACCCGTTGCGCTTCGAGCAGGTGGTGAGCAACCTGCTGGACAACGCCGTCAAGTACAGCCCCGACGGCGGCGCGATCGAGGTCGCGCTGGTCCCGCGCGCCGACGGCACGGTGGAGCTGTCGGTGCGCGATCACGGCCTGGGCATCCCGCCCGACAAGCGCGAGAGCATCTTCGACCGCTTCTACCAGGCCCACGCCGACGACCATCGCAGCGGGCTGGGGCTGGGGCTGTACATCTGCCGCCAGATCGTGGACCTGCACGGCGGCGCGATCCGCGCTGAGTTCCCGCCGGACGGCGGCACGCGCTTCGTCGTGCGCCTGCCGCTCGCCGTGGACGAGCTAGCGGCCGCCCGCGCCCGCCACGAGCGCACCGCGCCTGCTCCTGGCCTGCGCGAGCCACTTACCGGCGACGGCGCTCTCGTCCCTGGCCTCACCGGCTGAAACTCTGGTCAGGTCAGGCCACTCGCGGCCTGTGGGCCGGCTGCCGCGCGATAATAGCCGATCTGGCCCGGCGGCTCGGCTACTGGGCGGGTCCTCACCCCGGCCCTCTCCCCGGGGGAGAGGGGGAGGGACGGACCTCACCCCCCTGCCCCCCTCTCCCCTAGGAGAGGGGGAGGACGCCGCCCGCGGGACCGGCTGCCCAGACTGCTCACCCCTGTCCCGTGGGAGAAGGGGGGACGACCGCCATCGCCCCGACGCTCTCCCAGAGGGAGAGGGGGAGAGAACGCGATCGCCGGATTGGGTTTGGGACCTCAGCGTGTGTTGCCGAACGCCGTGGCGAGCCGCTGTGCGGCGGCCCGGTCGCCTTCGATACCCACGGTGCCGTCGGTGAGCGCGGCGAGGGGCAGGCGCCCCCAGATGAGGCGGATCAGCGCCTCGATGGGCAGGCGCAACGTCACGTCGGCGGTCGCGGGGGCGCCACGCGCCACCTCCATCTGGCCGCCGTGCCAGCGCAGCGTCACCGGGCCGCCGCCCGCGCCGCTCGTCTCGGCGAGGGCGTGGCCCACGCCGTCGCCGAGCGCGTCCGCCTTCGCCAGCCGGGGCGCGCCGGCCAGGACGTAGTCGCTCAAGAGCGCGGCCGCGTGCGGCTCGACGGTCGCCGCCGGGTCGCGCACGATGCGCACGTCCCAGCGGTGCAGCGCCGGCTCGTGGAGGCGCAGGTAGGCCACTTGCAGGACCGGCGTGATGCCCGCCGCCATCGGCACGCTCGGCCGCACCAGGTCGTCGTCCGACAGCGGCTCCAAGCGGTCGTAGAAGGCGGCCGTGTTGCGCTCCAGGCGGTCGATTAGCTCGGCGTCGGGCAGCGCCCTCACCTGGGCGCGGCGCGCGTCGCGCTCGGCCATCGAGAACTCGACCGGCTGGCCGGCGAGCGCGCCCTGCACCTGCTGGCCGAAGCGGTCCATCCCTTCCGCCAGGTGCGCCACGATCTCGCGCACGTCCCAGCCGGGGCACCACGTCGGCGCGGTCCAGCCCGCTGTGTCCAGCGTTCGCGTGTAGTCGGCCAGCGCCGCCACCTCGCCTTGCGCCGCCTCGCGCAGCGCCGCCACCTGGGCGCGCGGCGATTCTGTCTGTGCCATACGGGCGCTCCTTCGCTTAGTTCGCCGGACCCCCTCCCCCAACCCCCGCCCCCCATGGGGGGGCGGGGGCTTCCGGCGCAGCCGGGGGCGGCTCCGCTCGCTCCCCCCTTTCCCCCTATGGGGGAGAGGGGGGCTGGGGGGGTGAGGGGTCACCCCTTCGCGTACTTGCCGGTGAGCTGCGGCGTCGTGCCCTCCTGGCCGGCGTTCTGGCGGTCCAGGCGCGTCTCGCGCCCCCAGGTGCGCTTCAGCTCGTCGCGGACGTTGACGTGCAGTCGCCCCAGGCCCTCGACCTCCAGCTCGATCTTGTCGCCGTCCTGGAAGGCGTGCAGCCCGCGGTGGTTCGTGCCGAGCGCCAGCACGTCGCCCGGCTCCATCGCGTGGATGCTGGTGACCCACTCGATGCAGCGCGGGATCTTGTGCGCCATGTCGCTCGTGTTGTAGTTCTGCTTCAGCTCGCCGTTGTTCCAGAGCCGCACTTGCAGGTGGTTCACGTCCGCGATCTCGTCGGGCGTGACGAGGTACGGCCCCATCGGGGCGAACGTGTCGCGCGACTTCATCTGGTAGAAGGTGTTGCCCGCCGGCGGCAGCCCGCGCGCCGAGCCGTCGATGAAGTTCATGTACCCAAACACGTAGTCCATCGCCTCGGACGCCTTGACGTTCGACGCCCGCCGGTTGAACACCAGCGCGATCTCGGCCTCGCCCTCGAAGATCGTCGCCGGCACGTCGGGCAGTACCAGCGTGTCGCCGTCGCCGATGATCGCGCTCGGCGCCTTCAGGAAGGCGTTGATCGGCGCCGGCTCGGCGCGCGTGCCGTCCTCCATGTAGTTCACGGCCATGCAGACGATCGTGTAGGGCTTCGGCACCGGCGGCCGAATGCGCACCTGGCTCTGCGGCACGCCCTGGCCCTGCGCCGCCGCCTGCTCCAGCTTCGGTCGCAGGTCGCCCCAGCGCTCGATGACGCCGCGCAGGAGGTCGCCCGGCCCGAGGTTCGGCACGTCGCGCACGACGGCCGACACGTCCACCACCGCGTCGCCCTTCAGCACGCCCAGCTTGAAGTCGTCGAAGAACAGCAGCTTCACGGTCCCTTCCCCTTTACACCCGGATGTTCTCGCCGCGCGACACCCGCAAGAATACCACGGCCACCAGCAAGATCATCGCCACCTGCACGACCGTGAACGCCGACGACGCGCCCGTCGGGTCGTACGTCAGCAGGCTCCACAGCGCCGTCGAGAGCGTTTCGGTGCCGCTGCGCGCCAGCAGCAGCGACATCGACACCTCGCGCATGAACGTGATGAACAGCAGCAGCCAGGCCGCCACCAGCCCCGGCCGCAACAGTGGCCAGTAGATGCGCCACATCGTCGTCAGCCAGCCGGCGCCGCTCATGCGCGCCGACTCCTCCAGCTCGCCCGACACCGAGACGATCGCCGCGGAGACCGTGCGCTGGCCGTAGGGGAGGTAGCGGATCAGGTAGGCCACCAGCAGCACCCAGATGGTGCCGTAGAGCGGCGTGCGCAGCAGCGCCACGAAGATGCCGATCGCCATGACCAGCCCCGGCACGCCCACGGGCACCGTCGTCACGACGTCCAGCCAGCCGCGCGCCCAGCTGCGCGTGCGGTGGACGACGTAGGCGACGACGTAGGCGAGCACGACCGCCAGCGTGGCGCCGGCTGCCGCCAGGAACAGGCTGTTGCGGACCGCGCGCAGCGCGATCGGGTTCGTCGTGGCGATGTAGACGTAGTATTGCGGCGAGAACTGGCTCGGATCGACGTAGCCCAGCCAGGCCCGCGAGAAGGAGACGACCACCAGCGTGCCGATCGGCAGCAGCACGGCGACCGTCAGGTAGAACAGGTTGAAGGCGAGCGCCAGGTAGCGCCCGGCGCCCAGGTCGAGGATCTCGGAGCGGTAGCCGCGGCCGCCGATCGTCGCGAACGAGCGCCCGGCCGTCATCCGCCGCTGGAGGAGGATGCCCGCCACCGTGAGCGCCATCAGCAGGCAGCCCAGCGCCGCCCCGAAGTTGTAGTCGGGCGGCGACTTCGCCATCCCGTCGTAGATCTGCGTGGAGAGCGTCTGCAGGCCGTGCCCGTAGCCCAGCACTAGCGGGCTGCCCAGGTCCTCGATGCCGAGCACGAACGACAGGATCAGGCTGGACAGGATGGCCGGCGCCGCCAGCGGCAGGGTGATGTGCAAGAGCGTCCCGAGCGCGCTGGCGCCCGAGACACGCGCCGCGTGCTCCAGCGCCGGGTCCATCTGGCTCAACGCGCCGACGCAGAACAGGTACACCAGCGGCACGTGGGCGATGCCGCAGACCCAGATGATGCCCAGGTGCGTGTAGGCGTCGAACGGCGGCTCGGCCAGGCCGAGGGTGTCCATCGCCAGGCGGTTCAGCAGCCCCACCGTGGGCGACGCCAAGTAGCTCCAGGCGATCGCGCTCAAGAGCGGCGAGATGAAGAACGGGATCGGGTTGGCGGCGAACAGCGCCCCGCGCAGCGGCACGTTCGTGCGCGTCACGATCCAGGCCAGCGCGACGCCCCAGGCGCACGCCAGCAGCGCGCTGCCCGCGCCGATGACGAGGCTGTTGCCGAGCGCGGCGAGCGTGCGCGGCGCGGCGAGGCGCGCGTAGTTGTCGAGGCTGTAGGTCGAGGCGAGCAGCCCCTGGTCCACCTGCACGCTGCGCCAGACGACCACCGCGAGCGGTCCCAGGATCGCCACCGAGACCACGGCCGCGACGCCGAGCAGCAGCAGGTTCTCGGGCCGCGCCAGCAGCGGCGCCGCCCACGCCTGCGCCCGGACGACGGGCCGCGGTAGCGCCTCTTGCGTAGCCACTTGCGTATCCCCTGGCGCGCGGTTGGCTAGTGGTCGGTCACTGGTGAAGTGATGTGTGTGGTGAGCTCACCACACACATCAGATTACGCGTGACGCGGTGCTAGCGCTTGAAGATTTGCCGGTACTCGTCGCGCGCCGCCTCCATCGTCTTCGGGTCGAGGTTCTTCCAGTCCAGGGGGATCGACTTGATCTCGGCGAGCGGCGGCGAGTAGGCGCGCACCTCGTCGGGCACCTTCAGCCCGTCGCGCCCCGACGACAGCCCTTCCAGCCGCGTGTACATCGACTGGCCCTCCTCGCCGAACAGCCAGTCCACGAACAGCTTGGCCGCGTTCGGGTGCGGCGCCTTCGCGAGGATGCCGTAGGGATGACCGAGCATCGTCACCCCCTCTTGCGGGTAGTAGGCGTTCATTTGCACGCCCGTCTGCGCCACCGTCTGGACCAGGCGGCTCGGCAGCGTCACCGACAGCCACAGCTCGCCGCTCGCCAGCTTCTGCGTGCCCGACACCGAGCTACCGGTGTTCGTCACTGGCTGGAGGGCGGCCACCTGCGCCATGTAGTCGGCGGGCATCACCTTGCGCAGGCCGATGTAGGTGTAGAGCGCCGCTTCGCCGCCCCCCACGTCGGGAAACTCGAACTTGCCGCGCAGCTGCGGGTCCACCAGGTCGTTCCAGCTATGGATCTCCTTGGGGTAGAACTTCGGGTTCGTGATCGGCGCGAAGGTGTAGGCCACCGGCGACATCCAGTAGCCCGGCTCGTAGGTCAGGCCCGCCTTCTTCGAGCTGTCGTAGTGGGCGTACTCGGGCGACTCGTACTGGAGCAGCGCGTTCGCGGCCTTCAGGTCGTAGAACAGGCGCGGTGACGCCACCGCGAACACGTCCACGGTGACGCGATCGGCCTTCACCTCTTCCTGGATGCGCGCCGCCACGGCGGCGGTCTGCGCGCGCTCGTGATTGATCTGCAGGTTGGGGAGGCCGTAGCGGGCCTTGAACGCCTCGCCCATCTCGACGGCGGTGGCGGGCACGACCACTGCGTCGAGCCAGTCTAGCTCGCCCTCCTGGCGCGCGGCCTGGATCAGCCCGGCCACGCGGTCGCGCTCCGCGCCCGAGAGCGACGCCAGCACCGGCGCGTCGGCCGCCGTGGGCGCCGGCCCGCTGGCCGCCGGCTGCGCCGACCCGCCGCCAGCCGCGCCGCCGCTGGCGGGCGCCCCGCAGGCCACGGCTGCCAGCAGCCACACCACCAACGCCGCGCGCGCCAGCGTCCCGTTCATCGAAGCCTCCTCGTAGTGGAGCGGCTTTCCGGCGGATTGATCCGGCGGTACCGGCCGGGCGGCGGGGGACGAGCCCCCGCCCTACCTTTTGGCGCAACGGCCGTGAAACCCGCCGTAAGCTGGGGCGCGGGGGCGGCTACAGCCCCAGCTTGTACACGCGGCTCACGTTCTCGCGGCCCAGCTTGCGGACCACGGCCGGGTCGAGCCCCGCGCAGTTCTCCTCCAGCCCCCGCCGCGAGTAGGGCCAGGTCGTCTGGTGGTGCGGGTAGTCGTTGCCCCACATGAAGTTGTCGGCCCCGTACAGCGGGACGCCCAGCATGCCCGCCCGGTCGTCCTCGAAGCTGAAGTAGGCATTCTCGCGCAGGTACGCGCTCGGGCTGCGCCGGTTCACGTTGCGCTCGGGATCGTACGTGCTCTCGCGCCCGAGGTTGTAGTCGACGCGCTGCACCAGCCCGGCCACCCAGTGGCACTCGAACTCCGAGCACACGACCTGCAAGCTCGGGTAGCGGTCGAACACTCCCGAGAAGATCAGGTTGCTCAGGAACTCCACGGCCGGCAGCTGGCGCGTCGTGCGCATGATCTGCTTGCGCGGGTCGAACTCGCGCGCGCCCTGGTCCACGTGGTGGCGGGGCAGGTTCTGGCTGGAGTTGGAGTGGACCGTGAGCGGGATGTCCAGTTCGGCGGCGGTGGCCCACAACGGCTCGTAGCAGGGCTCGTAGTAGCCGCTGCCGAGGATCTGGGTGGGGATGTGGACCGACTTGCAGCCGCGCTTGACGTACTCCCGCATGTCGGCCACGGCGGCATCGACGTCGAGGACCGAGATGAGCGGCATCGGGAACAGGCGCTTGGGCGCGTAGCTGGCGAACTCCAGGATCCACTCGTTGTACGAGCGGAAGATGGCGCGCTGGAACTTCGCGTCGGTCTGCGAGTAGTTGAAGCGTGTCGGGCTGGAGAAGATGATCTCGGCCTCCACGCCGTCGCGGTCCATGTCCGCGACGTGGGCCGCCGGGTCCCAGCCGCCGGGATAGTCCTCGTAGCGGAAGGTCTCGTTGAACTCCAGCATGCGGCGCTGGAAGGCGCGCGGGTCCTCCCACTGCTCCATGTTGCTGATGCCCTCGGGCTTCTCGACGATGTGGCCGAGGGCGAAGTAGGCCGAGCGCATCGGCTCCAGGCCGTCGGTGATGATCCAGAGCCCCTTGCTCAGCCCCGGCGGGTCCTGGACGACGTGCGGCGCGCGGTCGCCGTACTCGCGCTGCACGCGCGCCCAGGCATCCGGATGCTCGGCCACGTGCGTGTCGGCCGAGATCAACTGGAAATCGAGCATGTCGCCTCCCCCGCAACCCCACCGCGCCAGCGAGATCGCGCGTCAGTCTGCCGCTCCGATCGTGCGGGTTATAGCGCGCGGTCGGGCGGGGGGCAACGTCAAAGGCCGGGGTGGCTGCCCCGGCCTTCCCGCGAGCGGCGCGTCTGCCGCTTGCTACTAGACGTACACGCGGTCGTCGCCCACGCCCTGGTCCTTGGCGGCGCAGCGTACCATGACCAGCGGCACGTCGCCGTTGCTCTCGAACCAGTACTTCGTGTTGCGCGGGATGTAGATGCCGCCGCCGCGCTCCAGCGTGGCCAGCACGGCGTCACCCTCGCCGTAGAACGTCACACGACCGTCGATTACCACCCAGGTGGCGTCGGAACCGTAGTGCGAGTGCAGCGCCGTCTCGCCGCCCTTCTCCCACACGTGCGCTAGCACGACTTGCGTGTCGGTGCGCACCACCGCCGCCACGTGCGCGTTGCCCACCGCCTCCGGCCCGATCGTGAACGTCTGGACGGTCTCTGTGGCCTGGCTCATCGCGATCCTCCTCCGCGCCCCGGCTTATCTGGCCCCATGATACGGGATTGGGGGTAGGGCCTCCAGCGCGCGCGCGTCGGGGACGACGTGGATGCGGACGGGGCGGCTGCGGCCGCGCACCTCCAGCTCGTGGGTCGGGAAGGCCGACAGGTCCAGGCCGGCGCTGCGCGCCACGTCCTCGGAGACGACGAGCTGGCAGCCGTACTCCTTCGTGAGGGCTTCCAGGCGGCTGGCGGTGTTGACCACGTCGCCGATCGCCGTCAGGTAGCGCGCGCGGCCGTAGCCCATCTCGCCCACGACGACGTGGCCCGTGTGGATGCCGATGCCGATCGCCAGCGGCTCCTTCAGGTCGTGGCGCAGCGTGCCGTTCAGCCGCTCCAGCGCGCGCGCCATCGCCACCGCGCCCGCCAGCGCCTCGCGGCAGCCCTGCGCGGCGCCGCTGTCCAGGCCGAACAGCGCCATGATGCCGTCGCCGACGAACTGGTTGGGCAGCCCGCCCGCGCGCTCGATGGCCTGTCCCATCGCCGCCGTGTACTGGTTCAGCAGGAACACCACGTCGTAGGGCAGCCGCTGCTCCGCCAGCCCGGTGAAGGCGCGCAGGTCGCTGAACAGCACCGCCAGCTCGCGCTCGGCGCCGCCGGTGTAGGCGGCGTGCCGCAGGTCGGCGGGCAAGCCCCCACGCGGCGGCAGCAGTGGGAACACCTCCACGTCCTGCGTGGGGCGCACCTGGCAGGCGAGGCGCACGTTGGGCGGCGCGTCGATGCGCTTGAGCACGCGGGCCTCGTCGGCGGTGGGCCGGGGCAGCGCCGCCAGGCCCGCGCCGATGCGCGTGCGGCAGGTCGAGCAGCGCCCGCGCCCGCCGCACAGCGAGGCGTGCGGGATGCCGGCGGCGCGGCTCGCCTCCAGAATGGTCGTGCCGGGCGCGACGGCCACGCGCTGACCGCTGGGGTAGGTGACGGCGAGGACGCCGTGCCGCCGCTGCCAGGCGGTGCGCAGCGGGCGCGCGGCGAAGGTGAGCGCGACGCAGCCCAGGAAGACACCGATCGCCACGTTGCGCGCCTCGTCGACGCGGGCCACCTCCTCCGGCGGCGGCGCCCCCATCACGGCCTGTAGCCGGGCGGGATCGGCGGCCAGCGGCGCGACCTCGCGTCCCATCTGGACGAAACCCAGCAGCGCGAACAGCGGCACCAGCAGCCCCAGTAGGCGGAGCGCGGGCAGCGCCGGCACCCCCTGGGGCTTCGCCCGCAGCCAGTGATAGACGCCCAGCCAGCCGTGGACCCAGGCGACGGTGAGCAGCGTGAGCTGCTCCAGGCCCGTCGTCGGGCTGACCACCCAGTAGATGAAGAGCATGCGCGTGTAAGTATCGTTCACCCCGAGCACGGTGTGCTGCACGCGCGTGCCGAAGATGTGGGTGAACAGCAGCACGGGGATGCACAGGCCGAGCGCGAGCCGCACCAGCTCCCAGCGCGGCAGGCGCAGGTGGCGGCGGCGGTAGATCGCCCAGAGCGCCAGCGTGATGTGCAGCGTTAGGCTGGTGTAGAGGACCAGTGTGGGGAGCGGGAAGCGCCAGAAGTCGGTGAACCACAGGCGGCCGGCCTCGGCCGCGCCCAGCGAGATCATCCCCAGCGCGTGGTTCAGCAGGTGGCTGGTGACGTAGGTGAACAGCACCAACCCCGAGAAAAGCCGCAGTCGCTGGGTCATCGTGCCGCGTTCCCCGCCGTGGTTGCTCGCGCGCTCGCGTAGCCGGCCGAGCGTTTCCGCCCGGCCGCCGCGCGCCGCTGGGATCCGGCCGCGCACTCGGTGCGCGGCGGCCGCGCGATGGGGCTCGCCACTTGCCCTGCCAGGCATCCGCAGCGCGGACGGGAAACCCGTCCGCCCGCGCGGGCGGGGCCGCGGCCCCATACACTAATACGCGCGCACCCTGGCGGCAGATTGACGGGGTGAATCCCGGGGTAGTGTGCCAGCCGGGGGCGGGGCCGGCGCCGAACGCGCCGCCCGCCCCGCGGGCCTAGGTCGCGGGCTGGTTGGTTATGACGAGCTTGCCGAACTGCTCGTGGGCGGCGAGCCGCCGCAGCGCGTCCGGCACGCCGTCGAGCGGGTAGGTGCGATCGACGACTGCCTGGAGGGCGCCGTCCGCGGCCAGCCCCAGCACGGTCGCCAGCTCGGCGCGGGTGCCGCCGTAGCAGCCGATGAACTGGAGCTGCTTGGCGAAGAACGGCCAGAGGTTGAAGCCCACGTCGCCGCCCGTGGTTGCGCCGCACGTTACCAGCCGCCCGTTACGCGCGAGCGCGCTCACGCTCGCCGGCCACGTCGCCTGCCCCACGTGCTCGAACACCACGTCCACGCCGCGCTTGTTCGTCAGGTCGCGCACCGCGCGCCCCACGTCTTGCGCGTAATGATCGATCGTCGCCTCCGCGCCAAGCGCCTGCACGAGGTCGGCCTTGTCGGCGCTGCCGACCGTCGCCAGCACGCGCGCCCCCATGCGATTCGCGATCTGCACCGCGGCCGAGCCCACGCCGCTGTTGCCGCCCCACACGAGCACCGTCTCGCCCAGCTGAAGGCGCGCGCGGCTCAGCATGTGCCAGGCCGTGACCGCCGACAGCGCCAGCGCGGCGGCTTGCACGGCATCCAGGCCCGCCGGCCGCGGCACCAGGCTGTTCGCCGGCACAAGCACGTACTCGGCGTAGCCGCCGTCGCTGATGAGGCCGAGGATGTCGCTCCGCAGGCAGGTGGTCTCCTCGCCACGCAGGCAGAACTCGCACTCGCCACAGTGCAGGTAGGGATGGACGACCACGGCGTCGCCCTCGCGCACCCCGGTCGTCCCCGAGCCGAGCGCGGCCACCGTGCCCGCCACCTCCGAGCCGGGCGTGTGCGGCAGCTGGGGCTTCACCGGCAGGCTGCCCTCGCACAGCCAGAGGTCCAGGTGGTTCACGCCGCAGGCCGCCACCTGCACCAGCGCCTGGCCCGGACCAGGCTCGGGCGTGGGCACCTCCTCGACGCGAAGCTGGTCCGGGCCGCCGAACTCGTGCAGTCGTACCGCGCGCACGCTCGCCTCCTCATCGCCCCCCGTCGCGCGGGGCACGTTCTCGCCCACCCTCGCCCGGGGCTTGTCCTGACCGTACCGCCGCCGCGGGCGCGCGTCAAGCCCAGGCAGCCAGACGGCGTGGGCTGCCCAGGTACGGCGCGGCCGCCTGGCGTGGCGGCGGGCCGCGGGCCGGCGGGGGGCCGGGGCGCCGCGACTGGGTGTCCGGCGCCCCCGAAGGCCGCTGGGATGCTGCCCCGCCGGCCTCCGCCCTGGGCCTAGACCAGCGGCCCGGGGTTGCGGATGTAGCGGTTGACGATGGCGTCGGCCGTGTAGTAGGCGAGCGCTTGCAGCGTGAGCGTGGGGTTGTGACCGCTGAGCGTGGGGTAGGTCGCGGTGCCCATGATGAACAGGTTGGGGTGGTCCCAGCTCTGGCTGTAGCGGTTGACGACGCCCTCGCGCGGGTTCGCGCTCATGCGCGTGCCGCCGGCGTGGTGGGCGCCCGGGCCGGGGCCGGGCATGCCCGAATCCCACACCACCGAGCCCCCCATCGCCCGCCCGATCTCCAGCTCCCGCTCCAGCAGGAACTGGACCTTCGCGATCTCGGACGGCTTGCGCCAGTCGTGCGTGATGCGCGGCGCGGGCAGGCCGAACTCGTCGCGGACGTTCGGGTCGAGATCGACGTACTGGTCGGGCCAGGGCATCAGCTCGGTGAAGTTGCTGATGGACAGGTGGCGCGCGTAGTACTTGGCGAAGAAGTCGCGGAAGGGGGCGCCCCAGCGGGCCATGCCGGGCGGCGGGTTCATGCCCTGCACGACGCCGATCGGGCCGCCGTCGAGCGCGATGGTGCCGACCGAGATCGCGCCGCCCTGGAGGAACCCCAGCCCGCCGTGGTCGAAGTTGTCGGCCTCGTAGTCGTCGATTGTGTGCTTGCCGTTGTTCGGGCCCATGTTGACGTGGATGTACTTGTCGTCGAAGCCCACCATCACGCGCGCCCCGCCGTGGGCGAAGAAGTACTTGCCCACCAGGCCGCTGGAGTTGGCCAGGCCGAGGGGGTAGCGGTCGGTGGCCGAGAGCAAGAGCAGGCGCGTGCAGTCGTAGACGGCCGGGCTCAGGATCACCAGGTCGGCGTCGATCGTGGTGTCCTCGCGGCCCGGGCCGTAGTAGGACACGCCGGTGATCCGCCCGCTGTTGTCGCTGTTGATGCGGTAGACCATGCTGCCCGTGCGCAGCTCGAAGTTGCCGGTGGCGTCGGCCTCCGGCAGCTTCGTCACCAGGATGCTCGACTTGGCGCCGACGTGGCAGCCGAACGCCTGGCAGAAGCCGCAGTAGGTGCAGCCCGGCCGGCCGCGGTACGGCTGGGTGGCGATCGCCTTGGGCGTGGGGAACGGGTGGTAGCCGAGCGAGCGGGCCGCGTCGTCGAAGATCGTGCACGAGTTGTCGTCCACGACCGGCGGCAGCGGGTACTCGCGCTGGCGCGGCGACTCGAAGTAGTTGCCGCCCTCCTGAATGCGGCCCTGGATGTTGCCGGCCTTGCCGCCTACCCCCAGCTCGTACTCCGCCTGGTCGTAGAACGGCTCCAGATCGGCGTAGGTGAGCGGCCAGTCCATGAGCCCGGAGCCCTCGGGAATGGCGTCGGCGCCGTAGCGCTCGATCGCGTTCGAGCGCTCGCGGAAGATCTCCTCGTGATAGCGCCAGGACATCGTGCCGTAGTGCACGGTGCCGCCGCCGGCCTGGTTGCCGTTGTTGATCACGCCGATGGGCACGGCGCGCGTGTTCTCGTTGGGGCGATAGGTGACCGGCTGGCGCTTCGGGTCGGGGCGCAGGTCCATGCGCTGGAAGAAGCGCAGCTCGTCGTGCGGCTCGAAGTCCTTGGTCTCCAGCCGCGGGCCGCGCTCCAGCCCGACCACGCGCAGGCCGGCTTTGCCCAGCTCGGCGGCCAGGATGCCCCCGGCGCCGCCGACGCCGATGATGACCACGTCTGCCGACTGCTGCGCCATGGCTCACTCTCCTCCCGCTCGCGAGCTACCGGTCGACGCCCGCTGGTCGTACTGCTGCTTGAGGCCCAGGATCGGCGCGCGGGTGAACTTGGCATCGGTCTGCATGTCGCTGCGCAGGTAGCGCTCCTGGGCGCCATCGAACTCGACCAGCCGCCAGCCGGCGAAGTCGCGGTTGCCCCCGTACACGGGGTCGGCAAACATGCCCTCGATCGTGTGCGTCCAGAGCGTGTTGAAGAACGCCTGCGCGGTCGGCCAGGTGAAGGTGCCGGCGTCGCCGCGCTCGACCGCGCTCAGGGTGTCGTCCTGCTGCTCGGGCGTCAGGTGGGCGAAGTCCTGGCCGTACTGGGCCTGGGTGTAGGCGTCGAGCGCCTGGAGCCCGCGGCGGTAGAAGTCCTGCTGGTCCATGTAGGGGCCGGCGAGGGCGAGGTCGATGTAGTTCAGCACGTCGGCGTCGCGGGCGCCCGGCTTGCCGGGGGCGCCGGGCCAGAAGCGCTCGGCGATGGCGGCCACCGTGTCGGCCTGGTCGCCGTTGAAGAAGGCGTACAGCGCGTCGTCGCGCTGCTCGACCAGCGAGGGCGTTTGCGACGCTTGCGCCGCCGGGCGGGCGCCGTGGCCGGGCATCGTGTGCGGCGCCGTCTCCTCCGCGGTCAGGTGTTGCGCATGGGCCTGGTGCAGAGCCGTGCCGCCGCCCAGCCCGACGGCCACGATGCCGGCGCCGCCGCCGGCGCGGCGCAGAAACTGTCGCCGTGATAGTCCGCGACTAGCCATCGAACGCCCCTCTCTGCCAGTGGAGGCGGACAAGCTGTGGTCCGCGCGCCGGCGATGCGCCTCTCGCGGGCTGATGGTAGTCGCTCGATTCGGGGCTGTCAATAGCCGCGCGGTATGTTTCGCCGCGCGGCTGTATGCGCCGGCCCTGAGCTGGCGGGGGCGGCGTGACGACGTTCACGGGCGGAGTGTGGGGGCGCTCACAGCGGGGCGAAAGGGGGGGGGCCTACACTGACCATAGAGCGTGATGGCAGCGCTCGAAGCGCCAACACGACGCGCGGTGAGGTGCGTGACGATGAGCTGGACGGCGCTACTCGGCCTGGTCTGGCTCGCGTTCGCCGCGGCTTACGTCCTGGGCCCTGCCAACCGTTTCGCCCTCCTCCCCTCCTTCCTCGAATAGCTCTTCCCCGGCGGGGCTGGAGCGAGCGGCGCGACTCGCCCCAGCCCCGCCTCCCCCCTGACTCGGGTGCGGAGCGCCTCTACTGGAAGCTGATCAGGTCCGTGCGGGACAAGGTCACGGCGCGCTCGCGCAGCGGCTCGTTGTCCGGGTTGGTGAAGCCGGGCTGGTTGAGCAGCTGGTAGCGCGTGAGCAGGACGGCGAAGTCGTCCGGCGCCGACATCCCGTCCTCGGGGACCACGACGGTATAGCCGCGGGTGTTCGCGTCGAACGAGGTGTAGAGCACGGCGCCGTTGGCGGCGGTGCCGACGATGATGGCGGTGCGGATGCCATGGCTGCGCAGGAGGTCGTCGAGCTGCGTATTGTAGAACTTGTCCGCGCTGCTCGTGACCACCGGATCGTCCGGGCGCGGGGCCACCTCGGGCAAGATCGTGGTGCCCGGCGCCGTGGTGTTCGAGTACACGACGAAGACGTTGGCCTGGCGAGCGCGGTCGAGCAGGCCCGCGATGGCGGGCAGCGTCGCCTGGCAGCCTGGCCGCGGGCCGCAGACGGCGCTGTTGATGTCGAGCACCAGGTAGGCCGTGGTGGCGGGGTCGAGCGTGACGGCGGCCGGCGCGGGGATCGTGGGTATCGCCTGCGCGCTGACGGCTGGCGCGGCCGCGGGCAGCAGGCTCGGTAGGAGCGCCGCGAGCAGGGCGACGAGGGCAATCAGCCGGTGACGGTGCATGGTCCTCCCTCCCAACGATTGCGGCTAGCGCGCGGCCGCCGCGGCCGCCGCGCTGCTGGCGCCTACTGTAGCACGCTTCGCGGCAGGCCGCCGCGGCCGATTCGCCGGGCGGCCTGCGTATGGCGCGAGCCGCGTCGCGACCCGTCCGGGGCTGCTGCTCAGGCGCGGCGGCTCAGCGAGCGGCGGGCACGGTGCTCGGCAGGGGGGCGACGTGGCCGCACTGCTGGCAGGTGCGGTGCGCCTCCGAGCCGTAGAACTCCTCGTAGACGCGCGAGACCGGGTCCTGGTGGTAGTCGGGCACGTAGCGCGACGTCTCGTAGAGCTTGGCGCCGCACTGGTCGCAGTACCAGACGAAGCGGTCGTCCTCGTCGTGATGGCGCTGGCGCTCCAGTACCAGCAGGAAGGCGTCGGGCGCGAAGTGCGGCGAATGGGGCGTGCCGGCCGGGCAGTAGACGACCTCGCCTTCCTGCAAGGTGGCGACCTTTCGCTCGCCCTCGGGGGTGATGTAGTGCAAGTC
Organism: Pseudomonadota bacterium; assembly: GCA_021325365.1. The sequence goes on from JAJPHF010000122.1 coordinate 37,798, forward strand.
CAGCGTGCCCTTGATCACGTACATGACCTCGTCGCTCGGGTCGATGTGGAACTCGCTGCGGCCGACGCGCCCGCGGGCGACGAAGGCGACGCTGTGCGGCTCCTGCCAGAGGACGTTCACGGGTTTCGGAGCATTGCTGAGGGCGCTGGTAATCTCCGCGAGGTTGACGACGTTCAGCTCGCTCATGGCTCTCTCCCCTCGCTGCGCGGCGCACATCGCCGCGGCCCGGGTCCGGGGCCGCGCGTCCATAATATACGGCAGCAAGCTCTGTCCCTTGCAGGCGAGGCCGTCCGGCGCACGAAAAACGCCCGAGGCCCTGCCGCTGGAGGGACCCTGGGCGCCCCATATCGCGCCGGCCGTGGCGGTTAAAATGGGTGCTCGGCCAGCGCGCCACCTCTTCACTAGAGAAGATGGTTGGCGCGGGGTCAGCGTTCGGGGGAGGCTTAGGCGGGCCGACGAGTGCGCGACGGCTCGGGCGGCTTCTGGCGGGCCGCCCGGCGTGCCTTCAACGCGGCGATCTCCGCGCGGAACGCCGCCCGCGCCTCGGGGTCTGGCCGCACCAGACCGGTCGTCTCGTCGAGGACGCCGTGCCGAGCCTGGTCGAGAATCTCCTGGACAGTGGGCCAGCGTCGGTCGGCCATGATGCCCTCCGGCTCAGCGTTCAAGACGATCATACCGCAACCGGAGTCGTGGCGCGATGCGCTGCATGACCTCGTGCAATTGTTGCCGGTGCGCCTCTTCCGGCAACAGCGTACCGGCTTCAATGAGCGCATCGTAGCGTGCGTCGAGCGCCGCGTCGGTATCGCTCCAGGCAATCAGCCCATCCTCGGGGCTCGCCGTGGCCTGCCCACGGCGCTTAGTGAGGACGTGCCAGGCCCCATCGCGTCCCACCGCCGCCATAGTGCGGATCTCGGGATGAGCCAACAGCAGGGCGAGGTCCTGGGCGGAGAGGCTCGTGTTCGCCGGGTGAGTATGGAGCTGGACGTAGCGACGCCCCGGGCGCAGCAGCCCTAGCTGTGACTCCAAATGAATACGGTCCGCCTGCCCCTCGAGCGTTGGGCCAAGGGGGCGGCCGGTATCCGCGTCGAGCACGGCCCCTACCTCCACCCCGGACTGGGCCGTCCGTTGACGCAGGATTTCCCCCGCTCCCGCGATGCGCGGTGCGGCTTCGGCCGACACACCATGCGCGCGTAGCAAGGCCACGACTTCGGGGCGATTACCCTCCGACGCGCCACCGGCGCCACTGCCGCCGCCTCCGCCGCCCCGATCGCCAGTGGACTCGCCGACCCGGATGCTGGCCACCAGTTGCCCCGCCTCCTTACGCCCAAGCGCTTCTTGTAGACTGGCCTCGCGCCGCATCGTACCCCACCGCGGATCGTGCGTGCGATGCACCAATGCCTCCGTGCCGGCGCGGGAGAGCTGGCCAGCGCGGCGGTTGAGCTACTCGGCAGTCGGCGGCCGTTGACGGGAGTTTTGGGGCGGCAGTAGAATACTGACGAATCTAGTCAACAATAATGGGGTGGGCCGGTGAAGATCTCGATGCGCAGCGACTACGGGGGCCGGGCGCTCCTGTACCTCGCCGAGCGCTACGGCCAAGGCCCCATTCAGAGCGGCGAGATCGCCGCCCAGCAGAACATCCCCGAGACGTACCTGGAGCAGCTCCTCGTGGTGCTGCGCCGCGCCGGGCTCGTTCGCAGCCTGCGCGGCCCGGCCGGCGGCCACATGCTGGCGCGGCCGCCGCGCGACATCCGCCTCGGCGAGGTCGTGGCCGCGATGGAGGGGCCGTCACAGACCCTGGCCTGCTCGGACCAGCGGGGCTGCCGGGTGAACCCCGGCTGCGTGCTGTACGACGTGTGGAACGAGCTGGAGTCGACCTCGCGCGCTATCGTCGACGGGGTCACGCTCGCCGACCTGCTGGAGCGCCAGGAGGCGACCCAGCGCCGCGTGATGTACCACATCTGAGCCGGTGCGAGAGAGACGGATGGCCCAGACGCGCCCTCACCCCGGCCCTCTCCCAGGGGGAGAGGGCGCAGGACGCGGGGAACGCCCTCACCCCGGCCCTCTCCCAGGGGGAGAGGGGGTGACCGCCGTGCCCGGCGTGCGGCCGCTGGTAGTGGATAGCGTGCTCGGCCTGATCGGCAACACGCCGCTCGTGCGCCTGGGCCGCGTGACGCCGGCGGGCGCGGCGACCGTGCTGGGCAAGCTGGAGTCGCTCAACCCGGCCGGCAGCGTGAAGGACCGCATCGCGCTGGCGATGATCGCGGCGGCCGAGCGCGAGGGGCGGCTGCGGCCGGGCGCGACGATCGTCGAGCCGACGAGCGGCAATACGGGGATCGGCCTGGCGATGGTCGCGGCGGCGCGCGGCTACCGGCTCATCCTGACGATGCCGGAGGACATGACGCTGGAGCGGCGGCGGCTGCTGGCGCGCTTCGGCGCCGAGCTGATCCTGACGCCGGCCATCGAGGGCATGTCGGGCGCGGTGTTCGCGGCGCAAGAGCTGCTGAACCAGCACCCGGACTACTTCATGCCGGGGCAGTTCGACAATCCGGCGAATCCGGCGGTGCACCGCGCGACGACGGCCGAGGAGATCTGGACGGCCACGGCGGGGCAGATCGACGCGTTCGTGGCGGGGGTCGGCACGGGCGGCACGATCACCGGGGTGGGGCAGGTGCTGAAGGAGCGCCGCCCGACGGCGCGGGTCGTGGCCGTCGAGCCCGCGCGCTCGCCAGTGCTGGCCGGCGGCCGGCCGCGCCCGCACGCGATCCAGGGCATCGGCGCGAGCTTCGTGCCGAGCGTGCTGGACCGCACGGTCGTCGACGAGCTGGTGGCCGTGCGGGACGAGGACGCGATCGAGATGGCGCTGCGGCTGACGCGCGAGGAGGGGCTGCTGGTCGGCGTGTCGGCCGGCGCCAACGTCTGGGCCGCGCTGCGCGTGGCGGGGAGCCTCGCGCCCGAGCAGGTCGTGGTGACGATCCTGCCCGACACGGGCGAGCGCTATCTGACGATGGAATGGTAGGAGCAGACGCCCCGTCCGCCCTCGCCATGAGGGGATGGGGGAGGGGGCGCCAGGCCCCGGGAGGAAGTAGGTAATGGTTGCGGTCTACGTGCCCACGTCGCTGCGGCGGCTGACGGACGGACAGGCGAAGGTGGAGGCGCAGGGCGCCACGCTGGCAGCCGTCCTCGACGATCTGGAAGGGCGCTTCCCGGGCTTCCGCCAGGCGCTCGTGGCCGACGACGGCGAGCTGCACCGCTTCGTCAACGTCTTCGTGAACCAGCAGGAGGTGGGCGACGCGGTGGGCGTGGCGACGCCGATCGGCCAGGCGGACGAGGTAGCGTTCATCCCGGCGATTGCCGGGGGGGCGACGCCGTTCACGCCGGTGCAGGTGCAGCGCTACAGCCGCCACCTGATCCTGCCGGAAATCGGGCCGCGCGGCCAGCGCAAGCTGCTGAACGCGAAGGTGCTGCTCATCGGCGCGGGCGGGCTGGGCTCGCCGGCGGCGCTGTATCTCGCCGCGGCGGGCGTGGGCACGCTGGGCCTGATCGACTTCGACGAGGTCGACCTGACGAACCTGCACCGCCAGATCCTGCACGGCCACAAGGACATCGGCCGCCACAAGCTGGACTCGGCGCGCGACCGCCTGGCCGACGTGAACCCGGACGTGCAGGTGGTGCCGCACTCGGTGGCGCTGTCGTCGGAGAACGCGCTGGAGATCATCGGCCAGTACGACATCGTCGTGAACGGCTGCGACAACTTCCCGACGCGCTATCTGACGAACGACGCCTGCGTGCTGCTGAAGAAGCCGCTGGTGGACGGCAGCATCTTCAAGTTCGACGGGCAGGCGACGGTGTTCCTGCCGGGGCAGGGCTGCTACCGCTGCCTCTTCCCGGCGCCGCCGCCGCCCGGCTCGGTGCCGAGCTGTGCCGAGGGCGGCGTGCTGGGCGTGCTGCCGGGGATCATCGGCTGCATCCAGGCGATCGAGACGATCAAGCTGATTCTGGGGCTGGGCGAGTCCCTGGCCGGGCGGCTGCTGCTGTTCGACGCGCTGGCGATGGAGTTCCGCGAGGTGAAGCTGCGCCGCGACCCGGAGTGCCCGGTCTGCGGCGACAACCCGACGATCACGGAGCTGATCGACTACGTGGAGTTCTGCGGCTTGCCGCGCGAGTCGGCGCTGATCGGCTGATGCCGTCATCCCCTGGAGTAATGAGATGGCTGTGAGCGTACGCATTCCCCCGATCCTGCGCGAGACGACCGGCGGCGAGCGAGCGGTCGAGAGCGACGCGCCGACGGTGGCGGCGGTGCTGGCGGACATCGACCAGCGGCACCCGGGGTTCCACGACCGGCTGTTCTCGGACGACGGCGAGCTACGCCGCTTCGTGAACATTTACGTCAACGACGAGGACATCCGCTACCTGGACCAGCTCGACACCCCGGTGCAGGATGGCGATACGGTCTCCATCCTGCCGGCGGTGGCGGGGGGATGACCCCTCACCCCCCTACCCCCCTCTCCCCCACAGGGGAAAGGGGGGAGCCAGCCGCGGCGGCGGTGCCGGGAAGTCCCCGCCCCCTATTGGGGGCGGGGGTTGGGGGAGAGGGTCTCGCTCCGCCCCGGACACGATAGAGTAAGGAACCCTGATGGCAATGCGGCAGCCGCAAGCGATGCGGCCAGAGGCAGCGGGGCCGACCGGCCCGTTCGCCGACGTCGTGGCGGCGATCGGTCATACGCCGTTGGTGGAGCTGCAGCGCTTCAGCCCAAAGCCGGGCGTGCGCATCTTCGCCAAGCTGGAGGGGCACAACCCCACCGGCAGCGTGAAGGACCGCATCGCGCGGCAGATGATCGAGGCGGCCGAGCGGGAGGGCCGGCTGCGGCCCGGCCAGACGCTGCTGGAGCCGACGAGCGGCAACACGGGCATCGCGCTGGCGATGATCGGGCAGCGCAAGGGCTACAAGCTGATCGCGGTGATGCCCGAGAACGTGAGCGAGGAGCGGCGTCAGCTGCTCAAGCTGTACGGCGCCACGATCGTCGGCTCGGACCCCACGAAGGGCTCGAACGGCGCGATCGAGGTGGCGCACGCGATGGCCGCGGCCGATCCGTCGCTGTACATGCTCGACCAGTACGCGAACCCGGCCAACTGGCAGGCGCACTACGAGACGACGGGGCCGGAGATCGTCGCGGCGCTGCCCGACGTGGACGTGTTCGTGGCGGGGCTGGGCACCGGCGGCACGCTGATGGGGGTGGGGCGCTACTTGAAAGCGCACAATCCGAGCGTGCGGGTGATCGCCGCCGAGCCCGACCAGGGCGAGCTAGTGTCGGGCCTGCGCAGCCTGGCCGACGGCTTCATCCCGCCGATCTTCGACCCGAGCGTGCTGAACGGCAAGGTGATCATCAACACGCCGAACGCCGTGGCGCTGACGCGCGAGCTGGCGGCGCGGGAGGGCATCTTCGCGGGCGTGTCGTCGGGCGGCGCGCTGCACTGCGCGCTGCGGGTGGCGCGGCGGATGGAGCGCGGCAACGTCGTGGTACTATTTGCCGACGGCGGCTGGAAGTACCTCAGCACGGGCCTCTGGTCGGCGGAGGGCGCCGACAGCGAGGCGCTGAGCAGCCAGCTACTCTGGTAAACCCTCGATCTGGCGCCGCGAATGGGGCTGATTCGCTCGCCGGCGGACCGCCCGCGCGGACTGATAGTCGATTGAGCCGCGAGGAGGGCGGGTGGTCTACATCTCTCGGGCGATGCTGGACGAGATGATCGCGCATGCCCAGGCGGGCCTGCCGTACGAGGCCTGCGGCATGGTGGCGGGCAAGGGCGACCGCGCGACGCGCGTCTATCCGGCGCACAACGCCGAGGCGAGCGAGGTGCGCTACCTGATGGAGCCGCGCGATCAGCTCCGGATCATGCAGGACATGGAGGACCACGACTGGGACCTCCTGGGCATCTTCCACTCCCATACCCACACCCCCGCTTATCCCTCGCAGACCGACGTGTCGTTGGCCTACTATCCCGACGCCTACTACATCATCGTGTCGCTGCAAGACCGCGCGAACCCCAGCGTGCGCGCCTTCCGCATCCTCGACGGCCGCATCCACGAGGAGTCGATCGAGGAGCCGCCCCCGGACTAGCTCGACCCCTCCTCCCCGCCCGCCTGCCACCAAGACGTTGCATAGAGATGAGACTTCCCTTATACTGCGCGCCGTGGTCCGCGCGGTCTCCGCGGCTGGCCCGCGGCGTAGGTCGAGCGTCGCCGGCGATGGGCGCGGAGCCCCAGGAGCGCGGCCAACGATCAGGGAGGAGGACCTGCAACGTGAGCTTTGTGGACAAGCCGCTCAAGTGCCGTGAGTGCGACGTGGAGTTCGTCTTCACGGCCGGCGAGCAGGCGTTTTTCGCCGAGAAGGGGTTGATGAACGACCCGCAGCGCTGCCCGGAGTGCCGAGCCGTGCGGCGGCGGGAGCGGTTGGGGCGTGAGCCCCGCGAGATGCACCCGGTCACCTGCGCGGCCTGCGGCGTCGAGACGACGGTGCCGTTCCTGCCGCGCTACGACCGTCCGGTGTACTGCAGCACCTGCTTCGAGCGGGTGCGGGTCGGCGCCGAGGTCTAGCCGCCCGGGCCCGGTGCCGGGGCCCTGGCCGGCGGGCCAACCCGCCGCCATCCTAGCGGCCTGTGGCGGCCGCCTGCCCTCACCCTAGCCCGCTCCCAGGGGGAGCGGGGACTATCATATCTCTGTAGCCGTGGGCGCTCCTGCGGGAGACGCCGTCGGTGGCAGGAAGTGGTCAAGGGGCGGGGGCGGGCGGCCGCCGCGCGTCTGGCCCGCGGCTTGCGAGAGAGCCGGGGAGCGCCGGCCGGCGCGGCGCGAGGAGGCGGCGATGATCTACGTGGGCACAGCGGGCTGGTCCTACCCCGAGGGCAAGGGCAAGTGGGATGGCATCTTCTATCCCGCCGGCCGGCGCGGACCGGACCAGCTCGCGTACTACGCCGAGCACTTCCGCGCTGTCGAGATCAACAGCTCCTTCTACCGGCCGCTCGCGCCGCACGTCGCGGCGAGCTGGGCGCGCAAGACGCCGGCCGATTTCCGCTTCACCGCCAAGCTCTACCAGAAGTTCACGCACCCGAAGATGTACCAGGAGGCCACGGGCGAGGCGGTGGACGTGCGTGCCGAGGACGTGGCCCGCTTCAAGGAGGGCCTGGCGCCGCTGGTGGACGCCGGCAAGCTGGGGGCGCTGCTCGCGCAGTTCCCGCCGAGCTTCAAGGCCGACGAGGAGACGCTGACGCAGCTCGAAGACCTCATCCGCCAGTTCGCCGAGTACCCGCTGGCCGTGGAGCTGCGGCACCGTAGCTGGTCGGAGAGCGCCGAGGCGGCGCGGCTGCTCGTGGACAACAACGTGGCCTGGTGCCTCATCGACGAGCCGAAGTTTCGTACGTCGCTGGGGGCCGTGCCGCTCACCAGCCGGCTCGGCTACCTGCGCTTCCACGGGCGCAACGCCAAGGAGTGGTGGCACGGCGACCGCGAGAGCCGCTACGACTACCTGTACAGCGCCGGCGAGCAGCAGCAGCTCGCGGCCGAGGTGGAGACGGTGGCGGAGCGCGCTACCGACACCTACGTGTTCTACAACAACCACTACCGCGCGAAGGCGGTGGCGAACGCCACGCAGCTCAAGCTGGCGCTCGGCCAGCCCGTGACCGGCGAGTTCTCGCCGGAGATGCTGGCGGAGTACCCGGCGCTGGCGGCGGCGCTCGAAGGACGCCCGGCGCCGGCCGCGCCGCGGGCCGCCGGCGGGGGATGACGGGCTCCCGGACGAGAAAGAAAAGGGGGCGGGTCAGACTACCCGCCCCCTTTTCTCGTCTAGCGTCTAGCAGTAGGGGAAGCCCGTGCCCAGCCCGTAGCCGTAGCTGCTGCACCCGTAGCCGTACGCGCCGTAGCCCGCGCCCGGATAGCCGGCGCCGTAGGGGTAGCCGTAGCCGATGCCGTAGGGGCTGTAGGCGCCAAAGGTGCCCACGCCATACGGATAGCTGCCGTAGCCGGGATAGCCGTAGCCGGGATAGCCATAGCCCGGGTAGCCGAAGCCGGGGTAGCCGTAGCCGGGATAGCCATAGCCCGGGTAGCCGAAGCCGGGATAGCCGTAACCCATGTAGCCGTAGCCCGGGTACCCGAAGCCGGGATAGCCATAGCCCGGGTAGCCGTAGCCCGGGTAGCCGTAGCCCGGGTAGCCATAGCCCGGGTAGCCATAGCCCGGGTAGCCATAGCCGGGGTAGCCATAGCCCGGGTAGCTACCGTAGCCGATGCCGGGATAGCCGTAGTATTGCGCCGAGGCACTGGGCGCCCCGAAGCCGACAGCCAGCAGCGCCATCAGGGCCAGTGCCACCAGGATGCGTCGCATCCCCTCCTCTCCTTCCTCAGGCCGGGCGCCCCGGCCTGACGCGATGGGCCCGGTCGGTCCCACCGTGGCTGACGCTATTCTACCCTAGGAAGCCGGATCGGTTCTCGGGCTTGGGACGCAACTGTGACACCGCCACCTTGGCGCCGCCCCTCGCGCCCGGGGGCTCAGCCGTCGCTCGCCAGCCGCGCGAGGACGACGAGCCGCGCGCTGTCGCTGGCTAGCTCTTCGAGCGCGTAGCCGCCGTACACCCCCTCGACGCGAAAGCCCGCGCGCTGGAGCAGCCATTCCAGCTCGTAGCGGTAGTAGTAGCGCAGCGTCAGCTCGTGGACCCAGCGGCGGAGGGCGCCGTCGGGCGCCGCCACGTCGTACAGCGCGGTCAGGTGCTGGAGCTGCCGCGCCGCGTCGATCTCGCGCAGCCACCACTTGCTCACCACGGCACCCGTCGGCTCGCGGTGGCTCCACTGGTGGACCAGCACGCCCTCCGGCTGGCCCAGGAACGCGCCGGGCGGAAAGGCCACGTCGATCGCCAGCTGCCCCCCGGGGTACAGGTGGCGGCGCACGGCTCCGAGCGTCGCCAGTTGGTCGTCGGCGGTCGCGCAGTAGCCCAGGAGGTCGAGCGGCGCGAGCGCCAGGCGAAAGCGCTCGTCGCGCGCCAGCGTCCGCACGTCGGTGGCGGCGAGCCGCCAGCGCTCCGCCGCTGGGTCGAGCGCCCGCAAGCGCGCCTCGGCGCGGGCCAGCATCGGGCGCGACAGGTCGACGCCGACCGCCGTGTGCCCGGAGCGCACGAGCCCCGCCAGCACGCGGCCGGTGCCGCAGCCTAGCTCTAGCACCGGGCCGCCGCCCGCCGTGCGCGCCAGCTCGCAGTACAGCGCCACGTCGGCGCTCAGCGCGTCGTGCTCCAGGTCGTAATAGCGCGCGACGACCTCCTCGACGGAGGGCTGAGGGCTGGGTGCTGCGTGCTGAGCCAGGTGGGGCCGCTCGCCGCTCAACTCAGCACTCAGCCTTTTCTACGCAGCACTCGTCGCACTCGTCACTCCGTCCAGTAGCGGCGGCTGGCGAGGCTGTACGCGCCCTCGATGAGCACGAACAGGCCGAGCAGCAGGAGGGCATTGGGCCAGGCCAGCATCCGCAGCGCCTGGAGCCAGAGCGCGAACATGAGCAGGAAGCTCGCCAGCAGGGCGTGCGGGAGATAGCTCAAGACGCCGCGGGTGGGGCGGCGCGGCTCGCGCCGGCGCGCGGCGGCCGCGAGCGTGAGCGCGCCTGTCGTGCCGAGCGCGAGCCACAAGCTGCCGTAGAAGACGCCCTGGGCGCCGGGCGCGCTGGGCGGTACGCCCAGCACCGTGAGGACCCACGCGAGCCAGCCGAGCAGCGCACACACGAGGGTGATCCCGCTGGCACTCCCAACCCGCATGCGCTGCCTCCGCCTGATAATACCTCAGGCGCGCGCCGCCGCGCTGGCGAGGGCCTGTCGCTGGGCCGTGGACGAGAGCCGCCGCCGCTCGGGGCGGGCGAGCCGCGCCTCCTCGGCCGCGGTCAGGCTGTAGCCGCACTGCAGGCAGTTGACGAAGCGGGTCCCGTAGACCTCGGGATTGATGCCCGCCTCCTCGAAGAGGTCACCGTGGCAGCGGGGACACCCCTTGAGCCACATCATCGTCTTGCACTCCTCCCCATCGTCGTTGGCCGACGCGGGCGGCCACGGCTCGCCGGACCGGGAGACGCGCGAACGCGCGTGCCGAGCGCGGCGCACCCGACGTCGCCAAGCATGGTACGGCGCCCGGCATCGCGGATCCGTCAGCGCGAGGCGCACAAAACTCGCAAACGGATCACAAGGGCGTCAGCCGGGTGGCTCGAACAGGTAGCCGCGGCCGGGGACGGTGCGGATGTAGCGCGGCGCGTCGGCGTCGTCCTCGAGCTTGTGGCGAAGGCGGCGGATGCCGACGCGCAGGTACGAGCGGTCGTGACGGTACTCGGGGCCCCAGGCGCGCGTGAGTAGCTCCTCGTGGGGGAGCAGCCGGCCGGGGTTGCGCGCCAGCTCGACGAGGAGCTGCCACTCGGTGGGGCGGAGGGGGATCTCGCGGCCGCCGCGGAACAGCCGGCGGCGGCCGAAGTCGAGAGTCATCTCGCCGGCGACGAGCACCTGGCGGGCCTGCGCCTCGGTGGGGCGCAGGCGGCGCAGCACGGCGCGCAGCCGCGCGAGCAGCAGCTCGGGCAGGCACGTGGCGGGCACGTAGTCGTCGGCGCCCAGGTCGAGCGCGCGGATGGCGGTGACGTCGTCGCCGGCGGCGCCGAGCGCGACGATCGGCATGGCCGAGCCGAGCCGGAGCCGTCGCAGCAGCTCCAGGCCGCCGAGCGCCGTCGCCTCCAAGTCGAGCAGCGCCAGGTCGGGGCGCTCGGTCGCGCACAGGCGCAGCGCGTCGCGCGCGCTGTCGCACTCCAGCACGCGGTAACCAGCCGCCGCGAGCACGGCGCCCAGCGCGCGGCGGCCGGCGGGCTCGGCGGCCAGCAGCACGCGGAGCCGCGGCCCGCGCGCCCGCGGGGCGGCGCGCTCGGCGCCCCGCCGGCCGCGCCAGGGGGCCGGCGCGTCGGGCGGACGGTCAGGGCTGATGACGACACGCGGCATGACTCACCTCAGCGCGGGCGCAGGACGCGGAACGCCTCGGCGTACGGGACGCCGAGCGCCTTGCCGTTCTCGGCCGCCCAGCCGCGCACGAACGGCTCTACTTGCTCGAGGGCGAACTGGCTCTGGTGCTCGGCCAGGGCCGCCAGCTTCTGGTCGAGCGTGGCGGTGACGTCCACCCAGGTGTCGGCCTGCTGCGCGGCCACGAGGTAAACGGTCGGCACCGCCCAGGGCTCCAGGCCGTCGCGGAACAGCTCCGGAAAGATCAGTCGGTTGCGCGCCGTGGGGAAGACGGCGGCCAGCGCGGCCTCGCCGGCGGCGCGGTGGTCCGGGTGGTTGACGTATTCCGCGCCGAAGAAGTAAGTCGTCGGGTCCTGGCAGACGACGACGTCGGGCCGGAAGCGGCAGATCGCCTCGGCGATGGCGCGGCGCAGCGCCAGGCTAGGCTCCAGGACGCCGTCCTCGTAGCCCAGGCACCACACGTCGCGGCCGCCGAGGCGCGCAAGCGCCGCGCGCTGCTCGGCGCGGCGGATCGGCGCCAGGCGCTCGGGCGTCATGGTGGGGTCGGCGCTACCCTTGTTGCCGTCGGTGCAGAGCAGGTAGACGCACGCGGCGCCCTGACGCGCCCAGAGCGCGATGGTGCCCGCTACCGTGAAGTCGGCGTCATCCGGGTGGGCCATGACCGCGAGCACGCGCTCCGGCTGGCCGGCGATCGCCCGCTCTGCGCCGCTGTAATAGGGCATTGCTCTTGCCTCTAGCGTTCCCCCGGCCGCGGGGGACCAGCTCGGGGGACGCCCTATTCCCTCGCGCCCGCGGGACGCTAGCGTGTCGGCGGCGCGGGGCGGCGCAGATTGCCGGCCCAGGCGCCGAGCGACCCCGCCACGGCCGCGAGCACGATATTCCAGGCCACGAGCGCTACCAGATCCTCGGCGGCGGGCGCCTCCAGCGGCCGCACGACCTGGTAGACGATGCCGACGAGGCCGGCCACGGCCCCGGCGAGCACGGCGGCTTCAAGGCCCGGCCGCAGCTCGCCGAGCGCCGTGGCGACGCGGAAGCTCGCCCAGCCGCACAGGCCGAGGTTGACGATCAGATCGACCAGCTCGATCGCCGCGCGCAGGTCCGAGTCGCTCAGGCTGCGCGACGCCTCGCCAGCCAGCACGTCGACGCAGGCGATGGCGCAGCCGATGGCGAGCCCCCAGAGGAGGATCAACCGCATTGCGGTTCGCCACCGGCTGCTCCCCGGTCGTGTGCTTGCCTCGACACCCGCTGCACGCGGCCACCTGTTTCCGGCCCGGCGGCGTCCGCCCACGCCTCCGCGGCTCGTCAAGGGTCGAAGTCGTTTGGCGCACGGACCGGTGTCGTCCGCGCAGGTCGGGGCGGCACCTGCCCTGCCAGTATAGCAGCGCCTGCGCGGCAGAGGCGCGGTATACTGACCTCGATGGCCGACCCCGGCCGGGAGGCGCCATGCTCCACCCCCAGGACGTTGCGGCCGCCGCGGACCGCCTGGCGCCCTACATCCGACCCACCCCCACGGTCCGCTCGCGCTTCTTCTCCGAGCTGGCCGGCTGCGACGTGTACCTGAAAGAGGAAAACCTCCAGCGGGGCGGATCGTTCAAGCTGCGCGGCGCGCTGAACCGCCTGCTCACGCTGTCGCCCGCCGAGCGCGCGCGCGGCGTCATCACCGCCTCGGCGGGCAACCACGGCCAGGGCGTGGCCATCGCCGCTGGCATCGTTGGCTGCCGCGCCACCGTCGTCATGCCCGTGAACGCGCCGCTCGCCAAGGTCGAGGCGACGCGCGGGTACGGCGCGCGGGTCGTGCTGCACGGCGCGACCTACGACGACGCGCAGGCGCAAGCGCACCGGCTGGCCGAGACGCGGGACCTCGTCTACGTGCCGGCCTTCGACGACCTGGCGGTGATGGCCGGGCAGGGCACGGTCGCGCTGGAGATGCTGGCCGCGGTGCCGGACCTGGAGGCGCTGGTCGTGCCCGTCGGCGGCGGCGGGCTGATCGGGGGGATCGCGACGGTAGCCAAGGCGCACGTGCCGCCGCCGCGCGTGTACGGCGTGCAGGCGGCGGGCGCCGCGGCGGCGGTCGCGGCGTTCCGCAGCGGCCGCCTGCAACCCACCCCGGAGGTGCACACGTTCGCCGACGGCATCGCCGTGAAGGCGCCGTCGGCGCTCACGCTGGCCCACCTGCGCGAGCGGGTGGACGATGTGACGGCCGTGCCGGACGACTGGATCGCCGAGGCCGTCGTGCTGCTGATGGAGCGCTCGAAGCTGGTGGTCGAGGGGGCCGGCGCGGCGGGGCTGGCGGCGGTGCTCGCGGGGCGCCTGCCGGTCGAGGGGCTGCGGGTGGGCGTGGTGCTGAGCGGCGGCAACATCGACCTCACGACCATCGACCGGATCGTGCTGCACGGCCTAACGGCGGCCGGCCGCTACCTCGTCTTCCGCACCCGCCTGGAAGACCGGCCGGGCGAGCTGGCGCGGCTGTCGCGGCTGCTGGCCCACGAGCGCGTGAACATCGAGGACGTGCGGCACCACGTGCGTGGCGTGGCGCTCGGCGTGAACGAGGTCGAGCTGGAGCTGACCGTCGAGACTCGCAACCTGGCCCACGGCGAGCGGGTCTTGGAGCGGTTGCGCGAGGCGGGCTACACGGCGGCGCCGGAGCCGCCCATCGGCGCCTCGGGCAAGCGGACGGCCGCGCTGGGCTCGCTCGCGGCCGAGCGATAGCTAGGAGAGCCGGCGCCTGATGGCCGAGCCCGACACGCTGGTCCCCGGGCCTCACCTGCCCGACGAGCGGGCGAACGTGCGCCGCGGCCTGCTGCTGTTCCTGGCCGTGGCGTTCGGCATGGCCTGGGCGCTATGGGGCCTGCTCTGGCTGCGCGGCGGGCTGGCCCATCCGCGGTCCGTCGTGGTGCTGGTCGTCTCCATGTACGCGCCGGCGCTCGGAGTGCTCGCCGCCTGGCGCCTCGCCGATCGGCCGGCGCTGCGGCTGAGCGGGGTGCGCCGGCGCGGCCCGTGGCGCGCGTACCTGTGGGCCTACCTGCTGATCCCCGCCCTGCTGATCCTCGGCGCCGCGCTGTGCGTGCTGGTCGGCGTGCAGCGCGTCGACCCGACGTTCAGCCTCGTGCGCGAGCAGTTCGAGCGGCTGGGCCGGCCGGCGCCGCCGCCCCCGCCCATGCCGGTGGCGCTGTTCATGGCGCTGCCGGCGTTCGTCGTGGCCCCGGCGCTCAACGTGCTGGCGACCATTGGCGAGGAGCTGGGCTGGCGCGGCTACCTCTGGGCGCGGCTGCAGCCGCTAGGGCCGCGGCGCGCGGCGCTCCTGATCGGCGTGATCTGGGGCGTGTGGCACGCGCCGCTGATTGCGATAGGCTACAACTACCCCGGCTCCCCGGTCCTCGGTCCGCTCCTGATGGTCGGCTTCACCGTGGTCTACGGCGTGGCGCTCGCCTGGCTGCGCGCGCGCTCGGGCAGCGTGTGGCCGGCGGCGCTGGCGCACGGCGCGATCAACGCCGAGGCCGGCGCGATTGCCGTGTTTCTCACCGCCGCTAGCCCGCTGGTAGGCGCGCCGATCGGGCTGGTCGCGCTGCTGCCGGCCGCCGCCTGCGCCGGCCTGCTCCTCTGGCGCGGCCCCTGGGCGGCGGGCGCTAGCGTCCCGTCGGCGGCCGAGCACCCGTCGGATCGGGCGCTGTGAGGCACGCCGCTGAATGGCCGCGCACCGTCCACAATGCCTCCACAAGCGAGCGGCGGGGCGGCGAGCGGCTCAGGCGCCCGAGTCTTGGAGCGCCTGGCGGAACGGCTCGGGGATCGGCGTGGCGCCGGGCAGGTCCGCGGGCGGCGCGTCGGCCTCCCGCTCGTCCTCTACGCCGAACGCGTCGAGCAGCGCCTCGTCGGCAAAGATCGGCAAGCGCGCCCGCAGGGCGAGCGCCACGCCGTCGGCGGCCGACGTGGGATAGACCGCCTCGCCCGCGTCCCCGTGGAGGACCAGGCTGGTGCGAGCGCGGTTGGTGTCCGCCAACCCGAGGTTCACGCTGACGCGGCCCGCGTGCTGGCGCAGCAGCGCCCCCACGAGCGCGCACAGCCCCGCGCGCTCGGACGGCTGGTGGGCCAGCTCTTGGCCGACCACCACGGCATCCTCCGGCGACAGCGTCACCTGGAGCCGCCGCCCGCGCCCCGCCTCGTAGAACACGACCTTCCAGCCCGCGTGCTGACACCAGCTCAGCCCGAGAATGGAGAGCGCCACCATCGTTTCCCCCTGTGTCGTGAGTTAGGCCATTTTAGACATAGCGAAAACTGAGACATAGACTACACTAATGCATCGGGTCGGTCAAGCGCAATCGCGGCGACCGGTGAGCAGCGGCGCGGGCGGCGGACTAGGATAGCGCGACTCCCGGGCCGCGACCGGGGGCGGCGCGGCGAGGGGCGGGCGCCGGCGTGTATCCACTCGTGCGCGAGAGTCTCGCCAGCGTCGTCCCGGGCGAGCCGCCGCTGGGCGAGACACGCTGCATGGACGACCAGGTGGCGTGGCTGGACGCGGTAGCGGAGCTGGCCGCCGCCAGCCCTGCTTGTGACCCACTCGTTAGGCGCGAAGCCGCTCCGGCGCTTGAAATCCGCGCGGTCCGGCCGCTAGAATGGTCTAGAACAACTGTTCTGGAGGGGCGATGACTGAGGGGCTGCTCTGGTATGATGCGGACGGCAAGCGCCCGACCAGCCAGAAGATCGAGGATGCCGTGAACCGCTACCGGGAGCGCTTTGGACGGCCGCCGAACTGCTGCCACGTCCATCCCGACGCGCTCATTGAGCACGCGAGCGTGCAGGTGGTGGCGAACCCGCGGATTCTCCCGCACCACTACTGGGTGGGCATCGACGACAGCCTGCCGGTGGCGCGCGCGGCGCGGCGGCGGGGCGCGGCGTAGCGGCCAGGCGTCGTAAAGCGGACCGCCGATGACCCTCTGGGCTTTCGTGGCCGACGTCCACGGCAACTGGCGGGCGCTGGAGCACGCCGCCGCGCTGGCGCGGGCGCACGGCGCGGAGCGCTTCGTCGTGCTGGGCGACCTGCTCGGGCGCGGCCAGCCGGCGGCCTGCGTCGCCTGGGCGCGCGCCAACGCCGCGCTGGCCGTCGTCGGCAACCGCGACCTGGACCACATCGACCTCGTGGACGCGGGCGACCAGGCGTTCCTGCGCAGCCTGCCGCGCTGGGCGAGCGCGGATGACTTTCTCGTGACGCACGGCGACGCGAAGCTCACTCCCGACCTGGCGAGCGCGGACGAGCGCCGCGGCTTCCGCCGCGCCTACGCCGCGCTGGCCGCCGCCGACAAGCGCCTCTGGTTCTTCGGCCATACCCACCACGCCCGCGTGTGGCGCAAGGCCGCACCCGACGCGCCGCCCGAGCGGCTCGACGCGCCCTGCCTCCGCCTCGACCGCGACTCCGCGGTGCGCTACCTCGTCAACGTGGGCACCACCGGCCGGCGCCTGGCTGGTCGCGGCCCCACCTCCTTCACGCTCTACGACAGCGTGCGGGATCGCCTGGAGCGGCTGGAGCTGTAGCCGCCGCGCTATACTGGAGTGCTGAGTCGGGATGGTCTTGCTCAGCAGCTTGCACTCAGCACTCAGCACTCGGAGGGCGCCATGGTCCGTTGGCCGGCGGTTGGGGCGGGGTTCCTGATAGCGTTCGCGCTGTCGCTGCTGGCCGGCGTGCTGCTCGGGCGCTCGACCGTGGACGAGAACCCGGGCATCCTGGCGGTGCCGAGCTTCGTGGCGCTGTTCGCGGGCGGCTACGTGGCGGGGCGGCTCGCCGGGCGCGCGGGGCTGGCGAACGGCGTGGCGGTCGCCGTGATCTTCATTTTCGTCGGCGCGAGCATCAAGGCACTGCAAGAGCTGGTGCTGGCTGCCCAATGGGGCCCGTTCGCCATCGGGCCGATGAACATGGGCGGCCTGCTGCTCGGCGACCTCATCCATCTCTGCGCCGCCACGCTCGGCGGGTGGCTCGCCGAGTCGCAGCTCCAGCGCCGCGAGCTGGCGCCCCCACCCGCCGACCCAGGGAACCCGGGCCGCGCCGGTTCCCGCAAGGGACGCGGCGCGCACGCCGCCTCGCACGCTTCCTCCGTTCGCGCCGACCGCCACTAGCGGGCGGGGCTATCGCACGCGGTAGCCGGCCGGCTCGTCCTGGGGTGACTCCCAGCGCAGCTCGACGTGGTCGACGCGGGCCGCGGGCGGTCCCTCGTGGCACCAGTCCACGAGCGCCTGCACCGCGGCGGGCGGGCCCTCGAACACCGCCTCCACGCGGCCATCGGGCAGGTTGCGCACCCAGCCCGCCAGGCCGCGCTCGCTCGCCACGCGCTGCGTGGTGCCGCGGAAGTACACCATCTGCACGCGCCCGCTGATCCAGACGTGGGCGCGCACCCGCTCGTCGGCCCTCATCGGCGCTGCTCCTTTCTCGCCTGACGCTGCCACTCCTGGCGCCTGCTCGCCGGCGCGCCTCGGCGCGGCTCCGGCTATGGGGTCGTGGCGGCCAGGCGGTCGAGGACGCCGATCGTCAGGCGGCCGGCCAGGGCCAGGGCGTCGGGATCAACGAACTCGGCGCGGTCGCGCGGCGAGTGGTAGTTCGGGTCGTCCGAGCGGTAGATGAACAGCACCGGCACGCCCACGCGGTCGAACGAGGCGTGGTCGCTGTTGCCACTCACGCTGCCGGCGCGCGTCGTGTAGTTCTCCAGGCCGAGCGCGTCGGCCGCCGCGCTCGCCATGGCCACCAGGTCCGCGGCCCCCGAGAAGCTCTCCTCGTCGCCCACGCCGACCATGTCGAGGTTAATCATGGCGCGCAGGCTGGAGCGCACGTCCTCGGGCAGCGCCTCCACGAAGTGGCGGCTGCCCCGTAGGCCGATCTCCTCGGCGCCGAAGGTCACGAAGTAGAGCGTGTAGGGGTAGTCGCGCTGGGCGAAGTAGCGTGCCAGCTCCAGCACGGTGGCGGTGCCCGAGCCGTTGTCGTTGGCGCCCGGCCCGGCCGGCACCGAGTCGAAGTGCGCGCCGATGACGATAGCCCCGGGCCGCGTGCCTGGCCGCATGGCGATGACGTTCCGCGACTCGCGCGTGACCGTCTCCGCGTCGACGGTCACGCCGACCCGCACGGGGCCGTTCTGCAACTCCTCCCGCAGCGCCTGGCCCTCGCTGCCCGGCAGGGAGACGGCGGGGATGGCGCTCTCGCCGGTTAGGTTGCCGGTGTAGCCGCCGTCGCTGTTGTTGAAGATGATCGCCGCCGTGGCGCCCGCCGCGGCGACGTTGGCGACCTTGTCCGAGAAGGGGATCTCTCCCCGCTCGACGAGCGCCACGCGTCCCTGGAGCGCGCCGGGCGCCCAGTCGCCGTCGCGGCCGAGCCCGGCGTCGGCTAGCTCGCCGGTTACGTCGCCGGCGGCCGAGTAGACCAGCGCGCTCGTGTCGATCGGCGCGCCGGCGGGCGCGAGCGGCACGACCCGCGAGCTGCGCTCCTCGTAGGTGGTGATGGGGAACGGCTGAATCTCCGTCTGGTAGCCGTCGCGGGTCAGCTCGCCGGCCAGGTAGGTCGCGGCCTCGCTCTCCTGGTCCGTGCCGGTGGGCCGCGAGCCGATCGTCTCGGCCAGGTGGCGCACGTACTGGTAGGCCTCGTCGCCCGAGAAGGCGGCGGCCGGCGCCGCGGTGGCCGCCGCGGGCGCGTCGTCGTCGGCCCGCGCGGCCGGCGGCGCGAGCGTGGCGAGCGCGAGCGCCACCGCCAGCCCGCGCACGAGCCAGGCCCCCCTGGCCCGGCCCACCCCCGAGGTCCGAGCGCCCGCCGCCGTGCGAGCGTCGCGCGAATCCTCTTGCATCCCTCTGTCCCTTCCGCGCGCGACGCAAGTCTGCCACGTCGCCTGGCGCACGGCCGGATTCTAGCCTCTCGGCGGCGGGCGCGGCGGAGAATTAGGCGGTCTGGCGGCGGGCGGCGTCGAGGACGTGGCGGAGGAGGACGGCGTTGGTGACGGGGCCGGTGCCGCCGGGACGGGGGTGATGGCGCCGGCCACGGCGGCGACCGCGTCGTACGCCACGTCGCCGACCAGGCGGCCGTCCACCTCGTTCACCCCGAAGTCGAGCACCGTCGCGCCCGGCTGCACCATCTCGGCGGTGATGAGGCCCGCGCGGCCGGCGGCGGCGATCAGCAGGTCAGCCTGACGTGTGACGGCAGCCAGGTCGGGCGTGCGCGAGTGGCAGACAGTGACCGTGGCGTCGAGGCCGATGAGCAGCAGCGCCAGCGGCCGGCCGACGGTGGGGCCGCGGCCGACGACGACGGCGCGCTGCCCGGCGATCGGCAGTCTGTTGCGCCGCAGCAGCTCGATGCCCCCCTCGGGCGTGCAGGGCGCGATCCCGGCGCGGCCCTGGGCCAGCAAGCCGAGGTTCAGCGGATGGGAGCCGTCCACATCCTTGGTCGGCGCCATCGCCGCGGCGGCCTCGGCCAGCGTGAGGGGAGCCGGGAGGGGCGCCTGGATGAGGATGCCGTGAACCGCCGGATCGGCGTCGAGGCGGCGGACCGCGGCGAGCACCGCGGCGGGGTCGGCGTCAGCCGGGAGCCGCGTCACCCTGCAGGCCATGCCCGCGCCCTCGTGGGCACGGACGAGGCTGCGGACGTAGGCGCTGGCCGCGGCCTCGTCGCCCACCTGCACGACCGCCAGGTGCGGCTGGGGGCCGCCGGCGGCGCGGAAGGCCGCCAGGTCGGCGGCCACCTCGTCGCGGATCGCGCGGGCTGCCGCCCGGCCGTCGAGCACGCGCGCGGTCACGGGCGCTCCGCGGCCCGGCGTCGTACGGTGGCGAGGATGGCGGCCAGCCGGTCGGCGGCGCCGGCCGCGGCCGGTCCCAGCTCGTCCGCCATCGCCGCGGTGAAGGCGGCGTCCGCGATGCCCGTCAGGTTCAGCTCGCCCTGCACGGCCGCGGCGCGCATCGCGGCCTCGGCCAGGAAGGCGCCGGTCGCCACGTCGCCGAGCGCGTTGCGGTTGGTGATCGCGGCGGCCGTCTCGGCGAGGGCCAGCACGTCGCGGCAGCGCTGCACGACGGCGGCCGGCACGTTGGTCGCCTCGATCATGGCCGTCTGCAGGGCCGCCGCGCGGGCCGTGCGCTCGGCCTCGTTCGTCCGCGGCAGCCGCAGGGCGGCCATGACGGCCTCGTAGGCGGCGGCGTCGGCCTCGGCCAGCTCGAGCAGCGCCGCGCGGACGGCGTCGGCGGCGGCCGCCAGGTCGGCGACCTGGGCCTGCACGGCCTCGTACTGCTTGCGGCCCTCGGTGAGGCGCGCGGTCATGGCGATCATGGCCGCGCCGAGCGCGCCGCCAACCGCGGCGAGCGCACCGCCGCCGGGCGTCGGGCTGGAGGAGGCAGCCTGCTCGAGGAAGGCGCCAAGCGGCTGTTCACGGATGGTCATCGCCGCGAATTATAGGCGCCTGGCAGCCGCGCGGCAACCGCGTGGCTCGTTCATGGCCTTCCTGACCGCGGAGCCCGGTAGCTGCTGCTCGTTGCTGCCGCCTCGCCTGCCGATGGGCCTGAACACAGCCGCCGGACGGGCGCAGCCGCGCGGCTAGGGGACGAGCGCCCGCGCGGCGTCGATGTACTTGTAGTCGATGAACTTGTGCAGGTCGACCGGGGTGGGGACGAGCCCCTGCTGCACCCAGAAGTCCTGCTGCTGGATGACGTCGTCCAGGTCGATGCGCCCGTTCGCGTCGACCGGCAAGTTAGTGGCCTTGGCGATCGTGTCGCTCGGCAGGTTCGTCCACTTGCTAACGATCGCGAGTACCGCCGGGTCGGTCAGATGGTTGTCCTTGATCGCCGCGTTCGTGTCGCGGAGCCCGCGCAGGTAGGCGGCCAGGAAGCGCGTGATTACCGCGTCGCCCCGGGCGCTCATGCTGGGCCCGATCGTCAGCATCGAGCCGGTCTGCTCGGGGACCATCTCGCTCGCTTCGAGGAGCCGCACGCCGATGCCGCGCGACTCGATAAGGACCGGCCCCGGCTCGGGCAGGATGCCGGCGTCCAAGGCGCCGTTGGCCAGGGCGGGCGCGGTGTCGGTGTTGCTGATGCGCTGGACCTCCACGTCTTGCAGGCTCAGGCCGTACTTCTGGAACCCGTGGCGCAGCGCGTAGTCCACCGGCGACCCCTCGACGTTGAAGCTGACGCGCTTGCCGCGCAGGTCGGGGAGGGTCCGGACCTCGCCGCTGTCCCACAGCTCTTTGCGGAGCATCAGCGTGCTCGTGCTCGCCGAGCTTTGGACGGCCACCGCCTGCATGGAGACGTCCCGGGCGAGCGCGTTGAACAGGCTCGGGCTAGGCACGGCCGGAATGACGTCGAGCTGACCGGCGGCGAGCGGCGCGACCATCAGCGCGCCCGAGTCGAACGGCGAGTAGTTGACGGTGAAGCCTTCCTCGGCGAAGTAGCCCCGGTCCTCCGCAACGAACACGGGCGTGCCGGCCAGGATGGACAGGTAGCCCTGCTGAATCGTCTGGCGCTCGGCCGGCGCGGGCGCGGCCGCCTGCGTCGGGGGGGCCGCCGCGGCGCCGGCGGGCTGGCTGGTGCCGCTGGCCGCCGGCTCGGGCGTCGTTCCTGGCGCGGCCGCGGGCGTGGCGCAGGCAGTTAGCAGACCGAGCAAGGCCGCGATCAGGCGCGCGGGGGGGCGGCGCTGCATGTGAGCCTCCGTTCAGTAGCGGGTCATCGCGGAGCAAGGAAGCTCGCCGAACCGTGCTGACACCTGCCTTCAGGGTATCATCTCTGCCCGGGCGCGCGCACCGCGCTGGTTATCCCCCGCGTCCCCGGCGGCCCCGCGGCCGGCACCCGAGCGGTGCCGCCAAGGTGCCCCGATGCCTGGACGATGCCCCCATGTACGGCGACGCCGGGGCGCTCGCGGTGGCTGGGACACCGTAACGCAATTCACGGGCGCGCTGTGACCGGGTTCACTGTCTCCTCTTTGGGGCCGTGCGACCATAAGCCCGTCAGCCGCAGGGGCTGGC
>JAJPHF010000177.1 GCA_021325365.1 Pseudomonadota bacterium
CTACAGCGGTTTGCAGCGAGACTGAGCGGTCAGCTGACATCGGGGCGGCGGCCTGCGGGCCGCGGGCGGCCACGAGAGCCGCCCCTACGACACGCTGGCCGCTCACCTGGCGCGCAAACGGCTCTAGCGCACCGCCGAGGCATTGGCAGGCGGCCGTCGTGGCACTCACGCTTGGCCTGGTCGCGCAGGCACCGTTCGTCAGCGCCAGCCCCGTGCCGCCGTCCGTGCCGGCCCGCTTCCAGCCGTTGCTCGGCGGCGTGCGCCTGGGCGACGCCGCACCGGCGCCCCAGCCCGACGGCGCGGGCACGGACGACGCCACGCCGGCCGCGGCCCCGGACACCGCCGACCCGGGCGCGCCCGGCACCTGGGCGATGCTGGAAACGGTGACCCCCGAGGTCCAGTGGCTGGCCGCCGGGTTCACCTCCTGGCTGCCGATCCCCACGGGCCAGATCGTCCACGCGGGCGACCGCGTGCGCACGGGCAGCGGCGCGGCCGCGCGGCTGGACTTCGCGCCCGACACGGCCCTGGACGTCGGGGCGGCGAGCGACCTCACGGTGCGTCGTCTGGAGCAGGGGCCGACCGGCAACCTCGTCCTGGAGCTATTCGTCGCCAGCGGCACGACCAGCGGCCCCACGCTGCCGGCGAGCGCGCCGGCCGCCCGCGTGGAGATCGAGACGCCGGCCGCGCGCGTTGTCGCCCGTCGCGCCGGGCCGCGCCTCGACGTGGGCGCCGACGGGACCACCCACGTCGTCGCCCCGAGCGACGCACCCGGTGGTGGCATCACCGTCGAGGCCAAAGACGCGCTGGCGACGACGGTGACGCTGGGCCCCGGCGAGAGCACCGACGTGCAGGTCGGCACGGCGCCAACCGCCCCGGCGCCCTCGCCCGCGGCGACTCCCGCGCCGACGGCAGCGGGAACGCCCTCGGCCGTGGCCGGTTCCGATGGCGCTGGCGCGCCGGCGCAGCCGACGAGCACGCCACCAAGCGCCACGCCGGGCCCTACGCCGGAGCCGGCCGGCGGGGCTAGCGCGCCCCCGCCCGGCCCGGTGCCGCCGAGCGCTACTGGTCCGACGGCCTGGGCCGCGCCCGCGCCGGGGCCGGCGCCGCAGGGCGCCGCCGGCCCGTGGGGACCGCCGTCGCCCTTCCCGCCGCCCGGCCTCGCGGGGCTGGCCGCCAGCGGCCAGACGCAGCCGTGCGCCGTGGCCCCCGGCCAGGTCTGCACGGGCACTCTTAAAGGCGCCGGCCAGTCGGGCGTCGGCGGCACCTTCACCGGCGTCGTGCAGGGCAGCCAGATCTGGCGCGTCGACATCACGGGCGCCGACCCCCAGGGCAGCGCGATGGTCTACGTGCAGACGACGATGGGCTTCGAAAGCATCCCCTGCCCCGCGCCCACGGCCGCGCCGACGAGCACCACCGGGCGCCCCGCCAGCGGCGGGAGCAGCAACGCCACGCTGGTCTGCGCCGGCAGCACGATGGGCAACGGGATACAGCAAGGCACGGCGGTGGTGTTCTCGAACAGCGTCCTGGCCGCGCAGGGGAACGTGAAGGGCCCCGGCCCGAACACGCCGACCCCCACGCTCACGTCCGCTCCCACCACGACCTCGGCGCCAACGGCCACGCTCCAGCCCACGAGCACGCCCCAACCGACCAGTACGCCGCAACCGACCAGCACCGTTCAGCCGACCGGCACGCCACAGCCCACGGCGACCGCCACGCGCACGCCCAGCCCGGTGCCCACCGCCACGTCAACCCCCACGCCGCGCCCCACGGCGACCGCCACGCGCACGCCCAGCCCCGCGCCGGCGGCCGCGCCGCACGCGGCCGCGGCCGCTCAGGCGGCCCGCCGCTGACGCCCACCGCCGCGAGCGCCGGGGCGCTGCCTCAGGCCGCTCTCTGCCGGCACCTGCGCCGGGCACCTTCCGAGGTCAGCAGGGGTGTGCGTGAGGTACAATCAACGGGCAGCCTGGGCAGAGGAGCGAGGATGCGCGGCGCGACGCCTGACCTGCCGTGGGTCACGATCAAGTACGCGCAGACCCTGGATGGCCGCATCGCGACACGCAGCGGCGAGTCGCAGTGGATCAGCAGCGCCGACTCGCTCGTCTACGCTCACGAGCTACGCGCCAGTCACGACGCGATCCTCGTCGGCGTGGGGACCGTGCTGCGCGACAACCCGCGGCTCACCGTGCGCCTGGTCGAGGGCGCCAACCCCCTGCGCGTGATCGCCGATAGCACCCTGCGGACTCCCCTGGAGATCACCCTGCTCGAGATGGCCTCCGAGGTGATCTTCGCCGCCACCACCGCCGCCGACCCCGCCCGCCGGGCCGCGCTCGAAGCGCGCGGCGCCCAGGTGCTCGTCCTGCCCGCCCAGGCCGACGGCCGCGTCGACCTGCAAGCGCTGCTTGGCGCCCTGGCGGCGCGAGGCATTCGCTCGGTGCTGGTCGAGGGAGGCGCCGAGGTCATCACGGCGCTGCTCCGAGCGCGGCTGGCCCACCGGCTGGTCGTCTGCGTGGCGCCGAAAGTGCTGGGCCGCGGCGTCGAGGGCGTGGGCGACCTGGGCATCGTGCGTCTCGACGAGGCGCTCACCTTCCGCGACGCGCGCTTCTGGCTGTGCGGCGCCGACGTGTTGTTCGAGGGCGACCTGGAGGGCGCTCTGCCGCCCTCCTTCCCCGCCCCGCGCACTGCCCCCAGCGTGCTGACCAATGAGCGCTGAGCCACCGGCGCCCGGCTCGCTCCCACCTCCCCTCAGCTCGGGGGGCGCGGCCGCGGCGAGCGGGGCGCGGTCCCCAGCCCAGCCACAGCACGGGACGGCGCTCTGGTGGACGGGGCCGCGCACGCCGGAGCTGCGCACGGAGTCGCTGCGGCCCCCGGCCGCCGACGAGGTAGTCGTGCAGGCCGTCGCCTCCGGCATCAGCGCCGGCACCGAGATGCTCGTGTACCGCGGCCAGGTGCCGCCCGCGCTGCCGCTGGACCTGCCTACCCTGGCCGGCAGTTTCCGCTACCCCGTGAAGTACGGCTACGCCAGCGTCGGTCGGGTGACGGCCGTCGGCACGGCCGTGGACGACCGCGCGCCGGGCGACCTGGTGTTCGCCCTGCACCCGCACCAGAGCGCCTACGTGCTGCCGGCGGCGCGCACGGTGCCGCTGCCGCCGGAGCTGCCGCCGGAGCACGGCGTCTTCCTGGCGAACCTGGAGACCGCCGTGAACGTGGCGCTCGACGCCGCGCCCCGGCTGGGCGAGACGGTGCTGCTGAGCGGGCTGGGCGTGGTGGGCCTGCTGGTGCTGCAGACGCTGCGGCAGACCGGCGTGGCGGAGATCATTGCCGTCGACGCGCTGCCGCGCCGCCGCGCGCTCGCCGCGCGACTCGGCGCGACGCTGACGCTCGCGCCCGACGAGGGCGTCGTCGAGCAAGTCCTCGCGTATACGGCGGGGCGGGGCGCCGACCTGGCGGTCGAGGTGAGCGGCGCGCCGGCCGCGCTGGGGCCGGCCATCGAGGCCGTCGCCGACGAGGGGACCGTGGTCGTCGCCTCCTGGTACGGCACGAAGCCGGTGCCGCTGGAGCTGGGCAGCCACTTCCACCGCGGGCGGGTGCGGCTGCGCAGCTCGCAGGTGGGGCACCTCGACCCGGCGCTCGCGCCCCGCTGGGACTACGCGCGACGGCAGGCCGTCGCCCTGCGCCTGCTCACGGAGCTACCACTGGGCGAGCTGATCACCCACCGCTTCCCCTTCGGCGAGGCGGCCGCGGCATTCGCCCTCCTCGACGAGCACCCCGCCGACGCCCTCCAGGTCGTGCTGAGGTATGGCGAACGCGGCCCATCCCCCGCGTAGCGGCGGACGGGCACGGCGCTGGGCCTCGGAAATCGTGGCAACCGGGGCGTGTAGCCCGCTACGGTGAACGGTGGAGCACGCACCGGGGAAGAGCAATGGGTAGACTGGCCGACCGTTGGATGCGCCTGGACCCCGCATGGGGAATCACCGTCGTGCGCCTGATCATGGCCGTGGTCATCATCGTGACGGGGTATCAGAAGTTTACGGCTGGCGTGGGCCGCGTCACGGCGATCATGGCGAACGACGGCATTCCGCTGCCGGCCGTGGCGGGGGTCGGCATCACGGCGCTCGAGCTGCTCGGGGGGCTCCTGCTCCTCGTGGGCCTGGGCGGGCGCGTCCTGGGTCTGCTGTACGTGGCCGAGTTCCTGGTCGTGAGCTTCTACGTGCAGCTACCGAAGGAGGGCTTCATCGCAGCGCGGCTGCCCATCATGCTCCTGGCGGGCGCCCTGATGCTCGTGGTCGCGGGCTCGGGAAAGCTGGCGCTCGATCGGGTACTGTGGCGGCCGAAGCCGGGCCCGACGGCGCACAGCGGCACCGCGAGCGCGGCGCCGCGGCAAGCCGGGTCCGCGCACACGGCCTAGCGTCTGCCAACATCCTGGCACGTCGGGCGTCAGGCACTAATCGCCCCGCGGCCCGCCCGCGCGACGACCTCGCGCACCGCGCCGAAGAACTGCGCGGCCGTCTGCTCCCAGGTGGGCCGGGTGAGCGCGCGCGCCCGCGCCGCCGCGCCCATGCGGCGGCGTAGCGGCTCGTCGCGGGCCAGCTCCAGCATGGCTTGCGCGAGCGCGGCCGGGTCGCCCACGGGCACGATGCGGCCCTCGACGCCGTCCGTCGCCAGGTGCGGCAGGTTGCCCGCGGCCACGCCGACCACCGGCAGCCCCAGCGCCATCGCCTCGCCGTACACGGTGCCGAATGGCTCCTGGGTGCTCGGCAGCACGAACACGTCGGCCGCCCGGTAGAGCGCGGCGACCTCCTCCAGCGCGACCGGCCCGTGGACGACCACCCGCTCGGCCAGCGCCGGGCTGGCGAGGCGCTCGCGTACCCGCGCGGCGTACGCTGGCTCTACGTCGGTCTTGCCGACCAGGTGGAGGGTGCCGGCATCGGGCGGCAGGCGCGCGAAGGCGTCGAGCAGGGGGATGATGCCCTTGCGCGCGATCCAGTTGCCAACCGAGAGGAACGCCGCCGCCCGTCCCAGGCGCAGATCGCGCTCGGGCGCGGCCGGCACGTCGCGCACCGCGCGGACGGCGGCGAACAGCCCCTCGGCCGCCGCCGGCCGCGGCGGCGGCTCGGGCACCACATCGCGGCCCGGCGGCACGACCCGCAAGCGCCGACGGGGGACGCCGTAGCCGACGAGCTGGTCGGCCAGCAGCTCGCTGGCGACCAGCAAGAGCGCGCAGTGGCGGTACACTAGCAAGTCGAGACGGGCCTGAAGGGCCGTGCGCAGCGGCTCGTGGTCGATGCCGCCGGGCGTCTGGTGCAGGCTGCCGAGCAGCGGCACGTCCGCGAGGCGGCGCAGCGCGGGCGCGAGGTAGGCCGCGGCGATGCTGTCGATCACCACGGCAGCGGGGCGCTCGGCGTGGATGGCGCGCGCGACCCGGCCGGCGGCCAGCGCCGGCAGTGGGAACGGCGCCTCGGGCACCGACACGAAGCCCAGGCGCGCATCTTGCGCCGGGGCGAGGTCGGCCAGGCGGCGATGATACAGGTAGCCGCCGGTGAGCTGGTCGGGATCGCCCAGCGTGACGAGCAAGACGACCATCGGATCGGGCATAGCCACGTCCCTGGAGCGCAGAATGGAGGGGCGCGCCCGGCCGCGGGGCAAGGAGCGCTCGTGAAGATCGTACACGTTTCGCCCACCAGCTTCGGGGCGGGCGGCATCCTGGGCGGCGGCGAGCGCTACCCGCTGGTGCTGGCGCGGGCGCTGGCGGCCAGCGGGGCGGCCTGCGAGCTGGTCACATTCGGCCGCGAGGCGGGCATCTGGGAGGAGCCGAGCGGCTTGCGCGTGCGCGTGCTGCGGGCGCGCGGCTACCTCGGCGGCCACCCGGCGCACCCGCTAGCGGCCGCGCTGGTGGGCGCGCTCCGCACGGCCGACGTGGTCCATGTTCACCAGATGCGCGCGGTGCCGGCGCTGCTGGCGGCGCTCAGCGCCCGCGTGCGCGGCCAGCGCACGGCCGTCACCGACCACGGCCTGCTGGGGACCGATTGGGGCGGGCGCGTGCAGGCGCTGTTCGACCGCTTCCTGCTCGTCTCGGCGTACTCGGCGCGCACGCTCGGGGCGCCGCCCGCGCGGACCGCGCTGCTCTACGGCGGCGCCGATCCCGCCCGCTACGCGCCGCGGCCCGACGAGCCGCGCGAGGGCGTGCTGTTCGTCGGCCGCCTGACGCCGCACAAGGGCGTGGACCGCCTGCTGCGGGCGCTGCCGCCCGGCGCCCGCCTGACCATCGCCGGCTCGGCCGGCCACGACCCGCGGCCGCCGGAGAGTGGCTACCCGGCGCTGCTGCGGCGCCTGGCCGCGGACCGCGCCGTGCGCTTCGTGGTGCCCGCGCCCGACGCGGAGCTGCCGGCGCTGTACCGACGCGCGCGGGTGTTCGTGCTGCCGTCGGTCCAACGGACAGTCTACGGCCGGGCGATCCGCATCTCCGAGCTGCTGGGGCTCACGCTGCTGGAGGCGATGGCCAGCGGCACGCCCGTCGTGGCAAGCGCGCTCGGCGGCGTTCCCGAGATCGTCGAGGACGGCGTGACCGGCTTCCTCGTGCCGCCCGGCGACGTGGACGCGCTGCGCGACCGGCTGGCCTACCTGCTCGACCACCCGCGTGCGGCCGCCACGATGGGCGAGGCCGCCCGCGCGCGGGTGCTGGAGCGCTTCACCTGGCAGGCGTGCGCCGCGCGCTGCCTGGCCGGCTACGCGGCCGCCGCGGCGCGCGGCCCGGCGCCCACCGCCGCGCCGCGCCGCGGCTCATAGGACGGCTGCCATTGGGCAGCGCAAGTCAGCGACGTGCGCTCCGGACACCCCCCTGAATTCGGGACCGGGGGCGGTAGCTCAGGCGTCGGCGAAGGGGTTGTCGATGACGCAGAGCCAGGTGCCGTCGGGCTGGCGGCGCAGCACCTCGGCGCTACGCCCGGCGATCTGGAGCGGCGAGCCGTCCGGCGCCGTGCCGCTGAGCGTCCACTGGCCGTGCGTCTGCGCCAGGTCGCCGGCAACCACGATGGCGCGGGTCTCCAGGGTCATACGGCCCTTGAGGGCCAGGAAGCCGTCCAGGGCAGCGCGGATGGCCTCGGTACCGGCGACCACCTGACCGGGTTGGGGAACGAGGCTGGCGTCCGGGTCGTAGAGCGCCAGCAGGGCCGCCGCATCGCCCGCATTGAAGGCGTTGACGAACGTAGGGTGGTAGTCCTCGAGACGGTGCAAAGCCATGAGCGTGCCTCCTGTGGGGCTATGGGTGGTGGGCTGCGCCGTCCGGGCTGGCGCGGCTGGTGGTTCGGCAGCCCCGGCCCGTTGCCGCCGACCGATGGCGTTCCCTAGAATCTGGCGCGATTCGACCGTCGCGGTCCACTATGGCCCGTCTTGGCGGCACAAAGCACGATCGGATTGTAGCCTCCCCGGCGGCCGAGGCGGAGGGAGCGCGATGACCACGTCCGTTCGGCGACCGGCGCCACGGTTCGACTGGTTCGTGCCGATCGACGGGGATGGCGCGTACATTGGCACCGTCCGCGCCGAGCGCGAGCCGACCTTCGCCTAC
Organism: Pseudomonadota bacterium; assembly: GCA_021325365.1. The sequence continues at coordinate 7,562 of JAJPHF010000177.1, forward strand.
TTGCAGGAGGTGGTGAGGACGGCCGAGGCGGAGGGGTACTACTCGCTGCTCATCCCGACGCGGTTCAGCAACGGGCTGTTCGACGAGTGCGCCCCGCTGGCCGAGACCTGGACGACGGCGACCGCGCTGCTGGCGGTGACGCACCGCATTCGGCTGCTCATCGCGGTCCGGCCGGGCTTCATCTCGCCCGGTCTGTTCGCCCAGATGGCGGCGACGCTCGACCAGCTCAGCCAGGGGCGGGCGGACCTGAACATCGTGCCGGGCGGGATCGCGGGCGACTTCGAGCGGCTGGGCGAGGTCAGCGACCACGCCTACCGCTACGACCGCGCCGACGAGTTCATCGCTGCCTGCCAGGCGCTGTGGGCGAAGCCCGAGCCGGTCGCGTTCACGGGGAAGCACATCACGCTGAAGGGCGCCGTAGTCTCGCCGAGCCCGAACGGTGGCGGGCTGCGGATGTATCTCGGCGGCGCCTCGGACAGCGCCCTGGCACTCGCCGGCCGGCGGGCGGACGTCTTCCTGGCGTGGATACAGCCGCTGGAGGCGATGGCCGCGCTGCTGGCGCGGGCGCGCGCGCAGTATGCGGCGGCGGGGCGGGCACCGCGCTTCGGGCTGCGCACACACCTCGTCGTCCGCGACAGCGAGGAGGCGGCGTGGGCCGCCGCCGACGAGCTGTTGTCGCAGGCCGCGGGGGCGGTGAAGGCTCAGCGGCAGGCGGCGTTCGCCGGGACGCCGATGGTGGGCCAGCAGGCGCAGGCGCGGGCCTACACGGACCACCGCGCCGGGCGGCATCTATGGAACGGCATCTCGACAGTGCGGGTCAACTGCGGCACGGCCATCGTCGGCACGCCGCAGCAGGTGGCGACGGAGCTGCTGGCCTACTGGCGCCTGGGAATCGACGAGTTCATCGTGTCGGGGTACCCGCACGTGGAGGAGTGTCGGCGCGTCGCCAGCGACGTGCTGCCGCTGCTCGCGGCGGCGATTGAGCGCGAGCGGGTGGCGATGGCGTGAGGCCATGCGCGGGGGCGACGCCGCCGCTTATAGCGGTTTGCAGCATGGGTGAGCGGTCCGCAAGCGCCGGGGCTGCGGCCAGTGGCGCTTGCAGTATTCCGCGCCACAGGCCGCGGGCGGGCATGAAACCCGCCCCTACGTCATCCTGGCTGCTCACACGCTCTGCAAGGCGCTCTAGCCGGCGCGGGGCGGCGCGAGGTGCGCGGGCACGGTGTCGCGGATGAGCGTGTCGTTGTGGTAGATGCGGTTGTAGACGGGGATGGCGCGACCGACCAGGTTGTACAGGGGGCAGCGGCTGTTCGCCTCGTCCACCATCGCCAGCACGCGCTCGGCCGGCGACGGGCTGCTCACGCGCGCCTCGAGGATGAGGTGCTGCGGGTAGACCGGCGCGGCGCCCACCTTGTGCTCGCCGCGCATGTCGAGCAGCGTCTCCAGGTCGATCGTCAGGTCGTCCAGCTCGCAGCCGACGAGCGCGGCGCCCTTGGCGTACCACACCTGCTGGCAGAAGGCGACGCCGCTGAGAAAGTAGCGCAGCGGGCTGGGCGCCGCGGCCTGGCCACTGCGCTCCACCGACTCGTCGCTGCGGAACTCGAACGGCTTGTCGTACTGGATGAACCGCGATTCGGCGGTCATGTCCTCGACGAGCCGCGTGCTCACGCGCGGCCGCTGGAGGCCGAAGGTCGGGTCGCTGGCGAGCTGCTGCTCTAGCGCCGCGACGTCGCGGCGCAGCTTGTCGGCGTGGATACGTCCGGGCATGGCCCCTCCCCTGAGCGGATGCGCGAGCTGTGGCGCGCGGCGGTCAGGCGCCCAGCGCGGGCCGTGAGATGTCGCCCGCGGCGTGGTCGGTGGCCGGCAGGAGCCCGAGCTGCTGGAGCATGCCCAGGTCGTCGCGCACGGCGTGGTGCTCGACGATGTAGCCGTCCACGATGCGGTAAGTGTGGGCGTGGGGCACGACGACGCGCCGGCCGGTGGGCGGCACGCCGACCAGCAGGCCGCCGAGCACCGGCAGCTCGGGCGTGCCGAGGTGCGTGCCGGTCATCGTGATCTCGGCCATCACCACGTCGCCCTCGACCACGACGCGCCCCAGGTCGTAGTGCCAGTCGGGGAAGGCGACGACGAGGCTCTGGAAGATCGCGCGGAGGCCCTCGCGGCCCGCGGGGTGGCCGTGATTGGTGGCGTCGAGGCTGTAGACGCCCGCCCAGGCATCCACATCCTGCCGGTTGCCAGCGGCGATCATGCGGTCGATGACCGCCAGCATCGCCTCGCGGGACATATCTCGGCTCATACTCGCTCCGGTCCGGCAGTTCGCCTGCGGCCGCCGGTCCTCACCCCAGCCCTCTCCCAGGGGGAGAGGGAGCAGGGATCAGGCGGAGGGCGGCTGGGGGCTGCCCTCGGGGTGCAGGTCGCCCCACAGCGCGGGGTCGAGGACGTTGCTCGGGTCGACCTCGCCGCGCGCTTCCAGCCAGCGCTCGGCGTCGATGGCGGCGCGGCAGCCGTCGGCCGCCGCCGTGATCGCCTGGCGGTAGCGGTGGTCCACCACGTCGCCGGCCGCGAAGACGCCCGGCACGTTGGTCATGGTGTGCCTGCGCGGCACGATGTAGCCCATCTCGTCCATCGCCACCAGGCCGCGGAACAGCTTGGTGTTCGGCTCGTGGCCGATGGCCGCGAAGTAGCCGGTCACGGGTAGCTCGCGCGTGGCATTCGTCTTGACGTTGCGGACGACGATGCCCTGCACGTTGTTCTCGCCCAGAATGTCGTCGACGACCGAGTCCCAGAGCACCTCGATCTTGGGGTGCTTGAGCACGCGGTCCTGCATGATCTTGCTGGCGCGGAACTTGTCGCGGCGGTGGACGACGTACACCTTGGAGGCGAACTTCGTCAGGAAGAGCGCCTCTTCCATCGCCGTGTCGCCGCCGCCGACGACGGCAACCTCCTGGTCGCGGAAGAACGCGCCGTCGCAGGTGGCGCAGGCGCTGACGCCACGGCCCTGCAAGCGCTGCTCGTTCGGCAGGCCGAGCCACTTCGCGCTGGCGCCGGTGGCGATGATCACGGCGTCGGCCAGGTACGGCTCGTCGACGCCGTCGGCGGTGACGTGGAACGGCTGCCGCGTGAAGTCGACGCCGACCACGTCGCGCGCGATCATCTCGGTGCCGAAGCGCTTCGCCTGCTCCTCGAACTTGTCCATCATCTCGGGGCCGAGGATGCCGTGGACGAAGCCGGGATAGTTCTCCACGTCGCTGGTCAGCATGAGCTGGCCGCCAACGGTGTAGCCCTGGAACTGGAGCACTTTCAGGTTGGCGCGGGAGGCATAAAGCGCCGCCGTGTAGCCGGCCGGGCCCGAGCCAATAATGATGATGTCGTAAAGGGTAGCCATCGTATTCTCAACTCCCCGCCGCGCGAGGTCAGCGGCCGCGCGGCGCGTACCTTCGTCCATATGTTACTGTACGCCATGTCATCCGGCCCCGCCTGCCCGCGCCCGCACGCGCCGGGCGGCGATGCACAAATCCAGCCGGGGGCCGCGTGGCCCCCGGCCAGCGGGAGACGCACGATGAAGGCGGTAGTGATCCACGAGCACGGCGGCCCGGAGGTGCTGCGCTACGAGGACGTGCGCGACCCCACGCCCGGCCCCGGCGAGGCGCTGCTGCGCGTCCACGCGGTCTCCGTGAATCGCACGCTGGACACCGAGGTGCGCTCGGGCACCTACGTCCCGCTGCGGTTTCCCCACATCCTCGGCGTCGATCCCGCGGGCGAGGTGGTGGCGCTCGGCGAGGGCGCCGAGGGGGTGGCGGTGGGCGACCGCGTGGTGCCCCAGCCGCTCATTACCTGCGGCGACTGCGCGCACTGCCGCGCCGGGCACCGCATTCAGTGCCAGCGGCCCCGCATCTTCGGCGTCCACACCTGGGGCGGCGACGCCCAGTACGCGACGGTGCCGGCCCGCAACCTGGTCCGCATCCCTGAGGGTCTCAGCTACCAGCAGGCGTCGGCCATCATGATCATGTTCCCGACTGCCTGGCACCTGCTGGCGAGCCGGGCGCAGGTGCAGCCGGGCGAGACGGTGGTCATCATGGGCGCGGCCGGCTCGCTCGGCCTGGCGGGCCTGCAGATCGCCAAATACCTGGGGGCGCGGGTGATCGCCGCGGCCGGCGCCGACTGGAAGCTGGAGCGGGTGCGCGCGCTCGGTGCCGACGAGGGGGTCAACTACGCGACCCACACGCTGTCCGAGGAGGTGCTGCGCCTGACGGACGGCCTGGGGGCCGACGTGGTGTTCGAGAACATCAGCTCGCGCGAGCTGTTCCCGCAGAGCATGGCGAGCCTCGGCTGGGGCGGCCGGCTGGTGACGTGCGGCACGCACGGCGGCGGGCTGGTGGAGATCGCGCTGCGCCCGTTCTACGTGAAGCAGCAGAGCATCCTTGGCTCGGCGGGCGCCACGCGCGCGGAGACCGAGGAGGTATACCGCCTGATCGCCGCGGGGCGCCTGCACCCGATCATCGAGCACGTGCTGCCGCTGGCGGAGATCGCCGAGGGCCACCGCCTCGCCGCCGACCGCAACAGCTTCGGGCGTGTGGTGCTCGACGTCCCGTAGCGGCGACTCGAAAGGCTCTCGATCGCGGCCGGAGGGCGGGCGCGCCGGCGTAAGATGGTTGGTGCGGCCCCGCTCGCGGCGGCCACTATCTCCGGGTGAGTGCAGCGGGGAGCGCCATGCTGATCGCGATCGAGGGGATCGACGGGGCGGGCAAGGGCACGCAGTCGCGGCTGCTACGCGAGCGGCTTGTGGAGGCGGGGCTACGCGCGGAGCTATTGTCGTTCCCGCGCTACGGCGAGACGTTCTTCGCGCGCTCGATCGTGGAGTACCTGAACGGCGGCTTCGGCCCGCTGGAGACGATCGACCCGCACCTGCCGGCGCTGCTCTACGCGGGCGACCGTCTGGAGAGCCGCGCGCTGATCCAGCAGTTGCGCGGCACGGCGGACGTGGTGCTGTTCGACCGGTACGTGGCCTCGAACCTGGCGCACCAGGCCGCGCGGGTCGCGCCCGCGCGCCGCGAGGCGTTCATCGCCTGGCTGGCCGAGCTAGAGTACGACGTATACGGGCTTCCCGCGGCTGACCTGACCGTGTATCTGGACGTGCCGGTCGCAATTGCGTCGGCGCTGATCGCGCGGAAGGGCGCCCGCGCGTACACGGAGGGCGCGGACCTCCACGAGGCGAACGCGGCCTACTTAAGCGAGTGCCTGGCCGTGTACCGCGCGCTGGCCGGCGCGAGCGTGCGCAGCCGCTGGCTGACGCTCGACTGCACGGGCGGCGGCGACCAGATCTTGCCCGTTGCCGAGATCGCCGAGGCGATCTGGCAGCAGGTCCAGTCCGTCGTGGCGGGGCCGCAGTCGCGGGCGCGCGCCTAGCGGGCGGCGACGTAGTCGGGGTTCTGGGGGACGCCGGGCGGGAGCGGCAGCGGCGTCGTGTCGGTCTTGCGCTGCCACTGCTTGAGCGGCAGGCCGCGCTCTAGCCGCGCCATCTCGCGGCGCAAAAGGCCGCGCGCGAAGACAATGCCGGCGTCGCCCTGGCCCAGCCGCTCGTTCAGGCGATCGGCGATCGGCCCCTGCCCAAGCTGCGCGACGTAGTCCTGGGACGCGACCGGATCGACGGTATTGTCCGCCTCGCGCGGGTTCGCCATCAGGAACTCGTGCTCGTCGGCCGGGTTGTAGTACTTCACCGGCGGCAGCAATTCGGCGAAGCGGCGCGCGTCTTCACCGACGACGGGCGCGCACCGCGCCGTCAGCAGCACGGAGTGCGTGTCGTCGACGGGCATGTACCAGTTCCACAGGTCGGGCCAGGGGATCTGGCCGACGCCGTCGCGGAGGACGGGCGCGCGGATGTGCAGGACGTTCGGGAAGTGGTACTCGTTGATGCGAATGTTGTCGGGCGTGCGGTACGAGGTCATCCGCATGCCCCACTCGGTCTCCTCGACCTCGAAGCGCGGGATCTGGCCGGTGACCTGCCGGCCGAACGCCGAGCCGCTGTGGACGAACGCGAGGTGCGAGCCGTCGATGGCGTTCTCGACGCGCTGGAACCAGTTGCAGGGCCAGGCGTTGCTCTCGGTCCACTTCACGCCGTAGTCGCGCTCTAGCTCGTGGCAGTACCACATGGGCGGCGGCTCGCCCTCCCCGAAGTAGGCGAAGACCAGGCCGGCGTACTCGCGCGTCGGGTAGCTCTTGATCTTGACCTTCGGTGGAATACTCGGATCCTCGGCGGGCATCTCGACGCACTGGCCGGAGGCGTCGTACTTCCAGCCGTGATAGAAGCAGCGGATGCAGTCGCCCTCTACCCAGCCGGTGCTGAGCTGGGTGCCGCGGTGGGCGCAGCGGAAGTCCACGACGTGGTACTGGCCCGACTCGCCGCGGTAGACCGTCAGGTCCTCGTGGAGGATGCGCACCGGTAGCGCCCGCTTCCGGTCAACATCTTCGGTCATCGCCACCGGCTGCCAGAACTGCCGCAGGATGCGGCCCATCGGGCTCCCCGGCCCGGCGTGCGCGTAGTCTGTCGTGTCCACGATCGTCCACTCCCCGTCGCGTCGGGGCCACGCCCGGGGCTGCCCGACGCCTGGTCTCCTGGCAGTCACCGCCTACGGTGCCATGATACCAGCCGCGCGCGGACGGGAGCTTGTCGGCGCGGGCGCCGAGGCGGCTCAGCGCGCCAGGGCCACTTGCTCGCCCGAGCGGGCGACGAGGCGGTCGAGCGCGAAGGCGCCGGGGCCGGCTAGAACGAGCGCGGCCGCGCCCCCGAGCAGCACCAGCGGCAGCTCGGCCCCCATGGGCGCGAAGAAGCCGTGCGGCAGGTGGACGAGCAGGATGGCCACGAGCATGTCGAGCGCCAGCAGGGCGGCGAGCCAGCGCGTGCCGAGCCCGACGAGCAGGGCCGCGCCGCCGACCAGCTCGAGCGCGCCCACCAGCGGGCCGGTCAGCTCCGGCACGGGCACGCCCATCTGGCCGAACATGGCGACCGTCCCCGCCAGCCCCAGCATGAACAGCTTTTGCCAGCCGTGCATCAGGAAAGTGAAGCCGACCACCACGCGCAGGACGGCAAGGCCCCACTCCTTCAGCTCCGGCGACGGCTCGGCGAGACGCAAGAAGGCCTTCATGCGGTGCTCCTTCGGGGCGGATTCCAGCGAATTGCTGGTTTGCATGCAGGCACGGGAAGGCCGTGCCCTGGTAGCCGTAGAGCGGTTTGTAGCTTCGATGAGCGGTCGGCTAGTGCTGGGGCGGCGGCAGTGGCGCTGTAGTATCCCGCGCCACAGGCCGAGGGCGGGCACGAAGCCCGCCTCTACGTGACCCTGGCTGCTCACACGCTCTGCAAGGCGCTGGGAGGCGTGGCGCGGCTAGCGACCCGCGGGCGGCGCGACGGCGGTGACGCGGCGCGCGGCTAGCTCGCCGGCGAGGTCGAGGCGGCGCGTGGGGTAGCTCCGGCTTGGCCATTCCTCGCGCGGCACCATCCAGAACACCTCGAACTCGTTGCCGTCGGGGTCCTGCCCGTAGAGGCTGAGGCTGTTGCCGTGGTCGGACTCGCCCGTCAGCGCGCCCGCCGCCAGGAGCGCCTCGCGGGCAGGCACGAGGTCCTCGATCGTGGCGACTTCCCATGCCGCGTGATAGAGGCCGACGCGCTCGCCGTGCGATGGCGGCGCTGCCCGGGCGCCGACGCTGAACAGGCCGAGGTCGTGGTGGTTGTCGCTGCCGTTCGCGCGCATGAAGACGGCCTGGTCGCCCATGCTCTCGACGACGACGAAGCCGAGCACGTCCTGGTAGAAGGCCCGCGCGCGCTGCGCGTCGCGGACCCACAGAACGATGTGATTCAGGCGCTTCACCGTAAACATCGCCAGCCCTTCCCCGCGCGGACCCCTTGCGCGACCGTGCGCCGGCGCCGGTCGGCTCCCCCAGTCCCGCGCCTACGAGGAGTCTAGCAAACGCTCAGGCCGTCGTCCTGCAATTGCCGAGGGGGGTAGAGCGGCGCGAAGCCCGGGGCGCCCCCCAGGCTTCGCGCCGCCGCGGCATCAGGAGACCTTGTGCAGGCCGATGAGGGTAACCGTTCAGTCCCCGCTGACGTACACGTCGGTTCAAACGGCGGCCGTCGGCGCTCACCGGGCGGCCATCGTGCCTACTGCACGTCCCTAATAGCGCGCCAGCTGCGTGAGCTGAATGAGGTTGCCGCAGGTGTCATTCAGCATGGCGATGATCGCCCCGGTTACTTCGGTGGGCGGCATGGTGAACTCGGCGCCCCGCGCCTTGATCCGCTCGTAGTCAGCCTTTACGCCGTCGGTGTAGAACATCGCCGCCGGCTGGCCCTGCTGGAACGTGGCCTGCTGGTAGGCTTTGGCCGCCGGGTTGTCGTTGAGCGCCAGCTGCAGCTCGGCCCCCTCGGGCTCTTCGGGCGAACCGACGGTCAGCCAGCGGAACGGTCCTTGGGAGAAGTCGGCTCTCTTGGCAAAGCCGAGCACCTCGGTGTAGAAGCGTAGGGCCTTCTCCTGGTCGTCCACGTAGACGCTGGTCAGCTTGATCTTCATCGGCTTTCCCTCCAGTGGGTGATCACGTGTACTCGCTTTTCTCCCGCACCGGCAGCCCAAGCAGCCGGCCGAACAAACGATCTGGGAAACCGTACGGCCAGCGGGCCGGGGGCCGCCAAGAGGCGGGCAGCACAGCGCTGTCACAGAGGCAGGCGGCGGGTCAGGCGGGATCGGGCTGGGGGGCCGGGGCCTGGAGGTGGGGGGCGACCTCGCGGGCGAAGAGGGCCATCGACTCGAGCACGCGGGCGTGGGGAATGCTGCCCATGTTCATCCAGCAGAGGATGCGGGCCACGCCCGTCTCGGCGATCAGGCGTCGTAGATTGGCGATGGCGGTGGGCGGGTCGCTGACGATCGCGCCCTCGGCGCACAGGTGCTCGAAGGTGATCGGGTCGCGCGGACCGAGCGGCGACGCCTTGCCCTGCCGCGCCAGCCAGGCGATGTAGTCGGCGCGCACGTCGCCGATGACGCGGAAGTAGTCCATGAAGCCGTCGCGCGCCTGTGCTTGCGCCCGCGCCGTCGTCTCAGCGACGTGGACGGGGATGCTCAGCGTCACCTCGTGTTGCGCGGGGTCGTGGCCGTGGCGGCGGAGGCCCTCGCGGTAGGCGGCAAGGTCGTGAAGCAGCTGGGCGCGGGAGACGAGGTGCGCGGCCTGGCAGATGTCGAGGCCCTGCCGGGCGGCGGCCGCGATGCTCTCAGGCGAGGTGGCGGCCACGTAGACGGGCGGATGCGGCTGCTGGACGGGCTTGGGGGTGACGACGACCTCGGGCACGTCGTAGTAGGCGCCGTGGAACTCCAGCACGTCGCGGGTCCAGGCCGCGCGGATGACCGCCAGGCTCTCCTCCATGATCGCCTGGCTGCGCCGGCCCTCGGCGCCGAAGCCCTCGTAGACGCGGCTGTGCAGATGGCCGCGGCCGACGACGAAGTCGACCCGGCCGTGGGAGAGCACGTCGAGCGTGGCCGCCTGCTCGGCTAGCTGCACCGGGTGGTGGACGGGCAGGATGTTCACGGCCACGCCGAGGCGCAGCCGCCGCGTGCGCGCGGCGATGGCGCCGAGCACGACGTAGGGGGCGGCCAGCAGCGAGAAGGCGGGCTGGAAGTGGATCTCGGAGATCCAGAGCGCGTGGTAGCCGAGGGCGTCGGCGAGCGCGGCCTGCTCCAGCAGCTCGTCGAGGCGCCGCTCGGGAGAGGTGCCCGGTGGGCACTGCACCTCGGTGAACAGACACAGCTTCATGGGAGCGTCCGGGGATGGCGGGAGCTTGCGAGGCAAGCTCCCGCCATCCCCGAATTGCGAAATCCTAGCGGTGGGCGACGCGGAGGCTGCTGATCTGCGGCAGGCCCTCGGCGACACAGGCGAACGACTCGCCGCCGTCGTTGCTCTCCCAGATCGTGCCGTCGGTCAGGCCGACCAAGAAGGTGTTCGGGTCCTCGGGGTCGCCGGCGGTCGCGCGCGGCGCCGGCTTGATGTGCTCGGGCAGGCCGCCCGAGAGCCGCTCCCAGCGCTTGCCCTGGTTCTCGCTGCGGTAAAGGCCCGAGGCCGCGCCCTCGGGGCGGCGCCAGAACGGCGGCGGCACCGAGGCGCCGGCCGTGAACAGCACGTTGGGCCGCGCCGGGTGCACCACGACCTGCGCGAGATAGCGCTGCTCCAGGCCATCCACGCACTCCTCGAAGCGCGTGCCGCCGTCGTCGCTGCGATAGAAGCCGCGCCCCGCCGTCGAGAGCACGACGTTGGGCACGCCGGGGATGAAGGCGACCGAGTGGGAGTCGAAGTTCGTGCCGTCCTGCACGCACTCCCAGGTCTTGCCGCCGTCGCGGGTGCGGATGAGCCAGCCCTCCTCGACGGCGCCGAACACCACGTCGGGGTCGTCGGGGTGGACGGCCAGGCTCTTGACATGGGCGATGTAGGGCGGGCCGGGGAAGGTGAAGTCCTTGGTCTGGGGCAGCGTCTTGAGCTGCTCGCAGTCCTCCCAGGTGTCGCCGCCGTCGGTGCTCTTGAACACCATCACCGGGCCGGTGCCGACGTAGATCGCGCCGGTCTGGGGCGCCTGGGCGATCGACCAGCCCTCCTTGGAGATGATGCCCTCGTTGCGCTCGACCCAGGTGGCGCCGCCGTCCTCGCTGCGGAACACGCCCGTCTTGCTCGTCACGGCGAACAGGCGGCGCGGGTCGTCGCGGTCGATGAGGACCGGCGAGCGCACCGCGCCCTTGCCCTGGAGGCCGAGCGGGCGGGTCTTGTAGCCGCCGTTGTCGCGCTCGGCCAGGAACACGCCATCCATCGTGCCCACGTAGATGATGCGATCGGCTGCCGCTCCCATCGCTACCTCCTTCCCGCGCCGTGAGCTGAGGGTGGGCCGTCGCCTAGCCGGCGACCCTGGCCCGCCGCAGCTCACGGCCCGGGCTTCGCTGGCGGCGCGCTACCGTCGTTCGGCGGCTGCCGCCGCGCCCTCGCCCGACCGCACGTAGCGGTCGATCGCGTCCGCTGCTTTGAAGCCCGAGGCAAACGCCCGCTCGGTGCCGCTCAGGCCGGTCATCTCGCCGGCCGCGAACAGCCCCGGCAGCGTGGTCATCCACTGCTCGTCCACCGCCACGTGCCGCTCGTCCTTCAGGCGCACGCTGGCCGGCAGGAACGACAGGTCCACGACCTCACCCGTCGCCTCGATCACTGTATCGCACTCGACGACGAAGTTCGACCCTTCGACGGGCACGGCCTCGGGGCGCCCGCTCGCGTCAAGCGGGCCGGGCGCGGTGCGGACGCACTCCACGCCCACGACGCGCCCGTGCTCGCCGAGGATGCGCACGGGCGTCGTCTGGAACAGGTAGGGGGCGCCCTCGGCCGCCTGCCGGGCGACGAACTTGTCGCGCAGGAAGGGTAGCACCGGCATCTCGTCCTTGGTGCGCCGGTAGAGCACCTGCACCTGGTGGCCGAGCCGCACGCAGGTGCGCGACGAGTCCTGCGCCGTGTAGCCGGCGCCGGTCACGACGACGCGCGGGCCGACGCGCGGGTTGCGGCCGAGCTTGAACTGCGTCAGGAAGTCGAGCGCGCTCCAGACGCCGTCCAGGTCCTCGCCGGGGATGTCCATGCGCACTTCCTTGAACTTGCCGGTGCCCAGCAGCACGGCGTCGTACTCGGCGACGAGCCGCTCGACGAGCGCGGTGTCGACGCGCACGTTATAGCGCATCGTCACGCCCCACGCCTCCGGCGTGTTCTCGGCACGCAGCACGGCGAGCGGCAGGCGGAAGTTCGGGTAGCCCGTGAACATCATGCCACCCGAGACGGGCAACTGCTCGTACATCGTGACGGCGTGGCCGCGCTGGCGCAGGCGGTAGGCGGCGGCGGAGGCGGCCGAGCCGGCGCCGACGATCGCCACCCGCCGGCCGGTGGGCGGGCCGGGCTGGAAGGGGAAGCGGGCGCGGTCGCCGTGGTCGGCCGCCGCGCGCTCCAGCGCGCCGACGAACAGCGGCTCGATGCCCGGCCCCAGCGTATGCGCGCGCACGCAGGGCGCGTGGCAGTGGCGCCCGAGGATGCCCGGCCAGGGATGCGCTTGCAGCACCGTCCCGAGCCCGGCGTCGAAGTCGCCGGCGGCGACGGCGCGCACGAGGCCGCCCACGTCCACGCCGAAGGGGCAGGCGGCCTGGGCCGCGGCGAGGTCGGCGTCGCCCGCGCGCCGCGCCTCGGCCATCGCCTCGGCGGGCGAGTAGCCGAGCGGCATCTCGTCGAAGGTGGTTACGGCGACGGCCGTGGGCAGGGCGCGCATCGGAACCTGGCGCTCGCGCGTCACAGCACCTCTCCAGACGCGGGTGGGAGCGGTCCCGGCCGGCGGCCGCTGCCCCGTAGCCTGGCATTGTAAGCGGTCGAAGCATCATACTTCGAGATAACCCCGACGGCGGGGACCCACGGGGCGCTTGGTCGCCCGCAGCAGGACATGAGGAGTATCCATGGCGAGGCCGACGGCGTGGCTTATTGTACCAATTCTGGCAATTGCCTTCCTGGCGCTGGCCTGCGCGCCGAGCGCCTCGCCCTCCCAGCCTCCCCAGCCCGGGGGGAGCCAGAGTAGCCAGGCGGCTGGTGCTGGGGGGAGCCCAGGCGCGGCCGCGGCGAGCGGGAGCACGGCGCCCGCCGCTGGCGCCAGCGGTGCGCCGGCGGGCGCGGCCGCGTTCGCGACGGTGCCGCCGACGCCGCGCGTCACGATTCGCGCGGGCGGGCTGGGCGGCGCGATCGACCGCGGCTACTTCGTGGGCGTGGACAAGGGCTTCTACGAGGAGCAGGGGCTCGACCTCGACGTGCAGACGTTCCGCTCGGCGGCGGACATGGTGCCGCTGCTGGCGACGGGCCGGATGGACGTGGGCCACGGCAGCACGAACCCCGGCTTCTACAACGCGCTCGCCAGCGGCATCCCGGTGAAGATCGTCACGGACGTGACGCTGATGCGCGCGCCCGAGCCGGGGATCCATAACAGCATGTCGCTGATCGTGCGGAAAGACCTGGTGGACAGCGGGCAGGTGCGCGGCGTGGCCGACCTGCGGGGCCGCAAGGTCGCCATCAACGGCACGGGCAACCTGAACCACCTGCAGTTGAAGGAAGTGCTGGCCTACAACGGCCTCACACTGGGCGACGTGGACGTGACGCAGGTGCCGTTCCCCGACCAGATGAGCGCGCTCGGCAACGGCGCGATCGACGCGGGCATCACGGTCGACCCGTTCATCACGCTGGCCGAGGCGCGCGGCATCGCGGTGCCGATCTTCGACGTCGGGCAGGCGATGCCCGGGCGGCCGGCGCAGCAGTTGTTCTACGGGCCGGAGTTCATCCAGACCCAGCCCGACGTGGGCAAGCGCTTCATCGTCGGCTACCTGAAGGCGCTGCGGTACCTGGAGGACGCCTTCACCAAGGGCATCAACCGCGAGGAGGCGATCCAGCTGTTCATCGACAACACGCCGCTCAAAGACCGCGCGCTGTACGACCAGATGGGCTTCTCCTACAGCGAGACCAACGGCAACGTGAACCTGCAAGCGCTCGACAAGGACCAGGACTTCTACCTGCAGCAGGGCATGCAGAAGGAGAAGATCGCCCCGGAGCTGCTGGTCGATCCGACGTTCGCCCAGTACGCCGTGCAGGTGCTCGGGCCGTATCAGCCTTGATATCGTTGCGCCCGTAGCGCGGCGCGCATCGGCCGCTAAGCTTCGGGCCGGATGGCGACGAAGGCCTCTAGCGAGCCGGCGGGGATATCGCTCAGCTCGAATGGGCGCACGCTTGCCCGGAAGCCCACTTCTCCGAGCAGGCGCAGCCAGTCGGCGCGCGCGAACACGGCATACTGGTGCTGCTCGTGTACACACCGCGCTGGCTGCCCCTCCTCGTGCAGCACGTACACGAAGTCCGAGAGGTAGGTGTTGTCGGTCGGGTCGGGATCGGTCGTCCATGCCAGATAGCGCAGCGCGCGGCCATCACCGTCGGTGCCGCCGTGCTCCGTGCGAGGCACGAAGGTCTCGCGCACGCAGTCCGGCACGAACAGCGCCACCCCGCCGGGACGGCAGTGGACGAACGCCGTCGCCATAGCCTGGCGTAAGGCTTCCTCGGTCGTCAGGTACATCACCGCGTCGTGGACGAACACCGCGTCGAAGCGCCGCCCGAGCCGCACCGAGCGCATGTCGCCCTGGACGTGCTCGCACTCGGGGTTAATGCGCTGGCTGATGGCCAGCATCTGCAGCGATAGATCGACGAGCGTGGGCGTGAAGTGCCGCTTGTAATGCCAGGCGTTGTTCCCGCCGCCCGAGCCCAGCTCGAGCAGCGTGCGCGGCGGGGGCGACGTCGCCTCCAGCAGCAGGCGACTGTAGACTTCCGCCTCCTCGGCATATTCCTCCGGCGCGGTGAGGAGGTGAAACCACGAGGCCAGGTCGGTGTACCGGCGCGGTAGGGCTTCAGACATCCGGTCCGCCATGGGCCGGGCCCGGCGAGGCGGCGGGCACGCGGCCGAGCAGGTCGAGCTGGTGCGCGACGTAGACCAGCTCGGCCGCGTCGATCTGGCGGTGGCGTTCGGCGATCCATGCCGCGAAAGCCGCCGCGTCGAGCGCCGGGTGGCCGGCGAGCGTCTGCTCCATCAAGTAGATGATGTGGTGGAGGAAGTAGGCCTCGTCGGCCGGATAGCCATCGCGGCCCGGAAAGACGACCCAGTCGCAGCTCCCCATGTCCAGCACCTCGCCGCCCGCGCGGCGCACCTCATGGAAGAGCCGGCGGCCGGCGCGCGGGTTGACGCAGTCGCTGCCCGTGGCATCGCCGCCATCCGCGGCCCCGTACAGCACGCGGGTAATCTGCTCGTCGAGCGGCGGATCGACGACCGGCTCCAGAATCGTGCCGGCGTCGAAGTTGATCGTGAAGTAGAAGAGGCCGCCCGGCGGCAGGACGGACAGGAGCAGGGGAAGCGCCGGCCGGGTGTCGACGAGATCCAGGAAGGCATTGGCGATCAGCAGGTCCCAGACGCCGCGGCTGGCATCGCGCGCCGCGAACGCCAGCGCGTCGTCCGCCACGAACTCCAACAGCAGCGTGAGGTCGCGCCGACGCAGACACAGCCGGCCCTCGTCGTGGGCGATCGCGAAGCCCGCGGGCCCTGCCCACGCCGCCAGGCGGGCGCGTGCCTCCGCGACGCAGGCCGCGTCGCTGTCGACGAGGGTCAAGTAAACCTCGCGTGACCGGGCGGGCGCCGGGGGACTGCCGCCGGCGCCGGCAAACATGCCCCACTCGACGAGCCGCTCCACCATCGTCCCGATGCCCGCCCCCAGCTCCAGCACGTGCAGCGCGCCGTGGGTCGCGCTCAGCTCCTGCTGCACGCGCTCCCAGAGCCGCCGATTGATCGCCCGGTCGTCCACCGTCTTCTTTGCCGCCAGGTAGCGCAGCTGGCTGTAGGCTGCCGGTTGAGCGGCCAAGGCACGACACCCCCACGGTTCTTTCCACGTTAGAGTAATCGGCAGGCAGCCGCCAACGGCTACGTGTTGGGCATAGCCAACACGTCCCAAATCACCCTGGGGAGAGAGGCGCGGGCTGCCGCGGGGTCAGGCCGTCACGCGGAGGATGCTCGCACCGCGTCGGCCATGGCGAGCGTGTGGCGGGCGCGTTCGACGATCGGGCGGTCGATGAGCTGGCCGCCGAAGGCGATGGAGCCCTCGCCCTTCGCCTGCGCGGCGTCGAACGCCGCGACCACGGCCTGGCTGTACTCGATCTCCTCGGGCGTTGGGCTGAAGGCGCGGTTGATCGCATCGATCTGCCCCGGGTGGATCAGCGACTTGCCCGTGAAGCCGAGCCGCCGGCTCTGCAGGCAGTCGCGCTCCAGCCCGGCCGCGTCCTGGATGTCCGGCCACACGCCGTCGAGCGCCTGCACGTGGGCCACGGCCGCGGCGTTCACCAGCATCGAGCGCGCGTAGATCAGCTCGGCCGCCTCGCCCTCGCGCTTCACCGGCAGCCCTAGCTCGCGGCCGTAGTCCTCGGCCCCGAACATGAGCGCCGCGACACGCGCGCTGCCGGCGGCGATGGCGGCAGCGTTCAGCAGGCCACGTGGGCTCTCGATGGCGACGATGTAGCGCACGCTGCCCACCGATACGCCGTTGGCGCCCTCCTGGGCCAGCACGCGGCGGTCGATCTCCTGCAGCTCGTCGACCGTGTCGACCTTGGGCAGCACCAGCCCGTCCAGCCCCGGCCGCACCACGGCCCCGACGTCGGCGTCGAACCAGGGGCTGGCGAGCGCGTTGATGCGCACGTAGCGCAGCGTGCGGCCGACGCGCGGGCGGCCGAGCGAGTCGCCGGTCAGCTTGCGGCCCTCGGCCTTCTCCTGGGGCGGCACGCCGTCTTCGAGGTCGAGCATGAACACGTCGCAGGGCAGCCCGGCGAGCGCCTTGTCGATGAAGCGCTGCCGGTGCCCGGGCACGAACATCGCCGAGCGCATGAACTCCATGATGCTCTCCAATAGCTGGGTGGGGGACACCCCCACGCCCCCGGATTCAAGGGGGAACGAATCTGGGGCGACACCCCCAGAGCCCCCGTGGCGGGCGCTAGCTGGGCTGGCGGCGGCGCCAGACGAGCGCCGCGACGAGCACCATCGCCAGGAACGCGGCCGCGAGCAGGGTAAGGCGGGCCGTCTGGGCGCCGAACAGGCCGACCAGCACCTGCGCGACGAGGATGACGCCGAGCAGCACCGCGCTTCCCACCAGCAGCGGCCGCCGCCGCTCGGGCACGGCCAGGCCGAACGCCGCGAACAACACCACGACTCCCACCGCCAGGCCGGACCCTACAAGTGGATCCATAGCTGTCAGCCGTCAGCCATCAGCCGGCAGCCTCTGTCTCTTGATAGCTGCCGGCTGATGGCTAATAGCTCCGCGGCATCCCCAGCACGTGCTGGCCGATGTAGGCGAGCACGAGATTGTTCGAGACGGGCGCCACGGTAAGCAGGCGCGTCTCGCGGAACTTGCGCTCCACGTCGTACTCGGCCGCGAAGCCGTAGCCGCCATGCGTGTCGAGGCAGGCATTGGCCGCCTCCCAGGCCGCCTCGGAGGCGAGCAGCTTCGCCAGGTTCGCCTCGGCGCCGCAGCGCTCGCCGCGGTCGTACAACGAGGCCGCCTGGTAGCGTACGAGGTCGGCCGCCTCGACGTGGCCGTAGGCGCGGGCGATCGGGAACTGCACGCCCTGGTTGGCGCCGATCGGCCGGCCGAACACCTCGCGCTCGCTAGCGTACTTCCGCGCGCGATCGACGAACCAGCGGCCGTCGCCGATCGCCTCGGCCGCGACGAGAATGCGCTCGGCGTTCCAGCCGTCGATGATGTAGCGGAAGCCCATTCCCTCCTCGCCGATGCGGTTCTCGACGGGGATCTCCAGGTTGTCGATGAACAGCTCCGTCGAGTGGTGGTTCAGCATCAGCTCCAGCGGCCGCACGTCGATGCTGCCCTGCGCCCGCGCGTCGCGCAGGTCGACGATGAACACCGACAGCCCGCGCGTCTTGTCCTGCAGCTCGTCGTAGGGGGTGGTGCGGGCGAGCAGGAGCATGAGGTCGGACTGGAGCACGCGCGAGATGAAGACCTTCTGGCCGTTCACGACGTAGTGGTCGCCCTTGCGGACGGCCGTCGTCTGGAGGCGCGTCGTCTCGGAGCCGGCGTTCGGCTCGGTGACGGCGAACGCCTGCAAGCGCAGCTCGCCGTTGGCGACCTGGGGCAGGTAGCACTGCTTCTGCTCGGGGCTGCCGTGGCGCAGCAGTGTGCCCATCGTGTACATCTGCGCGTGGCAGGCGGCGGCGAAGCCCCCGGAGCGGTTGATCTCTTCGAGGATGATGCTGGCCTCGGTGATGCCGAGCCCGGCGCCGCCGTACTCCTCGGGGATCAGCACCGCGAGCCAGCCGGCGTCGGTCAGCGCCTTCACAAACTCGTCGGGGTAGCCGTCGGTGCGGTCCAGCTCGCGCCAGTACTGATCGGGGAACTGGCGGCAGATCTCGCGGACGGCCTGCTGGATGGCGCGCTGCTCGTCGGTCAGGCGGAAGTCCATGCCGGTGCTCCTTCGTGGGCTACGCTATTCTACGGCGCCGCCCGCCCGGGTGCCCATCCCGTGTCCCGGTGCGCAAAAACGCCCGGGGCGCCCTCCTGCG
Organism: Pseudomonadota bacterium; assembly: GCA_021325365.1. Next base: position 25,728 of record JAJPHF010000177.1, read on the forward strand.
AAGGGCCCCGGGCGCATGGAATTTTACCGGACGTGGCGGTCAAATGGCGGTCAGCTCTGGCGGACGTGCAGCCGTGCCCAGGCCCGCATCTCCTCGAACCAGCAGCGGAACGCGTCGGCCCACTCGTCGCTCCGGAATAGCGTGACGCAGTTGGCCTGCAGCCACCCGCTCTCGCTGAAGTTCACGGAGCCGGTCCAGCAGTGCGCGGGGCCGCCGGCGGGATCGCGCACGACCATGATCTTCGAGTGCATGATCTGGCTGCTCCGCTTCGAGCGCGGCCCGGCCGTGGCGAACGTCACGTCGCCGCGGGGGAGCTGCAGCCCCTGGAGCGCCGCGCGCTCGCTGCGCCCGCCGGCCTGCGTGAGATCGAGGAGGCAATGGATCGCCACGCCCGCGCGATCGGCGGCGTCCAGCTCGGCGATGAGCTGGGCATCGGTGAAGCCGTAGGCGGCGATCCACGTCTCGCCCGGGTTGTGCAGGAGCGCCAGGAAGTCCTGATGCGCCTGCGGCCCGTCGCCCGGCAGCAGGTAGGTGGTCAGGTCGACCTTACTGAGCTGGAGCACTCGGGCCTCCCGGGCGAGGATCCTGGCGGGCCGCGGCCCACGGGGTCATCTGGACGCCGGCCGCCGGCGCGGAGGGATCCGCGCGCCGCGGCTGGACGCCCGGCAGCCAGGCGCCGACGAGGCCGCCGATGAGGCCGACCGCCGCGGCGGCGTCGAGCTTGCCCGCCCACAGGGCGGCGCCGGCCAGCGCCACGACGGCGAGCGTGATGCCGAAGCGCATCCAGAGCAGCGCCAGCTCGTAGTCAGGGGAACGGGACATGAGGGACTCTCCTAGAGCGCGCGGCCCCGGCCGCCGCGGGGGAGAGCAGTCCCGCGACGGCCAGGGCCTCTCGGCGCGTGGGCTTCCTGTTTTGGGCGCTCTTATGAGGCGCCGAAGCAGGAACCGCGGCCGTTAGCTCGCGTTGCGGCGCATGGTGGCGAGGACCGCGTGAAAGCCGTCCAGGTCGTTGGCCGCCCAGCAGCGCTCCAGCTCGTCGGCCCAGCCGCCAATCTCCGTCTGCAGCGCGCCGCCCCACTCGCGCTCTTGGGCGAGTTCGGCGGCGAGGTCCGCGCCATCTGGCGTTTCGGGCTTATGACATAGCTCGGAAACGCCGAGCTGCCGCGGCCGCCGCGCCTCGAAGAGCTTCTCCTGCCAGTAGGCCGTGCTGATGTCGGTCTCGCCGACGGCGCTGCCCGCGCGCTCGTGGCAATCCCACATGCGCTGCGTGCCGGCGCCGAGCGAGATCCCGACGTGCGTGGCGACGTGCCCGTCGCCGACGGCGCTCCGCTCGCTGGTCGCGTAGGTGTGCTCGAAGAACAGGAGGTCGCCGGGCTGCACGCTATCCCAGTCCACCGGGTCGCAGGCGGCACGGATCTGCTCGGCCGTGCGGACTCCCGCAGGAAACTCAGCGCCCGCGGTGTCGAAGACCTGCAGGACGTAGAGGCTGCAATCGAGCGTCATCACGCCATCGGGCGGCGGGTCGAGCCGGTAGGTAAAGCGCTGCCAGCTCGGCCACGCCGCGACATCGGCTACCCGGGCGCGCAGAGGATCCATCGGGAGCGCCTCCTCGGTGAGCGCGCGATATTCCGCGCGGAATCGCGCGGCGGCCGCGCTGTGCCGGTCGGGGTAGCCCGCCGGCCGCTCGGCGTGCAGGTAGGCGTAGACCGCCGCCTCCTCGCCGGCCAGGCCCTCGCTTTGCGCCAGCTCGTAGCCGCGGCGGTAGTAGGGCAGCATGGTCCGCGTGGCGACGGTGAAGTCCTGGCGCTGCGCCACCGACAGGCCGGCGCCGCGGCCCTGGTCGTGGAGCTGGAAGATGCCGATACTGTGGCCGCCGTCGCCGACGGCGAGCGGGTCCACGCCGCCATCCGGCGCCGGGGCCTCCGTGCGCGCGCCGGCGACCATGATGGTGTCCACGGGCGCGACGGCCCCCACGTCCCGGACGATGGCGTAGAGCGCCGCAAGCGCGAGGCTGGCCATCGTCAGCCCCCCGGCCGCGCGTGCAGCAGCCAGGCGGCGATGGCGCCCATGATGGGGCCGCCCACGAGCGCGAGCGGCGCGAGGATCGCCTTCACCTGCGTGCGGAACGCCTTCAGGCTCTCGACGTCGGTGCGCTGCGCCTGCAGGTCCTCGTCGAGGCGCGCGAGGTGCGTGTGGATCTCGCCCACCATCAGGTAGGTGGCGATCGCGTATTCGCGGGTCGTGCGGGGCTCGGGCGCGTGCATGGCGGGGATCCTTCGGGCCGGCGGAGCGGCGGGAGTTAGCTGGGCTGGGCGCGGCGGGCGAGGACTGCGAGCGCCTTGAGGAAGCGGAGCTGGTTGCCGAGGATGAGGGCCACGGCGTTCGTGCGCTGGGCGGCGGTGAGCGTGTCCCAGGTGGCGGCCTGCAGCACGTTGATCGCCTGCTGGGTCTGCGTGCCCGCCGCCACGATGACCGCCAGATAGCCGCTCAGGTCCGCGTGGTCCTGCTGCGCCTGCTGCTCGGCCGCGCTGAGCTGCGTGGGATCGTGCGCCGCGACGAGGCTGTCGAGCGTCGCCAGGTTCACGTCGTCGGCGACCTCGAGGATACAGTCCGCCTCCCGCACCCAGGCGTTGGTCGGGGTGATGCCCGCCGCACCGAGCTGCTCCCAGAGCCGCCCGACGTTGATCGCTTTGGCGTAGGTGCGTCGCTGGGCCATTAGCGCCTCCGCAGCAGCGACAGCCAGAACTCCGGCGACTCGCTCGGCGCCAGAATCACGTTCAGCGTCGCGCCGCTGTTCTGGTAGACCTCGACCTCGACGTAGTCGCCCGCGGCCAGGTCGTAGGTCGTCGTCGGCGCGCAGTAGGTGTAGTAGCCGTTGACGGCGTTCTTCGAGTCCTCGCCGATGTAGGCGGCGTTGTTGAGCTTGAGGGCGGCGAGGCGGAAGCCCACCGTGCTCGTGTTGTCGAAGCCGATGCAGGCGCCAATGGCGTAGCGACCCGCCACGGGGGCGACGAGGCGCGAATTGTTCGTGACGGTGCTGTGCATGGTCGCATCGTCTTTGTAGCGGTCGCCGTCGAAGTCCAGGATGGTGCGCGTCGCGGGGGTGAGCGGCTTCGCGCCCGTCCGCGTGACGTGGGCCGTGAGCCGCGGGCGGAAGGCGATAGCGCCCGCGGCCGTCGCCTCCAGGCCGTCGCCGACCGTCAGCCCGCTCACCGTATGGCCGGTGAGCAGGTCGTGCAGGCGCGGGATGGCGTTCGGGCGCTCGTCCGTGATCTTGTCGGCCGCGATCGTGACGGCCCCAGCCTCGACGCGCACCTGCGCGAGCGGCAGCCAGTACCGCGTGCCGACCGTCTGGAAGGTCAGCGCGGGCGGCGCGGGGCTGGGGTCCGCCGAGCCGGTGAGGTACGCGAGGGCCGCGGTGTTGGCGCCCCAATCGACGTCCAGGACCACGCGGTCGATGCGCGGGTTGGTCGGATTCGCCGCGGCAATGGGGCCGAGGGTCACCTCGGCGTCGTTGAGGTAGAAGCAGCCGCCGACCCACGCCTTGCCCGTGCGGATCTTGACCTGCATCCCGGTGCTATCGGCGTAGACCTGCAGGCCGTTCAGCTCGTCGAGGAGCACGCCGGCGCCGAGCCAGTGGCGGGCCATCAGCGCCCAGTCGGACTCCAGGACGCTGGAGCCCGCGCCGGCGTCGAAGGGGAAGGCGCGTTGCGTCACGGTCACTCCTTGTGCGGGCCCGGGGCGAGGGCGCTTAGAACTTGATGATCTTGAGGGCCCCCCACCAGGGCGGCATGTTGTTGTGGGCGAGGCCAGTGCCGGTGCCGCCCGTCAGGCCGCTGATGGTGACCGAGTGCTGGTGGTTGTCGGTCTGGGTGCCCGACGTGAACGACGCGATATCCAGGGTGTGGCTATGGCTCGCCCCGCCCGTATCGGTGGCGTGGGCGCCGATCGTGAGCGAGTGCGTGTGCCCCGACGTGTTGCCGCCGACGGCATGGCTATGGTCGATGTTCGTGGCGCCGCTGGTGCCGCCTACCGCGAACGTGTGCGTGTGCGCGGATTCGGCGTCCGTGGTGACCGTGCCGGGCGCGGCGTTGTCCTGGTTGGTCGCCACGCGGGCGGTGCCGAGGCTGGCGTTCAGGTTCGCCGGGAACGAGTGCTGGTGGGGGGTGCCGCCGCCCGTGGTCCCGCCGTAGGTGCCCGCGCCGTGGCTGTGGCTGCCGCCGCCGGTGCCCGTCGTCCCGTGCGAGTGGCCCGCCGACTCCCCGTCCGTCGTCACGGTCTGCGCGCCGATGCCGTGGCTATGGTCCGCGCCCCCCGCGCCGGTCGTCGCGGCGGGCGGATCGACGGCGTGCGCGTGCGTGGCGCTCTCGCGATCCGAGACGGCGCTCAGATTGACCGTGTGCTGGTGCGTCGGGATCTCGTCCACCGTGATCAGGTGCGTGGCCTCGCCGCCGGTGGTGCCCGCGGCGGTGGCGGCCAGCACCCGGCCCGCCGCGGGGCCGCCCAGGTTGTCCAGGCCGATCGTGCCGCGGCCACGGCAGTCGGGCACGTTGAAGGTCGTCGCGCCGTCGCCCGCGCCGTGGATGACGCCGATCGCCGCGAAGAGGTCCGCGTAGGTGACCCGGCTCACGGCCTGGCCATAGCACAGCAGGTTGCCGCGCGGCACCGTCCCGCCCGCGAAGTCGCGCACGATGCCGGGCGCGCAGAGGTCGTTCAGGATCGGAATGCGGCGCTCGTCGGTGACGTCGCCGGCGCCGATGATGGTGGCGCCGGCGCGGACCCGCACCTGCGCCAGCGGCAGGTCGAGGAGCTGCCCCGGGGCGAGCGCGAGCTGGGGCGGCGTGGGGCTCGCGGCGGGGGCGCCGCCGAGCACGGTGAGCTGGCCGGTATTGGCGTTCCAGTCGATGCGGACGACCACCCGGTCGATCCGGTCGAGCGTCGGGTGGGCCGCGGCGAAGGGGCCGAGCGTGAACTGCGTGTCGTTCTCGTAGAACGCGCCCGCCCCCCAGGCCTGGCCGGGCCGCACCTTCACCTGCAGCCCGGTGCTGTCGGCGAAGACGCCCAGCTCGCCGCTCACCGGGCCGCCGCCGGAGTCCTGGACGACGCCGTCGAGCGCCCAGACGCGGGCCATCTTGTACCACTGGTTCTCGGTGACGTTGGCGCCCGCGCCCGCGTCGAAGGGGTAACAGGTCTGCGCCATTACTGTCGCTCCAGGTGACTGATGCGGCCGCGGAGGTCGCGGAGCGCGCGGAAGAGGAGGGGCACCACACTATTGGCCAGACTCGGGGTGCCGATGGTTGGCACGATCTGCTCGGCCTGGTCGCCGCGGAGGGTGAGCTGCACCTCGCGCACGACGTCCGTGAACGCGACGCCGTCCACCATGACGGTCACGACGTCGCCGAGCTGGTAGTCGACGCCGAAGGCCAGGCTCGCCGTGTCGATCGGCGTCAGGCGCAGTTCGGTGCGCTGGGCCTGCTGCGCGAGCGTCTGCCCGATGGCCTGGTCCAGCTCGGCCGCGTTCGCCGTGTCGCGCTGGTCGAGGAAGACCTCCCGCCGGCGGTAGGTGGTGATGCTGGCGGCGTCGCCGCGCTCCGCGAAGGTGCGGCTGGTGCCGGTGCCCGAGCCGCCGGCGATCACGTAGTTCGCCGTCGCGGCCGCGCGGGTGTAGCCGAAGCTCTGCAGGGTGCCCAGCTCGCGGCTGAACAGCGCCGACGTCGAGCGGTCCGTCGGCACGTAGCACTCGAACTCCAGCGGGAAGCCGACGGCGGTCACTTGCTGCCGGATGCGAAAGCCCAGCCCGCCCGAGAGAGCGAGGCCCTGGAGCAGCTCGAGGAGGGTCTGGAAGCGGGCGCGCCCGGTCACCGGGGCGCCCCGCCCGAGATCGGCGGCGAGGCTCAGCGCGGGCTCCTGGCGCGCTGGGGCGGCCGCGCCGCCGACGTTCGCGTCGACGTACTGCCGCAGCACCGTCTCGCAGACGCCCGTGCGCACGTCATAGTCCTGCGCCGTGTACGGCGGGCCGCTCGGGACCGGATACGCCAGCCGGTGCGCGAGCAGGCTCACGTCGTCGACGCCGGTGGCCGTGAGCATGTCGCCCTGCACGCTCCACTCGCGGTCGAGCTGCTCGACGGGGCCGCTCAGCAGCGTCAGGCCGTCGCGCAAGACGATGAGCCCGCCGCCCTCGACCAGGAGCTGCGCCGGGCGGCTCGTGGCCGGCAGGCGCAGGCTCCAGGTGCCCACGGCATTGAACCGCGGGATGGCCTGCAGCTCGGCAAAGTCGTCGACCTCGGCGACGGGGATGCGCCCGGGGTCGCGCACCAGGAGGCGGTATTGCGGCACGCTAGGCTCCCAGGTAGCGGGGATAGTAGACGAGGGTGACGAGGCTCCCCCCGGTGGCGCCGCTCAGCTCGACGCGCACGCTGCTGCTCCCGCGCGGCAGCGCCCAGAAGTGGGAGGCGGCGTTGAGGGTGCCAAACAGGTTGCTGCCGTCCGCCCCGCTCACCGTCTTCTGGCCGGGCCGCGTGTCGATCGTCACCACGTCGCTGGCGCCGAGCGTGGTGACCAGCGTCAGCGCGGCGCCGGTCGTGACGTTGGTGAGGACCAGGTTGCTGCCCGGGCCGGTGATCGTCCAGATGGGCCAGGCCTCGACGTCGCCGGGGTTGCTGACCGCCGCGTCGCCGAGCACCGTGCTGGCGGACAGGCGCAGGGGGAAGAACGGGAAGAACGGCGTCGCCGCGCTGCCGACGGCGAAATCGACGCGGGTGGGCGCGGTCGCGTACCAGTACGGGTCCCAGGCGCGCAGCACGAGCACGACCTTGCGCCAGCTCGTGCCGCCGGCGTCCTTGTCGAGGACCTCGGCGCCCTCCAGGCCGCTGTGATAGCGGCAGGTCAGCTCGCGCACGCCGCCGTCCGGGCCCTGCACGCGCAGCTTGCCGTCGCCGCGCTGGGGGTCGAAGGTGTGCAGCAGCGTCCGGTAGAGCGCGCGGAGCGCCGTCGCGTCCGCGCCGCGCAGCAGGAGCGGCAGGTCCACCTCGCGCACGCCGACCTGCACCTGGCGCAGCCGCGCGCCGGGCTGGAGCGGGACCGGCTCCTCGGCGAAGGCGATGGGCGGCATGAAGGCGCCCTGGCGGCCCCACAGCAGTTCGAACTGCGGCTGGCCGCTCAGCACCGTCTCCACGCCGTCGGGCGCCACCCAGCTCACGACCTCAAGCGCCATGCAGCAGCTCCGCGCGCCGCAGCATCCGCAGCAGGCCGTCCTCGGTCAACTGCTCGCCGCCGGGGGCGTTGATCGTGATGTTGTAGGTGGGGCCGCCCGCCCGCGCGGCGGCCGCGTCACCCGTGACGTTGACGGCGTAGCCGGCCTGCGTCGTCGGGTCGATGCCGTTGGCGATCATGTACTGCAGCGCGTACAGCCCGGGGTTCATCGCGTAGAGCGCGTTCTGGAGGTAGTTCGGGTCGTAGCTCGGCCCGTTCGTGCCCTGCGGCCCCGCGGTGGGCGCCCCCACCGGCCGGCTGAAGAGGCTGGAGGTCGTCGGCTGGTCGAACGGGTTGGGGAAGCTGTTGCCGTAGATCTGGCCGAGGGTCAGGCCCGGCGCGGTGAGCCCCCAGGCCGCGAGCCCGCTCCCCGGATAGGCGCCGCTCTGGAAGCCCTGCAGCGCGTTCTTGCCGCCGCTCGGGCCGCCCGTGCCGCTCGTCGGCCTCGTCAGGCCCGTGTTGATGATGTTCTGCAGGCCCTCGATGCCGCCCCCGACGTTGCCGGCCGCCCCGCTCTTGACCGCCTGGATAGCCTGCTGCATGGCGGCCGTGACCTTCACCAGGTTGTTGGCCGCCTCCGCCACCGCGGCCTGCTGGGCCTCCGCGGCCGCCTGCACCGCCGCGGCGCTCGCGGCCGCCACCGCCTGGGTACCCGCCACGGCCGTGGTGGCCATCGTCCGGAAGTCGGCCTGGATGCCCGCGAACCGCGCCTTGACCGAGGTCTGAATGTCGGCCAGGAAGGTATCAACCGTGTCCGCGCCGGCCGTGACCTCGGCCTCGAGCACGCCCATGATCTCGCGGGCCTTGCGGCGGCCCTCCTCGAGGGGCGTCCCCAGCACCCGGACGACCGCCGCGGTCACGGTCGGGGTACCAGCGTCCAACGCCTCGACGGTCCCCTGGATATAACCCTCGCCGCTGGGCCGCCCCAGGCGATCGGCCCAGGTGCGCGACGGCGAGTTGATGTTCAGCACGGCCGGCGACTGCAAGAATGCCAGTAGGCCGCCCAGCTTCTCCGCCAGGGTGGGGCCGACGGTGGCCCAGATCTCGCCCAGCCCCTGCAGGAACCCCTGGATGATCTGCTGGCCGATCTGGCGCATGCCGCGCGTGGCCTGCTCGCCCCACGTCACGAACGCCTGAATGCCGCCGAACAGGTTGCCGAGAATCGGCCCCAGCGTGCTCAGCAGGTTGCCCACGCCGTGCAGGGCCTGGATGAAGCCGCCGGCGAGAAAGCCCGCCAGCGTGCGGAACGCCTGCATCTCCTCGCCCACGATGAACCCGGCGACGGTCACAATAACCGGGAGGAGGTGATCTTTGATCCAGCCGCCGAGGGCTTGCACTGCCGGCAGAACCGTGTCTTTGAGGAACCCCGCGAAGTCCTTGAACGCGGGAATTCCCGTTTCCTGGAGCCACTGGCCGAGATCATCCAGCGTCGGCTGGACGTGCTCCGCGAACCAATCGCTAAACTCCTGGGCCGCCGCGAGCACATTCTTGGCGATAGTGAAGGCGAAGTCCTTGAGGTACGGAATGCCGGTATTTTGCAGCCAGTCCCCCAAGTCATTGAGCACGGGCTGCACATGCTCGCCAAACCAGTCGCTAAAGTCCTTGGCTGCCGCCAGCACCTTCTCCCCGATGGTGAAGGCCATATCTTTCAGTACGGGCACCACGTTGTCGCCAATCCAGCCCGCGAAGCTCTGGAGGGCGGGGATCGCCGTGTCCGTGACCCAGCCGATGACGACCTGCGTCTTGTCCTGGATGCCGCCCCAGTTGTTCACCCAGGCGACGGCCAGCGCGGCGATGGCGGCTGTCACGAGCCCCACTGGCACGGCCACGGCGGCGATGGCACCGCCGACGAGACCAAAGCTCGCAGTGATGGCGGGCAGTGCGCCCGCGAGCATCAGGAGCGGCCCCCCGAGCAGCCCGACCGCGGTCACCACGACGCCGATGGCCACCGCCGTGTTCTGCACCGGCTCGGGCAGCTCGAGGAACCAGTTGACCAGGTCCGTCACGCGATCGACGAGCACGCGCGCGACGGGGAGCAGCCGCTCGCCGACGGTGATGGCCAGCGTCTCGACGGAGCCCTTGAGCTGCTCCATGCTGCCGGCCAGGTTGTCGAGCCGGGTGGCGGCGACGGCCTCGGCCGTCACCTTGCCCATGCTCTCGGCCATCTGGTCGAAGCCCTCGGCGCCGGCGTCGGCCATGATGGCAGCCGCGCGCATGGCGTCGGTCCCGAAGATCAGGTGGAGGCTTTGCAGCTTCTCCTGCTCGGTGAGGCCCGCCATCGCGTTCTGCAAGAGGTCCGCGATCTCGCCGAAGCTCTTGGCCTTCCCCGAGGCGTCGAAGAACTGATTCGCGCCGTCCTCGGTGATGAGCCCGAGCTTCTTCATCTCCTCGGCGGCCTGCTTCGACTTCGGCACCAGGTCGGTGAGGAACACTTTGAGCGACGTGCCGGCGTCGGAGCCCTTCACGCCGGCGTTGCCGAGGATGGCGATGGCCGTGGCGGTGTCGTCGATCGTCTGGCCCGACACCTTGGCGACCGCGCCCACCTGCTGCAGCGCGAACTTGAAGTCGCTCACTTCCAGCGAGCTGGCGTTGGCCGCGCCGGCGATCAGGTCGGCGACGTGGGCCATGTCCTCGCCGCGCAGGTTGAAGGTGTTGAGCGCGTTGCTGGCGATCTCCGCGGCGTCCTTGAGTGAGGTGCCGCCGGCCGCCGCCAGGTTCAGCGTGGCCGCGGCGGCGCCGTCGAGGATGTCCGTGGCCGAGATGCCGCCCTTGACCAGCTCCTCGATGCCCTCGGCCGCCTCTTTGGCGCTGTAGACGGTGTCCTTGCCGAGCTTGAGCGCGAGGTCGCTGAGCGACTGGCCGAAGGCGTCGACCTCCTCGGGCGACATCACGGCCTTCACGCCCGACATGGTCTTCTCGAACTCGCCCGCCTTGCTGAGCGCCTCGCCGAAGGCACCGGCGCCCGCCACGCCCACGGCGGTCATGGCGGCGCCGACGCCGAGCATGGCCTTGTGCGTGTCGTCGAGCTTCTTGAGGGTCGAGTCGAGCACGCCGGTGATCTGGTCGTCGGCGCGGAGGATGACGGCCAGCTCGGCGATGTTGACGGCCACGGGGTAGCTCCCGGTGCGGGGATGGGTTAGGCGTTACGCTCGCGGGCGGCACGGGCGGCGGCGCCCTCGGCCTCTTCGGCTGCGAGGGCCCAGCGCTGCCAGGTGACGGGCTGCCGGGCCAGCTCCCACGGCGGCACGCCGAGGTAGCGGGCCGCGCGGAGCAGCGGATACCACGGGGGACAGGCGCCCACGACGCCGCCCGTGGTTAGCCAGCGGCGGAGGGCGCGCCCGCTTCCCCCGGGGACATGTCCTCGACAATCGCCGTCAGGACTTGCCCCAGGAAGCGCGTGGGCAGCGTGCGCAGGCTCTCGGCCGTGGTCGGGACGGGCTTGCCGCGGTCGTCCTGGAGGTCCCAGGCGTCGAGCACGCCGGCGAGCAGGGCGACGATCGGGCCGGCGGGGCGGCGGTCGTCGTCGCGCTTGGCGGCGACCTCCTCCTCGACGAGCGGCGTGTAGCCCGACGGGCGGTAGGTCACGGTAAGCTGCTCGTCGCCGACGGGCACCTGCACGGTGCGCCGATCGGCGGCCAGGTGGCTGAGGCGTAGGGCCATGCGGATGCTCTCCTTGTGCGGGCCCGGGGCGCGTATCGCCCCGGGGGTATGGGGGCGCGCGGGTTACAGGCTGGTCTGGGTGTTGACGACCTTCACTTGGAGCGCGCGGCCCCAGGTGGCGTCGTGGACGGCCTGGAAGGTCCACTCGATGGCGTAGACGCCGTCCGAGTCGGCGAACGGGCCGACGCCCGAGACCTTGCCGGCGAGGTCGAGCTGGAAGAGGTAGGTGGACGCGGGCGGGCCGGCCTCGATCTGCGCGCCGGCGGCCGCCAGGCGGATGAACCGCGTGTCGCCCTGGCGCGCGGCCGCCAGGTAGCCCATGCCCTCGGCGTCGGCCTCGAGCAGGAGCTTCAGCTCCAGCTTGGGCTCGGTCTCGACGTGGGCCGCGAAGCTGTTGTTCGCCGAGTTGACGGTCCACAGCGGCCCGAAGCGGCCGCTCAGGGTCCAGGAGCCCGAGAGCACGCGGTTGGCCTTCGTCGTGCCCAGCCCCGCCGAGCTCGGGTCGATGTAGACGTCGAGCTGCTTCGGCAGGATCGGCACGAGCGGGATCGCCGTCGGCGTGGCGGTCAGGGTGATGCCGTCGGTGAGGTTCTGGCCGAGCATCGTGCCCGTGAGCGCGATGTCCTTGCGGGAGAACGTCATGCCCAGCTCGGGGACGATGCCGTAGCTGAACTTGTGGGCGCGCACCGCGGAGCCCTGCTCGACGGTGAAGGTCTTGACCGTGTCCTCGCTGGTGCTCGACGGGTCGAACAGCCAGGAGTACGCCTGGCCCGTGGTCGGGATGATCTGGGTCGGCGTGACGCTCTTCAGGATCGAGCTGAGCAGATAGATCAGCTCGGTGTAGGTCGGCTGGCCTTTGATGCTCGCCTGCGACCACTCCTGGCCGAGCGCCTGCACGGTCGGGTACTTCGTGCCCATCGGGCGGAACAGGCTGATGTTCGCCTGAATGCTCGGCTCGATGGAGATGCTCTGGAGGAGCTTGTTGGCGGCGGTACTGGTGCCCGGCGTGGTCTCGACGCCGAGCTGGACAACCTGGGCGATACTGGCTCGCTCTGCCACGGCAGACTCCCATGCGGTCGGGTGGGTCCGCAGTGGACCGCGCGGGGCGGCAGCAGAGCCGCGGTGAGCGGTGGCGACGGGGGTTAGGCGCCGCGGGCGATCAGCCGGTACAGGGCACCGAGGTGCCAGTACCGGATGCCGCTGTCGGTTTCCTCGTAGTCGACGGGCTGCTCGCCGACGCACGCGTAGACGGCGCCGGCGGCAGTGCTGCCACTCGCGCCCTGGAGCACCGCGTCGAGCTGGTCGGCGATAGCCCGGAGCGCGGCCGCGTCCTGCTTCACCAGGCCGATGGCCTTCACCTGGAAGACGAGATCGGCCATGATGCGCGCGGTGCCGACGCCCTGGACGTGGTGCCCGCCCTGGTAGCTCCACACGACGTAGGGCGTGGGGGCGCCCTCGTCGGCCTGGTTGCGGTAGATGCGGCTGCCGGTGAGGCTCTGGAGCGTCGCATCGCCCTGCAGCGTCGCGGCCAGCCAGGCGTGCGCCGTGACCGTCTCGCTGCTCACGGGTGGAGCGCCTTCATCGCCTCGACGAACGCGGGGCGCACGGCCTCGGCGGCCGGGCCGAGGAACGGCCGCGCGCCCATGCGGCGGGTGCCCAGCTCGACGTACACGCCGTACTCGGCGCCGACGGCGACGACGGCGGCCAGGTCGTCGGGCCGCTCGTGCTCGGGGAGCATACGCGCCTGGCCGTTGGCGCCCTGCGCGGCCGACCGCGCGGCGCCGTAGCCGCTCTCCTTGCGGGTGCGGGTGTAGATGCTGTTGCGCAGCGCGCCCGTGTCGATCGGCGCGGCCTGCTTCGCCCGCGCCTCGACGTCGAAGGCGGCCTTACGGATGACCTCATCGGCCCGGTCGTGCAGGCTGTCGCGGAAGGCCTGCAGGCCTGCGTAAGTCAGGGTCGAGCTGAGGCTAAACATCAGAGCACCTGCACACAGGCGATCTCGCGCACGAACTCCCAGGTGCGCGGCCCGAGCGGCGCCGCCACCTCGAAGGTGCTGGGGCCGACGACGATGCGGTCCTGCGGCTGGACGTCGGTCCCGACGGGCAGCAGCACGATCCAGGCGGCCTGCGTGCCGAGCTGCGCGGCGACCACGCTCTCGTCCGGGCGGTAGGGCCGCGGCCCCACGGCGCACGGCACGGTGGCCACCGTCTGCCAGGCCATCGTGGTGCCGCCCATACCGTCCTGGGCGCCCGCGGTCGGCCGCTGAATCTCGGCAGTATCCGGGAGCAGCAGGGCGGCCTCGGCCTGGATGGCGGCCAGCTCACCAGTCGATAGCAACGGATCTCCAGTCGGGGAGGCCCTCGCCCCAGAAGTCCGCGGGCACGTCGGGGCGACTGAGCGGGATGCACTCGGCCCAG
>JAJPHF010000085.1 GCA_021325365.1 Pseudomonadota bacterium
GGACCGCGCTGGCGGAGAGTGACCACCGCGCCGCGCGCGGCGCGCTCCCGGCCCGCCCGACCCGCCGGGCCGGGAGCCGCCACCCTCCCGCTCGCGCGCCCCACCGGGACGCGTGCCGGCAACGTCTACCCACAACCCGAAATCTGGCCCATCAAGGAGCACCGTTTGATCGTTCCTCGGCAAAATCGCCGATCGCTGCCGCGCCCGGCGCCATCATACCCGGCGCAACCGGCGCCCCCCCTTCCTTCGCAGGGAAGGGGGGCGGGGGGGTAGGTCCGGCGCCCCAGCCGCATCGCCGCCCGCGCCGATCACGACCCGCTTTGCGCGCGTCGCGTCACGCGCACTACCATGTTCCTGCCGTGCGCCGACGCGTGGGAAGGGATGCTCGCAATGCAGTTCTACATGTTCCACTTGATGCCGTGGCCCTACCTGCCCGACGACTTCGCGCAGACCCACGACACCGCCTGGGTCGTCTGCGAGAACGCATTGTACGACCCCGTAAAGGGTCACGAAGTCTACAACCGCTACATCGACGAGCTGGAGCTGGCCGACCGGCTGGGCTTCGACGGCGTGTGCGTCAACGAGCACCACCAGAACGCCTACGGCCTCATGCCCTCGCCGAACATCATGGCGGCGTGCCTCGCCCGGCGCACCACGCGCGCTAAGCTCGTCATCCTGGGCAACGTGCTCACACTCTACGATCACCCCCTCCGCGTGGCCGAGGAGATCGCCATGCTCGACGTCATCAGCGGCGGGCGTGTCGTCTCGGGCCAGGTGGTCGGCACCGGCAACGAGTTCTTCTCCTACAACGTGAACCCCACCTACGCCCGCGAGCGCTACCACGAGGCCCACGAGCTGATCCTGAAGGCCTGGACCACGCCGGGGCCGTTCGCCTGGGAGGGCACGCACTACCGCTTCCGCTACGTCAACGTCTGGCCCAAGCCGATGCAGCAGCCGCACCCGCCGATCTGGATTCCGGGCTCCGGGTCGCGCGAGACGATCGAATGGGTGGCGAAGAAGCGCTACACGTATATGGTGCTGCCCACCCTCGCGCCCTACGCCCTGCGCGTCGCCAGCGCCGAGTACTTCCGCGAGGCCTGCGAGCGCGAGGGCTATACGCCACGCCACTCGCAGATCGGCTGGGGCATCGGCATCTACGTCGCCGAGACCGACGCCCAGGCCGTCGAGGAGTACGAGCCCCACTTCTGGTACTACGCCAAGAACCTGCTGCGGAACCGCGACACCTTCAACGCGCCGCCCGGCCACGCCACCGTGAAGTCGACGCTCGGCGTCATGGAGGCGCGGCGCAAGAGCCGCCCCGGCAACTTCAACACCTGGGAGGAGATCCAGAAGGGCGGCTACGTGGTGGTCGGCAGCCCCGCCACCGTGCGCGACCGCCTGAAGGAGATCGCGGCCCACAGCGGCCTCGGCACGCTGATCCCCAACTTCTCCGTGGGCAACGTGCCGACCCACCTGACGCGCAAGAGCGTCGAGCTGTTCGCCCGCGAGGTGATGCCGGCGCTGCGCGACGTGAACACCGATGAGCCGGTTGCCGCCCCGGCCGGGGCGGGCGCGCGCGCATGAGCACGGAGACGACCCGCGCGATCGGCGGCCGCGCCACGCGCATCACGGAGGCGGGCGACGGCCGGCCCCTCCTCTGGCTGCACGACACGCGCGGCAACCGCTGGACGCCCGGCCACGAGCTGCTGAGCGACGCCTGCCGCGTGATCGCGCCCAGCCTGCCCGGTTTCGACGACTCGACCACCCTCGGTCGCATCGACGAGCCCGAGGACGTGGTGTTCTGGCTGCTCGACCTGCTGGACGCGCTGGCGCTCGACCACCCGGTCGTGCTCGGCGCCGGGCTGGGTGGCTGGCTGGCGGCCGAGCTAGCGGTGCGCTACCCCGAGCGACTAAGCGCGCTGGTGCTCGTGGACGCCTACGGCATCCAGGTGGACGGCGCGCTGGCCGCCGACGAGTTCGCGCTGACGCCGCCGATGCTGCGGCCACTGGTCTTCGCGGATCCCACGAGCGACTTGGCGCGCGAGTGGCTGCCCGACGTGGAGACGCCCGAGCGGCTGGAGCGCGCGCTCCACGCCCGTGTGGCGGCCGCGCGTCTGGCCTGGCAGTTTCCGTACTCGCCGAAGCTGCGCGGGCGGCTCGGGCGAGCGAAGCTGCCCGCGCTGATCGTCGGGGGCGAGCAGGACCGGCTGGTGCCCGTCGCCCACGCCCACGCCTACGCCGAGGGGCTGCCCGACGCTCACGTCGCGCTCATCCCCGGCGCGGCCCACTACCCGTATATCGAGGCCCCCGAGCCGTTCGCGCACGCGGTCCAGCGCTTCCTCGGCTGAGCTGATGCCAAACATACTGATGGGTGCGGGCCAAGCAGCATCCCGCAGGCGGCTAACTGGCGGGCTGCTGCTTGCTGCGCCCCGCCCGGTCGCCAGTCGGCCGGGGAGCGGGCGGGGCGCAGCACGCCGCGCCCTGCCGGTCGAGTCCACATCGATAGTGCCGACTACCGGGAGTGCGAAGCATGATGCGCCCGCAGGCAGTCGCCATCGCCGTTCTCTTGTCGTTCGCGGCCTGCGCGCCCGCGACGCCACCCGCCGCCGCGCCTGCACCAGCCGCGCCGCCCACCGCCGTTCCACCCGCCGCGCCGACTGCTCCTCCCAGCAGTGGGGGAGCAGGCGGGCCGTCGCCCGGCCCCGCGGCAGCGGGGAGTCCCTCGCCGATCGACGTCAAGTATGCTTACGCGCCGCGGCTGCCGATGATCCCCGTGTTCGTCGCGGAAGAGAAGGGCTTCTTCACTGGACAGGGGCTCGCGGTCGACTTCGTGCCGTTCGCCGGCGGCTCGAATGAGATGCTCGCGCCGCTCTCCCAGGGGCAGCTCGACGTGGCGGCCGCCGGGCTGAGCGCGGGCATGGTGAACGCCGCCGCCGACGGCGTGCTGTTCCGCATGGTGGCCGACGAGGGCCAGATCGCCCACGGCCGCTCGGTCTACAACCTGTCGGTGCGCAGCGACGTGGCCTCCAAGTTCAAAACCGTCGCCGATCTCCAAGGCAGCACGGGCGGGGCGCCAGCGATTGACTCCGGCCTGTCGTTGCCGTACACCTTCTACAAGATCGCGCAGGCGGCCAATCTCACCACGCCAGACGGCCTGCAGTTCGCCAACTTCACCTTCGTCGAGACGCCGCCCGGCGGCCAGGGCGACCAGATGGCCATGTTCCAGAACAAGGTCCAGGAGTGGCAGATCACCGTCGAGCCGACGGCCGCCCTGCTGGAGGATGCCGGCCTCGGCGTGCGCTGGCTGCGCACCGACGAGATCGTGAAGGATCCCATTCAGGCGTATACCATCCTCTACGGCGAGCGCTTCATGCGCGACAAGCCCGAGGGCGCGCGCAAGTTCATGGTGGCCTACCTGCAGGGCCTGCGCTACTTCCTCGACAACGTGGACACGAACGCCGCCGAAATCAACGCCATCGCTGCCAAGCACGCGAAGATGCCCGAATCCGTGGTGGCCAACTCTCTCTGGGCCTACTACGATCCCAACGGCCGCATGGACCTGCAGAGCCTGCAAGACCAGCACGATTTCTGGCTCAAGAAGG
The DNA here is from genome assembly GCA_021325365.1 of Pseudomonadota bacterium. Next base: position 3,603 of record JAJPHF010000085.1, read on the forward strand.
GCCTGATTCGCAAGGGGATCGGCCAGGTCAGCCAGCTCGTCGACTACAGCTACCTGGACGGCGCGCTAACGCAGCTCGGCACGCGCTAGCTTCCCCCTCTCCCCTTGGGAGAGGGGACACTAGAGATAACGATTACCCCATCTCCCGCTGGGCGCGGGACGCGCGCGACAATACGTAGCCCCTCCGGGAGGGAGGGGCCGCCGTACCTACTCCCCTCTCCCCCTGGGAGAGGGGTCGGGGGTGAGGGAGATGCCACCACGCGAGCACGACTATGGCGGTCGGCCGGGCATGGGCCCGATCGACCGTACGCCCCACGACCTGTCCGACTGGGAGATCCTGACGGACGCCATCAGTACTGCCATCGGGCGCAAGGGCATTCGCACAACCGACGAGCACCGCCGCGCGCGCGAGGACATGGACCCGGCGCTGTACCCCGCGCTGGGCTACTACGAGCGCTGGGTGGTGGGCAACGAGGCGATCTTGTGCGAGAAGGGCTACCTGACGCGCGAGGAGATCGACCGCAAGATGGCCGAGCTAGAGGAGCGATGGGGGGAGCCATGAGCACCAGAGTGCCGCGCTTCAAGCCGGGCGACCGCGTCCACGTGCGGTTTGCCGAGCCGCCGGGACACATCCGCACGCCGCACTACATCCGCGGCAAGACGGGGACCGTCGAACGCTACTACGGCGACTTCCCGAACCCCGAGGAGCTAGCCTACGGCAAGGACGGCCTGCCGCCGCGGCCGCTCTACCTGGTCGGCTTCAGCCAGCGCGACGTGTGGCAGGAATACCCGGTGGCGGGCGACAAAGTATACGTGGACATCTACGAGCACTGGCTGGAGCCAGCATAGGCCCCGGCGGCGCGGAGGATTGAGCGGCTTCCCTGTCGTCTCTCCGCCGGTGCAGGAGGACTCCCCTGCCGGGGGGCTGGGGGCCGGCTCCCCGGCCTCTCCCCGGGGGTGCAGGGGCGCCCTCCTGCCGGGGGCCTGCTCCCTCCCCTCGGCCCCGGGGGTGCAGGGGCACTCCCCTGCCGGGGGCTCGCTCCCCGTCCTCCTCGGGGGTGCAGGGGCACTCCCCTGCCGGGGGCTCGCTCCCCGTCCTCCTCGGGGGTGCAGGGGCGCTCCCCTGCCGGGGGCCGGGGGGTGTCCCCCCAGCTACCTCCTCTCCCTCTCTTCGAGGGGGTAGGAGGCGCCCGAGGGGCCTCATTGAACAGTAGCGCAGGAGCGTCAAATGAGCGACGGGCACGAGGGCGGGGTGCCTCCCCATGAGCACCCGCGGCACGAGCTAAGCCACTACGCCAAGCGGATCTACGCCATCCGCGACCTGCTGATCGAGAAGGGCATCCTCACGCCCGCGGACATTCAGGAGAGCATCGACTACTTCGAGCAGCGCACGGCGACGAACGGCGCGAAGTTGGTCGCCCGCGCCTGGGTCGATCCGGCGTTCAAGGCGCGGCTCATCGCCGACCCGAAGGCGGCCTGCGCCGAGATGGGCATCGACGCGAGCGGCATCAACGAGTTCGTCGTGCTGGAGAACACCGAGCGGGTGCGTCATCTCGTGGTCTGCACGCTCTGCTCGTGCTATCCGCGCCCGATCCTGGGCCGGCCACCCGACTGGTACAAGAGCCTGAACTACCGGGCGCGCGCGGTGCGCGAGCCGCGCGCGGTGATGGCCGAGTTCGGCACGGCGCTGCCGCCCGACGTGGAGGTACGCGTCCACGACAGCACAGCCGACATGCGCTACCTGGTGCTGCCACTGCGCCCGCCCGGCACCGAGCACCTGAGCGAGGCCGAGCTTGTTCACCTCGTCCCGCGCGACAGCCTGATCGGCGTCGTCGACCCGCGCTACGAGCCCGCCACGACGTCGACCGCGACATCCTGAGGGGCAGCGCGTGGGGGCAGAAGGGAGCCCGGGCATCGCCGCAGCAGATCCCTGCCTCGGTGTGAGCGCGCACTACGGATGGGCCGACCTCAGCGAGCCGATACTGGACGCCCTCCGCGCGCAGGGCAAGGGCGCAGGCGTGGACTTGCCCTAAGCCGCGCGCCCTGGACACCCTCTGTGCGCAGGGCAAGAATCTCGACGCCCTCACGGCGGACGACCTCGCGCCGCGGACACAGCTGACCGCCCGTCCCAAGGTCGCCACCCGTCCGCACGGCGACGATGTTGACGGCGCGCGTCGGACTCGGCGACCGGATTACGTTTCACCATGGCAACGCGCTGGACATGCCGTTCGACAACGCCAGCTTCGACGTGGTCTGGCACGAGCAGTTCGCCATCCACGTCCCGGACAAGGAGCGGCGGTACCGCGAGGTGTGGCGCGTAGGGACATGTTCACTTGTGGGGATGCAACCGTTGCCATGGCCCGCCCTACGGGCCGGGGAACATAGTGTGGAAGCGGTCGGCGCGGGCGCGATCACCCTCGACGCAGGCGCGGCCGCGCTGCTCCTCCTCGGCCAGCGTGGCGCGGCCGTAGATCAGCAGGGCGAGCGTGCTGAGGGGCGCGGTGATCGTCACGTCGGCGGGGCCCTCGCCGGCGCGCTGCACCCGGACCGCATCCGGCGTGGCGACGAGTAGCCAGTTCTGGTCGGGCGCGTCCTGGGCGACCAGGCGGAAGCGGCCCTCCCCCTTGGGACCGCGCTGATAGATGCGGGGCAGGTTGCTCTCTAGCAGCATCGGTAGCAGGAAGCCGGCCACTTCTCGATCGATCGTCGCGTCGCGGCCCAACGAGTGCAGCAGGTCCCACTGGTGGAAAGCGATCTCGGCCAGCCGCTGCTGAGCGTACCAGCGCGCCGAGCGGTTGCCGGCCGGATGGTAGCAGATCGCTTCGAGCTGCTCGGGGCTGAGCCGTTCGAACGCAGCCTCCAGGTCCGCGGAGGTCTGGTCGAGGATGGCGACGACCTCCGCGGGCGGCGCGTCGGTGATGTACTGCACGCGCTTGGCGCGCTCCTCGGGGTTGATGCCCGGCTCGGTGAGGCCCGCGACCCCACGCTCCACGTTGAGCTGGATGAACTCGGCGTTGTTCACGATGTGAGCGACGAGGCGCCGCACGGGCCACGGGGGGCAATTGCTGGGAGTATCCCATGCCTCGGCCGGCAGACTGGACAGCGTATCGCGCAGCCGCTGCGTCTCGGCGCGGATTAGTCGCAGGCTTTGGTCCACCTCGGCATGAGCAGCCATAGCTCTCTCCTTTGGGGGGCACCCAAATCCCCGAGGTGAGGAAAGGGGTTGGGGGTGTCCCCCAACCCCCGCCTCACAGGCTGTCGGCGATGTGGGGATAGCGTGGCCCCATACGGGTATAGACAACACCGCCCTGCCGTGCTGCCCGCTCGGGGCCTGGGCATCTGCGTAAGGTTGGTAGGTAGGTTGACGTGGTCGAGCTTATATACCAAGCACCGCACCCGCTTAGTGATGGGGCGGCGTGGGGCGCGACCGCTTCAGCTCGTAGAAGCTCTGTTGGCCCGCGAGTGACTTGACATGGTCCCAGAGATCGCCGGCCTCTTCGCCCTCGGGAACTTTGTCGATCACCGGACCGAAGATGCCCGACTTCTGATCCTCGCGGAGCACGAGCGTCGGCACGCCGAACGCGCCCTGGTTAGCGACGACAGCGGCGTGCTCGGCAGCCACCTCGTCGCGCGTAGTGTCGTCCGCCAGCGCCGCCGCGCGCAGCCCCGGATCGAGCCCAGCTTCCTTCAGCGCGGCCTCGATCACCGCCGGGTCGTTCAACGTCTCCTCGCGGACGAATCGCGCCTTGCCGAGCGCGTCGTACAGGCGGTCGAATCCCTCGTCGCCGTATTTGCGCCGCACGAGGGCGAGGACGCGCAGCACCGGGGCGCTCCGGCCGTTCTCCCAGTCAACCTCCGTGCCTTCCTTCTTGTTGACCTCTTCCAGACAGAACAGCTTCCAGTGCACCTCAACGGGGCGCACCCGACGCACCTGCCGAATCCAATCGGCGGCACGCCAGGCCCACGGTCAAGCAGGGTCCGTATAAAACGCGACGACTTCCTTCGCGGCGCCTTGCGGCTGGCTCATCGCGGGCTCTCCTCTAATCCCTCTGTAGCGTGGGCCGGCGCCAGGGCACCGGCGAGCGGGGCGCGGCGGCCTGTGAAGTGGGTTGCCGCGACGCGCCCTTAGTATATCGCGAAGCTACTAGAAAAACAGAAGTGACCGGTAGCGGGCGTGTAGCAGGTGGCCACGGTTAGCCGGGCGGCAGCGGCGGGTCGGCGTCGAGGTCGACCTCGAGGCCGTTCAGGATGAGCGCGAGCATGCTGTAGTAGGCCACCAGGCCCGTAAGCTCGACGAGGCCCTGCTCGCCCAGGCCGGCACGTAACTCCTCTCCTAGAGCCGCGTCGGCGCGGCCGTCGCGGGTCAGCGCCTGGGCGTAGCGCACCGCCGCGGCCGTGAGCGGCGGGAGCGCGCCGGGCGCGGGCGCCTGGCCGGCGTCGAGCGCCGCGACGGTCGCGTCATCGAGCCCGTGCCGCGCGGCCAGCGGGTGGTGATGGGCCTGCTCGTAGGGGCAGTCCCAGCGGCCGGCCACCGCCAGGATGACCGTCTCGCGCAGGGCGGCTGGCAAGATGGACTCGAAGCGCAGGTACGCGCCGGTGGCGCCCGCGCGCCGCATGAATTCGGGACTGTGCGCCAGCGCTCGCCACAAGTTGCCCACGCCGCCGCGTGAGGCGCCGACCTCCGCGAACGCGGCTTGCTGCGCGGCCGTGGCTGCCTCGGGCACGACCAGGGACACACGCGCCATCGTCCTCACCTCATTTCGAGGGCGCAGGGGAGTGGCTTGCGATATTGCGCGCCACACCCGGCCGGCGGCAGGGGGCCAGTACCATCCTCAAGCAAACCCATATTCCCGCCAGCGGTGGTCCACCTGCTCCAGATGCTCGCGCGGCGGCAGCGCGGTGGCGGGATAGGGGAACTTGCGGGTGGCGTCGATGCCCAGCTTCGAGCCGATGAGCCGCGCGCGGTCGGTGCTCGGCACGCCGGGCGGCGCCTGCGACGGGTCGAGGTTGACGGCCAGCGTGTCGCGCTCGACGTACACGTCGTGGGCCGGCTGGATGCGGAAGCTGAGCGCCCAGTTCAGCGCGAACTGGTCGCGCACGTCGATGTCGTCGTCCACGACCACGACGATCTTGGCGAACGACGGCTGGTGCGCCCAGGTGGCCCACATCACCTCGCGCGGCAGCGTCTCGCGCTCCTTGCGGACCGAGATGGCCACGTAGGCGGTGCTGCCACCCGCTTCCAGGTAGTGAACGTCGCGCACCGGCATGTTCATCACTTGCTGGAGGTGCTTCAGGAGCGCGACCTCGCGGCCGATGCCGCGGATGCGGCTGGACTCGCTGGGCGGCATCTGGCTGACGAACGCCTGGTAGATCGGGTCGCGGCGGTGGGTCAGGCAATTGACCTGGAAGACGACGTTCTTGCCCGCAGCACCCATGTACCCGGGGAACTCGCCGAAGGGGCCTTCTTCCTCCAAGTAGTCGGGATCGACCTTTCCCTCCAGCACGAACTCGGCGGTGGCGGGCACTTCCAAATCGACTGTCTCGCAGCGCACGAGCGGCACCGGTGCGCGGCGCAGGCCACCGGCCACGGCGAACTCGTCGGCGTCGTAGGGTACGCGGGTTACGGAGACGAGCCCGATCGTCGGGTCGGCGCCCACGACGACCGCGACGGGCATCTTACGGCCGAGCGCGCGGTAGCGCCGGATCTGCATGGCGATGTGCTGCACGCCACCCACGTGGAAGCCGCCGATGCCCGTGCGGTTGCGGCCCTTGAGCTGCATACGGTAGGTGCCGACGTTCCGCACGCCGGTGTCGGGGTCCTTGGTGATGACGAACGGCGAAGTGAAGAACGGCGCGGGGTCGTGCTCCACGGTCCAGGTGGGCACGGGCAGGTAGCCGAGGTCAACCTCGGCGCCATGCTTGATCACCTCCTTGCACGGCCCGCTGGTCACGATCTCAGGGGGGACCTGGTCCGTCTGTGCCTGCGCCCAGCGCTCGCCGATGCCCTCGACCGTTGTCTCCAGCGCCAGCGCGTAGACCTCGCGCGACGCGCCGAGGAGGCCGCAGGCGATGGGCACGGTGTGGCCGGCCACGCGCTCGAAGAGCAGCGCCGGCCGCCGCTCGGGCGGGATGTTCTGGAAGACGCGCCGCGCGACCGCGGCGACCTCCCACGACTTGTCCACCTCGGCGCGAACGCGGTGCAGCTTGCCGGCGCGCTCCAGCGCGGCCAGGTATTCGCGCATGTCGGCGTAGGCCACTGATTCCCCCAAGCTCGTAGGGCGGGGGCTCGTTCCCCACCGCCCGGTTGTGGGTGCGACGAGGCGGCAGGGGACCAGCCCCTGCCCTACGATATCCTCTTCTCGTGGTTGTGCTCTGTGACGCCAATACACCGTTGGCCGGGGTATTACGGCTTCCAGCCTTCGCGCTGGAGCTCGGCGTAGGCTTCGCGGGCCAGGTGCAGGTCGAATACCTGGCTCAGTGGTGGCGTCTCTTTCACCTCGCCGGCCGTGACGAGGACGTCGAGCGACTGGCGCAGCGTCTCGTCGTCAGCGTAGCCCTGCGGGATGAAGGCGTCGATCGTCAGGTCGTATAGCTCGCCGGCCTCCTCGGGCGACATGTCGAGAAAGTCGGCCATGATCGGCACGGTGCCCGCCTTGTCCGCCTTCATGTACTGCACGGCCTTGATCGAGCCGCGGATCATCCGTTTGATCATGTCGGGCTTGTCGCGCAGCCGCTGCTCGGAGGTCGTTAGACCCACCGAGGCGTTGTGAACACTCGGGTCCTTGTAGATCTTCAGGTCGACGTAGCCTTCCTTGACGGGACGAACCAGATCGGCGGTGCCGACCATCGACGCGTCGACGACGCCGGTGCTCAGCGCGGCCCAGAGGTTCGCCGGCGTGCGAAGCTGCACCCAGGTGATGTCGTTCACTGGATCGACGCCATACTTTTCGAGCACCAGATTGGCCATGATTTGCGCCGCGCTGCCGGCGGTGGTGATGCCCAGCGACTTGCCTTTCAACTCGGGAATCGAGTTGATGCCCGGGCGCGCGAAGAAGCCGTAGGCCGGGCGGTCCTGGGCGACCATGACGACCTTCAGCGGCGCGCCCTGGAGGATCGCCGACTGGGCGCTGCCCACGGAGCCGGTGAAGTCGTATTGCCCGGACACGACGGCGGGAATGCCGACCGTGGCGACGGCCTGCTCCAGGGACACGTCGAGCCCCTCGTCGCGGAACAGGCCGCGCTGGCTGCCCACGGCCGCGAACACGAAGTCCATGCCCTGCGACGGCAGCGTGAACGTTACCTTGTCGAGCGACCGTGGCGCCGGCGCGGTGGTTTGCGCCGCTGGTTGGCTGGCACTAGCGGACGGCGCGGCGACCGCGACCGAGGCGCTCCCGGCGGCGGGGCCGGGGGCGCTGCCCGGACGGCTGGCGGATTCGGGTGGGCTGGGGCCGGCCGCTTGCGCGCCGCACGCCGCGAGCAGCCCGGCTAGCGCCAGCGCCAGCAGCCGCGCGCCCGGTCGGCATCGATCTGGCATTGGGCTTCTCCCACGTATAACACTTGGGGGTCGCGGCGATTCTACGCCCGGGCGCCCGGCGGGGCAAGCGGTGGCCAGCACGGTGCGCCAATTTAGCCGAGGAACGGTCAAACGATGCTCCTTAACCGGGTGGTTAACTGCTAGGCCGGGCGCGGGTCTGCGCGTGCTCCTCGGGCGCGGAAGGTCGCATCGTTTGCCCCGTACGATACTCCCCCGGTAGCCTGCCGCGGGCCGGGCCGGCGGGGAAACCCCGGGCCGGGCGCGGGCGGCGGGCGCGGGGGAGGCGTGTACGGGCAGGGACGGCGACCACGTCGCGCCGAGGGCGGGCGCTCTCCTGCGCGCCTCGCGGCCTGTCTAAAGAGGGAAGCTATTGGCGGGGGGCTCGCGTCCGGCGCAGGCGGATGATACTCGATGCGGCCCGGCGGTTGGCCGCTGATAGAGTCCCAGGGCGATACTCCCCTGAAAAGAGGTGTGTAAAAAGCCGGGCCGTTGACAAAGACGGCCAGCGTGTGGTCCTCATCGGGATTGCCAGGATCACCGAGAGGAGGACGCGCACGCTGGCCGACGAGCTGAGGA
>JAJPHF010000107.1 GCA_021325365.1 Pseudomonadota bacterium
CGCGGAAGGTCGCATCGTTTACCCCGTACGATACTCCCCCGCGGTCCCGCCGCGGGCCGGGCCGGCGGGGCGGGGTGCCCCGGGCCGGGCGCGGGCGGCGGGCGGGGTGGGAGGCGTGTACGGCGCAAGATACGCGACCACGTCGCGCGGGATGGCGGGCGCTCTCCGGCGCGCCTCGCGGCCTCTCTAGTATGAATGCATTGACGAGGGGCGGTCGTCCGGCTCAGACGGGTGATACACGATGCAGCCGGGCGGTTGGCCGACCGGGACGGGCCCTCACCCCGACCCTCTCCCAGAGGGAGAGGGGGAGGGACGCGGCGCCGGACCTCACCCCCCTGCCCCTCTCCCTTAGCAGAGAGGGAGAACGAGGGAGACGCCCTCACCCCGACCCTCTCCCAGGGGGCGAGGGGGAGGGACGCGGCGCCGGACCTCACCCCCCTGCCGGCCTCTCCTAAGGGAGAGGGGGAGGACGGGAAGCCTGGGCCGGATTCGCTGAGACGCCGGGCTGGGTGGCGACTGGGCAGGGCGCAGCAAGCAGCGCCCCTACAAGAGAAGACATTGGCGGGGGGCGATCGTCCGGGGGGCGGGGGCCGGGCAGGGCACCGCGAGGAGCAGGCGAGAGGCGAGACATGTGCGGATGCGGGGCCGCGAGGCCGGCTGCAAGACGCAGGGAACAGCCCCGGCGTGGGCACGAGGAGGCCAGACATGTGCGGATGCAGGGAAGCCGCGGGACGATTCTGGCGCATGGCCCGGGAGCGAGGAATTCCAGCCTGGCCGGTCGCGGGGGCCGCTAGCGTTGACGCAGGCGAGACGCCCACGCTCCCAGGGAGGGGACGCTCGGCGTCACCGCTCGCGCTCACGGGGCTCCGCGCTGTCGCGCTGCTGGCCTTGCTCGCGCTGGCCGCCTGCGCCCCGGCGAGCGCGCCGTCCGCCGCGAAGCCTGGCGCGGCGCCGGCGGGCGCGGGGGCGGTGGCCGGGGGCGCGGCCGCGCCGGCGGCCGGGGGCGCCACGGCCCCGGCGCCGACCGCCGCGGCGAGCGAGCCGGCCGTCGTGCCAGTGAAGATCAGCTACACCGTGCCGGGCGGCATCTACACGCCGCTCTACGTGGCCGAGACGGAGGGCATCTTCCGCAAGCACGGCCTGGACGCCGAGCTGATCCTGGGCGGCACGGGGGCGCGCACGGCGCAGGCGCTGATCGGCGGCGACGTGCAGTTCGCCTCCACCGGCTCGCTCACGGTGCCGATGTTGCAAGGCTCGGAGCTGGTGTACATCGCCGGCAGCGCCAATTACTTCGTCAGCTCGATCTACGCGCGGCCCGAGTTCACGCGCATGGAGGACCTGAAGGGCAAGACGATCGGCGCCAACGGCCCGTTCGACGCGAGCCACCTGGCCGTGCGCGTGGCGATCGCGCGCCTCGGCTGGGACCCTGACCACGACGTCGAGTTCTCGTTCCTCGGCGGCCAGCGCGAGCTGGTGGCGGGCATGCTGCAAGGCGTGGTGGCCGCGGGCGACATCTCGCCGCCCACTTCGCTCGAAGCGCGCAACGCGGGGCTGCACGAGCTGCTGAACATCGCGGAGCTGAAGCTGCCGTTCGTGCAGAATGCCGTCGGCACCTCGCGCGCCTACCTGCGCGACCACCCGGAGGTCGTGCGCCGCTTCCTGCGCGCCTACGTCGAGGGCATCAAGGTGGCGAAGGCGGAGCCCGACGCGGCGATGGCGGCCATCGGTAAGTACACCAAGACCGACGATCCGGCCGTGCTACGCGAGGTCTACGACACCTACGTGAACGTGTGGGAGCGCGTGCCGCGGCTCACCGTGGAGGCGCTGCAAGGCCAGCTCGACGCCCTGGCGTTAACGACGCCCGAGGCGAAGACCGCCCAGCCCGAACAGCTCCTCGATATGACCCTCCTCGACGAGCTAGACCGCTCCGGCTTCGTGGACAGCCTGTACCGTTAGCGGTTATCGGGCTCGCCCGGCGCCGGCAGGTGTGCGCGTATCCGCGGCGTCGTGGTGGGTGGGGACGCGGCGCGACGCGGCGAGCCGGCGCCCCCCGCGCGACTCCACCCTCAGGCGCCCGTCTGGCTCGACGATGAAGGCGGCTCCCACAGCCCGCGCGATCGCGACCAGAGTGTCGAGCCGCGGCGGGTGCTTGCCGCTTTCCAGACGCGCGATCGCCGATTGCTTCTTCCCCAGACGGTCGGCCAACTGCTGCTGTGTGAGCCCGGCTGCCAGTCGTGCCTTAATAAGCGCGCGCTCAAGCTCGAACTGCGGACGCTGCTCCTCCCATGCCGCCCGGAACTCGGGGTCCCGCGCCTCTCGCTCCGCGAAATACTCCTCGACGTTCATGATCCCTCACGCGCTTGAAAGTCCCCCATACGACCGATAGCGATAGCGATTTCTCCCCGGGGAGCTTCCTGCGTCTTCTTCGTAAAAGCATGGAGTAGGATTAGCCGCCGACCGCTGGCCGCGAAGTAAAGCACACGATGTTCCCACCCTGCCCGCACACGCAGCTCCCAAAGCTTCCGCTCCAATGGTCGCACATGCGGCATCCCCAGGCGGGAGCCGAACTCTCCCAGCAGCCGTAACCCTCGCCGGACAGCAGCAGCCTCGCGCCCGCCGAGCGCGTCGATATACTCTGCTACCGGACGCCGTCCGGCTGGCGTCTCGTAGAACTCGGGAGTCCACTGGCTCACACCGTCGTTATAACATGCGAGTTATCACGCTGAGACAAGCAGGAGAGTCACGAGACTGATCTGTGTCCCGCTGCGGCGGGTCCCGGCTCCTCGCCGGTGCCCGGCAGGCCGGCGGCTCGTTGTTTGCCCGGCGCCGGGGGCTGTGCTTACAATCCGGATGAGCCGATTCTCCGCCTCGAGCTTGGCGCGCGCCGCGCGCCAGCGGGCCGCGCCGGGCGTGGGCGCGGGCCGCTCCCCAGGCGGGCGGGGTCGTAAGCCACCATGCAGGAGGAGGGACACCATGGCCGTGAAGACCGAGTGGGTCACCGCCAAGACGCCTGAGGGCGACATGCGCGTGTACGTCGCGCGCCCCGAGGGCAGCCAGCCGCTCCCCGGCATCATCGTCATCCAGGAGATCTTCGGCGTCAACGAGCACATCCAGGACGTGACGCGCCGCTACGCCGAGCAGGGTTTCGTCGCGGCCGCGCCCGAGATCTTCCACCGCTTCGAGCAGAAGGAGGCGCCCTACTCCGACGTCCAGGCCGGGTTCGCGCTGCGCCAGCGGCTGTCCGACAACCAGGTAATGGACGACGTGAACGCGACCTGCGACCTCCTCAACAGCCGCTCGGACGTGCAGAAGGGGCAGATCGGCATCGTCGGCTTCTGCTACGGCGGCCGCGTCGTCTATCTCGCGCTCACGCGCAACCCGAACCTCAAGGCGGGCGCAGCGTTCTACGGCGGCGGCATTGCGGCCGACGCGGCCGACGCGCCGGTGAACGCGACGGCGAACATTCGGGCGCCGATCCACCTGTTCTTCGGCGGCAAGGACCAGTCGATCCCGGCGGAGCAGGTCAGCAAGATCGAGACGGCGCTCAAGCAGAACAACAAGCGCTACGAGCTGAGCTGGTACCCCGAGGCGCCCCACGGCTTCTGCTGCGACGCGCGCCCGGGCAGCTACCACGAGGAGTCGGCGCGCGACGCCTTCCCGAAGGCCGTCAACTTCTTCAAGCGCACCCTCGGCGGCGCCGTGGCCGCCGCGGCCTAACGCACCAGCAGACCGGGGCCTGGGGGACCCCCCCAGGCCTCGCGCATGGAGCCAGTCGCCGATGGCGCCCGCGCGCGTGCTCGTCTACCGCCCGGGCGCCATCGGCGATTTCATCCTCGCGCTGCCGGCGCTCGCCGCCCTGCGCGCCCGCTTCCCCGGCGCGCCGCTGATCGTCGTCGGCCCCGCCGCGGCCGTGCTGCTCGCCGCCCACCTGGCCGACCGCCCCCTCGCCGCCGACGATGCCCGCCTGACGCCGCTGTTCGCCCCCGGCGCCGCCATCCCGCCCGAGGTAGCGGCCACGCATGCCGTCATCTGGGCGGGCGCCGCCGCCGAGCCCTTGGCCGCCAACCTGCGGGCGGCCGGCGCCACGGTCGTCCATACCCCCGCGCGCCCGCCAGCCGGGCGCCGGCAGCACGTGGCCGACTACCTGGTGGACACGCTCGCGCCGCTGGGGATCGAGGCGAATGGGCCGGCAGTGCCGCGCCTGGAGCCGAGCGCCGAGGCGCGCGCGGCGGCCGCCGCGTTCCTGGCCGCGCAGCCGGGGGCAACGGCGGCGACGCGCTGGGCGGCGCTGCACCTGGGCAGCGGCAGCCGGCGCAAGAACTGGCCCGTGGCGAGGTTCGTAGCGGTGGCGGCGGCGCTCGCCGCGCGCGGGCTACGGCCGCTCGTGGTCGCGGGGCCGGCCGAGGAGGCGGTCGTGGACGAGGCGCTGGGGGCGCTCGTGGCGTGGCGGCCCGCGCTTGCGCGCGAGTGGCCGCTGGAGCGCCTGGCGCCGCTCCTCGCCGCCTGCGCGTGCTATATCGGCGCGGACTCGGGGATCACGCACCTGGCCGCGGCCGCGGGCACGCCCGTGGTCGCCGTCTTCGGGCCGACCGACCCCGCGCTGTGGGCGCCGCGCGGCCCACGGGTGACGATCGTGCGCCATCCCGTGCCCTGCCAGCCATGCACCTGGGAGGCGATGTGGGCCTGCCCCCATCGCGCCTGCCTGACGGCCCTCGCGCCCGACGCCGTGCTGGCCGCCGCGCTCGGCTGCTTCGGGGGAAGCGGCGGACCTACCCCCCCGGCCCCCCTCCCGATGCGGGAAGGGGGAGGACCGGATGACCTACCCCCCCGGCCCCCCTCCCACTGTGGGAAGGGGGAGTGGGACGAAGCCCCGCGCCCCGGCCTCTCTCCCCCACCGGGCAGAGGGATAGAGATGAGGCCGGGGGGGCTCCCCCCTTCCTTCGGAGGGAAGGGAGGCCGGGGCGGTTAGGTCTTTCCCCCTAGCGCCGAAAGGCGTCGACGCCGGCCTGGGCGATCTCCTCGTCCTGATCAGAGCTCGCGCCGCTCACGCCGATCGCGCCCACGACCTCGTCGCCGTCGCGCAGCACCAGGCTGCCCTGCGCGGGCACGAAGCGGCCGCCCGTGCGCGCGACCATCGCGCTGCCGACGGGATGGCCCGGCCCCCAGGCCTCGCCCAGCTCGCGGCCGGAGCGCCGGAACATGGCGGCGGCGTAGGCTTTGCCGAGGGCGATGTCGGGCGAGAGGAGGTTCGCGCCGTCCGCGCGGGCGGCGGCCACCTGGATGCCGCTCGCGTCGACGATCGCGATGGAGCAGCGGAGATTCATGCTGCGCATCTTCCCCACGCAGACCTGGAGCAGGTGCAGGCTCTCGTCCAGCGTAAGCGGCGCGGCCATGAGTCACTCTCCTCGAGCTAGATGGCTCCCAGGACCTTGCCCCAGGGAATCATCTGGATGGGCGGTAGGCCGCTCGTATCGTCATAGATCGTGGTGGGCATGGGCAGCCCATAGCCGTGAGTATCCGCCCGGTCCTCGGGCCAGTACGCGGCCAGCACGACCGCGTCCAGCATTCGCTGCTCGGTGGGCGCCAGACTATCGCGGAACGCCTTCAGCTTGTGCATGTAGGCGCGCACTTCCTGATCGCTGGGGAGAGTACCTCGCTCTGCCATCGCGCATGTCCTCCTCAACTCGGCCAGGGGCCTGGGCCGATCCAATCCCCACGGTCGTCACCCCGGACGGCATCACGCTGTCCGCCAGATGGTACCAGGTTCCGGAATTTCCCGGCGGCCGTCCTGTGCTAGCGGAGGCTCAGCCAGTCGGCGTCGCAGCCGGGCCGGCAGGGGCATTGGCGCCACCCGTGAGCGGGGCGGCGGCGTGGCCGTTCGCGCGGGTAGGGTCGGCAGACACGGCCCCGGTGGTCGCTGGCGCGCTCGCGGCCGCCGCGGCAGCAGCGTCGGCAGGCGCGGCGTTACCATCCGCGGGGGCCGCATCGGCGGCGGGGGCGCTGGTACCGTCGTAGGCCGCCTCGCCGTCCGCGCTGTGCTTCTCGGGCTCGGGCGGCTGGGGGTTCCAGTAGCTGAGGATGGGCAGGGCATCGGGCGTCGGGTACTCGAAGATGACCACCGCGCCGCGGGCCGGCGCCAACGGCTCTTGCAGCAGCTTCGGCGTCACCGTCTCGCCGCCCGCCCAGAGCGTCAGGACCGCGATGGGGTCGGCGTGGCCGACGCAGACGACCGCCTGGTCGCGGTGTCGTCGGAGCAGCAGGCGCACCAGCCGCTGCTGGCGCGCGAGCACGTCCTCCACCACCTCGTCGTCGGGATGCTTGCGGTCGACGTAAAAGCTCGTGCCCTTGGGGACCTCCTTGTTGGGCGTCCCCTGCCAGCCGGTGCGGATCTCGGCCAGCAGCGCGTTGCGGCGTACCGGCACGCCGGGGTGGAACGCGGCAATGGCGAGCGCGGTCTGGCGCGCGCGCAGCAGCGGGCTGGTGTAGATCGCGGCGACCGGCTCGTCGGCCAGGCACTCGGCGATCAGCTGGGCCTGCTCGCGCCCGCGCGCGCTCAGCCGGAACCGAGGCAGGCGGCCGTAGACGACGTTGCGTGGGTTATGCACCTCGGCGTGGCGCACGAACAGCAGGCGCGTGCTCACCGCACCTCCGGCGCGGGCGGGGTGGGCGAAGAGGGCTGGGGCGTGGGCCAGATCGCCTCGCGCAGGGCGTCGGTTTCCTCGGGCGCGAGCTTCAGGAACAGGCCCGTGGCCTCCGCCACGACCTCCCCACTAGGGAGCAGGGCCTCGCCCCGCGCCTCGACAAAGCGGCCGCGGTCGCGCACCTGCCGCGCGCGCACCTCCAGCGCCGCGCCGACGGGCACCGGGCGCCGGTAGCGTACCTCCAGTCGCGCGGTGAACGACCACGCGCCGTGCAGCGCCACGGCGCGGCCGAGCGTCTCGTCGAGCACGCTGGCCAGCACGCCGCCGTGGACCCGCCCCGGATAGCCCTGGTAGCGGGCGTCGGGCGTGAAGCGCCCGCGCATCTCGTCGGGCGTCTCGCCAAGGCTGAACTGCGCGTGGAGCCCCGCCGGGTTGCTCTCGCCGCAGACGAAGCACTCGGCGTAAGTGCGCAGCGCCTCGGTCATGGCCTCGTCCTTCCCACTGTCGCCCCCGCGCGAGCCGCCGCGCGCTGGGCACGGCGGGAGGAGAGGGCTGGCGGCTGGGACCGATGTCTCTTCAGTATACCGTGCGGGTAGCGACAACCCGAGCCTGCCGGCGGGTGGGTCGCGGTCCCCCGCGGTGCCGCGGGCCACCTGGGGGTCGGACGGGCTCGGTGCGTGAGCAGGGTGGCAGCGGCCCGGTTCTTGGGCGAACCGCACAGCGCGGCCGGCCGTAGCCCCGCGCGGCCGGCGGGCGCTATCATAGCCGGGGCAGCCGCTGGCGCCGGTGGGCGGGCCTGACCGGCGGGGAGGGACGATGGCCCTACAGGTGGGGGACCGCGCGCCGGAGTTTACGCTGCCCCGCGTGGGCGGCGGCGCGGTCTCGCTCTCGGCCTACCGTGGCGGCTCGGTAGTGCTGATCTTTCTGCGCTACCTCGGCTGACTGTTCTGCGCCGAGCACGTGGCGCAGTTGCGCCGTCACCACGCCGACCTCCGGGCCGCGGGCGGGGAAGTGCTGCTCGTCTGCTTCGACACGCGGGAGCGCGCCGAGCGCTACGCGCAGGAGCAGAATTTGTCCTTCCCGCTGCTGCTGGACCCGGAACGGCGGGTCTACCGCGCCTACGGACTGGAGCAAGGACCGCTCTGGCGCTTCCTGATGCCGCGGGTGGTGCTGGGCGCCTTACGCATGATGGAGAACGGGCGCCGCGTGCAACGGCCCCAGGAGGACCCGCTACAGCTGGGCGGCGACTTCGTGGTCGACCCGGCGGGGCTGCTGGCGCTCGCGCACCCGTGCCAGGACCCGGCCGATCGGCCATCGCCCGCGGCCATCATGGCCGCCGTGGCGAGTAGTCAGGTGACCACAATCGGAGGAGACAGCGATGGCCAAGCTACAACTGACGCTCGCCTGCGGTGACTATGATCTCACGCGCGGGCTGATCGAGGCGACGACCCCGCCGCAGGGGATCGACCTGGTGGTGCTCACCATGCCGTCGCCGGAGCGGCACTGGCGGATGACCAAGGGCCAGGAGTTCGACGTCTGCGAGTTCTCGATGGCGTCGTACCTCGCCTCGCGCGAGGCCGGGCTGCCCTTCACCGCCATCCCTGCCTTTCCCCACCGGCGCTTCCGCCACTCGTTCATGGTGGTGAACGCCAAGGCCGGCATCAGCCAGCCGAGCGACCTGCGCGGCAAGCGGGTCGGGCTGCGCACCTGGCAAACTACCGCGGGCGTCTGGCAGCGCGGCATGCTGCAGAGCGAGTACGGCCTGCCCGTGGACCAGGTGCAGTGGGTCGCGCAGAGCGAGGAGGACATTCCGCTGCAGCTGCCGCCGGGCATCTCGCTGGAGCGCCTGCCCGCCGACGCCAACCTCGACACGCTCCTGGCCGACGGCGACCTGGCGGCGGCGTTCTACCCCGAGCTGCTGCCCTCGCTGGCGCGGGGCGACAGCCGCGTGCGGCGCCTGTTCCCCGACTCGAAGGCCGAGGAGCAAGCGTACTTCCGCAAGACGGGCATCTTCCCGATCATGCACACCGTCGTCATTCGCGACGAGATCCTGCGCACGCATCCGTGGGTGGCGCAGAACCTCTTGCAGGCGTTCGAGAAGGCGAAGGAGCAAGCGTACCGGCGCCTGGAGAACCCGCGGACGGTGTCGCTGGCCTGGATGCGCGACCTGCTGGAAGAGCAGCGCGCCGTGATGGGCGCCGACCCGTGGGTGTACGGCTTCGCGCCCAACCGCCACACGCTGGAGACGTTCTGCGAGTACGGTCACCAGCAGGGCCTGACGCGCCGCCGCCTGAGCGCCGAGGAGCTATTCGTCCCCGGCACGCTGGCCGAGATCCCCAAGTACGTCGAGTAGCGCCCGGCTGCCACGCCCCGCGCCCTAATCGCTCGGGGGCACGGCAGCCGCCCGCAGGAGCCGCTCGTAGACCGCACGGTCCTCGGACAGGATGTGCGGGATGCCGTGGACCCACCGCTTGGCGAAGCCCGGGTTGTGGACGCGCTCGCCGTCCGGCAGGTAGACCTCTGGGCTGCCCTCGATGCCGCGCCGCGTCACCTCGTCGTACTCGCGCAGCACCACGCGGCGCGTGCGGCCGCTGTCGTAGGCGTCGCGCAGAGCCGCCGCGTCCACGCTGGCCACCGCGGCGGCGACCTCGAACAGGACCGTGCGCAGCGACAGGTTGCGGTGCTCCAGAAAGAAGGCGCGGCGCAGCGCCAGATCGAGATCCTCGGCCGGCCGCAACCCCTGCTCCTCGGCCGCCTACACCAGCTCGAAAGCCGGCAGGAAGGTGGTGGGCCACTCGGGGCCGCGCCAGGCGGCGAAGTCGTCGGGCTCGACCTGCGCCAGGACGGGCGTCTCGGCGTCGAGGATGGCGCGCGGGGCACCGCGGCCGTTCACTAGCTCCAGCGGCCAGTAGAGGTGGCGCAGCACGACGTCGAGGCCCAGCGCGTCGCGGGTGCGGAGCAGCCGCAGCACGCAGACGTAGGCCCAGGGGCAGTGGATGTCGGAGGCCACTTCCAGCACCGCGGCCATCGCGTCCTCCCGCGCTTGGTAGGCGGCTCGCCGTCCACAGTATACGGCCCGGGGCACTGCCTGCGCGGCTGGCCGGGGGTGGCCAGCCGGCCGCGCGGCACCACCACCCGGCAGCTGTCAGCGGCCCGCCGTGGCGCGGCGAGCGGCGGCGCGCAAGGCGGGCAGCCAGCACGTTGGTCGGGCCGCCCAGCACGGTGCGCCGCGAGCGACGGGCGCTCGCCAATAGTACTTTGGTCCTGTTCTTCGCCGGAAGGGGCCAATATACCACCGCGTGCCTGATTCTGCGCTGGGGACGGTCGCTACAATGCCCCCGGCGTTCACCGCAGGCATTCCCCTCCGCATGTGCCCCCTGGGCCGGCGTGCGCGAGGCGCAAGCCGCGCGATGACGAGACTAGCTGGACGAGGTAGCAATCCCGTGAAGTTGTGGCGCTGGAACCTGCACGCGGCCATCGCGACGCTCGCCGTGTCGCCGCTCATGCTCGGCTGGGCCTGGAGCCTGCCGCTGCTGAACCAGCCGGATGGTTGGCTCCGCGGCGGCAGGCACGAGCAAACGGCCTTCGCCGCCGAGCGCGTGGCGCTACCGCCGCTGGCGCCGGCGGAGACGCAGCCGCTCGTGGCCCGCGTGACGACCTATCGCACCGAGGCGGGCGACACGCTGACGGCGCTGGCGCGGCGCTTCGGGATCAGCGTGGACACGCTGCGCTGGGCCAACGCCCTGCCGGAGGACGACCGCCTGCCGGTGGGGACCGACCTGCTGGTGCTGCCGGTCTCGGGCGTGCTGCACACGGTGGTGGCGGGCGACACGGTGGCGAACCTGGCCGAGCGCTACGGCGTCACCGTCGAGCGCCTCGTCGAGGCGAACGGCCTGGCCGAGCCCGCCGCGCCGCTGGGCGCGGGCCAGCGGCTGCTGGTGCCGGGGGCGCAGCCGCTGCCGCCGACGCCCGCGACGCAGACGGCCGAGTGGCCGGCGCCGGGCACGGGCGACCACCACAAGCGCCAGTTCATCGAGGCGGCCGCGGCCGCGGCGCAGGACTCGCAGCGCCGCCTGGGCGTTCCCGCGTCGGTCAGCATCGCGCAGGCGATTCACGAATCGTACTGGGGCACCAGCAAGCTGGCGCGCGAGGCCAACAACTTCTTCGGCATCAAGGCGCGCAACGGCGAAGGCTCGGCCGGCACCTACTGGATGGACGCCTGGGAAGTGGTCGGCGGCGAGGACGTGGTCGTGCCGGAGCCGTTCCGCGCCTACAACAACCCGGCCGAGTCGTTCCTCGATCACGGGATGTTCTTCCTGCAGAACTCGCGCTATCACGGCGCCTTCAAGTACAGCGAGGATGCGCGCCGTTTCGCCAAAGCCATCGCGGAAGCGGGCTACGCGACCGACCCGGAGTACGCCGCCAAGCTGATCCACATCATGGACCAGTACGACCTGTATCAGTACGACCTACACTGAGCTGGGTTCCCAGGAGGGGGGTGTGGGGGCGGCTGCGCCGCCCCCACCCCTCTCCTGGACCAATTGCTAAGTGCCGGGCGCCGCGGCAGCGGGGGTCCGCCGCGCTCAGGGCAGCGGGACCGTCGGCACCAGGACGTGCCCGGCCGTGGCCGGAACGCCGGCCAGTGCCTGTTCCAGGGTGGCGATCTCCTCCGGGGTCTTGGCGATGAGGATGGTCGTGGCGGTGCCGTCCCGGCTCAGCAGCTCCATCCCGTCCGGCGTGCGCCAGACCGTTCGGTCCGGCCGCTGCTCGACCGCCTCGGCGCGGCTGCCATACCGCGCCGCCACCGTCTGCGCGTACGCGCCATACCAAGTGCTGGCCGCGTCGGGAGTCTCCCAGCGGCTGCTCACGACCACCGCTACGTGGTCGCCGTTGCTCAGCAGCACGTAGCCATCGCCCGCCCACCCGGCAGCCGCCTGCTCCCCCCGCTGGCGGTCGGAGAACTGCTGGATCAGGATGCGATGGTCCACTTCGCCCAGGACATCCGCTTCGAGCTGCTGCCACCCATCGCCGAGCGCGGCGGCCAGGTCGGGGAAATGCACGGCGACGGGGTTCTCCCCGGCCAGGTACTTCTCGGGGGGGATGATCTGCGCGGTCGAGCGAGGCGGGTCCTCGAAGATCCGGTTGACTCGCGGACCGTAGCCGGCGCCCTGGTCCAAGGCCTCGCGGATGGCGTCCTGCCCCAGGACGGCGCCGATGAAGCGGGGCCCCTGCTCATAGGGGAAGTAGGTCTCCTCCCGCAGCACCAACGGCACCTGGCTCAGGTCCACGCCGGCGGCAAGCGCGTTCTCCTCGCGCTGCTTCTCCTGGCGATCGGCGGGCGACATCGCCTGCCGCTGGTAGATCTCCTCCATGAGCAGCGCATCGCCCTCGAGAAGGGAGGAGACGCCGAGGTCGCGGTCCGAGTTGTCGGAGTTCTTGGGCATGAGGGCGCGGATGTCGTAGTACTGGTCCTGGAGCGCGTGCGTGTACTCGTGAGCGAACGTTACCCGCGCCATCGCGCTAGTCGGGTCGGTCCCGGTGATGACGTAGAGCTGTTTGGTGTCCGGATCGTACTGGCCGAGCACGATGCCCGCGCGGAACGCCAGCTCTAGCGCATAGAGATCGACGTCGGGACCAAGCAGCCCGAGGGCGACCATGAGCTGCCGGCTGTGCTCGATGGACGTCTGGGTTTCGGGGTCGCTCAGATCGTCGACGACGCGGGCGCGGAACTCGTCCGGCGTGAGCACGACGCGGGGCACGTCGCGCCGGGGCGCCAGGCCGCGCAACTGGGAGGCCCGTTGCGCGATGGCGTCGAAGGCCGCGGCCACGTTCGCCGGGAGCGGCGCCTGTCCCGCCGCTTCCTGGGCGAGCGCCACCCCGGGCGTCAGCTCCCGCGCAGAGGACGCACTTGCGAGCAGGAGCGTGAGGAGGACACCCAGGGTCCACAAACGTGGCCGCCGACGCCGGACGTTCATCCCGCTAGCTCCTTTCAGCGCGGGCCCGGCCGCGTAGGGCCGAGCCCGCGAGGGCGCGCACCGCGCCCGCACCTGCCCGGCGCACCGCGTGCGGCCACCGGGAGCCGACGAGCGCATCGGGCCAGCGCGGCCGCACTGGCGAAGGACGAACCGCGCAGCCGCGCCGCGCGGAAGGAGGGTAGCGGCCCCGGTGGTCGTCCGCAAGAGATACCTCGGGTCGGCCCACGCGCGCCTCAGCGCTCCGGCCGCACGAGCTAAGGCGCCGCGACACCCTGGGGGCGGGGGGCGACCGCCAGGGAGACGAGGAAGACGGCGACGGTCAGCAGGACGATGGTCGGAGGCGAAGCTCCGGGCAGACGGCTTTTCGAGCGGGTCGCGGAATCCATGCACCCGGACGCACAGACCGACTAGACTGGGGCCGTCGCCTAGCCGGTGGCCCGCGCCGAGGAGCACGACGGCGTTGGCGGGAGGAGCATGTTAGCCGAGGGGTCGGCACTTGGCTCCCGCGGCGAGTAATGCTGGCGTAGGAAGTGTTGGAGGGATGAGTATGTCAGCCAAGGAGTCGATACCGCCCGATCATTCCCTGTGGACCCGCCGACGCCTGCTGAAATGGGCTGGCGCCGGCCTCGTCGCCACGCCCATCCTCGCCCACGCGACGAGCGACCGCTTGCTGGCCCTGGCCGCCCCCTCCGCTCCCGGCGCAGGACGCCTGCTCGCGCAGAACGCGGCGCCCGAGACGCAGTTCAATGCCGACCGGGCCTGGCAAGACCTCCTGACGCAGGTGGAGGCCGGCCCGCGGGTGCCCAACCTGCCGGGCCACGACACGATCCGCGAGTACCTGCTGGGCCAGCTCCGCGGGCTAAGCGATCGCGTCGACGCGCAGGACTTCTCCTGGGAGGTCCGCGGCACGCCGCTCGCGATGAGCAACATCTTCGGGCTGTTCGGCCCCGACGAGCCGAACAAGGTGGTGCTCGCGGCGCACTGGGACTCGCGCCCGCAGGCCGACCAGGACCCGAACCCCGCCAACCGCCAGACCCCGATTCCCGGGGCCAACGACGGGGCGTCCGGGGTGGCGGTCCTGCTCGAGGTAGCGCGCGTGTTGCAAGCGGCGCCGCCGCCCGTGGGCGTCATCATCATGTTCTTCGACGGCGAGGACTATGGCCCCGGGATCGACGCCATGTTCCTCGGCGCCCGCTATTACGCCGAGCACGTGGTGCCGGAGCGGCCGGGGTGGGGGATCCTCATCGACATGATCGGCGATCGGGATCTGCACATCCCGCGCGAGGCGGGCTCCCAGCAGCTCGCGGCCGCCGTCAACGACCGCGTGTGGCGCGCGGCCAAGGAGCTGGGGCGTGACGAGTTCGAGGACGTGATCGGCTCGCCCATCCTGGACGATCACGTGCCGGTCCTGCAGGCCGGGATCCCGATGATCGACCTCATCGACTTCAGCTTCGGCCCCCACAACAGCTGGTGGCACACACTGGAGGACACGCCCGACAAGTGCTCCGCCGCCAGCTTGCAGGCGGTAGGCCAGGTCGTGCTGCGGACCGTGTACGACGCGTCCTGAGCCACGGTCAGGCAGGCGTTGCCGTTTAGCGGGCGAGCACCGCGGTGACGGGGGCCGCGAAGCGGGCGCGCGGCAAGAGCACGCAGACCAGCTCCTCGTCGGCAGCGCCAATGGCGCGCAGGCGCGCGGCGTGCTGGGCGGTGACCTGCTGGCCGGCGGGGATGAGGAGGGCGCCGCTGCGCGTGCGCACGTCGGTCACCACGACCATGCCCGGCTCGAGCTTCGCGAGCGGGATCTCCTGTACGGCGTCGTTCTGCTCGGGGCTGAAGGCCGTCTCGGCGAAGGCGGCCAAAATCTCCGGATCGTAGTGGCCGCGGCGCTCCCGGCTCTGCATCGCGTCGATCGCCGCGACCGAGGTCAGGCCGCTGGCGACGAGATCGTCGAAGTTCAGGGCGATCTTCAGCGCCCGCGCGCCCCAAGGAATGCCCTTGCCCCGCACGTTGTCGCGCGGGACGCCGCGCCCGTCGTACAACTTGGCCTGGTACGCGATGACGTGCCGCAAGGCCTCGGTGCCCGGGATGGCGGCTAGCCGTTGCGCGGCGGCCAGCGGCGCGCTGTCCACGGCGGCCTGCTCGTCCTCGCGCAGCGCGTGGCCCTCCTGCAGCTTGGCGAGGAGCGCCGGGGGCAGCGTGACGTAGCCCAGCTGGGAGAGGAGCGCGGCAGTCTCGGTCTCCCAGCGCTCGCGGGGAGGGCGCCCCGCGGTGAGGAAGCGCAAGTGCTCGCGTGCCCGGGTGGCCCGGGCGTGCAGCTCGGGGTGCGTGAACGCCTGCAGCTCCGCCAGCGCGCGCAAGCTGCCCTCGAGGAGCTGCTCGAGACGCGCGTACTCGGCAAGCCGAGCGCGGTAGCGGCCGGCGGCGGCTTGCAAGGCGAGGAACAGCGCCTCGGGCGCGCACGGCTTGGGCAGCAGCCGGAACACCTCTGCCTCGTTCACCGCGGCGCGGGCGGCGTGGACATCGGCCTGGCCGGTGAGCATCACGCGCACGGTGTCGGGGGCGATCTCGCGCGCGCGCACGAACAGGGTGGTGTTGAAGATCCCGGGCAGGCAGAGGTCGCCCACGAGCACGGCGAAGGGACCGTCAGTTTCCAGCAGCTGGAGCGCGGTCTCGCCGCTGGTGGTCGTGGTGATCGCAAAATGGCGCTGCAGCGCCTGGGCCACGCTCTCCATAACGCGCGGGTTGTCGTCGACCCAGAGCACCCGGGCGCGGCCGTCCGCGTCCATCCTCGTCTCCCGCCGCGGCCACGCCGCACTCCACGCCCGCCCCGGGCGGCCCCGACTGGCCGCGCCGGGTGGCGCGGCGCCCGACCTACGGCAATAGTCGGCGGCGCGCGAAGGATTGTTGAGCAGCGACGCGGGCGCCAGGCAGGATTCCAGAGATGGGGTGGCGGTTCGGTGCGGGCCAGGCTCCACGCGACCCGTGACCGGAGGCTCAGACGGGCCAGGCGATGGTGGTCAGCAACGCGTGCGGGGGCTGGCGGGAGTCGAGCCGGGTGTGCTGGACCACGATCGGCACCGAGGACCGCAGCACGCTGGAGTAGTCGGTGTCGCGGGGCACCGGCGCGGGGTCGGTGAGGTCGTTGAACCGCAGGTGCTTGGTGCGCCGCGGGTCCACGGTGACGCGGTACGGCCCGACGGGCTCGCGGTCGCTGAAGTAGATCGTGATCTCGACGTCGGCCGGCTGGTCGTTGGGGTTCAGGATGCAGGCGGTCTCGTGGCTCAGCATCGCGCGGGTCGGGTGGGCGTCGTAGCTCTCGCCGGGGATGTAGCCCTCGGCAATTACCCAGACCCGCCGCCCTAGCTCCTCGCTCATGACTCCTCCGATGCGCTGTGCATGGCACGCGCCGGGCGCGGCGTAGGCCCGCCGTGCCCCTTGGCAGCCGCGTGGCGCGCCGGGCCGACCCGCTGGGCCTCCGTCTCGGCCTGCTCCTCGGGGCCGTGCGTCGCGATCTTCGCCAGGTTGACCGCGGCGCGGACCAGCGACAGGTGGGTGAACCCTTGCGGGAAGTTGCCGAGCAGCAGCCCGCGCTTGGGCTCGATCTCCTCCGAGAGCAGACCCACGTCGTTCGCGTAGCCGGCGACGCGCTGATAGAGGGCATGGGCTTCGTCGAGCCGTCCGCTGAGGGCGAGCGCGTCGACCAGCCACAGGGAGCAGAGCGCGAAGCTCGCCTCGCCGCCGGGCAGCCCGTCGGGCGTGTGGTAGCGGTCGACCAGCCCATTGCGCATGAGGTGGGTTTCGATGGCGTTGATCGTAGCGTCGACGCGCGGGTCGGTGGCTGGCAGAAAGCCGATGCGCGGGATGATCAGGACGCTGGCGTCGAGCGCCGAGCTGCCGAACGCCTGGGTGAACGCGCCGCGGTAGGGGTCGAAGCCGCGGGCCAAAATCGCCTGACGGATGGCGGCCCGGGTGGCCCGCCAGCGGCGACGCGGCGCATCCAGCCCCCAGTCGTCGGCCAGCCGCAGGCCGCTGTCCAGGGCGGCCCAGCACATCAGCTTGGAGTAGAGGAAGTGCTGTGGCCCGCCGCGCATCTCCCAGATGCCCCAGTCGGGCTCCTGCCAGTGCTCCGCGGCCAGGTCCACGAACCCACGCAGGAGGTCCCAGCTCGACGCCGGGACGCCGGCGCCGTCGTTTCCGGCCTCACCCTCGTCGGGGGCCTCGTCCGTCGGCCGCCGGTAGTGCAGGCGGGCCGCCATGAGGATTTCGCCGAAGATATCGAGCTGGCGCTGATCGGTCGCCGCGTTGCCGATTCGCACGGGGTGGGAATCGCGGTAGCCGGCCAGCGAGTCGAGGGCGATCTCGGGCGGAGCAGGCTGGGCATCCACCGTGTACATAATGCGCGGCATTTGGGGTGGCTGGCCGCCGCAGGTGTCGTGGAGCCAATGGAAGAAGTCATCGGCCTCGGCGCTGTAGCCCACCGTCATGAGCGCGTACAGGATCAGGGAGGCGTCGCGCAGCCAGGTGTAGCGGTAGTCCCAGTTCCGAACGCCGCCGATCGCCTCTGGCAGCGAGGTGGTCGGCGCGGCGACGATGGCGCCCGACGGCTCGTAAGTGAGGAGCTTGAGGACCAGAGCGCTGCGGAGCACCTCGGCGCGGTAGGGGCCCTGGTACGTGCAGGTGGCGGCCCACTCCTCCCAGTACGCGAGCGTGCGTGCGAGCGCGGTCTCGCAGTCCGGGAGCGCCAGCGCGCGACGGGTGTCGGTCGGATCGTCCGGATGGGCCAGCGCCAGCCAGAGCCGCTGACCGGCCACGACGCGAGGGGTGGCCCGCGCCGCACCCGCGTCATCCAGAGCGAGCGCGACGCCGGGACAGGCGAGCGTGAGCCACTCGCCGCCGCCCTCGGCCACCGCGCCGTCAGCAACCAGGCGAAGGCGCGTGGGCGCGCGCGCGTAGTCCAGGGTGGGCTTGAAGCGCAGCTCTAGCTCCACTTCGCCGCTGAGCCCCTCGATAAGGCGCAGCAGGTGGTGGCTGGTGCCCACGTCGGCGCCGCGCCGGCTCGCCGTGCGGCGGTAGACGGGCATGAAATCGGTCACCCGCACTGCCCCATGGGCCGCCGTGAAGGTCGTCTGCAGGACGTTCGTGGCGCCCTGGTATTGGCGCGCGGCGCCGAACTCGCCACGGGGCGCGACGCTCAGGTAGCCGCCACGGTCGCGGTCGAGCAGGCGACAGAAGACGGCGGGCGCGTCGAAGCGCCGCGGGCAGTACCAGTCGACCGACCCATCGCGGGCGATGAGCGCGGCCGTATGGCAGTTGCCGATGAGCGCGTAATCGGCGATGGGCGGATAGCGCCGGCCAGAACTCGCGGGCCGATGCACTTGGCTGCTCCTGCTCCGTGGCCTGGCGGGCCGCGGCGGTTAGCGGCCCGCCAGGGCGGCCCAGCGGGTACCCCACGGCGCCAGCTCGTCGGGTGCGCGGCCGTCGTGCTCGCCGGGGAGCAGCCGCGCGTACGCGGCCTCGTAGCCGTCGGCCATCGCGGCCGCGGAGAAGCGCCGCACGGCCGCCTCGCGACAGGCGGCCCGGTCGAGGGCGTCGACGCGGCTCACTGCCGCGACCAGCGCATCCTCGTCGTCGCCGATCCAACCGGTCACGCCGTCCTCGATCAGCTCCGGGACCGAGCCGCGGCGGGTGGCCAGCACCGGGGTGCCGCAGGCCAGCGCCTCGGCCATCGCCAGTCCGAACGGCTCTTCCCAATCGATCGGGTTGAGCAGCGCCAGCGCCTCGCCGAGCAGCGCCGGCTTCTCGGCGTCGCCGACCTCGCCGACGAAGTGTATCCCCGGCTCGCGGAGCAGGGGCTTGACGCGCGTCTCATAGTACTCGCGGTCAGCGCGCACGTTGGGGTCTTGGACGTTGGGCAGCGGCTCGCGCGCCGCGATCACCAGCTCGGCGCCCGCCCGCCGGGCGATGCGAATGGCCCGGTCGAGCCCCTTCTCGGGGCTGATGCGGCCGAGGAACACGAGCACGCGGCCCCCCTCGGGATTAAAGGCCAGATGGCGCACGTCCACGCCGTTGTAGACCGTCGCGAGCCAGCGGGCGTGGGGCAGCGGCCGCCGCTGACTCTGACTGATCGAGACAACGGGCGCCTCGGGGTAGGTCGTGTACAGCGGGCCGAGCAGGGGCAGGTCGAGGCGGCCGTGCAGCGTATGGACCGTTGGGGTTGAGCACAGGCGGGCGGGGGCGAAGGCGATGCTATCGACATGCGAGTGAATGACGTCGAATTCGTCGGCGCGACCATAGCAGACACCCAGCGCCATCGAGAGCGCGATCATGGGGTCGACATTGGTCCGCTGCCAGAGCGCCTGGGGCGCGACGGGAACGAGGTCCGCCGCGGTCCGGGAATCGCCGCTGGCAAACAGCGTGACGTGGTGGCCGCGCCGCACCAGCTCCTCCGTCAGGAGAGAGACGACACGCTCGGTGCCGCCATACCGGGGCGGCGGCACCGAGACGAACGGCGGGGCGAGCTGAGCGATACGCAGCATAGGACGTTCTCCCTAGCGCCATTTTCGGACCGTGACGCGAGCGTCCCGGCACCCGCCCGGATAGGGCGCGGACCGCACCGCGAGGGGCTCACGCGGTCGAGCCAGCGCGCGACAGGCGGGAGCACGGCATAGAGCGCCCAACAGGACGAACGCGACGAGCGCACGGCCGTGGCGATTTCGCGGCGGCGAGAAGCCGGCTCGCGGTCGGCGTGCCGACCGGATCAATGCCGACGAAGAAGGCAGGACCCGCACCCGGTGGCGGAATGCAGCCTATCCCCCGAGCGGTGCAACGATTTGAGTCGCGGACTCTCGCCCATTGCCGGCGGGGAGCAAGATGCATACCAGGCTCCACCGGAGGTCAGGCGGGGCGGCGCCTGGCATGGCATGGCATTTGCCCCGTCCTCGGCGAAGCCCCCGGCGAGGCGGCGAACTGCGGCCAGACGGGCGGGGGCGAGGCGATTATCAGGCCAAGGGAGGATCCCATGCCCGAGCTAGAGAACGTCCGCGTCGCCATCATCGCCACGGATGGCTTCGAGGAGTCGGAACTGACCGAGCCGCTGCGCGCCCTGCGCGAGGCGGGGGCGCGCGTCGACGTCATCGCGCCGCACGGTGGCGAGATCCAGGGCTTCCGACACGACACGAAGAGCCAGACGGTGCGAGTCGACCGGACGCTGGACGAGGCGCGCCCGGACGACTACGATGCGCTCCAGCTACCCGGTGGGGCCCTGAACGCCGACGCGACCCGCATGAACCCGAAGGTGCAGGCGTTCGTCCGCAGCTTCCAGCAGGCCGGCAAGCCCATGGCGATCATCTGCCACGCGCCGTGGCTGCTCGTCTCGGCGGATCTCGTCAAAGGCCGCACGCTGACCAGCTACCACACGATTCAGGACGACGTGCGGAACGCCGGTGGACACTGGGTGGACCAGGAGGTCGTGTGCGACGGCAACTGGGTGACGAGCCGCCAGCCGAGCGACCTGCCGGCGTTCAACCGTGAGATGGTGAAGCTCTTCGCGCGCGTGCCGCACGCGGCGCGGCGGTAGCGGTGCGAGGCGTCCGGGACCGCATAGACGCGATGAAGGGCCTCGCGTATATGCTGGGCCGGGCGCGAGGCGCCCGGCCGGACGGCGCCGGACGTGGGAACGGCGCCGACTTCGGATAGACTAGGTAGAGGGGGCGTCGGCCCATTTGCCCCCTTCAGACGCGCGCGGCTGCTCCGCGCGGAAGAACTCGGGAGGCTAGGTCATGGCGGTAAGTCAGCAGGCGAACGCAGGCACGGGCGCGGCGCTCCCGAAGGGGCCCTACAAGGTTCACGATTTCTCGAACCTGAAGGGGCTCACGGGCATCTCCGACACGCAGATCGAGGTCCACCTGAAGCTGTACGAGGGGTACGTCAACAACACGAACCTGCTCACCGAGCATCTGTGGCACATGATCAACAACGGCCAGCAGGGCACGCCGGAGTACGCCGAGCTGACCCGCCGCCTGGGCTTCGAGTACGACGGCATGATCTTCCACGAGTACTACTTCGGCAACCTGGTGAGCGGCGCGAAGCAGCTCGACCCGAACTCGGCGTTCGGCAAGGCGGCCGCGGGCAGCTTCGGCAGTGTCGATACCTGGATGAAGGACTTCCGCGCGCTGGGGAGCATGCGCGGCATCGGCTGGGTGATCACCTTCCAGGACCCGGTGACCGGCTGGCTGAGCAACTTCTGGGTGGCCGAGCACCAGAACGGCGTGCCGGGCGGCTTCAAGCCGATCCTGGTCATGGACGTCTGGGAGCACGCGTTCATGATCGACTACCGGCCGGCGGAGAAGGGCAAGTACATCGACGCCTTCTTCCAGAACGTCGACTGGGCGGCTATCGAGAAGCGGCTGCAGTCGCCGTCGGCGACGCGCCCGATCGGCTAGCGCCTCAGCCCCCGTACCGCGAACGGCCGAGGGAGGCGGCTCCCTCGGCCGTTGGCTTGCCCGCCGAGGCGCGGGGCGGCCTGGGACGGTCGAGCGTCCGGGGATACGACTGGTCGAGATCTTGCAGGGGGTGGCAGGAGCGAGCCGCGGGGGAGGAGAAGCAGATGCCCACCGTCATGGACGAGCGGTACGAGGAGTGGCTAGCCGCCCAGCCCGACATCCCGATGGCCACGATCGACCTGAAGCGCGTGTGGGGCGCGGCGTGGGAGGGCGCGCTCGCAGCGGTGCTCGCGCAGGCGCCGACCGATGACGCGGCCACGGACGCGCTGGCGGCGTGGCGCGACACGATGGCCTCGCAGGACCGGCCGGTGGCCCCCGAGCACCGCACCTGGCCGGTGCTGGATGAGCGGGACCGCGAGGTCTGGCACGCCATCGCCGCGCGGGCTGTCAGCGGTGCAGTCCACCGCGTGCGCGAGCGGCCGGAATCGACGGCCGCCTGAGGCGACCTCAAGGGCGCCGCCACCGACGCGCTGAAGAAGTGCGCGAGCGGCCGGAATCGACGGCCGGCTGAGGCGGCGCTGCGTGGCGGCCGTGGGGAGCGAGGCGATGGACGCCGGCGGGCGCGCGGGCGACGCGGAGGAAGCGGCGGCGCGACACTAGACCGGAAGAGCCATGGACCATGCGCCGACCGGCGACGCCTTCGCCCCGGGACTGTTGGCGCGGCTGCCGGCGCCGCGGCGGGTGGCCCTGGTGCGCGTCTCGCGGCTTGGCGACTTCATCTGCGCGACGCCGGCTTTTCGGGCGCTGCGCGCCGCACTGCCCGAGGCCGAGATCACGTTGATTGGCCTCCCGTTCGCTCGTGAGCTAGTGGCCCGGTCGCGGCAGCTGGACCGTTTCGCGCCCTTCCCCGGCTTCCCGGGTATGGCCGAGCAGTTCTTCGACGCCCGGCGCGCGGCGGCCTTCCTACGACGGATGCAGCGAGAGCGGTTCGACCTGGCGGTGCAGATGCACGGGTCGGGCGTTTACTCCAACCCGTTCACGCTGCTGCTCGGCGCGCGGGCCACGGCCGGCTTCGTTCGGCCAGGCGATCCGTCTGGACGGCTGGACGCGGCGCTGCCGCTGCCGGACGAGCTGCCGGAGATCGAGCGGCTGCTGGCGCTCGTGACGTTCCTGGGCGCCCCGGCGCACGGCGCTACGCCTGAGTATCCGCTCTGGCCAGCGGACCACGCCGCGGCGGAGCGATTGCTGGCCCGGCTGACCCGGCCGCTCATCGGGCTGCACCCGGCGGCGCGACACCCGACCAAACGGTGGCCGCCGGAACGCTTCGCGGCCGTCGGCACGGCACTCGTGGAGCGATTCGGCGGCACTGTCGTGGTGCTGGGCGGCCGGGAGACGCGACCGTTGGCGGAAGCAGTGGCGGCGCAAGTCCGTGCTACGTGCCGGAACCTGGCCGGGCGGACGGGTCTCGGGTCGCTGGGCGCGGTCGTGGCACGGCTGGCCGTGCTGGTGACGAACGATACCGGGCCGGCGCACATCGCCTATGCGCTGGGCACGCCCACGGCGACGGTCTTCGGCGGGACCGATCCGGCGCAGTGGGGGCCGCCAGACGGGCCGCACCGCGTGGCGCTGCATCCCGTAGCCTGCCGGCCGTGCGAGGAGGTGCCCTGCCCGGTGGGTTACAGCTGCCTCGCGGGGGTGACCGTCGGCCAGGTGGTGGAGACGGCGGAGGCCGTGTGGCGCCCCGCGGAGCCGGGCTAGCGGGGAGGCTGTCGGGCAGCCTCCCCGCGGCCGGAGAAGTGGCGGGACGACGGGCGGGTCGGACAGGAGCGGCTATTTGGCGAGCAGATCGTCGATCCGCGTGCGGTCGAAGCCCATCACCACCTGGCCGTCGATGACGGTGACGGGGGTGGCGCGGGCGCCGAGCGCGAGCAGCTCCTGGAGCGCCGCCGGGTCGTCGCGGATGTTCTTCTCGGTGAACTGGATACCCTTTTGAGAAAGATACTCTTTCTCGCTATGGCACGGCGCTCACCCGGTCTGCGTGAACAGCGTTACCTGTTTGGCCATCACTCCTCCTCGCCGCGGCTCCCTCGGCGCGTCCGGCGGCCGGGCCGGCCGTGTGGCGGGAGTCGCGCCCTGATCAACGTCTTTCAAGCCGCGTGCCAGCGTGGGCCCGTGGCTCGCTGCGCCGGCATTATAAACCGCGTGGTATGGCGACGGTGGGGAGTAGAATGCGCGGGGACATTGCCAGGGCGCCGGCGCGGGCGCGCCGGCGCGTCAAGGGAGGCATCCATGCCACAGGTTACCGCTATCGGTCGTCGCTTCGTGGGCGTTGCCCTGATCGCGCTCGGCATGACAGGAGGGCTCGGGCTCAGCGCGGCCCGCGCCCAGGACACCGATCAGCTCGCGGGCGGCCCCGTCGTCGCGCTGGCGAACGGCCAGGCCATCGTCGCTACGCCGACCGGGCCGGTAACGGTGCAGCTCGAACCCGACACCCGCTACGAGATGGACAGCCCCGGCACGCTCGCCGACGTGCAGCCGGGCGAGGTCGTGGGGGTGACGGGCCACCCGGAGAATGGCGAGTTGACCGCTGTCGAGATCCACGTCTTCCCGACGCTGCTGAACATCCGCCAGGCGCAGACTCAGATGACCGGCGCGAACGCCGGGAACCTGATGACGAACGCGCGCGTCGAGAGCTTCGCCAACGGGGTGTTAACGCTGAACCTGGCGGGCCAGCTGATTCCGATCAACACGTCGCCGGCGACCTCGGTCACGCACCCCGTGCCGGTCGGCCCGGACAGCGTGCAGCAGGATAGCCGCATCGCGGCCAGCGGCCCCGTGGGGCCGGATGGGGTCATTCAAGCGCGGGTGGTGTGGATTCCGGCGCTCCACTGACGGCGCCGAACGGGCAGCCGGCGCGCGGGCGCGGGTCAGCGCAGCGCGACGCCAACGGGCGCGGGAACCTGAACGGCGGCCGCGCCGCCCGCCCACTGCGCCGCGCCCCCGGCGGCCACCGCCGCGAGGACCAGGCTCAGGATTATCGCGTGGCGGGCCAGTCGCGCTCGCATCGTCGTGCTCCCTTGCATCGCCCCAGGCGGGCGGCGCGTCGCGCGACGCGCCGCCGGGCCACCCCGCTGGTGGCAAGGCATTACTTTTGCAGACAGCGTGCCAACGTGAGCGCTGAGAAGGCGATGGGCTCAGGAATCAGGACACCATACTGGGAGGGGACATGGACGGGTTCGCGGAGTTTGGGCTGCGGCGCGAGCTGACGCGCGCGCTGGCCGAGATGGGCTACGAGGAGCCGTCGCCGGTGCAGCGCCAGGCGATCCCGCTGCTGCTCGAAGGCCGCGACCTGATCGCGCAGGCGATGACTGGCACCGGCAAGACCGCCGCCTTCGGTATCCCGATCGTCCAGCGCGCGGACGCGCGGCAGCACGACCCGGAGGCGCTGGTCCTGACGCCCACGCGCGAGCTGGCGATCCAGGTAGCGGGCGAGATCACGCGGCTGGCTCGTTTCCGCGACCTGTGCATCCTGCCGATCTACGGCGGCCAGCCGTATGACCGGCAGCTGCGAGCGCTGCGGCAAGGCGTGCAGGTGGTCGTCGCCACGCCAGGCCGCCTGCTGGACCACATCCAGCGCGGCACCGTGCGGCTGGAGCACGTCAACTTCCTGGTGCTCGACGAGGCCGACGAGATGCTGAACATGGGCTTTCTGGAGGACGTGGAGGCCATTCTCCAGGCGGTGCCCGCCGAGCGGCAGACGGCGCTGTTCTCCGCGACGATGCCCGAGCCGATCGTGCGGCTCGCCCAGCGGTACCTACACGACCCCGCCCGCGTGACGCTGTCGCAGCCGCGCGCGCTCACCGTGCCGGCGATCGAGCAGTTCTACTATCAAGTGCCGCGCGGCCATAAGGTCGAGGCGCTGGCGCGACTGCTGGACCTGAAGGCGCCGACCTTGGCGCTGGTGTTCTGCGCCACCAAGCGCATGGTGGACGAGCTGGCCGAGGAGCTGCGCGCGCGCGGGTACCGGACGGAGGCGCTGCACGGGGACTTGAGCCAGGCGCAGCGCGAGAAGGTGCTGCGGGCGGCGCGCGCGGGGAAAGTCGAGGTGCTGGTAGCCACCGACGTGGCGGCGCGCGGGCTGGACGTGGAGCAGATCAGCCACGTCGTGAACTTCGACCTGCCGTACGACGCCGAGGTGTACGTCCACCGCATCGGGCGCACCGGCCGGGCCGGCCGGGCGGGTGAGGCGATCACGCTGCTGGCGCCGTGGGAGCGCAACCAGGTGCGCGCGATCGAGACGGCGACGGGCGCGCGCATCCAGCGCGCCGAGGTGCCGACGGTGGCCGAGATGGAGGCGCGCGAGCGGGAGATGGTGGAGGAGCGGCTGCTGAAGACGCTCCAGGGGGGCACCTGGGGCGGCTACCGGGAGCTGGTGGCGGAACTGGCCGAGGAGCACGACCCGCTCGACCTGGCAGCCGCCGCCATCGCGCTGGCCGTTGGCCCGCGGCGCGAGCTGGTGGAGATTCCGCGGGTCACGGAGCTGCCGCCACGCGCTGCGCGCCGGCTGAGCGAGCCCGGCCGGGGCGCCCGCGGCGCCGCCCGCGAGCGCCCCGGCCGATTCCGCCCCGAGGCGCGTCCCGGCCCACGGCCGCACCGCGCCCGCCCGCAAGCCCCGGGCGGGGCGCGGGCACGGCGCTCGCGGCCGTAGGTCGGCGGCACGGATGGTACCCCCGCCACTCCGCCCCGCGAGACTACGCGGACACGGCCGGACGACGTCGCGGGTATCCTCCAGGTAGCGGTGCCCGCGGCGGTGATCGGCTGGCAGGCGAACGGCGATGCCGCCGGGGCGAAGGCCGCGGCCGCGAGAGGGAGAGAGGGCGATGGCGAGCGACGGCGCGGTGCGCTTCACGCGACAGGGCGGCATCTGGACCGCGACTCTGGAGAATCCCGAGGCGGGCAACGCGATCACCCGCACGATGCTGGAACAGCTCGCCGAGGGGCTGCTGGAGGCGGCGCGCACGCCGGACTGCGCGGTGCTCGTGCTGCAGGGCGCCGGGGAGCAGTTCTCGCTGGGGCGCATGCGGGGCGCGGGCCACGAGCGCCTGACGCCCGTAGGCATCCGGACGGAGCTGGAGGTGATCACCCGCGCCAACGCTCTGCTGGTGGAGGCGCCGTGCGTGACGATCGCCGCCGTGCGGGGCCAGGCGCTGGGCGCCGCCTGTGGGCTCGTCGCGCGCTGCGACCTCGCCGTGGCCGCTGCCGACGCGCGCTTTGGCTTCCCGGAGATCAAGGCCGGCATTCCGCCGACGATCGTCATGTCGTACGTGGCGAAAGCCTTACCGACGAAGCAGGCGTTCGAGTTGATCATCACCGGCCGCGAGCTAAGCGCCGTCGAGGCGCAGGCGCTGGGGCTCGTGAACCGCGTCGTGCCCACGGAGCAGGTGTTGCAGGAGGCGATCGTGCTGGCGCAGGCGATCGCGGCGGGCGACCCGCTGGTGGTGCGGACCTGCAAGCAGTTCTTCCGCGAGGCGCAGGAGATCAGCTACGCCGCCGCGGCCCGCTACGGCGTGAACTTGCTCGCCACGATCCAGGCCGACCAGCAGGCCCGCCAGCAGTAGCCGCCGCCTACAGCGGCTTGCAGCCAGACTGAGCGATCGGCTGGCCGGGGGGTGGCGGCAGTGGCGCTTGCAGTATTCCGCGCCACAGGCCGCGGGCGGCCACGAGAGCCGCCCCTACGAGACGCTGGCCGCTCATCTTGCGCGCAAGGCGCTCTAAGCCCTTGGCCAGGGATATGGTGGTGGTCTGGCTTCGCCAAACCACACCCCAAGCTGGGCCGGCCGCTTAGAGCGCCCGCTGGCGCACGAGCGCCTTGCCCGCCAGGTCGACAATGACGGCAAGGACGATCGCCCCGACCAGCGCCGGCAGCAACGGGATGCTGAACAGCACCGGCCCGATCCGGTGCCAGCCCAGCATTGCGAATAGGCCAACACCGAGCCAGCTTCCGACGAGGCCGGCCGCGATCGCCCCGAGCCATCCATAGGCATGGCGGCCGGGCATGACCTGGGTGATGATCCAGTCCGCCAGCCAGCCTACGAGGCCTGCCACGAACAGCATCAGCAGTAACTGTACGACGGCCCCGACCATCCAGAAGAACACCGCAATTGCGAGGATCACCAGCACCGCCAGCAGCACTAACGGCATGGCTCGTTCCTTTCCATGAGTACCCCGCGCCCCTCCCTGACGAGCGAGCACGGCGGGAGCAGGCCTGCTGCCTGTCCCCAGGAGTAGTGTAGCAAGTGGCGAAGCGGGCAGCCGGGATTATCGGCTCAGTGGCCGGTCGGCGTCTCGGGGTGAAAGCGCGGCCAGAGCCGGTCGTAGGTCTGCTCCAGCGACTCGGGCAGCACCTTCGTGTCACCCACGACCGGCATGAAGTTGGTGTCGCCGTTCCAGCGTGGCACGACGTGCAGGTGCAGGTGATTGGGCACGCCGGCGCCCGCCGCCTGGCCGAGGTTCATGCCGACGTTGAAGCCATCGGGATGATACTCGGCGCTCAGCGCGCCGACCGCGCGCTGGGTGAGAGCGAATAGCTCGTCGGCCGTCGGCGCGGGCAGCGCGACAAGGTCGCCGCCGTGGGCGTAGGGGGCGACCATCAGGTGGCCGGAGTTGTACGGGTAGAGGTTCATCAGCACGTAGGCGCGCGGGCCGCGATACAGGATCAGGTTCGCGTGATCGCGCGCCGCGCCCTCCGCCGGCTTCGCACACAGGAAGCAGGCCGGCCGCTCCGCCGGGGCGGCCGCGCTCGCCTGCTCGATGAACGCCATCCGCCACGGGGTCCACAGCCGATCCATCCATCCCCCTCGTGCCCTCGTGGATACCGAGCGAGTCTGTCGCCTCACCAGCTACAGTATGGTACAGGCAAGTAGACGCGCGCCCGTGGCGCGGCCCGCGCAGGGGAGACGACGATGACAACGACCGATACACGCCCGGCGGAGGACTTCCGGGCGATCGCCGCGCGCATCGAGGGCGAGGTGGCGCGGCGGCTGGTAGGCCAGCAGGCCGTGCTGCGCCACGTACTGATCTGCCTGATCGCCGGCGGCCACGCGCTGCTGGAGGGCGTGCCGGGCCTCGGCAAGACGATGCTCGTGCGGACGCTGGCCGACGTGCTCGACCTGCGCTTCAGCCGCATCCAGTTCACGCCCGACCTCATGCCCGCCGACATCGTGGGCACCAACGTGCTCACCGAGACGCCGGAGGGCGGGCGCCGCTTCCAGTTCCAGCCCGGCCCGGTGTTCGCCAACCTCGTGCTGGCCGACGAGATCAACCGTGCGACGCCGAAGACACAGTCGGCGCTGCTGGAGGCGATGCAGGAGCGCACGGTGACGGTGGCGAACACGATCCACAGCTTGGAGCCGCCGTTCTTCGTGCTCGCCACGCAGAACCCGATCGAGATGGAGGGGACGTACCCGCTGCCCGAGGCGCAGCTCGACCGCTTCCTGTTCAAGCTGCAGGTGGACTTCCCGCAGCCCGACGAGCTGGTGGAGATCCTGAACCGCACGACCGGCGGCGACCTGCCGCCGGTGGCGCGGGTGACCGACGGACCGACGCTGCTGTGGATGAGCCAGCTCGCCCGGGACATCACGCCCGATCCCGCTATCGTCGACTACGCCGTGCGCCTGGTGGTGGCGAGCCATCCGACGAGCGAGCTGGCGCCGTCACTGCTGCGGCGGTACGCGCGCTACGGCGCGAGTCCGCGTGGCGCGCAGGCGCTGGTGCTGGCGGCGAAGATCGTGGCGCTGCTCGACGGGCGGCAGCAGGCGGAGATCGACGACGTGCGCGCGGTGGCCCCGGCGGCGCTGCGCCACCGCGTGCTGCTGAACTTCGAGGGCGAGGCCGAGGGCATCACCGCCGATGCCCTGGTCGCGGACCTACTCCACGCCACTCCCGCCGGCGTCTAGCTGGGCGGCGCTCACCGCCGCAGGCCGTCACCGCGCGAGGAGCTGCCGCGCCCGCTGGATGTAAGTTGGGTCGCGCCACTGGCTCGCCGGCGGCATGTCGGTGATCGTCCCCTCGTCCTGCAGGATGCGCACGACCGAGTCCACCGGCTCGGTGCGGAGATCGTCCACTCCCATGATGCCCGGATCGGTGACGATGTAGAAGTTGTAAATGCGCTCGGCCACCGCTTGGGAGGCCTTCGTCTTGTCGACGATCAGGTCAATGAGCGCCTGCTTGTTGGCGGGGTCCTGCGCCCAGCGGCTGGCCGCCGCCTGCGCTACCTGGAAGCGCACCAGCACATCGGGGTGATCGCCCTGACTGAGCCAGTCATTCGTCACCCAGTCGGAAGCGAACGAGTACTGGGGCACCACCTTCGAGAAGTCCATCAGGTCGCGGTAGCCCTCGATCATCGCCTCGAAGTTGGCGGGGTCGGAGAGCATCGCCGCGTCGACGCCGCCCGACTGCAAGGCGGCGTAGCGCTGAGGATTGCCGCCGGCCTGCACGAGCGTGTAGTCCGCGGGCTGCAGTCCCTGCGAGCTGAGCATGATACGCGCGAGCGAGCCCGAGCCGGTAGTGAGGCTAGACACGCCGATCTTCTTGTCGCGCAGGTCGGCGAAGCTCTGGATCTCTGGGCGGGCCATGAGGTTGTAGGGCGCCTGGGTGAGGTAGTCGTTCACCATCTTCATCTGGGCGCCCTTGGCCACCGCGGTCACGCAGGCGTCGGTGGGGCACATGAGCACGTCGAGCGAGCCGCTGACCGCCGCTGCGACGGCCTCGTTGGTCTGGAGCGTGGTGAGCTGGATGTCAAGGCCCTGCTGGGCGCCGAAGCCCTTCTCGGCCGCGATCCACATCGGATAGAAGTAGGAGACGAAGGCGACCACCCCGAGATCGAAGGGGCGGGCCGGTCCGGCGGTGGCCGGCGGCGCGCCTGCGGCGGGCGCCGGCGCGGCGCTGGGTGCGGACGTGGCGGCGCCGGCGGCCGGGGCGGCGGGCGCGGGCGCGGCGGGCGGCTGCGCGGTCGGGCCGCTGCACGCGGCCAGCAGGCACACCACGACGAGGACGAGGAGCGGGGCGCGGTGGGCGCGATAGGGATGGCCCTGCATCGTTCACCTCCGCCAGCCTGATTGGTTCGGATGGCCTCTATACTAGCGCGATGGCGCCGCGCCCGCGCGCCTCGGCACCGAGAGCACGGGCCGTCCCGCAGGTTGCGCCTAGGATACACTGGTTCGCACCCGCTTGCGTTCAGTATTGCCAACTGGTCATCGTTTCCCGCGGCGCCCTTCTTGTTTCGACTCAGTTAGCAGATTAACCTAACAGGAGATTGTTCCACACGAGCCCTCCGACGGGAGAGCGCCTATATGAACGGTCAACAGGGCATTCGCACTCGCCTGCTGACGAGTTTCGCGGTGCTGCTCGCGCTCCTGTTGCTCGTCGGTCTGATCGGCTGGAAGAACACGACCGATCTCACGAGCGAGTTCCACGCGCTCTACGCTGACGGCCTGGAGCCCTCGCTGCAGCTCGCCGACATCGAGCAAGCGCTCGGGCAGCTCCGCATGGGCAGCCTGCTGTACGGCATCGACGACGCGACGGAGCGGGCGCAGGTGCGTGCCGACGAGGCCCGCTGGCTGAAGCAGATCGACGACAACACGCGGACGTACGCGGCGACCAATCTCACCCCCGACGAGCAGG
Organism: Pseudomonadota bacterium; assembly: GCA_021325365.1. The sequence goes on from JAJPHF010000107.1 coordinate 30,739, forward strand.
CGGGCCTGCAGCGGTGGAACGAGCTATATCCCCAGTACGTGGCGGCTCGCAATCGCTACATGGCGCTCCAAGACGCGGGGCAATCGGCCGAGGCCGACGCCGAGCGCGCAGGCACCGCCGCGAACCTCTTCACTCAGGCTAGTCAGGCGATCGACGAGCTGCAAGACCTACAGCGCCAGAAGGGCATCGCGATGAACAACGCCGTCGCGGCCCGGGCGTCCATCTCGCTGCCGTTGCTGGGCGGTGCGCTCGCCCTCGCGCTGCTGCTGGGGCTCGCGGTCGCCTGGTGGGTGACGCGGAGCATCACGGCGGGGCTGGCCGCACGCATCCGCGAGAACGTCGCCGCGCTCTCCACCTCGACGGCGGAGATCGTGGCCGCCGTGGCCCAGCAGTCCGCGGGCGCCACCGAGCAGTCGGCCGCCATCGCCCAGACGACGGCAACGGTGGACGAGGTCAAAGCGTCGACCGAGCAGGCGGTACGCATGGCCGAGACCGTGGCCGACTCGGCACAGCAGGCGAACCGCGTGGCGGGCGAGGGGGTAGCGGCCGTGGCCCACGCCACGGCCGGCCTGAGCGCCATCCGCGAGCAGGTGCAGTCGATCGCCGACAATATCCTGGCGCTCTCGGAGCAATCGCAGCAGATCGGGGAGATCATCGCGACGGTCAACGACCTGGCGGACCAGTCCAACTTGCTGGCGCTGAACGCGGCGATCGAGGCCGCGCGCGCCGGCGAGCACGGGAAGGGCTTCGGCGTGGTGGCCGGCGAGATCCGCACGCTGGCCGAGCAGTCGAAGGGCGCCACCGCACAAGTGCGGACGATCCTCTCGGACATCCAGCGGGCGACGAACGCGGCCGTGATGGCGACCGAGCAGGGCACCAAGGGGGTGGACGCGGGCGTCCACCTGATTGAGCAGGCGGGGCACACCATCGAGGACCTGTCGGGCATCATCGAGCAGACGGCGCAGGTGGCGCAGCAGATCGCCGGCGCGGTGCGCCAGCACGCCGCCGGCATGGAGCAGATCGCGGCGGCCATGCTGAACATCAACCAGGCCACGGGCCAGAGCCTCGCGGCCACGCGCGACACCCAGCAGGCGACGGAGCACCTGAACGACGTGGCCGGTCGCCTCAAGCTGATCGTGGCGCAGTCGCAGGCCTAACGCCGCGCTGACGAGCGGACGCGCTCAAGCGCGCCGTACAATGGGGCAACGCCGACGCGCTGCCGGGCGGCGGTCCACGACGGCGGCGCGCGACGCACAGCGTGGAGGGACGAGGCATGGCCGTGGAGACGAGCCTGAGCTACGGCAAGCAGCTGGTCGCGGAGGCGTGGCAGACGCATCCCTGGCTGCACCACCCGTTGTTCCAGGCGATGGCCGCCGGGCGGCTCAGCCCCGCGCAGCTTCGCGAGGTCATCAAGCAGCAGGGAGCCTTCTTCCTCGACACGGTGCGCCACGCCGCCGTGCGCCTGGCGGCGATCGGCGGCACGCGGCCGAGCCTGGACGACCTGCGCCTGCAGCGCGCGATCATTCCGGTGCTGCTCGAAGAGGCCGGGGAGGACCTGGTGGGCGGCAAGGAGTCGGCGCACGCCCTGCTGTACGTGCGGCTGGCCGAGGGGCTGGGCATCGGCGAGGCGGAGCTGTTCGGGACGACGTACCTGCCACACGTCGTGATCGAGAAGAACGAGCTGTTCCAGCTGCAGCGCGATGGGCTGCTGGAGGCGCTGTGCGGCGGGGCGCTCGCTACCGAGTCGATCAACGCGGAGGCATCGCGCCGCCTATACGAGGCGTTCCGCACGCACTACGGCATCGCCGACGAGTACCTGGCTTTTTACAGCGTCCACGCGGGCGTCGAGGAGGAGCACGGGGCGAAGGCAGTATTGCTCGTCGACCGCCTCGCGCAGACGGACGAGGCCCGAGCGCGCGGCTGGCTGGCGCTGCGCCGCGCCATCACGGTGCGCTGGCTGGCCGCGGACGGCATTGCCCAGGCCATCGGCCTGCACGCCTAAGCACTCGGCCAGGCATAGTGTGTCCGTTTGGCGAAGCCAAACCCACACACCGGCCTGGGCCGCGGCTCCCCCAGCCGGCGCGGGCGCGCATCGGGGGACCGACCGCGCGGCGGGCGGGCAGACGAAAAACCGGGGCCTACCGGCCCCGGTTCGTCGCAGGTTTGTGGCCGCGCCTGGGCGCGGCTAGATTGTCGACCGCCGCGGGCTCACCGCGCGAGCGATGGCGATGACGATGATCGCGCCGACCACCGCGATAACCAGGCTCGTGACGTTGAAGCCGGTCACGTCGATGCCGAGCAGCGCGCTGCTGATGAAGCCGCCGACGAGCGCGCCGATGATGCCGAGGATGATGTCGCCGATGATCCCGTAGCCGCCGCCGCGCATAATCAGCCCGGCGAGCCAGCCCGCGATCAGCCCGAGGATGATCCAGCCAATGATACTCATCGGAACCCCTCCTTACCGCTCTCGCATCGGCCGTTGCGAGTTTCGGCCGACTGCTTCGTCATCCCCGCTAATGCAAGCGGCGTGCCATCCCCCCGGCGCACGCCGCGAGGAATATTGCCCGGGGCGCGCAGCGCTAGGTTTGGCGAGCGGAGCCGGAGGGGTGGGAGCCGGCGACGGTCTCGATGGACAGGGTCAGGCACGGCGCCAGCGCAGCTCGCGCACGACGATGAACGTGCGGGTGGACTCGACCATCGGCATCGCGTGCAGGCGGTGGAAGACGAGCGCGTCTAGCTCGTCCTGGCCGGCGACCTCGGCCCGCGCGATGATGTCGGTCTCGCCGTAGATGACGCTGGCCTCGGCGATGGCGGGTATTGCCTGCAGCTCGGCCAGCACGGCTTCGACGTGCTTCGCGGGGGTCTTGAGCAGCACGTAAGCTTCCATAGACGACGCCTCTTCTCCCGCCGCGGACGCGGCCGCCCCGCGCTCCACCCAGCGGGCCACGTGGAGGACGAGCGGCGCGGCCACCACGGCGCGGCGGCTCACCAGGCGGCTCAGCGCCTCGTACACTTCGCTCTCGGCGGCAACCTCTAGCTCGGCGAGCGCGTCGACGTCGGCCCCGTAGAGGAGGCACGCTTCGCGCACCTCCGGCAGTCCGCGCAGCGCGGCGAGCGTCGCGGGGCCGTCGTGGGAAGGCACTTGCAGCAGGGCGTAGGCGCGGTGCCGTGGCCGGGCGACTAGCTCTTGCGCCGCTTGCAACGAGTAGCCGCGCTGGTAATAGCGCCACAAGTCGCGGATGCGCTGCACGTCGGCCTCGGCGTAATCGCGGCGGGCGATGCGGCGCTTCGGCACGCGCGTAGGGCGGATGTAGCCGAGCGATTCAAGGTAGTAGACGAACCGCTTCTCCAGCCCGGGAACCCGCGCCAGCAGCTCCTTCAGCTCCACGGGCTGGCCCCCCTTTCCGGAGTGACCTAACCCCCCTACCCCCCTTCCCTCCGAAGGAAGGGGGGTAGATGCCGGGGGCGACCTACGTAGTATCCCACGACACGGGTTGGAGGAGTGGGCCGCGGTTAGTTCGGGTAGACGCCGAGCACTTTCAGGGCATTCTCGACGTAACTTGTGTCGACGATGCGATCGAGGTCGACCGGGGGACCTTCCAGTAGGCCGAGCGCGGCGAATTCTCGCTGCTGCTCCTTCAGGTTGTCCACCTGCAGGTGGCCGTTCGGGTTGACCCAGGACATCTCCATCTTGTCGTAGAGCGCCGGGTCCTTGATCGAGGTATGCTTGATCAGGGCCGCGACGACCTCGGGCCGGTTGGGCCGCATCTTGAACATGCCATCGTTGTACTCGCGCACGCCGCGTAGGTAGGCAATCATGAAGCGGTTTGCGGCGTCGGTGTGCTGGGCGAAGCCCTCGGAGTAGAAGACCTGGGCGATCTCCAGGTCCGGGAAGGTGTCGATCGCGCGCTGCCAGCGCACGGCGATACCGCGCTCGACGCTGGCCGTGATTAGCGGCTCGATCATCACGCCCATGTCGAGGGCGCCCGAGCTGAGCGCCGGCACCATGTCCGAGAAGCCCACGATCTTCTGGTCCACGTCGTCCAGCGTCAAGCCGGCGGAGGCGAGCCCACGGACCAGCGCCAGCTGGGCGCCCGTGCCGGTGCCGTTGTTCGCCACCGGCCGCCCTTTGAAGTCCTGCCAGCCGGCGATCTGCCCGCTGTCGATCAGCTCCTTGCGGACCATGAAGCTGAGCGCGCCGTTGACGAGTGTGGCGCGGTCGGCCACGATCTTCAGCCGTACGCCGCGACCGATCGCGTTGAGCAAGCCGGCATTCAGCGACCCGACGCCGACGTCGAGTTGATTGGTGCCCAGCGCGCTGACCTGCAGGGCGCTCGTGTCGAACGGCGTCATCTCGACGTCGAGCCCCTCCTCGGCGAAGTAGCCCTTGTCGAGCGCCAGATAGAAGCCGCCGTCGGCGGTGGACTTGATGTCTGCCAGGACGACCTTCACGCGCGGATTGAGCGGGGCGCTCGGCTGGTAGGACGCGGGCGTCACCGCGTCCGGCCCGGGAGCCGGGGTGTTGGCGCCGCTGATGGCAGCCGCGGTGGGCGTGGCCGGGGCGCTGCTCGCAGGTGGGGGGCTAGGCGCGCGGGCGCCGGGCGCCTGACAGCCGACCGCCGCGGCCAGAAGCGCCAGCACGATCGTGTAGGAAAAGCGGGAGCCTCGCATGCACGTCTCCTGCGGGAATTGGTGCCATGAAGCGGGCGAATCTGCCGGCGGGCGTCGAGCCGGCGATCCGAGACCATCAGTCGGACCAAACCGGCGGGGGGCCATCCTACCCGATCGCGCGCGACGTGAACACGATGGATCGCGCCGCCACGACGGGCGCGGCGGTAAGTTGCAGCGCGCCCGCGGGCTGCTGGCCGCGCCGCCCCAGTATAGCCGCTTCCTACGCGGGGCCGAGGACGCGCCGAACCACGCGCTTACTGGACGAAGGCACGCAGGCTGGGCAGCGCGGCGACCAGGGCGCTCTGGTGGTCGAGGCCGGGCAGCAGCTCGAGACGGATCTTGGCGCCGTCGGCCTTGAGCGCCTGGGCGAAGGTCTCGGCGCCCGCGGCCGGGGCCTCACCGTCGTTCAGTCCGTGGACGAGCAGGAAGGGCGGCGCGCCCTTTGCAACATAGTGCAGCGGCGCGGCCAGCGCCCAGCGCGTCGGGTCCTTGCCGAACGCGGCGTAGAAGATCTGCGCCAGCGGCGACGCGGCGTAGCGCGCGTCGAGGTCGTAGCCCGCGCCCGAGACGCCCACGACGCTGCGAATCACACTCGGGCTGAGGCCCTCGGCGCCCAGGAAGGCGTCGTCGAGGGCTACCAGCGATGCCAGGTGCGCGCCGGCCGAGTGGCCGCCGATGTAGAGCCGCTGCGGATCGCCGCCGTAGCTCGGGCCGTTACGATACAGCCAGGCGACGGCGCGGGCGACATCCTGGGCGTGCGCGGGGTGCTGAACGGCCGGCGAGAGGCGGTAATTGGTCACGGCGACGAGGACGCCCTGCTCCGCCAGCTTAGCGCCGAGCCAGCTTAGCTCCGTCTTGTCGCCGATGCTCCAGCCGCCGCCGTGGACAAACAGCAGCATGGGCGCTGGCCCGCCGCCGCGCGGCTCGTAGAGATCGAGGCGCTGCAGTGGGTCGCTGCCGTATGGCAGATCGGCCAGCAGGGTTCCCCACCCGGGCGACGGCGCGCCCGGCATGGGGGCCAGCCCCGGTCCGGCACCCGGCGGGGTGAGCGGCAGCATCGGGCTACCGGGAAGCCCCGGCGGCTGCACGGGGCCGCCCGGCAGGCTCGGCGCCAGGCCGAAGCCCCCCGGCGGGACCGGCAGCGTTGGCGGCAGGCCCGGCGCGGGCGGGAATGGGATGCCTGGTCCCGCGCCCGGCGGCAGCGGCGTCTGCGGCCCCCCCGGCGGCAGCGCGCCGCTCGGCGGGAAGGGCCCCGGCGCGAATGGCGGCTGGCCCGGCGATGCCGGTGGGGCCGGCGGCTTGGCCGCCTCGGGCGGCGCGGGCGCGGTCGGGCTGTCCGGCGGGATCTTGGCGTCGGGGGGGGTGCCGGTGTCGGGCGCCAGCGCGGGATTGGTCAGGCCCGCAGCTGCGTCCGGTCGTGGCGCCCACAGCGTCTGCGGCGCCCCCGAGCGGATGCTGGCGACGAGCATGGGAAGCTGCAAGCCGATCACCACGCCAAGGCCCAGCACTACCACGCCAACGAGCGCTCGCCACCTGCTTGCCATGCTCCCTCCAGTGGCCCCGCGGGCGGCTGGAGCGGCTGGCCCCTGGCCCGCCGCCTGGCTCCCGCGCCGGATACGGGCGAGCGCTGCACCCGCCCGCGAACAGTTTCCGTTACGAGCGCGACCGCTCACAACAAATTGTCCGCGCAGTGACGAGCGAGCGGCGAGGAGGCCACCCGCCGCCGGCCTGGCGCGCGGCGAGTAGCCTGCCCCGCCCTAAGCTGCCGGCCCAAGTCGGTGTGTAAGTCTGGCTTCGCCAAACTTACACACCATCTCTCTCTGGCCGAGTGCTTAGGGAAAGCACGGCGCCTCGACGATGGCGCGGAGCCGCGCCAAAACAAGCTGCCGCTGCAGGAGCGTCACCAGCTCCGAGAGCTGAGTGTTTTGGTCGCTCAGATCCTGCACCAGGTCGATCAGGGCCTCGATCTCGTCGTCGCGGCCGGCGGTCGTGACCAGCTCGGCTGGCCGGGTACGGATCTCTTCGTACATCGTGTCACCCTCTTCGTACGACGGGCTCCGTGGCCGTCTGTACTGTGAGTCTAGTCTGCGGGCAGGCCGCCGGCTCATCACGGTATCGCCACACGCGGAGCGACGAAGCCATCGCGCCCTGACGGCGACGGTGATGATCGGATGCCGACCGAGCCTACAAGCTCGGGGGGACTCCCGAGCAAGTCGTCGCCGGCGGCGCGGGCGGGGCCCTCATCTTCACGGCGCCGCAGCTCGCGGCGCTGCGGCGCGTCGCCGTCCATCGGCGCGCCCGGGGCGATCTCTGCCGGACCGTCTCCAGACCTGTTCACTGGCATAGCGTCTGCATTCCCGCTGCATGCTGCCGGCATCATTTACAGAAGGCGCAGGACCGGCGGCGGGTTGAAGGAAGTACGGGCCTGCAGACTACCGGCTAAGCACTCGGCCGCGGAAACCGTGTAAGTTTGGCGAAGCCAAACCTACACACCAACCTGGGCCGGCAGCTTAGGAGAAGCCGGCGAGCATGAGGAGCAGCAGCCAGAGGTCGTAGCCGGTGTGGGTGACGGCGGACACCGTGGTATTGAAGCGCCAGCGCACGACGCCGAGCACGAGCCCGGCGAGCAGCACGGAGATCAGCCCTTCGGGGCCGTACTGGAAGGCGTGCATAGCCGCGAAGCCGACGGTCGCCGGGACCAACCCGTAGCGGGGCTGAATCACCCCGCGCCAGATCAGCTCCTCGCCCACTCCCGCGCTCACCGCCGCCGCCAGCGCCCCGCCGACGCCAAAGGAGTGCCCGAAAAGCTGCTCGATCCACGCGTTCGACGTGGGCTGGAGCCCGAGGGCCTCGACGGCCGCCGCGGCCAGGTGGTCGACCCCGATGAACACGGGCACCATCATCAGCGAGATGAGTATGCCGACGCCGAGGGCGCGCCAGCCCGGCCAGGTGAGCCCCAGCCGCGCCAGGGCATGCGGCAGCTTCACCCAGACGGGGAAGCCGACCGCTACCAGGCAGAGCAGGACGGTCCAGCCCACGCTGTAAATGAACTCGTACCAGAGGGAGAGCACCGGCCCGCGCTCGGCCTGGCGCTGGAGCACCGGCTGGAGCTGGGTGACCACCTCGAACGGCGCGCGGCCGTCGAGCACGGGCAAGGGCGTGAGCGGGATGAAGGTGAACCAGAACAGCGCCACGAAGCCCAGCCAATGGCGAAAGTTATCGGGCTCGACGGCGTGGTAGCGAGCCAGCCACGTGCGCACGGGCCGAATGAGCAGCAAGAGCGGCGCCGCGAGCAGTCCGAGCAGCACCCAGATGAGTGGCTGCAAGACTGGCTTCACGCGCAGCACGGTCTCGGCAGGCAGCGGCCAATGCCAGTTCTCGGGTCCTACGAGGTAGAGCGCCACCAATGCGAGGACTATCGTCACCAGCGCCTCGCCGGCGGCGTAGAGTAGCAGCAGCGCGCCCACGCGCGCGAAGCGCGAGCGCGGCGCCTGCCACGACAGCAGCGCGAGCGCCAGGAGCGGCAACTGGCCGAGGCTCAGCGCCGCCTCCAGGAACGCGCCGACCTGATGCGCGAGCACCAGACCGACGAGCAGCGCCAGGCCGGCGGCGACCGCGATGGCGCGCACCACCCGCGCCCGCTGATGCGGTGGGGGCGGCGCAACCGAGGCCGTCGAGGTGCTCATGGGGCCATCTCCGCGGGGCGTGGCGCGAGCCGGCGCGCCCCACCGGCGCATTCTCGTCTCGGGAGCCATCCCCTTGCACGGTTTAGGCCGGCTTCAGGCGAATCGGCAGTCGAGGTGCAGCGCGCGTGCCAGCAGCCGGTCGTACTCGGCGGCCGAGACGTAGTAGGCGCCGAGGCTGGCGAGGTGGTCGGTCATAAACTGCGTGTCGAGCAGGAGGTAGCCGCGCTCGCGGAGCCGCGCGGCCAGGTGGGCGAAGCAGACTTTCGACGCGTCGGTGACGTCGTGGAACATCGACTCGCCCATGAACGCGCCGCCGATCGCCACGCCGTACAGACCGCCGACCAGCGCGCCGTCCTGATACGCCTCGACGCTGTGCGCGAAGCCGCGGGCGTGCAGCGCGCCGTACACGCGCTCGACCTCGGGCGAGATCCACGTCTCGGCCCGCGCGGCGCAGGCGGCGATCACGGCGGCGAAGTCGGCGTTGATCCGCACGTCGAAGGGCCCGCTGCGCACGGTGCGCAGCAGTCGGCGCGACAGGTGGATGCGGTAGGGGTCGAAGATGGCGCGGGGATCGGGCCGAAACCACTCAATTGGGCCGCGCCGGCTGCGGGCCATGGGGAACAGCCCTCGGCAGTACGCCCCCAGCACCAGCTCGGGCGTCAGGCGTGGCATGGCAGCGTGCGGAGTGGGGTGCTCACGCGGCGGCGATCTCCACAGCGAGTGATTAGCTGTCAGCTGTCAGCTGTCGGCAGGGAGGATACCCCCGGCTGATGGCTGATGGCTGATGGCTGATGGCTGACGGCTACTCCCGCTCGTTGCTCGCGGCGATCCGCACGTCGAGCACGGCCGGCTGGCCGGCACGCACGGCCGCGACCGCGCGCCGCACCGCCGGGCCGACCTCGGCCGGGTCGGTCACCCGCTCGCCGTGGCCGCCGACCAGCGGCCCGAGCGCGGCGTAGTCGGGTGGCGGGGCGATGCCGGCACCGTGGTAGGTGCCCGTCTGCGCCGACCAGCCCTCGGGGTAGAACTTCTCGATGCCGCCCTTCATCGACGCGTAGGACTGGTTGGTGAAGACGATAGCCAGCACCGGCAGGCCGTACTCCTGCTGGTAGCCCATCGCCGCGAGCACCGGGTTGTAGTTGAACGCGCCGTCGCCCAGGATGGCGACCGTCACGTCGTCGGGCCGCGCCGTCTTCACGCCGCAGGCCACCGACAAGCCCACGCCGAGGCCCGCCGTCATGCGCGCGAAGTAGCGGCCCGGCTGGCTATGGGGCAGGTGGCGCTGGAGGAAGACGCGCGTGCTCGTCGTCTCCTCGACGACGTTGACATCGGGCGGCAGCGCCTGGCCGATGGCGTAGGCTGCCCAGCGCGCGTCGATCGGCGTGGCGCTCTGAGCGCCCCGCGCCGCCCGCTCCCACTCGGCCTGCATGGCCGCGTGCTGCTCGGCCCAGTGCGCCCGCCGCCGCGCCACCGTGTCGGCGTCCAGCTTGCGCTCGCGCAGCCGCGCCAGCAGGCCGTCGAGCGTCGCGGCCAGCGAGCCGGCGGCGTACTGGTCGACGCGGTAGTGCCACGTCGGGTAGTGCAGCTTCTCAGGGTTCTCGTCGGCCAGCAGGATCGTCGCGTCGGGGTCTGGCCCGCGCGAGGCGGGGTGCCACGAGCCGCGCGCGGCGCAGAGGAAGACGACGTCGGCCTCGCGCAGCAGCGGCCGCGCGCCGTAGCCCAGGTGCAGCGGGTGGTCGGCGGGGAAATTGGTATAGCCCATCGTCTGGGCCTCGGACACCGGGGCGCCGAGCAGCTCGGCGAGCGCCACCAGCCGCGCGACGTTGGCGGGATCGCGCCCCGCCTCCTCGGCGAAGATCACTGGCGCCCGCGCGCCGGCCAGCGCCTCGGCCATCGCGTCGAGCACGGACGGATCGGGCAGCAGGCGGGGGCGCGACACGGGCGTGCGCGGCAGCAGCCGGCCCGGCACCGTGCCCATCATGCGCTCCATGGGGATCGAGAGGTAGGCCGGCCCGCGCGGCGGCGCGAGCGCCACGCGGCACGCCTGCTCGACCATGCCGGGCAGGGCCTCCTGGCTGGGCACCATGTCCGACCAGCGGACCAGCGGCGTCATCAGCCGGGCCGCGCCGCCCCGCTCGGCCAGCGAGCGCAGCCACTGGCCGCCCGGATCGAGGCCGTCGCGCTCGCCCCAGGTGACGCTATCGCCGGAGAAGATCACGAGCGGCGTCTGCTCGCGGTCGGCCATCTGGATTGGCATGGCGCCCTGAAGCGGGCCGACCGAGCTGTGCAGGAACACGGCCGGCAGCTCGCCGGTCGCCTTGTGATAGCCGGCCGCCGCCGCCACGGTCAGACTCTCGTGGCGCGTGTTCAGGTAGCGCAGTGGCCGCTCGCCCTCGCGCGGGGGCCGCGCCAGCGCGTCCCAGATCGCGGGCCACTCCGAGCCCGGCGACGAGAAGATCGTGCTGATGCCGTTCAAGCGCAGCACGTCGAGAATCGCCTCGGCCGCCGGCACCGCCTCCGGCACCGTGCCCACCGCGCGTCCATCTAGCGTAATCATGCGTAGCTCCTCACGCGCTGTCAGCCGTCAGCGATCAGCTATCAGCAGCTCGGCGCCTCGCCTGCTGACGGCTGATAGCTGATCGCTGACCACTACCGATTCCCGAACGCTCGGCCGAGGGCGAGCACCTGGTCACGGTCGCCGCTGGCCTGGATCGTGCCGTCGGCGAGCGCTTGCTCGAGGGCCACGCGGCCCCAGACGAAGCGGAGCAGCGTCTCCAGCGGCAGGCGGAGCGTCACGTCGGCCTGGCCGGCGGCGCCGCGCGTCACCTCGCACTGGCCGTTGCGGCAGGCGATCGTGATGGGACCGCCGCCCGGCCCGCTCGTCTCGCAGCGAAAGGTGGTGTCGAGCCCTTGCAGCGCGTCGGCCTTCGCCATGCGCGCCGCGTTGCCCAACACGTAGTCGGCGACGAGCGCCGCGCTCTCCGGGTCGAGCCGCGCGTCCGGCCGTGTAGGCGCCAGCAGGTCCCAGTGGTGCAGCAGCAGCTCGTTCAGGCGCAGCGCGGCGATCTGCGCGCCCGTGAGCGTGCGGCCCGGCCCGAGCGGCACGGCGGGGCGGCCGAGCGCCGCGTCCTCGCGGGCCTCCAGGTCGTCGAAGAACACTTGGTTGCGCCGCTCCAGCTCGGCGAGCATCTCGGCGGGCGGCATGGCCTTGACCTGAGCCCGCCGCGCGTTGCGCTCTTCGGGGCTGAACTCCGGGACGGGCTGGCCGTCGAGGCCGGCCCGCGTCTGCAAGTAGAACCGCTCGGTGCCCTCGGTCAGGTGCGAGGTCACGTCGCGCAGCGACCAGCCCTCGCACCAGCTGGGCGCGTCCCAGGCGGCCGCGTCCTGGCCGCGCATGTGCGCGGCGATCGCGCCCGCCTCGCGCCGCACCGCCGCGCCGATGGCGCGCACGCCCGCCTGCAAGCCTCCGTCCGCCATCGCCCCTCCTCGTCGCCGCGCGCCCCAACCCTGCGGCGGCGCCCGGCCCTCCTGCTCGCCCGGCAGTGTACACGGCATGGGCGTCCGCGGCCACCGCGCCGGCCGGGAGGCGCGGTCGGCCTGAAACCGGCGTGGGGGACGGCGCGCGCCCATGATGATTTGCCGAGGAACGATCAAACGATGCTCTCCGGATGATGAGATTTCGCGTTGGGGGTAAGCGAAACCGGCGCGCGCTCCGGTGGGGCGCGCGAGCGGGAGGGTGGCGGCTCCCGGCCCGGCGGGTCGGGCGGGCCGGGAGCGCGCCGCGCGCGGCGCGGTGGTCACTCTCCGCCAGCGCGGTCC
>JAJPHF010000044.1 GCA_021325365.1 Pseudomonadota bacterium
GCAGTGGCGCTCGCAGTATTCCGCGCCACACCCTGCCGGGGGGCCTGGGGGGTGTCCCCCCACCTACCCCTCCTCTTCCTCTTTCCGGGGGTGTGGGGGTGTCCCCCCAACTACCGCTCCTCTTCTATACTCCAGGGGGACGGGGCGCCGGCCCCCACTTACACCCCCGCATGGGAGGCACCATGCCCCAGGGCGACGTCACCCTCTACTGGCGCAAGACCTGAAGCACCTGCCGCAAGGCGAAAGAGTTGCTTTCGCAGAAGGGCGTTCCCCACCGCGAGCGCGAGCTGTTCAAGGAGCCACTCTCCGCCGACGAGCTGCGGGGCCTCCTGCGCGGCCGGCCCGTTGGCGACGTCTTCGCCACCCGCAGCCCCACCTACAAGAAGCTCGGCCTCGCCGACCAGCACCTCGACGACGAGGCGAAGCTGCGCCTGATGGTCGAGAACCCCACCCTCATTCGCCGCCCCCTCGTCACCGTGGGCGACGAGCTGATCGTGGGCCTCGACCCCGCGCGCCTCGAGGAGGCCCTACGGTAGCGCCCGACGCCACCCCTGCCCCCGGCGAGCCGCCCGCCCCCGCGGCGCCCGGCGCGGCGCCGGCCGAGCTACGCCTATGGGGCCTGCGCGGCATCGGCGAGGTGCGCGCCGGCGACGACGTGGCCGCGCTCATCGCCGACGCCGCCGGCGTGGCTGGCGGCCTCGCCAGCGGCGACGTGGTCGTCGTCACGCAGAAGATCGTCTCCAAGGCCGAGGGCCGCCTGGTCGACCTCGCCACCGTCGAGCCGTCGCCCTTCGCCCGCCAGCTCGCCGATGCCCACGGCAAGGACGCCCGCCACGTCGAGGTCGTCTTGCGCGAGAGCCGGCGCATCGTCAAGATGGACCGCGGCGTCCTCATCAGCGAGACCCACCACGGCTACGTCTGCGCCAACGCCGGCGTCGACGCCTCCAACGTCCCCGGCGAGCACGTGCTCGCGCTCCTGCCCGTCGACCCCGACGCCTCCGCCGAGCGCATCCGCCAGGGCCTCCTTGCCCGCCTCGGTGCCGTCGTCGGCGTCGTCATCAGCGACACCTTCGGGCGCGTCTGGCGCATGGGCCAGACGAACGTGGCCATCGGCGTCGCCGGCCTCCAGCCGCTCGTCAGCTACGTCGGCCAGCGCGACGCCTACGGCTACGACCTCCGCGTCACCCAGCTCGCCGCCGCCGACGAGATCGCCGCCGCCGCCGAGCTCGTCATGGGCAAGACCGACGCCGTCCCCGTCGCCGTCGTCCGCGGCCTCGCGCACCTCCTCGGCGCCGGCGCCGCCCGCGACCTCGTCCGCCCCCCCGAAACCGACCTCTTCCGTTAGCGCCCCCACCGGCCAGGTCGCCGGACCAGCATCGACAGTGGTATTTGCCGCTTTTGAGCCATGGCGAGCGGAGGGCAGGGACTCGTCCCCTGCCGCCCGGCAGCCGGGATGGCTCAGGCGCTGTGGCAACCGCTCTAGAGGCATGGGCGCTGCTTGCCGCGCCCTGCCCGGCCCCCGCCCGGCCGCTCGCCCAGGCCCCGCGCCGCGCCCCCGGCCCTGCGCCCCTCCCGCGCCCCCAGCCGGTGCCGGCCCACTGCTACAATCAGCGTAGAGCGACCGGCGCGAGGCACGGGCCAGCAGAGCGGGAGGCACGCATGGAAGACGTAGTGATCGTCGGGGCGGCGCGCACGCCCATCGGCACCTTCGGCGGCGCGTTCGCCGACGTGCCCGCCCCTCAGCTCGGCGCCATCGCCATGCGCGCCGCGCTCGAGCGCGCCGGCGTCGCCCCCGACAGCGTGGACGAGGTCATCTTGGGCAACGTCCTGCAGGCCGGCGTCGGCATGAACCCCGCCCGCCAGGCCGCGCTCGCCGCCGACCTGCCTGTCACCGTGCCCGCTATGACCATCAACAAGATCTGCGGCTCCGGCCTCAAGGCCGTCGCGCTCGCCGCCCAGGCCATCTGCCTCGGCGACGCCGAGATCGTCGTCGCCGGCGGCATGGAGAACATGACCCGCGCGCCCTACCTCTTGGAAAAGGCCCGCTACGGCTACCGCATGGGCGACGGCAAGCTCGTCGACAGCATGATCCACGACGGCCTCTGGTGCGCCCTCAGCGACTGCCACATGGGCATCACTGCCGAGAACGTCGCCCGCGACTACGCCATCGGCCGCGACCAGCAGGACCGCTTCGCCGCCGAGAGCCAGGCCCGCGCCGCCCGCGCCGTCGAGAGCGGCGCCTTCGACCCCGAGATCGCCCCCGTCCCCGTGCCCGCCGGCCGCGGCGAGACCCGGCTCGTCACCCGCGACGAGCACCCGCGTCCCGGCACCACCGCCGAACGCCTCGCCGCCCTGCGCCCCGCCTTCCTCGGCGAGGGCACCGTCACCGCCGGCAACGCCTCCGGCATCAACGACGGCGCCGCCGCGCTCGTCGTCACCTCCGCCCGCAAGGCCCGCGACCTCGGCCTCCGTCCTCTCGCCACCATCCGCGCCTACGCCGCCGCGGGCGTCGAGCCACGCGTCATGGGCCTCGGCCCCATCCCCGCCACCCGCCGCGCCCTCGACCGCGCCGGCCTCACGCTCGCCGACGTCGACCTCTACGAGGTCAACGAGGCCTTCGCCGCCCAATCCCTCGCCGTCGCCCACGACCTCGGCCTCGACCCCGAGCGCCTGAACGTCCACGGTGGCGCCATCGCCCTCGGCCACCCCATCGGCGCCAGCGGCGCCCGCATCCTCGTCACCCTGCTCTACGCGCTCCAGCGCCGCGCCGCCCACCGCGGTCTCGCCACCCTCTGCATCGGTGGCGGCCAGGGCTTCGCCATGATCGTCGAGCGCGACTAGCAGCCCCCGCCCCCAATTGGGGAGCACATTCCGTCCGGCCCCGGCATTCGCGAATGCCGGGGCCGGACGGGTTGTGGCGCCCCCAGAGTTGGGGTGTTGGGGGGCCTGCCGGAACGCTATCGCCGGATTCGGCATTAGCTCATAAAGTGCTCTCGGATCGCCTTCCGTGCCGGCGGGGGAAGCACCGTCCGGGCCAGCCGATAAGGCCACCGCTGCCGGTCGCCGCTCAGCGCGCGGACCAGCCGATGCGACCAGCGCCGCCTGCGGCGCTGAATTTGCAGGCGAGAGAGGCGCCTGGGCCGACGCTCGGGCCAGTCTTCTGATTCCACGGCATCAGTGACCGGAAACGCCCGCAGTGCCTGGCGCTTCCCTTTGAAGGCAAGGAGCGTAGTGCGATCATTGAACTGGTTGACGTGCGCGGGAATGTAACACTCTAGTACGCTAGTGAATCCGACGTGAGCGAGTACGTTGAAGAGCGACGGGCGGGTAAACCAAAAGCTCCTCGGGTTATCGAGGGAGGCCCACGCGCGTGCGAGACGCTGCTCCCTTGAATCCGAGGGGGGATGTTCCTGATATGACGCGCCATAATAGCGCCGGCCGTTGTACGTGCGAACTTCGTCGCCTACAAAGCTAAAATGCGTATCGATGATGGCAAAATGAGAACACATGTCTGCGACCTGCTCTAGAAACTCGAAGACATCAGGTGCATCGAGATGATACAGTATTCCCATGCACAGCACAACGTCGAACTCACCATAGCGCGCTCTCGTCACATTGCGCACGTCCTCCAGGTGAAATTCGGCGCGACTCAGAGAGAGCGCGCGTTTCGCGAATTCCGCCTTGACAACGTTGCGTTCTCTCCCCTCGATGCCTACCACCGCCGCGCCCTGATGGGCTAGCTCTATAGACTCAAGCCCCTCCAAACAGCCGAAATCAATGATGCGCAACTGATCGAATGGCTTGTTAGCTGCATCCGCGATGATCTGCACGATGCGCCGCAGATTGACCTCCAGATCAGGGTTAGGCTCGTCACGGGTGTAGACGCCGCCCCCTAAGTGCAATCTGCCTTGGACCCATCCGCCGTACTTATCGACTATCGCTTGCTTCTCTTGCGCGAGCAGATCTGGATCCATATGTCCACCCGTTATTCCGGTCACTGGTCGGCTCTATCTCGTGCCGCTTGCTGGCGCCGCGCTCGCGCTCGACTGCGCCGAGGGGCGAGCGGAAACGGCTGCCCAGCCTGCCGTCAGCGCTCGGAGACGACCCCCACGACCTCATCCACCTGCTTGACCGGCCGCAGCGCACGATGGCCCCCTCGCTGGCCCGGCTGGCCGCCACGTTTCCGTCCCCTGGCTGGCGCTTTCCACCGTGGTGGAGCGTGGGGTGGGTCCGTCGAGGGGGGGCACGGGGAATTCGCGGCGTTCTGGCCCAGCTCGGCTTCCAGCTCGTGGCCGCGGGCTCGTGGAGCGACGAGTAGCGCCCGGGCGGCGGCCGAGGTCGCGGCCCAAATCTCTGACGGCAGGAGCTGGTCGGCCAGCCTCATAGACCGTGGTATACCGCCTCGCCGCTCGTCCCGCAACCTCCTGCCTCAACGCGCGCCTGAACGCTACAGGCATTCCTTCCTGTGGCGACAAGTTACCCCTAACAGCAACGGATATCGGTCCCGCGCCCCACCCGGACGCCAGCCCTCCCGAATTCGCCTATCCATATAGAGCTCCCTGCACCCACCCTAGCGTCGGAGGTGCCACCGCCCAACAACCGGCCTGGACCCAGCGAGCCACCCGAGCGCGTGCGGCCCTCCCAGGCCGGGCCGCCGCGCTCCCACCGGCCGCGGCCTCTCCCCAACGGCGGCTACCTGCTGCGGAGGGCACCCCCGCCGACCCGCCAGGCCGTGGCTAGTCGTAGACCTATGGAAGCGCCTGCTCTCAGGGACCGCCCGGCGGCCTGACGTCCCCGCCGGGACCATCCGGTGCCCGCGAGACCGCGCCGGCGGATGACGGCCTCCGCTACCCGCGCCCAGCCCGACGTGGGGGCGCGCCCGATCGCGCTCGCGCCCCCGCGTCCCGCGCGCCGCGTGCCCGCCCGACCCGCCGGGCACGCGGCCGCCGCCCGCCACCCCTCGTGCGCCCGCACCGGCCCGCGAGCCGGCCGCGCTTACCCTCAACCCAAATTCCAGGGCCCAGGAGAGCATCGTTTGACCGTTCCTCGGCCAATTCGCAACACGCCGTCGCCGCCGCCACCCGACCCTCACGCAAGCGAGCCCAGTTCCTCACCCCGCCCGCCGCGGGAAGCCGACGGGTCCTTCCGGCTCCGCCTTCCCTGGCGTTCTCCCCCCTTCCTTCGAAGGGAAGGGGGGGCGGGGGGGTTAGGTCTCCCGGCCTGCTATACTCCCGGCCGGCCAGCGCGCGAGACGAGGAGGCAGCCGTGGTCGCACAGCTACACGTGGTCGGGCGCCCGCTCGGGCGCATCGAGGGCGAAACGAAGGTCACGGGCCAGGCGCGCTACGCCGCCGACGTGGTCCGGCCGGGCCAGCTCTGGGGCAAGTGCCTCCACAGCCCCCTGCCCCACGCCCGTATCCTCCATATCGACACCAGCGCCGCCCGCCGCCTGCCCGGCGTCCACGCCGTCCTCACCGGCGCCGACCTGCCCCGCGTGCTCGTCGGCCTCAAGATCCAGGACATGCCGCCGCTCGCCCGCGACCGCGTGCGCTTCGTCGGCGAGCGTGTCGTCGCCGTTGCCGCCGACGACGAGGACACGGCCGACGAGGCCCTGGCCCTCGTCCGCGTCGAGTACGACGAGCTGCCCGCCGTGTTCGATGCCGAGGCGGCCATGCAGCCCGGCGCGCCCGTCCTCCATCCCGACCTCCGCGGCTACGCCGGCCTCACCTGGGACCTCCCCGACGTGCCCAACCTCCACGCCCGCTACGTCCACGAGCGCGGCGACCTCGCGGCCGGCTTCGCCGCGTCCGATCTCGTGATCGAACACACCTTCCACACCGCCCTCGTGCACCAGGGCTACATCGAGCCGCAAGCGTGCGTCGTCGCCATCGAGGGCGACGGCTCGGCCCAGGTCTGGATGTCCAACAAGACACCCTTCCGCGCGCGCGACATGCTGGCCGACGCGCTCGACCTGCCCCACGAGGGCGTGGTGCTCCACCACGTCCCAGTGGGCGGCGACTTCGGCGGCAAGGGCAGCCTCGGCAACGCGCCCGTCGCCTACTTCCTCGCCCGCGCCAGCGGCCGCCCCGTGGCGATGGTCCTCAACTACACTGAAGAGCTAACCAGCGCCAACCCCCGCCACCCCGCCACGATCAAGCTCAAGACTGGCGTCAAGCGCGACGGCACGCTCGTCGCCCGCGACGGCCTGGTGATCTACAACCGCGGCGCTTACGCCGCGCACAACATCGCGCCCAACGGTATGCTGAACGGCGTCTTCAAGCTCGGCGGCACCTACCGCATCCCTAACGCCCGCGTCGAGGGCCTGGCCGTCTACACCAACCAGGTGCCCTGCGGCTACATGCGCGCCCCCGGCCAGCCGCAGGTCATCTTCGCCGTCGAGGCCCACATGGACCTCGTGGCTGCGGCCCTCGGCATGGACCCGCTGGCGTTCCGCCTCAAGAACGTGCTGCTGGAGGGCGAGAAGCCCGTCGTCGACGTGACGTGGCAGGACATCCAGGCGCGCGAGGTGCTGGAGCGCGCCGCCGCGGCGATCGGCTGGAGCGCGCCGAAGCCGCCGCCCACCGTGCCGGGCCGGCTCGTCGGCCGCGGCCTCGCGCTCTCCGAGCGCGGCATCGGCGGCGGCGAGTCCCACGTCGAGCTAGCGCTCGGCGCCGACGGCCGCACGCGCGTCCACACCGGCGTCCCCGACACCGGCACCGGCATCTACACGCTTCTCCAGCAGATCGTCGCCGAGGTCGTGGGCGTGCCGCTCGGCAGCATCGAGGTGGGCGCCCAGGACACCGCCCACTCGCCGATCGACCCGGGCACGGGCGGCAGCAAGACGACTCACATCACCGGCCGCGCCGCGCTCGACGCCGCCCAGGTGCTGCGCGCCCGCCTGAACGAGGTCGCCGCGGCCCGCTTCGGCGTCGCGCCCGAGCGCGTCGAGATCGCCGACGGCGTCGCCCGCGCCAACGGCCAGGCCGTCGACCTGGCGACGCTCGCCCGCGACGCCGAGGCGCGCGGCGAGCCGCTGCGCGCCCGCGGCGTCTACAAGGGCCAGGTGCCGCAGATCGTCTCCTTCGTCGCCCAGGCGGCCGAGGTCGAGGTCGACCCCGAGACGGGCCAGGTCCACGTGCGGCGCATCGCCAGCGCCCACGATGTCGGCACCATCCTGAACCCTCTCGGCTACCAGGGCCAGATCGACGGCGGCGTGGTCCAGGGCGTCGGTAGCGCCCTCATGGAGGGCTCGCCGATCGAGGACGGCCGTGTGGTCGCCGCCAACCTCGGCGACTACAAGCTCCCCACCGCCGCCGATATCCCGGAGCTAATCACCGTGCACGTCCAGTCACCTGCGGGTCCTGCCCCCTTCGGCGGCAAGTCGATCGGCGAGGAGCCGTTCGTGCCCGTGGCCGGCGCCATCGCCAACGCCGTGCGCGACGCGACTGGCGTGCCCATCTACGCGATCCCCATCCAGCCCGAGACGGTGCTGCGCGGGCTGCAGGAGAAGCAGGCATGAGCCGCGACGCCACCCTCCCGCTGCTGCCCACGACCGTCGTCGGCGCCCACGGCCGCCCGTCCTGGCTGCACACGGCCAAAGCCGAGATCGCCCGCGGCGCCTACGGCCCGATCGATACGCAGGAAGCGCTCGACGACGCGGTCGAGATCGCCATCCTCGACCAGACGCGCGCCGGCATTGACGTCATCACCGACGGCGAGATGCGCCGCGAGGGCTTCCTCGCCACCTTCGCCGGCCGCATCACGAACCTCCGCAACGTCGGGCCGCTCCGCAAGGTCGGCGAGGTCGGCCTCGACATGGAGCCGGTGCTAGAGACGACCGGCCGCGTCGAGGTGCCGCTCGGCATGGGCATCGTCGAGGAGTTCGAGTACCTGAAGGCCCACACCGCGAAGCCGATCAAAGTCACCTGCCCCGGCCCCTACGCGCTCACCGCCTACATCCGCCCCGTCGAGGGCTACCGCAGCCGCCGCGAGCTAGCCGAGGCCTTCGTGCCGGCCATCAACGCCGAGCTGCGCCGCCTCGTCGCTGCGGGCGCCACCTTCATTCAGATCGACGAGCCGGCCATCTCCGGCGTAGACGTGGCGCCGACGCCGCCCGCCGACATGGTGGCCCTCTTTAACCAGGCCGTCGAAGGCGTGCAGGCTAAGCTGGCCCTGCACATCTGCTTCGGCACCTACCGCAAGATGCCTTACGCGCCGCGCACCTACGCGCCCTACGTCCCCGCCCTGCGCGACGCCCGCGCCGACCATCTCGTGCTGGAGTTCGCCAACCGCCTGATGGCCGAGATCGAGCTGTGGCCCGAGCTGGGCGGCGACCGCGAGCTGGGAGCTGGCGTGATCGACGTGCGAAACTGGTACGTAGAGACGCCCGAGGAGGTCGCGGCGCTGATCCGCCAGGCGCTCAAGTACGTCCCGGCCGACAGGCTCTACTTGAACCCCGACTGCGGCCTGCGGCGGCAGGCGCGCTGGGTCGGCTACCAGAAGCTGCACGCGCTGGCCGCCGGCGCCGCGATCGTGCGCCGCGAGCTAACCGGCCAGTAGGGGGCAGCAGCGTGGCGACTCGCCCCCCGGTCAGGGCAGGCGGTCGATGGAAACGTAGGGCAGGGGCGCGTCCCTTGCCGCCCGGCCGGCAGCGCTACCGCGAGCCAATTCGGCGAACCGGGGGTAGGGCGGGGGCTCGCCCCCCGCCGCCCGGCGCGCGACCCGCGACGATCCAGGCGCCCACCAGCCGACGAAGGGAGACCGGGTGTGACCACGGCGGCGACGCTCCTGCTTGCGGGCCCCGACCAGCGCGGCCTGGTGGCGCGCACGACCCAGCTCCTCTACGAGCTGGGCGCCAACGTCATCCACGCCGACCACCACCTCGACCGGCCCGCGCAGCACTTCTTCCAGCGCATCCAGTTCGAGCTGGACGCCGCCGCCGTCGACCGCCCCGGCCTCGAGGCCCGCATCGCCGAGCTGTGCGAGGCGCTCGGCATGGCCTGGCGCCTTGTCTACGCCGAGCAGGTCAAGCGCACCGCCATCCTCGTCTCCAAGCAGGACCACTGCCTGTACGACCTCGTCCTGCGGCAGCGCGCCGGCGAGCTGAACACGGTCTTCACCTGCGTCATCTCGAACCACCCCGACGCGGCGCTCGTCGCCGCCACCTTCGGCGTGCCGTTCCACCACCTGCCCGTCAACCGCGACACCCGCCCGGCCCAGGAGGCGCAGATGCTGGCGTTGCTGCGCGCCTACGGCGTCGACCTGGTGGTGCTCGCGCGCTACATGCAGATCCTGTCGGCCAACTTCTTGCGCGAGGTGGGCTGCCCGGTCATCAACATCCACCACGGCTTCTTGCCCAGCTTCCCCGGCGAGCGGCCGTACCACCAGGCCCATCAGCGCGGCGTGAAGCTGATCGGCGCCACGGCCCACTACGCCACCGAGGAGCTAGATGCAGGCCCCATTATCGAGCAGGAAGTCGTGCGTACGACGCACGCCGACGAGGTCGCCGACCTGATCCGCAAGGGCCGCGACGTGGAGAAGCTGACCCTCGCTCGCGCCGTCCGCCTGCACCTGGAGGACCGCGTGCTCGTCTACCACAACAAGACCGTCGTCTTCAGCCAGTAAGGTCGGTGCACACGCCGTCTGACCCATTCGTCCGTGACGGAGGGACGGGTTTCCTGGCCGCCGCCGCGCCAAAGAGAAGGTGAGCATGGCACTCGCAAACGACAACGTGGTGTTCGGCCTCTTCGACTGGGTCGATCGCGGCGACGACGACCTTGCCACGAGCTATGAGCAGCGCCTGCGCATGGCCGAGTACGCCGACCGCGCCGGCTACTGGTGCTACCACGTCGCCGAGCACCACGGCACCCCGCTCGGCATGGCCCCATCGCCGAGCGTCTTCCTGGGCGCCGTCGCGCAGCGCACCAGCCGCCTGCGCTTCGGCCCGCTCGTCTACATCCTGCCGCTCTACAACCCCATGCGCCTGGCCGAAGAGGTCTGCATGCTCGACCAGCTCAGCCGCGGCCGCCTGGAGCTAGGCATCGGGCGCGGCTCTAGCCCCTGGGAGCTGGAGATGCTCGGCGTCGACGTCGCGCAGACCCGCGACATGTACGCCGAGGGCCTGAAGATCTTCCTCACGGCGCTCACCGAGGGTCAAGTCAGCGCCGACGGCGAGTACTACACGCTACGCGACGCGCGGCTGGAGCTGCGCCCCTACCAGCGCCCGTATCCGCCCCTCTGGTACCCCACCAGCAACCCCGACACGATCCCCTGGGTGGCCGAGAACGGCTACCAGACGCTGCTTAGCTTCAATACCCCCACCCCGGCCGAGGTCCGCCGCCGCCTCGATCTCTACCGCGAGCACCTACCCCGTGCCGCGGCCAATGCCGCGCGCGTCAATGCCCACGTTGCCCGGCCGGTCTACGGCGTGGTGCGGAAGGTCTATGTGGCGGAGACCGACGCCGAGGCGCACCGCGTGGCCCGCGAGGCACTGGCCCGCTTTCGCCACAGCTTCACTTTCCTCTGGGAGCTGCACGGCATCAAGAGCTTCACCGATAACCTGGCCAACTTCGACGACTGCCTGGAGCGCGGCGTCCTCTTCGCCGGCTCCCCCGCCACCGTGCGGGACCGACTGGCCGCCTTCCTGGCCGCCACCGGCGCCAACTACTTCGGCGGCTGCTTCGCGTGGGGCAACCTCAGCGGCGATCAGGTCCTCCGTTCGCTCGACCTGTTCACCAACCGGGTCGCGCCCGGCTTCGCGGGCGCCCTCGCCGCCCGCTAGTCCAGCCGGGCGAGCATCCCCCGCGCGCGCGCCTGGTCGAACAGCACCGCAAATAGCCACACGCTGAGCGCAAGCGTGATGGCCGACAAGAGCAGCGCCAGCAGCCACTGATCGCCGGGAAAGCTGCCTTCCAGCAAGACGGCGCGCATGCCCTCGAAGACGTAGGTGGCCGGGTTGGCGCGGGCTAGCGGGATGAGAGCCGCGGGGAGAATGTCTACCGGGTAGAACACCGCCGAGATCGGCTGGATCAAGAAGGCCGCCCCCCACGCAAAGATCTGCACGCGCGAGCCGTAGCGCACGATGAGGGCCGCCACGGCCAGCCCTAGCGCCCAGCCGAACACGAACAGCACGCCGAGGAAGGGCAGCAGGTACAGCCCCAGCGCGAAGATGTCGAAGGCATAGGCCCCGTAGGCGATCGCGGCGATGATCGCGAAGGTAACGAGCACTTTCAGCAGGGTGACGATCAGCAGCGCTGCGATAAACTCTGACAGCCGCAGCGGTGAGGCGAACAGGTTGAGGAAATTGCGCGCCCAGATGTCTTCCAGAAGCTGCACCGCCACGTCCTGCGATGCCCGGTACAGCAGCGTCCAGAAGATGATGCCCCCAATGAGCCACGACAGCGCCACGTAGGCCCCACCGCGCGCCTGCGCCAGGTACACGGTCAGGAAGCCCCACACGAACAGGTCCACGAGCGGCCAGAAGAAGATGTCGAACAGGCGCGGCACGTCGTGCGGGATGCCGTAGAGATACCGAAGGACGATCGCGTACACCCGGCCCGGATTCATGGCCGCCTACGCTCATCCGGATGCCGGCACGCCGCACCGCGGCCCGGTGTTCGTACGCCAGTGGCGGCCGCCGCCCGCTCCTGGAGGTTCGTGGCTGCCGCATCGCGCATTCGTGGCCGCCACATCAGTCGTCCCCCGGGCGCTCGCCGGCGAGCGTCCGCGGCCGTCGCTCGCGCGCCACCTTGATGAACACCTCTTCCAGCGACGGCTCCTCGACGCCGGCGCCAAGGATTTGGCGCGTCACCGCGAGCGGCGTCCCCTCGGCCAGCACGGTCCCCTCGTGGATGAAGACGACGCGGTCGCACAGGTCCTCCACCTCGGCCATGTTGTGCGAGGTGTAGAGCAGCGTGATGTCGCCCTCGGCGCGGATCTCCTTGAAGCTGGTGCGGGCGCGGTCCGCGGCGTCGGGGTCCAGGCTAGCCGTCGGCTCGTCCAGCAGTAGCACGCGCGGCCGGTTGAGCAGCGCCTTGCAGAGGTTCACGCGAGCCGTCTCGCCGGAGCTGAGCGTGCCCACGGGGCGTTGGCGCAGGTGGGCCACTCCGAAGTAGGTGAGCAGTTCGGCGATACGCGCCCGGCGGTCCGGCACGCTGTATAGCCGCGCGTAGATCTCTAGGTTCTGCCACACCGTCAGGCGTGGCGGCAGTGCGACGTAGGCCGACGAGAAATTTAGCTGCTGCAGCACCGCTGTACGGTCGCGGTGCAGGTCGCGACCCAGGATCTCGATGCGGCCCGCGGTGGGCGTGATGATGCCGAGCAGCATCTGGATGGTCGTGGTCTTGCCGGCGCCATTGGGGCCGAGCAGCCCGACGATCTCGCCCGGCTGGACCGCGAAGGAGACGTCGCGCACAGCCCAAGTGCGGCCGAACCGCTTGGAGAGCCCTTCCACATTGATCGCCGGCCGCATGCCTCAGTCTAGCATTCAGTCACGCTGCCGGACCGAAAGCGAGGCTGTCCTCTCCCGGCGATTCGCCAGACATGGCCCGACGGCTCGACGGCAAGGTGGCGCTAGAACGTAAGGACGGTCGCGGCGGCGCGAACGTCCTCGGTGAGGAAGGCGGCGAGGGGGCGTGGCCCGTCGATCTCCGGGATGAGGTCCTCGACCTGAGTGTTGCAGTAGTACAGCGACGAGGTACAGGCATAGTAGCGTACGTCGTCGCCGTGCTCCTTGGCGTCGCGGAGAAAACTCTGGAGGTCTTCGAAGTCGGCAGCGCGCAGCAAGTCCAGTGTCTCGACCTCGCGGCCCGCAAACTCAGGCGAGAACCTTAACGCGCCGATGCGATCGGCCCGCATGGCAAGCAGCGCCGCATCGCGGAACAGCACACGCACTGGCGTGCCATCGCCAGCCGCCGTACGGATCAGCGTCGCCACCTGTATGAGGTTGTTGAACGTGCCGCGGGTGACAATGATCGCCAGCATCTACAAGTCGTCCTGTTCCGCCTCGTCAAACCGCGTCGCCAGGGCCGAGAGCGCGCCGTCGATCGCCGGGGCCGCGGCGCTCCTCGCCGCCGGTGTACCGGTCGAGGCCCTCCTTCAGGACGTTCCAGGCGAGCAGCGCGCATCTGACGCGGACCGGGTACCGCCGCACGCCGTGTAGCGCGCCAAGGTCGCCTAGCCCATCCGGGGGCGCTTCGGGTCCATCTGGCTCGGTAATTAGCAGCCTAAACTGACCGAGCAGCCCTATCGCCTCGGTGAGCGTCTTGCCCTTGACGCTCTCCGTCATCAACGAGGCCGAGGCTTGACTGATCGAGCAGCCGCGGCCCTGGAACGCCACGTCGGTAATGCGCTCGCCGGTGATGCGCAGCGCCACCTCGACCTCGTCGCCGCACAGGGGGTTCGAGCCCCGGGCGGCTACACTCGGCGCGTCGAGCCGGCCGTGATTGCGCGGACGCTGGTAGTGGTCGAGGATGATCGCGCGGTAGAGGTCGTCGATCCCGCCGTCGGTCATGATTGTCGTCTGCCCCGCGGGCGCGGCCCGGCCACGTCTCGAAGATCATGTTACCATCGCGGCGGCCGCCAGAGATGTCCGCCTCGGACTGGTCGACCGGGAAACCGAGCGCGAACTGTGGCCGGGTTCACCAAGTCTCCCCCTGCGGGCGCTGGCGCGGAGCGCAGGCGGCAGCTGTCAGACGGGCTAATATTAGTGGCAGGGAAAGCCGGCCGCGTGGCGGGCGTCGTGGACCAGCTCGTGGATGAAGTTGACCTGCTACGCGGTGTCGCCCTGGGCGAGCGCGAGCGTTTGGCCTTGATCGAAGCCGAGAACGAAATAACACCCCACGCCGCCCGCGGTCAAGCGCAGCCGTGCCACTACAGCATACTTCAAATAGCATGTATATTGACAACGGCGCGCGCGCACGGGTACAATCTGGGGATTTCGGGCCGTAGCGCAGCCTGGTAGCGCACTTGAATGGGGTTCAAGTGGTCGCCGGTTCAAATCCGGCCGGCCCGACCAGGCAGTAGCCAGTCCCTCTAAGGGGTGCTGAGAACCGCCAGGAGGCCATACGGCCTCCTGGCGGTCTTTGTGTGTGCATAAGACGGGCGTGGCTGGCTGCCCCAGATGGCGGCTGGCACCACCGTTCGGACATGGACTCAGAAGCCACAGGCGCTCCCGAGCATCCATCGTGGCCCGTGCCCGCTTCAGCGAGGACCTAGTCGTGGCGCCGGCTAGTCACGGCGTCAGCAAGTGCCTCACGCGCGGCCACGCTGCGCCAGATCGCCGTCCTCGCCCCGGGCTCGACCCTGGCCATGACGTTCATCCTACCGCTGGACCTTGCCGAGCCGGCCGGACGGATGGCCCTCGCCCGTCAAGCGCGGCGGTGCTGCTGATGGCGACCGCCTGGTATCGGGCAGCGATCAGGCGCGCTTAAGCCGCGCGATCCAGGGACGGCTGCACTAGCCCCGACGACGGCGCGCCGGCGCCGGCCGCCTGACTCTGCAGGTAGGCGACGGCCCGATCAAGTTGCACGTCGTGGCCCGCGCGCAGGGCGGTCAGGTCGGCGGGGACGTCTTGGTCAGGGTGTACGCCTACCTTGTCGAGGAGCGCCCCATCCCCAGAGTAGACCCGCTCGATACTGAGCTGCAGCGCCGAGCCATCGGACAGGGGCGCGAACACGCTCGCCGCGACCGCTCCGGCCGTAGTCGTACCAATCAGGGTGCCCACGTGGTGCTCCTGGATCGCTGCCGCGAAGATCTCGCCCATCGACGCGGTACCGTCGTCGATGAGGACGGCGAGCGGTACGGTGAGCAGCTGATGCGCGTCCGTCACCGTGCCGGTCTCGGTGTGCCCCTGGCGATCGACCGTCTGATAGATCGGCCCGGCGGGCACGAAATCACCCAGCAGCCGAGTCCCCACGTCGAGCCGGCCGCCGCCGTTGCCTCGTAGGTCCAGGATGATGCCGTGTACGCCCTGCTGCTGAAGCTGTAGGATAGCGTCCTCGACCTTGCCGACGACTGACGGCTCCGGGAAGCCGCGGAGCGCCACGTAGCCAATGTCCCCGGCCAACCGGCGCGACTCGACGAACGGAGCCGACACCTGGGCCCGCACCAGCGACAGCTCTTCGGTCTGCGTGCTTCCAACCCGCTGCACCCCGATTACGACCGGCGTGCCCTCCGGGCCGCGAATGTGATCGACGACCTCGTCGACCTTCCAGCCGCTGGTCGATTGCCCGTCCACGCTCTGGATGAGGTCGCCGGGTCCCAGGCCGGCCTGCTCCGCTGGGCTATTAGGGAAGACCTCGACGATCATCGGCTCGGTGCTCTCCAGCCGTGCGCCGATGCCCCCGTAGCGGACCTCGCCCTGCTCCCACTGCTGTTCGTCACGGTAGGCGTCCGGGGTAATGAAGTGGGTATGCGCGTCGTCCACGCTGTCCGCCATACCGCCAATGGCGGCGTAGGCGAGCGTCTGCGGGGAGACGCGATCGCCGTACTGAGCGACCAACGCCTGGAACCGCTGCCGCAGCGCCATCCATTCTTGCGCGGGGTCGTCGCCGAGAACTCCTAAGCCGGGAGGCGGAGCGGCAATGCCCGCGTCACTCAGCGCGTCGTCCATGGCCGTCTGCGCGGCGTCGACGAGCTGCGCGGGGTCGAGCGGCACCGCGTAACGCTGGAGTAGTAGGCCATAGGCTTCCTGCATCGGCTGAAGGGCCGCGCTGGCCGAATTGGGATCGCCCGCGCCAGCCAGCGGCGTGGACGGCGCGGCGCCGCCCTGCGCACGCGCGCTGCCGGGAATGGTGCCTTGAAGACTCGTCAGGAGCAGCAGGGCTAGCAGCAACGAGAGGGGCCGTAACCGCGGGATGGTCCTGAGCATGACAACTCTCCCACATCGCGGGGCCGTCCCAAGCTGCACGGCCCGGCGTTACGCGCATCTATTGCCTATTATTCCAGCCGATCGCGTCGGGCGACGCGAATTTCGGGGCCACCTGTCAGGGGAGGCTCGTCGTTGTCGGCGCGCGCGGCGAATTGCGAGGCCGCGCGCGCCGACAACGACTGCTGTCGGACTGACGGCGCCGTGAGGATAGAGCGCGACCGCGTGCCCAATACGCCGATCAGCGCGGTCGCTGGGTGGGGCGCGCTTACTCCTGGCCGCCGGGCTGCTCGTCCTCCTGGGGACCCGCCTGCGACACGTCGGGCGTGCTGGCCAGGCGCGAGGGCTGCTGCGACTGATCCGTCACGATCACCGTGCCGGGTGCTGGGTCATGGCTCATGTTGAAGTAGTTCTCCTCGCAGCCATTCATGTAGCCGGGGCTGCTCAAGCACCAGTCCGATTGCGCCAGGGCCGCCTGCCCCCCGCTCACGAGCAGGCCGCCGAGCAGCGCCCCGCCGACTAGCAGGCCCCGGATTCCTAGCCGTTCCATGCCACACCTCGCCATGCCGTTGACTCCAGAATGCCTGGGCAGTTCAATCCTAGGTCCGCGTATCCGTTCCCCCTAGATTTTTCGCCGTTGGAAGCGTGGATGTCTTGTGGAGGTTCTGTGAGCAGCACGTGGCGGCCGGACCGGGCCATCCGAATTGGGATGTCGCGTCGGCATTGACACTCGCGGATGGCCGGCCGACAATGCAACCAGAGCGGTCGCTCGGTCGCGCGGGTTGCTCCGGCCAGCCGCCCAAGCCAGCCCCGGGAGGGACATACGGTGCAGACGTTGAGCCCCCCGCCAATCCCGGCATCGGTCCTCACTTTCGAGGAAACCTTGCGCACGCTGGGCAACGTGCTGGATACGGCCGGCAGCGACATCGCGGTGATCGACCTCACCGCCGCGCGCGCCCGCATCCGAGCCAGCGCCGCGCGCGTGCCGCGTGCCTGGACGCGCGACGCGCTGGCCGCCGAGGCGGAGCGCCAGCGGCGCGCGCGCGGCGCTCGGCCGGCGCCCGATCGGCGCCCCCGACAGCTCAGTCACGAGCTGCGCCTGGTGGGCGCTGCCCTGGACCGTGCCCGCGCCGGCCGCTGCACCCTCACCGTAGGCCCTGAGGAGATCGTCGGGCTGGCCGATGATGGCGCGCGCTTCGCCTACGACCGCAACCGGCTGGCGCGGCACGCCGAGCGCGTGCTGGCCGCGCGCAAGCAGCCGATCACCTGCCCCGTCTGTGACGAGCCGAGCAGTCTCTGTCCGGTCGAGCACGGCCCGGACGAGCGCGGTCCCGGGCGTACGGTCCCCACCCACCGCTGCACCGCCTGCCGCGCCTACGTAAGCCTCGTCATCCCCAGCATCGCCCTGGTCCAGCAGCGCGCGGTCTGACTACCCCGGGGCAGCGCGAGCAGCCCCCGCAGCCGAGCCGCGCCCCGTCCAGGCCCTGGCTTGCGCCCGGTGCCCTGCGGGCGCTAGGGTAAAGTGCCGGGCGCGAGGCGCGGGCGCCGGACGTTGGACGAGGAGAACCCACGATGACGCAGACGGTGCATCCGCATCCGATGCCGCCGGAGATTGCCAAGCTCAGCCTGGACGAGATCGCCGAGCGCTTCACGGCGCGCTTCCGCGACCGCACCGCCGACTGGCAGGCGTTCGAGGACGCGAAGATCGAGGGCTATCGCCGCGCGCAGCACCGCTTCATTGGCGCGGGCGGCTCCGGCAAGCACGGCGATGCGAGCGTGATCCCGCCCCGGGCCTTCACGCTGAGCATCATGTACGTGCCGCCCGGCCAGGGCAACGCTCCGCACACTCACGAAGTCGAGGAGATCTTCTTCGTGCTGCAGGGCTACCTGACGGCATTCGTGCAGGACGAGAGCGGCCGGCGGATCGACGTGAAGCTGGGGCCCTGGGAGTGCATCGCCTGCCCGCCCGGGGTGATTCACGGCTATGTCAACGAGAGCCTGGAGCCGGTCTACTTCCAGGTGATGCTAGGCACGGCCCGCCCGGATCTGATGGGCTACACGGACCCCGAGCTATTTGCGCGTCGGGGCGCCCATCTGGAAGCGGGAGGGAAACAAGGCTGAGTCACCGGGCTGGCATGTATGTTTGACCAGGTCAAACATACATGCCAGCCCGGGCCGGATGTCTAGCTGACAGGGAGGGCGCCGAGGACCTGGTCGGTAAAGCGGTCCATCGAGCGCAGTACCTCGTCGTTGGCCAGGCCGCCGAGCGCGAACAGAAAGAGCAGGTGCGTCAGTCCTAGCTCTTCGCGCAGGCGGGCGATGGTCTCGCGACAGGCGGCCGGGTCCCCGACGATCACCCGTCCCCGCGCCTGCATCTCCTCGAACGGCATCTCGCGCGTGCGCTCGATGACCGGCTCGTGCGCCTTGAAGGCCGCGTAGTTCCCGTGGACCCCCGCTAGCTCGCGGGCCTGCTTCGCCGAGCCCTGGTAGTACTCCAGCCCGCGCCGGCCCACGGCGCGCGCCTCCGCCGCGCTGACACCCGCGTACGTGTGGTACGTACCCAGCACGCGCTCGCCCGCCGGCGGGTGGCCGGCGGCGCGATAAGCCTCGCGGTAGAGGTCGATCCGCTCCTTCAGGCCCTCGATGTCGTGCAGGAAACCGATCGTCATCATGCCATAGCCGCGCTCGCCGGCCCAGCGGAAGCTTTCGGGCGTGGCGGTGGCGGCGAGCCAGACGGGCGGGTGCGGCTGTTGCACCGGCTTGGGCAGCACGTAGAGCTGGTCGTAGTCGTAGTCGGCGCTGTGGTAAGTCAGCCGCTCGCTGGTCCACGCCCGGAGGATGATGTCGAGGTGTTCGTAGAAGCGCTCGCGCGCCCGGTCGAGCGGCGCGCCCAGGTTGTCGGCTTCGAGCTTCTGGAAGCCCAGCCCCACGCCGAAGTCGAAGCGGCCGCCGGTCAGCACGTCCACGGTGGCATAGTCCTCGGCGAGGCGCAGCGGGTTGTGGAACGGCAGCAGCGCCACGCCCGTACCGAAGCGCAGGCGGCGCGTCTGCACGGCCAGCGCGGGGATGACGATCTGCGGGCTGGGGATCATGCCGCCGAAGCCGTGGAAGTGGTGCTCCGCGATCCAGTAGCTGCCGAAGCCCAGCGCCTCGGCGTGGCGCGCCTGCTCCGCGAGCGCGCCGTAGAAGGCGGCGCTGTCGACCGCCGGGTCGGGATAAAACGTCGGGAGCTGGAAGATGCCGTATTCCACGTCTCTCACCTCGTGCGGCGAATGATAGCGCCGCCGCGCGGGCCGCACTAGTGCCGCGCCGGGCACCCATAGCCGCCGGCGGGTCCGCCGGGCGCGCCACCAGGCACCCCATCCCGCGCGTTAGCCGTAGAGGATCGTCGAGTAGATCTCCGGTCGCACCAGCGCCTCGACCACAGTCGGCCCGTCGGCGCGCAGCGCGGCTGCGAAGGCCGCCCGGAACTCCTCGGGGGTCCGCGCGACTCGGGCCGGCACGCCAAAGTACTCCGCGGCCGGGTGGGGCGCCTCCGTCACTTCCACGCCGCTGTAAGCGTAGTGCTTGCGCTCCTGCTTCACCTTGATCAGCGCGAGCCAGCTATCGTTGAGCACCACGAACGGAATGGGCAGCTTGAGCCGCGCGGCCGTCGCCATCTCGCCGGCCATCATCAGGAAGCAGCCATCGCCCATCACCGCCGCCACGGGGCGCTCGGGCCGAGCCAGCTTGGCGGCCAGCGCGGCCGGGATAGCGTAGCCCATCGACGACCAACCGTTTGAGACGAGCAGCGTCTCCGGCTCCGTGACGCGCCACTGGGTCGCCACCAGGTGGGTGTGCGCGCCCACGTCGCAGGCGAGCACGCCGTCGCGCGGAAACAGCTCGCGCATCACGTCGAGCGCCTGCCAGGGCTGGAACCCCTCGCCTGGCACGCGGATACTGGCCTCGAGGTGCGCCCGGAACGCGGCCAGGTCGGCGTCGCGCCACTCGTTGCGGGTGGGCGGCAGCGTGGCCAGGCGGCGGACGGCGTCGTCGAGGTCGCCGAGCGCCTGGTGCTCCAGTCGCACCGAGCCGTCGACGTCGGCCGGCTCGGCGTCGACGTGGACGAACGGTATTGGGGGCAGCCACTCCTCGTAGCTGATCTCTACGGGATCGTAGCCGATGCCGACCACGAGGTCGGCCTGCGCCAGGTAGTCCTCGATGGTCTTGCGGCGCACCCGCCCGACGACGCCGAGCCACAGCGGGTGGTCCTCGGGCACCACGCCCTTTGCCATGTTCGTCGTGACGAAGGGCAGGTGGTGCGCCTCCAGGAAGCGCCGCAGGGCGGCGCGCGCGCGGGTGCGATACAGGCTGAAGCCGAGCGCCGCCACCGGCCGGCGCGCCCGCGCCAATAGCTCCCCCACGCGCGCCAGGTCGGCGTCGCGGACGGGCGGCGCCTCGGCGGCGTGCGGCCAACACGCGCCCGTTGACCGCGCGACCTGCGCGGGGAGCACGGCCACGTCCTCGGGCAGGTCCAGGTGAACCGGCCCGGGCGGCTCGGCCCCGGCGAGGGCGAGCGCCTCGTCGATCATGGGGGCTACGCTGTCCGGCGCGAGCTGGAAGCTGGCCTTGGTCAGCGGCCGATACAACGCCTGGTGGTCGAGGCGCATCTGCACCCGGCGGCCCAGCTGCGCCGTGGCCACCTGGCCCGTAATGGCGAGCGCCGGCGACCGATCCAGCCAGGCGTTGCCGATCCCGGTGGTCAAATTCGTGGCCCCGGGCCCTACGGTTGCCACGGCGACGCCCGGCACGCCGCTCACCCGGCCGGTCACGTCGGCCATGAAGCCGGCGGCCCCCTCGTGGCTCACCAGCACAAACTCGATGCCGACCCGCCGCATCGCGTCGATGATCGCCAGTACCTGGCCGCTCGGGATGCCGAAGGCATGGCGCACGCCGGCGGCGTGCAGCCGCTCGGCAATCAGGTCGGCGTTGGTACGGTAGTCCGCCATTCCTGCCCCTCTCGCGTGCTCCGGCTACTGTACACTCTGACCGCGGACGAGGCCAGCGGCGCCAGTACGCGGGGGAGCGCGACGGAGCGTCAGGCGGGCGTCACCTGAACGTCGCTGAAGCAGCCGAGGGTAGTTACGCGGGCCCAGAGGCCGATGCCGCCCGCGGTGTCCACGATGCCGCGCTCGTCGAACAGCGTCTTGCCGTCGATGCTCGCGGCCACCCGGTCGCCCTGCACTGTCACGCTCAAGTCGTGGGCCTCGTCGCCGCGCGTCAGGTAGTGCTCCTCCCGAACCCAGCGGATGTGGCCGTGCAGATAGCGGTGGAGCGCTACGGTG
This sequence comes from Pseudomonadota bacterium, assembly GCA_021325365.1. The sequence goes on from JAJPHF010000044.1 coordinate 21,189, forward strand.
TCATGGATCGCGCTCGCCACGAGCACGTAGAAGTCGCCGGGGTCGCGCAGGCCGAAAACCAGCCCGGCGTCCATCGCCGTGCCGGCGCCGAGCGGCGGCCGCTGCAGGTAGTAGCGGCCGCTCACGCGGAACCCGCCATTCGTGCCGAAGCTCGCGTCGGGCTCCAGCGCCACGAGCCCCATCTTCTCGCTGCCGGGGCGCGGCGGCTCGCTGTAGACACGGCAGTAGCCTTGATCCGTCGGCTGCCACTCGCCGAGCAGCACCTGGCTGTCGCTCGGCGGCGCGTCGGTCGCCGCGAAGGGCCACTCCTCGGCGTGGCCGATGCCGGCCGGCGGGTTGGGGATCGGCCCGCGATCGATGTACCAGCCCGCGAAGATGATCGCCGCGAAGGCCAGGCCCACCAGCACGCCGACCAGGACACCGTGGCGCCCGAGCAGCTCGGCGAGGCGCCCCGTCAGCCAGTCGGCGATACGACCGCACTCCTCGCGCGCCCGGGCGTCGGTGTGGTGCCGGAACAGCCAGAAAGCGAACAGTGCGCCGAAGACTGCGCCCGCGTCGTTGGTCAGGATGTCCGTCATCGTGTCGGCGTTCGACTTTTGCAGGTTCGCGTTGCCGAACCAATCGAATGCGAACTCGACCAGCTCCCAGCTCGCGCCCAGCGCCATCCCAAACAGCATGGCGCCAAACGCCGCCAGCCCGTCCGGAATGTCGAGCCTGTGGCACTCGCGGTAGCCGAGCAGCAGGAAGGTCGCCACGCCCGTGGCCAGGAAGATCTCGGCGGGATGGACCAGCTTGTCCCAGTAGGTAAAGATCTCGAAGAGCTTGAGCGACTCGGAGGTGTACTGCAAGAACATGCCGAAGACGAAGGTCAGCTCCAGCGCCCGCGGCACGCGCCAGCCGCTAAAGTGCGTAATGAGTACGGGGATGAGCGTGACGAGGACGCCCATCCCCGCCACCGTCGCGCCGTCGCGGTTGCCGCTCGCGAGCTGCCCGATCGTCAGGGCGACAAGGAGCGCCCGCAGCAGCCACGATTCCCAGTGGCGTCTACGACCTGGGTCCTCGCGCGCCGCGGGTGCCGGCGCGGACGCCTCCTCGCCCCGCCGCGGGATTGGCCGCCGGGTTGACACGTCGCTCATCGCACCTCCCTCGCTGCCACCTGGGCGCCCAGGCGCTACGCCCCGGCGAGCGGCACGTCTCCTACGCAGGGAGCGTGCCGCTCGCTAGCGAGTCGCCCGCTCCAGCGGGGCAACGGCGGAGGCGCTCAAGGGGCGCGCCGGGCCCGCGGCTCGTTGGCGACGGCCTCGAGCCGCTGGCGCAGCTCTTGTAGCTCCTGCTCCTGGTGGCGCAGCTTGTCGGTGAGCCGAATGATCACCTCGACGCCGGCCAGGTTCACGCCCAGGTCCTCAATCAGCCGCTTGATCTGCATCGCGCGCTGGATGTCCTCGGGCGAGTACAGACGGATATTGCCCTTCGAGCGCGACGGCGCGATCAGGCCCGCGCGCTCGTAGTAGCGCAGCGTCTGCGGGTGTACGTTTAGCAGGCGCGCGGCCACGCTAATGACGAAGCACGCCGTCTCCTCGTGCTGTGCACCGCTGCTCATGCCGGCCTCCTAAGCGCTACGCTGGCTCGCCAGCTCGCGGAACAGTTCGCGCTCGCGCTCGCTGAGATTCGTCGGCAGCACGGCCTGCACGGTCGCGAACAGATCGCCGCGACCACCACCCTGCAGGTGCGGCATGCCCTGGCCTGCCAGGCGGAACACCCGTCCGTTCTGAGTCTCGGGTGGAATGCGCAGCGCCAGCCGCGTGCCCTTCAGCGTCGGCACGTGAACCTCGCCGCCGAGCATGAGCACGTGTAGCGGCACCGGCACGTCCACGTGCAGGTCGTCGCCCTCACGCCGGAACCCGGGATGCGGTCGTACGGTGACGACGAGATACAGGTCGCCGTTGGGCGCGCCGCCCACGCCCGGACCGCCCTCGCCGGCGATGCGAATCCGCGAGCCGTCGGCGACACCAGCCGGAATCTTCACCTCGAGCCGTCGGAGCTTGCCGTCTGCGCCCTGCACCTGCAGCATGCGCTGCGAGCCGGCGAACGCCTCCTCCAGCGTCACGTCGACCGGCTGCTCGTAGTCCTCGCCTCGCTGCGCCATCCGCCGGCCGCGAAAGCCTGTACGCGCACCGGCCCCGCCGAACAGGTTGCCGAACAGGTCGCCGAACGCCGCGTCGTCAAAGTCCGCGGTCTCGAAACGCACGCCGCCCTGGCCCGGGCTCCAGCGGGCGCCGCCAAACCCCGCCTCGCGGGCGGCTGCCTCGGCTGCCTCGGCGTGCTGCCAATCGTGCCCATAGCGATCGTACTTCTTGCGCTTCTCGGCATCGGAGAGCACCTCGTACGCCTCGCCGATCTCCTTGAACTTGCTTTCGGCAGCCTTGTCGCCAGGATTCAGGTCCGGATGATACTGCCGGGCGAGGCGGCGATAGGCCTGCCGGATCTCTTTCTCACTGGCGCCCTTGGATACGCCCAGCACCTGGTAATAGTCCTGTTTGGTCGCAGGCATAGCGACCCTCCTTGCGGCCGGGAGCGCGCGCGGGCACGGCTCCTGAATACAAACTAATTCTACGCCTTGATAGTTGTCTTGTCAAGGTTGGTCAGCGGCCAATTATCAGTCGGGCGTCCCCCTCGAGGCGCGCGGACTGGACGGCATCGGCGCAAGCGCCGTGCCCGGACAACGAGGAGCTGCGGCCTTGGAGCGGCGGGGGCTGCGGCGCCGCGGGCCGGACTCAGCGGCGGCGGGCGGCGGCGCGCTTGCGGGGCGTCGGCAGCCAGCGACGGCGACGCAGCTGCTCCGCGTACGCGCTCATCTCCAGCGGGTAGCGGCGCCGCCAGTAATAGGCGTGGTACGCAAGAACGGCAATCAGCGCGACGAACGTGAACCAGAGCCACAGCGGGCGAGCGAAGAGCGGGGCCCCGAGTGCGCGCGCGAGCACCCAGAACACCCCGAGCGCTCCCACGACGGCGAGCCAGCCCATGAACTGCCGGAAAAAGCGAATGCGGATGCGGTGCCGCTTCATTAGGCGCGGAGCAAAGGCGTAGGCGAGGAGTCCGACGACCAGCAGCAGTCCGAACAGGTCGCCGACCAGCAGGTAGAACGGGGCCGTCGAGCCCTGCGTCGGGTCGGTCAGCCACAGCGGGGGGAGCAGCAATTCGCGCGGAATGAACGAATCTGGCATGCCCTGGTCCTTCTCTGGCGTACGCCGGGGTGGGTGCTGACGTCGCCAATGATACCCCCGGACCACAGGTCGGACAAGCCATCGTCTGCCCCCGCCCCGTGCGAATTTGGCGCCCCCGCGTCGCGGCTGGTATTTATGTAGAAGAGTGAGCCCGGCCGGGCGGTATTGCCCGGTCCGGCCAGATACCGGGGGTAGGCGTGGGGGTCGCGTCCTTTCGTGTCGAGAAGCAAGCGACCGGCAGCGGCGCTCGCGCGGGCGTGCTGTCCCTCCCACACGGCGACGTCCGCACGCCCGTTTTCATGCCGGTGGGCACGCAGGCCACGGTAAAGGGGCTGACGCCCGTCGAGATCGAGGCGCTCGGCGCTCAGATCGTGCTCGCGAATACCTATCACCTCTATCTGCGACCGGGGCCGGAGCTGGTGGCCGCGCTGGGCGGCCTGCACCGACTGATGGCCTGGGACCGGCCGATCCTCACCGACAGCGGCGGCTTTCAAGTCTTCAGCCTGGGCTTCGGCCGCGAGCACGGCGTCGGCAAGATCGCCAAGACGTTCCCCGCCGAGCCGCGCCGGGGCACGGGGGAGCAGGGACAGGCGCTTGGGAATGGTGGGCACGCAACGGAGGAGCTTTCCCCCCGCTCCCCACCCCCTACTCCCCAGCCCCCACGTGGCCATGCGCGGCTGACGCGAGTGGACGAGGACGGCGTCACGTTCACCTCGCACATCGACGGCTCGCCACATCGACTCACGCCCGAGCGCTCGATCCACATCCAGGAGGCCCTGGGCGCGGACGTCATCCTGGCGTTCGACGAGTGTACCTCGCCGCTGGCCGGCTACGAGTACACGCGCCAGGCGATGCTGCGCACACACCGCTGGGCCGAGCGCTGTCTGGCGGCCCGCCAGGCGACGCCGCAAGCGCTGTTTGGCATCGTGCAGGGGGGCGAGTATCCCGACTTGCGCGAGACGAGCGCACGCTTCATCGCCAGCCTGCCCTTTGAGGGCGTGGCCATCGGCGGCTCGCTGGGCCAGTCGAAGGCCGACATGCACCATGTGCTCGACTGGACTCTGCCGCATCTGCCCGACGCCTGGCCCCGGCACCTGTTGGGCATCGGCGAGCCCGAGGATCTGTTCGACGGCGTGGCGCGGGGCGTCGACATGTTTGACTGCGTGGCGCCAACGCGGCTCGGTCGGCACGGCGTGCTCTACGTGCCCGAGGGGCGGCTGCACATCGACAACGCCGCCTACCGCGAGGACGCGGCGCCGCCGCAGGAGGGTTGCGACTGCTACACCTGCCGCCACTTCTCCCGGGCCTACCTGCGCCATCTATTCATCGCCAACGAGATGCTGGGGCCGCGCCTGGCAACCATCCATAACCTGCGCTTCCTCGTCCGGCTGATGGAAGAGATGCGCCAGAGCATCCTGGCGGACCGGTTTGCCGCCTTCCGAGAGGAGTTCCTGGGCCGCTGGGCTGGCGGGGGCGCGACGTCGTGAAACCCGGTCCGCCCCGCCGCCCGCCGTGGCGGCAACCGCGCGGGGCTAGCCGCGCGGCGCATACGATCCTGAGACGCGGGGCTTGACGCGGCGCACGGACGCGCTATGCTACGAAGGGACCCCGCACGCGGAGGTACGATGGCGGGTGGGACTGCGCTGCTGATCACGCCCGAGCGGCTGCCCGATCCCACCGCGGTGGTGATGGGGCTGGCGCGCCGCGATCTGACGGTCGTCTGGGCGCGCACGGTAGACGAGGCAATCGAGCAGCTTCCCACCGAGGCGCCGCAGGTAGTCCTCCTCGATCTGGCCGTGGCGGGACCGGCCGGCGAGCAGGCAAGCGCCCTCTGCCAGCGCCTGCGCTTTCTCACCCAGGCTCCCTTGATGCTGCTGGGCACGCCGCAGGATAAGCCGGGCTTCCTCCGGGGGCTGGCCGCCGGGGCCGATGCCTTCCTGCTCAAACCCGTCCCGGCGGACCTGCTGGTCGCGGCGCTCGCGGCCCTACGGCGACGACCATTGCTGGAAGAGGACGAGGCGCCGCCGGTCGTCCGCTTGCGCGACCTGGAGGTCGACCGCGAGCGCTGTGAGGCGCGGCTGCGCGGCGAGGTGGTGCCGCTCACACCCACCGAGTTCCGCATCCTGGGCTGCCTGGCGCGGAATCTCGGGCGGGTAGTCTCCGCCCGGCAGCTGCTCCAGGAAGCCCAAGGCTACCCGTGTACCGAGCGTGAGGCGCAGCAGATCGTGAAGGTGCACATTCGGCACCTCCGCAGCAAGCTGACCGCCGAATCGGACGAGCCAGGCTACATCGCGAACGTGCGGGGCTTCGGCTACGTTCTGGAGCGCCGCACGACGGTGCGGCCGGGCGATCTCGTCGCCGCCCTCGCGGTACCCGCCACCCACGACGACTAAGCTCGCCCGACGCTCCCGCCCTCAGTGGGCATCGCTGTCGGTGCCCGGCGTGGCTCGCTCGCCGAGGAGGTCGCCGGCGCCCGCGGCCATGAGCCGCGCGGCGAGGCCCATGCCGAGCAGCGCGGCTGCCGCCACCGGCGCCGCCAGCGAGTCGCGGAGGAGCTGGCTGCCGTCGGGCGCCGCCACCACGCCGTCTAGCCGCAGCTCCCCCTCCACGAGCGTGGCGTGCGCCGCGATCGGCACCTTGCAGCCGCCACCCAGCGCCGCGAGCAGCGCGCGCTCGGCTTGCACCGCCGCGCGGGATACAGCGTCGTCCAGAGGCGTCACCAAGGCGCGCGCGGGCGCGTCGTCGGCGCGGCACTGCACGGCCAGCGCACCCTGACCCACGGCGGGCAGGCAAAGCGTCGTGGGCAGCGCCTCGGCGATGCGCCCGGCCAGGCCCAGCCGGCTCAGGCCGGCGACCGCCAGCACCATCGCGTCGAGCCCATCCGTTTCCAGCTTACGCAGCCGCGTGTCCAGGTTACCGCGAATGTCCACGATCTGGAGGTCCGGCCGCGCGGCCTTGAGCTGCGCGGCGCGGCGCGGACTGCCGGTCGCCACGCGCGCCCCGGCCGGCAGTGCCGCGAAGCTCAGGTCGCCACGGCTCACCAGCGCGTCGCGGGCGTCCTCGCGCGGCGGTACCGCGGCAATCTCCAGGCCCGGCGTCTCGACCGAGGGCAGGTCCTTCAGGCTGTGGACGGCCACGTCGATTCGGCCGTCGAGCAGCGCCTCCTCGATAGCGCGGGCGAACACGCCCTGGCCGCTCATCCGCTGTAGTGGCACGTCGGCGGCGCGGTCGCCGTGCGTCGTGATGATCTCTAGCTCCACGGTGAGGCCGGGATGCTGCGCCAGGAGCGCCTCGCGCACTAGGTCCGCCTGGCGCAGCGCGAGCTGGCTGCCGCGGGTGCCGAGGCGCAGTAGCGCGGCCATCAGTCGGGCAGATCGAAGAGCGCGCGCACCGCCGGGGCGTACTGCCGGCCGTCGTGCTCGGCCGAGCGCTCCTTCAGGCGCACGACGGGCTGGTGGAGCAGCTTGTTGACGATGGCCGAGGTGAGCGCGCTGATCGTCTCACGGTCACGCTCGGAGAGATCGCCGAGCCGCGTCAGCGCCTTCGCCAGCTCGGCCTCGCGGATGCGCTCGGCACGCTGGCGCAGCGCCGCGATGGTCGGCACCACGTCGCGCGCGTCCCACCACTGAAAGAAACGCTCGACCTCTTCGTCCACGATTCGCTCGACCTGGCGCACGTCGGCCGCACGGCTATCGGCCTCGGCGCCACAGACCGCCTGCAGGTCGTCCAGGTTGTAGAGGTGTACGTTGGGCACCGCGGCGACGGCCGGATCCACGTCGCGCGGCACGGCCACGTCGATGCAGTACAGCGGGCGCTGGGGACGCGCGGCCATCGCCGCCTGCACGGCCACCGGCTCCACCACGTAGCGGCGCGCGCCGGTCGAGCTGATCACGACGTCGGCGCGGCCGAGCGCCGGCGCGAGCAGCTCCAGCGGCAGCGCCTCGCCGTCCACGGCCCGCGCCACCGCCTCGGCGTGCTCGAACGTGCGATTCATCACGATCAGCTGGCCCGTACCGCTCGCGCGGAGCGTGCGCGCCGCCAGCCGGCTCGTCTCGCCCGCCCCTACCACCAGGGCCGTGCGGCCGCTGAGATCCCCGAGCGTCTGGCGGGCCAGCCCCACCGCCGCGGCGCTGACCGACACCGCGCTCTGGCAGATGCGCGTCTCGCGGTGCGCCCGCTTCCCGACTTCGAGCGCATGGTGGAATAGGCGCGCGAGCACCGTCCCCGGGCTGCCGTGCCGGCAGGCCGCGGCGTAGGCGGTACGGACCTGGCCGAGGACCTGTGTCTCGCCCAGAATCATCGAGTCGAGCCCGGCGGCCACGCGGAAGAGGTGCGCGACGGCCTCCTCCTGGCTGAGCACGTACGCGTGGGGCTCCAGGTCGCTGGGCCGCAGCCCGTGGTAGTCGGCCAGGTAGCGCAGGAGCGCCCGCCGCCCGCTGTCCTGGTGCCCGACGAGCCCGTAGACCTCGACGCGGTTGCAGGTCGAGATTACCACGCCGTGCGCCACGTGCTCACGCAGCGCGTCCAGCGCGCGTCCCAGCGTCTCGGGCGGGAACACGACCCGCTCTATGAGCGCCAGCGGCGCCGTCTTGTAACTCAGCCCGAGCGTCATCACCAGCATCGGAGTCAGGCCTCCGTGCGAGACTTGGGAATCACGAGCGGCTGCAGCACCAGCCCCGCGCGCAGCCGGGCGCGGGCGCCCGCCAGGTCGCCGGCGCGCAGGCGGTCCAGCACGTAGTCGTCGACCGCGCTCTGCCAGCGCTCGGGCGGCACGTCCACCCCCTCCTGGCGCAGCTCCGCGCGCACCTCGGCGAGCAGTGGCAGCAGCGCCGCGTACTCGGGGGGCAGCAGGCGCTCCAGGTCTTCGCGCACCCGCCGCGCCAGCGCCGGGCTCCGGCCGCCGGTCGAGATCGCGATCTGCAGATCGCCGCGCCGGATCACCGCCGGCAGGATGAAGTCGCAGCGCTCCGGGTCGTCGGCCGCGTTCAGCCACACGCCGCGGGCGCGCGCCTCCGCGGCCACCCGCGCGTTCACGTCGCGCTCGTCCGTCGCGGCGATGGCAAGCGCCGCCCCGGCCAGGTCGCCGTCGGCGTAGGGCCGCGGCCGGACGGCAATGCGCCCCGCGTCGAGCAACGCTTGCAGCGCCGGCGTGAGCGCCGGCGCGACCACGGTGACCCGCGCGCCGCACGCCAGCAGCCCCTCGACCTTGCGCGCCGCGACGCTCCCGCCGCCAATCACCACGCACGGTCGCCCGCGCAGGTCCAGGCAGACCGGGTAATACGCCGTCATCGCGGCCCCCGCCTGTCCAGCGCTGCGCCATCGCCCGCATCTACGGCGCCCGCCGGCCCCTTGGCCCCCGTCGCGGCGCGGCGCGGCGGCTCGGCACGGCTCGCCTCGTAGCTGCGCGTCAGCGCCAGCAGCACCGCGTCGAGCAGGTCCGTGACCGCCGCCAGCGCGTCGCCCGCCGGCAGCGCCAGCCCCGGCCGCGCCCGCACGGTCGCGTTCACGCTCTCCAGGATCGGCGTGCGGAAGAACAGGAACGCCGCCAGCGCGTCGCTCGCGGCGAGGCCCAGACGCGCGACCTCGCGCCCGTACTCGGCGCCGATGCGGCGGCCGTCGCGCAGCAGCCGAGCGCGCTCGCGGGCGCCGGGCGCCGCCAGCAGCCGGGCCACCTGTGCCAGCAAGCTTTCGCCCAAGGCGTGGACCCGCGCCCGTGCTGGGGCGTCGAATCGGTGAAACCATGCCTGGCGTGGCGCCTCGGCCCGCGCCAAGTCAGCGTACCGCGCCCGCAGCGCCGCCGCCAGCTCGGCCGCCACCGCGTCCCAGTCGGCCTCGCGGCGCTCGGCGAGCAGCCGCCGCACTTCCACCTCGGCGTACCGCCGGTGCCCGCCCGGGGTGACGCCCGCGCGCACCTTGCCGGCCGCGGTCCACAGCCGCAGCGTCGCGGGGCTGACGCCGAGCAGGTCCGCGGCCCGCCGGATCGGCAGCCACGTCGTCGTGTCGGCCCCCGCCGCATCGTCGGCCGGCACGGGGCCTGGATCGGAGGCGACCGGGGCAGCGCTCACCGCGCGCGGCGCAGCCCCGGAACTGCTGCTGGGCAAGGGATCAGCGCTCCCAGCAGGCTTCCGGGCGGGCGGGATGGGCCCAGGAAACCTGCAAAAATCTACAGTCGGCGGACCTGCCCCAGCCTATCATGGGCCGCCGGGGCTGTCAAGGAAACGCGGCGCGGCGCGCAATCCCGAGCGAGAAGAGGGCCGCGGGACCCGGGCGGCGGCGCGGCCCGGGCCACCGGGGCGGATCGGGACCCCGGGGGCGGGCGCCGGGTCGGGGGCGGGCGGCGGGTCAGAAGGCGCCGGGGCCGCCGCCGACAAGCGTCGGCCAGCTCCGCCCGCAGGCGTCGACCGCGTGCAGCTGGACCGTCGTCGCCCGCCCGGGCGTCACCCGCCGCACGAAGAACACGACCGTCTGCGTGCCGGGGCCCAGCGACTGCTCGAACGGCGGCGCCTGCCCCACCATGCTGCCGATGTCCACCACCCCGTTCGTGCTGCTCCCCTCGAACACCAGCCGCGGCTGCCCGGTGCAGCCGGCCGTGGCGAGGGGGAAGACCACCGTTACCCGCAGCCGCCCATCCCCGTTGTTCACCGCCGTCACCGCCGGGTTCGGCCCAGGCGCCGGGGTGCGGGTGGGCGGGTAGGACGTCGCCGTGAACGTCGGCGTGGGGGTCAAGGTGAGGACGCCCGCGAAGGCCCCGCTGTCGCAGGCGGCGCCCTGCGGCCGGGCCACCCCCGCTGGTCGGTGCTGGGCGGTGGGCAGGCGTTGTGCGTCACCCAGGCGAGCGCCGGGCTGCCGGGCAGCAGCGGGATGGTCGGTGTGAGCCCGCCGTAGCTGCCGAGGTGCCCAGGAGCGGCGTGCTCGGCGCGACCACCTGGTCGTGGAGCCCGCTCGGGTCGTGGGCGAAGCACGTGCTGTCGTCCCTCACGTTGTCGCCCTGGGAATTGATCGGAGCGTTGCAGTTGCCGCCGCGATTGCGCGCGACGATGCTCGCTTGCAGCGTCCGTGGAAACGGTGAAGGTTCGTTGAATAGGCCGCCGCCCACGGCGGCTGAGTTGCCGCTCACCGTCGTGTTCGTCAGGGTCAGGAGGCCAATGTTCGCAAGACCGCCGCCATTCGTACCCGCAACGTTGCCACTCGCCGTCGTGTTCGTCAGGGTCACGAAGGCGCCTCCGGTTATCCGAAGGCCCCCGCCGGACTCTCCGCTGCCCGCGCGCCCGTGCTGGACCGCCACGCCGTCCACGTAGAGAGTGACCCCGGCGGTCGGCGCCACGTCCGGCACGCAGCTGGCGTTGTTGCCGTCGAGGGCGACCGCGCCCCCGCTGGTGTTGGCAATCACCAGGATCAGCCCGTTGGGCGGGCCGTGCACGGTAAGCTGCCCCAGGGTGAGCAGGTAGGTCCCGGCGACCCCGAGGTTGACGGCGTGGGCGTTCAGGCTCGGACTCTGCGCCGCCAGGTCCCGCGCCGCCTTGATCGCCGCCCGCAGCGTGCAAGTCCCCACCGTGGTGACGCACTGCCCGGTGAAGCCGGGCGCCTGGTCGAGGTCTTCGGTGCTGGTTACCGTGAACGCGGCAGCGTGCGCGGGCGGGGCGGCGGGCAGGGTGATGGCCAGCCTGAACAGGACGCCGAGCCAGTCGGCCGCCTAGGCGGCGGGGGACGCCCCCCACCCTATTCCTGGATCGCCTACCGGCGGCTGAACCGCCGCGAAAGGCGCAGCGAGCGGCTGCGGCGCGGTCCCCGGTGGCGCGCGCTCAGACGAGCGTGTAGGTGAGCAGCTTGCTCTCGGCCTGGAAGTAGGCCCGGCGGAATTCGTCCTGGCTGGCGAAGGAGTCGCGCGGCAGCGCCTTGTAGCCGATCTGCACCTGAAGCGGCCGCACGTCGAAGGGGTAGGGCTGGAGCGCCACTTCCCAGTCGCCGCGCGGCGTGAGGTCGAGGCGGACCATGCCGTTGCCGGCGTAGCTGGTCGGCACGGGCTCGATATAGTCCTCGTAAGGCGAACGGCAGCAGAAGTACAGGCCGAGCAGGTCCCACACTTGCAGTAGGTGATAGTTCACGGCAAGCTGCGCCGGGTCGAACTGGGGCGACAGCTTGGCCTGCGCTGCTTCCTGCTCGCCGATGAACGCCTGGATCTCGGGCGCCACGCCGCGGGCGCCCATGCCGGGGTGTTCGATCGTGCCGTAGCGGTTCTGCCACAGCCCCGTGCGGTGCCGCCCGACGAGCAGCCCGGCGTACGGGTCGATCGCCGTGATCCACTCCACCCAGCGGCCATACGCCTCCAGCTGGTCGGGCCGGAACGGCAGGTCGCGGAACTCGTGCGGGCGGCCGGTCTCCGCGTTCACGAGCGGCCGCGTCTCGTAGTCGAGCCAGCCGAAGTCATGGTAGGTGGCGGCCCGCACGACCTCGTCGTAGGGCTCGGGCGCGGCGAAACGCTCGTTGCCCCAGTGCGCCGCGAGCTGCCCCACGAGCCGCGAGTGGTCGGTCTGCCCGATGAGCGCGGTCTGTCCCTCGGCGAGCGTACGCACGATCATGGCGTCCTCCAAGCTATCAGCTAACAGCCGTCAGCCCTCAGCTATCAGCCATCAGCCATCAGGTCTCAGCGTGCTCTGCCCGGTCTGCGGTTGATGCCACGCGGCCACCCCCGAAACGCCCACCCCGGACCTAGTGGCTGACTGCTGACTGCTGACTACTGACCGCTGACTGCTGACTGCTGACAGCTATCCTAACAGCTTCGATCCAAAGAACACCGGCGACAGCGCGCGGACGATATCCATGGACTCGGGCGCGGCGAAGTCGGCCAGGCGCACGGTGTCGCCGTTGACCGGGCGGATGCGCTCGAACTGGGCGCGCGCCTCGGCATCAGCCGGCGGCGGGATCGTCGCGTCGATCAGCAGCTTACCGCCCCGGCGCTGCCACAGCGCGGTGCCGGGCGCCCCCAGCTCCGGCAGCGCGGCGTCCATGGCGTGGTTGTGCGTGCCCGGAACGACGATCACGTCCTCCGCCGGATTCACGCGCGTCGCTAGCGCCCACAGCACCTCCGAGTGGTTGAAGATGTCCACGTCCCGATCGACCGCGATGGCCACCTTCGGGTGCTGGTACTCCGAGGAGAGCGCGGCCATCAGGATGTTCTTGGCCTCGCCGTAGTAGCGCTGGGTCATCTGCACCACGAGCGCGAAGATGCCCGGCAGCGCCATCACGTTGTGGATCTCCGCGCGCCCGCCCACGTCGCGTAGCCGGCGGTAGATCATCGCGCTCATCGGCACCTTGTGGAAGACGCAGCCCTCCATCTCCGAGCCGTTCTGGAGGTTCTTGAAGATGGCGTCCTTGCGCCGCGTCAGGTAGCTGTACTCGACGACCGGGTTCTTGCCAGTGCCCGTCACGTAGTAGTCCTGGAACTCGGAGAACGGCCCCTCCTCCTCGCGATAATGCGGGGGAATATGCCCTTCGAGCACGATCTCGGCGTCGGCCGGCACCTCTAGCGGCACCGTCTCGCACGGCACCAGCCGCACCGCCTCGCCCAGGTAGCCGCCCGCGACCTCGAACTCGTCGGTGCCGTAGGGCGCGGTGGTCGAGGCGGCCGCGTAGTACAGCGGGTAGTGGCCGATGAAGATCGCTACCGGCATCGGCTCGCCGCGCTCCTGATACTTGAGATAGTTGGTCCAGGAGTGGCGGGGGTAAAGAAGGATGCCCGTCTTGTTCGGCCCCTTCACCTGCAGGCGATGGAAGCTCACGTTGCGCCGGCCGGTGTCCGGGTCCTTCGTGACGACCAGGCCCGAGCCGATGACGGGGCCGCCGTCGCGCTGGCCGGCCACGTGGACCGGCAGCGTGGTGAGATCGAACTCGCCGGGCCCACAGCGCACGTCCTTCACCGGCCCGCTGTGGACCATCTCCGGCTCGCGGCGCGCGTTGAACTTCTCGGCCACATAGGGCACGAGGTTGTCGAGGGTGGTGCCGAACGCCAGCGCCGCATGGCGCACGTTCGCGGGCGCCTGGCCCAGCGAGCGCCAGCCGTGGGGCAGCTTCTCGAACAGCAGCGCCTTCTCGCGCGACTGATAGAGCAGCGCGCCCATCTGGGTCAGCGGGTCCACCGGCTTGTCGATGCGGATTAGCTCGGCGGCGGCGTCTAGCTCGTCGATCCAGGTGCGCAGGTCCTTCGGCACGGTACTCACCTCGCACGGCAGCCCCGGACGGACGGCGGGCGGCGCGGGCCACCGGGCATCTCGTACGGTCGCCAGGTTGGGGGCAGCGCGGCCGCGGCGGCGCCCACGCGCCGTGCGTGCGGCTCGATTGTACCAGAAGTGCCGCGCGCGCTGATGCTGCACGGGCTTACAGTAAGCGAGCCCATCGGGTGACGGGCAACCGACCCCCTGCTGGGGATTCGGGAGCCACGCCGTGGCTTGCAAGGAGCGACCAGCATTGATAGGGTAGAGTACGGTAGGCTCTCCCATTCGTCCTTCCCCGCCGCGCGTAGGAGCGTTGACGCCAGGATGAGCCAGACCCTGCCGCCCGTCGCGGTCGACTTCGAGACCGTGCTCGCCAGCGCCGGCGAGGGCGCCGCCGCGCAGGCCCGGGCGCTGTACGACCTCCTGCGCGCCGGCCAGGCCGGCAGCGCGGAGGCCACGCACGCGGAGGCGGGCCGCGGCCGGGAGCACACGCTGCTGGCCGCCGCGCTGGCCTACTGCCTGGGCTACGAGCTGCGCGCGGGCGGCGCGCCGGTCGATCCCGACTTGCTGCGGCTCGCGGCGCTAGCGCACGACCTGGCCCTGCCCGCGGGCGCCCTTGCGCGCCTGCCGGCACCGGTGCGGCGCTGGGTAGAGGACCGCCGCCTGTTCTTCGACGCGCTGCCCGGCTCCCCGTTCCCGCTGAGCGCGTTCAACTCGCCCGCCGAGCAGGCGCTGTACGCCGCGCACCTGATGGTGGCCCTGCCGCTGCCGGTGCCGCCCAACCAGCCCGCGCCGCGCGCCTTTGCGGCGCACCCGCTGGGCCGCGGCCAGCCGCTCGCCAGTCTGGCGCTCGTGGCGGGTGGCGCCGTCGCGGCCGACGAATACCGCTTCGAGGCGCCGCGGCTACAGGAGGCGCGGGGGGCCAGCGCGCTGCTGGACCGCCTGAGCCGGGTCGACGTGCCGGCCCTGTTCGGCGCGCGCTTCACCGATCCCGCGGACGCCGCCCGTGCCGAAGAGGTGCGCGCCTGGTTCGCCGCCCGCTGGGACGTGCCGCCGCTCGACGCTCCAGAGTGCGTCCTGCACGGCGACAGCAGCGGCGTGCTCGCCCTGGCGCCGGCTGCGCTCGCTGACGCCCTGCCCGCGGCCATCGAGGCACTATACGCCGAGCAGACGCTCAGTGCGGCGGCCATCGCGGTCGCGCGGCGCTGCGAGCCCCTGGAGCTGCAGTACGGGCTGGAGCCAACCCGCTTCTGGCGCCTGGAGTACGAGGCCGCGCAGGCCGACGCCGACCTCCGCCTGCTGGTGGCCGACGAGCGGCGGTTTGCGGCGCCGCTCGAGCCCGGCAGCTTTCCGCCGGGCAAAGGCTTTGGCGAGCTGGTCGCCGCGGTCGATCTGCTGTGGCAGCGCCGCCGCGACGAACGTGCGAGCTATCCGAACTGGGAGCCCCCCGTTTACGCACAGCGCTGCCCGGCCTGCGACCGCTGCGCCGCGGCCACCCGCGGCCCGAGCGGCGAGCCGCTCTGCGAGCCGTGCGCGCGCAAGGCCGCCGCCATCACGCTCGCCAGCGTGCCCGACGGTAGCGTGGCCGACCGGCTGGCGGCGATCGACGGCCGTGACGGGGCCCCGGCCACGGGCGGCACGGGGGCAAGCGAGCGCGCGATCACCCTCAGCGCGCTCGGCGCCGCGTCGTGGCCCCCCGGGTACGTGGGACTGATCGTCGCCGACGTGGACGACGTGCGCGAGCAGTTGGAGGCCCTCCGCGCGGCCAGCGACTACCGCGCCTTCAGCCAACACCTCGCCGAGGCGCTGGGCACTGCGCTGCGCAACGCGCTCTCCTTCCCGCCGATGGGGGACGACGAGGCGGTAGCCTGCCCCGCCGAAGTCCTGGCGCTCACCGCCGATCGGGCGCTGCTGGTGGTGCCGGGCCACCGGGCGCTGCCCGTGGCGAGCGCGCTGGGGCGGGGTTTCGAGCGACGCTTCCCGCTCCCGGCGGAGGGCGACCCCTGGGCGCCGCACCGCTACCATCCGCCACGCGGCGGCCGCGGTAGCACTGGCGACGCGCCGGTTGCCACCCCCGTCCCGGCGGCGCTCACCTTGTCAGCCGGCGTCGTCGTCGCGCCCGCGACCGCGTCGCTGCTGCTGCTGCACGATCTGGCCCGCCAGCTCCTGGCGTCCGCCAAGCGCGCGCGGGCGAGCGCTGCGCGGGAGCGCGTCGACGCGCACCGCGGCGGCTACTGCGACTTCCTGGTGCTGCACAGCAATGGCTTGCCAGCCACCCAGCTGGCCGACTGGCGCGCGGGCCAGGTCCGGCGCGAGCGCCGCGACGCGCCGGAGCTGCGGTTATACGCGGCACCCTACACCTGGCCGGAGCTGGAGGGCTTGCTGGCCTCGGCGCGCGAGTTCGCGCGGCTGGGCCTGTCGCCGGCCGAGCGGCAGCGCCTGCAGCTACTGCTGGCCGGCGGTGAAGCGGCGGCCAGCGTGGACTACCTGGCCTACTGCACGCGCGCCGCGGTGCCGCTACGCCAGGCGCTGAGCCGCCTGGACGAGGCGTGGCGGGGGCGCGGCGGACGGGCGGACGTCGCGCCCCCGTGGCGCGCGCTGCCGCCGGCGCCGGACCGCCGCGAGCGGCGGGAGACGGTGCTCGTCGACGTGCTGACATTGGCCTCGTTCTGCGCGGCCGACGTGCCGGGGAGCGTCCATGCCGCGCGTTGAGGTCGCCCTGGCCGTGACCGTGCATGGCGCGCTCGCCACCGGCGTCGGGTCGCGCGACGCGCGCGACCATCTCGTCCTCCGCGGGTCCCAGATCAAAGGGCGGCTCCGCCAGGCCTGCGAGCAGGTCGCCCGCAGCCTCGGCCTCGCGGTCTGTCGGCCGCCGGCTCCGGCGACGATGTGTCCGCGCGCGCCCCAGGTGGTAGCGCCGCCGTGCGTCGTCTGCGCGCTGTTCGGGGCGCCGCCGTGGCCCAGCCCCCTCCGCTGGCGGGACCTGCGCGCCGTGGTCGAGCCGGCCAGCGGCGGCGCCGAGCCGCCGTTGCCGCCGTTCGCGCGCGCTGGCGTGGCGCTCGACCGTCGCCTGGGCGTGGCGGTCCCGGCGTCCGCGTACCTGGTCAAGACGTCCCCGCCGCTGCCCGCCGATGGCCTACGCTTCGCCAGCGAGAGCGCGATCACCGGCAGCCTGGCCGAGGCAGCGTTGCTCCAGCTCCTGCTGGCGAGCTGCCGGCTCCTCGACAGTGTTGGGGCGGGCGAGACACGGGGCCTCGGCTGGAGCGTCGTCGAGGCCACGGCGCGGCTGGATGGGCAGCCCGTGGCCTTCGAGGCGGCGGCCCTCGGACGACTGACCGCGACGAGCCAGAGGGCTGGGCCTCATGAACGGTAGCCGGAAACGCCTGGGCGTGACGATCACGCTGGAGAGCCCGCTGGCGCTCGCCGAGCGCCAGCCCGACGGGCAGAGCGTAGAGGGGCTCGACTACGTGCCCGGCGCACGGCTGCGCGGCGCGGCGGCCGCCGTGCTGCTGGCCGAGGGCGCGTGTCCGCCGGCCCACCGTGAGGCGAATGGCCGGTGCCGCGCCGCCGACTGCCCCGTGGGCGCGCTGTTCGGCGGTCCGGCAGCCGCGGTGTTCGGCGACTGCCTGCCCGCCGACGCTCCGGAGCTGCTTCCCGCCACTGCCGTAAGCTGCCAGCGTGTGCCTGGCTTTCGCACGCAGCTCGGGCCAGAGCGCGGCCACGGCGTATTCGATACGCTGATCGACCGTGCCTTCTGGGAGATCTTGCAACCCGCCGGGCTGCTCTACACGCCGCGCTGCCCGGAGCCGGGATGTCAGGCGCGTGTGGTGCGGTACGCCGGCTGCTACGGCCGCGGCGCCAGTGGCGGGGCGCGCAGCTACACGGCCGCCCGCGTCCCGACCCGCGTGCTCGCCCGCGCGGGCGTCGACCGTCGCACGCGCACGACCGCCGCCGGGCGGGCCTACACGGTGCCCGTCGTCGCGGACGTGGTGGCCGACGCCGGGGGTGGGACGCGGCAGATGGCGTTTCGGGGCGAGGTGCTGGTGCCCGACGACGCGAACGGCGCCCGCCTGGCCGATGCGCTGGCGCGCGTGGAGCAGTTAGGCGGCGGCGGGTCGCGCGGGCTGGGAGCCGTCCGGGTCGTGACGGCCGAGGTCCCACCGCCGTCACCGCTAGCCGAGCGCCTGGAGGTGTTCGCGCGCGCGGTGTCCGTGCGGCGCGGCCAGTACGCGCGGCTCGCGCCGCTCAGCGCTGCGTCGCTCGAAGGCAGCTACTTCAGCCTGGACCTGCGCGCCGACGCGCTGCTGCGCCGGCGCGGCTGGGCGCCGACGACGGTGCTGGACGCCGACCTGCTGCGCGCGGCCACGGGCGTCGCTGACCCGTCGCTGACGCTGGTGCGGGCCTATGCGGCACCGGCCTGGCGCGGCGGCTGGAACGCCGCGTGGGGGCTGCCACGCCCCACCGAGCTGGCGGCGGCCCGCGGTAGCTGCTACCTGTTTCGCACGACCGACCTGGCTGCCTGGAACGCGGCTCTCGAAGCGCTCGAATGGCAAGGCATTGGCCTGCGGACGGCGGAGGGGTACGGCCGGGTGCACGTCTGCGACCCGTTCCACCTCGTGCTGCGCGAGCAAGCGGTATAGTGGGTAGCGTGGCGCGCACCGGGGGGCGGCCCGGTCGTGCCGCGCGCCAGTCGTCAAGGTCGAGGGGGGGGTCCGTTGGAAGAGCAGCCGGTAACGGAGACCGCGGGGCGGGCGGAAGGCGGCGCGGCCCCGGACGCGGGGGGCGACCCGCTCCAGGAGCCGGCGGGCTGGGCGGTAGCGGCTCCCCAGAGCGCCCTGCCCGAGACGCCGGCCGGCGCGGCGGCCGCGCCCGATCAGCCCGCGCCCGGCCCAGTGGCCGGCACGCCGGCCGCCCGCCCGACCGGCGAGCCATCGATGCAGGCGCCGGCAGATGGCAACACTGCCGCGGCGTCAGCGGCGCCGACTGCCGCACCCGAGCCGTCGGCCGCTCACAGCCTGACGCCGGACCCGGTGACAGCCGACGCCCGCGCGGCGCTTCGCCTCCAGCGCGCGGTAGACGCGCAGCTCGATCGCGTGGTGCAGCTGGGCCGTGAGCTGGTCAATACCCGGCTATTCGGCGCGACAGGCCAGGCGGTCGAGCTGCGCGAGGCGCAGCTTCGCAACGCTGTAGCGGTTGCGAACGAGACCGACAGCGTCGAGGTGCTGAAGAACTGGGTGTACTACCAGGTAGCGCGCCCAGAGGGGCGGGGCTGGCGTCAGGGCGCCTTCGCCGAGGGCCTCGTGGCGCAGATCGACGGCGACCTGGACCGGCTCGCCGCGACGGCCGCGAGGGGCGCCGGGATGCCCGAGCGGCAGCGTGACGCGCACTTGCGGCTGACCCGCCTGTACCTGGGCTACCTCAGCCGCCACTTTGCCTATCGTCAGCAAGAGCGCGAGCGAGCGACGCCCGGCGCGACAGGCCCGGCCGCGGCGGCCGCGCGCGGGCCCAGCGGGACGGCGCCGGCGGCCGCCGGCGGCCGCGCGCCCGGTCGCGCCGCCCGCCCCACCCCGCCGCGCCCGTCAGCTGGGCCGGCGGCCACACCGCCCGAACGCCCCGCGCCCGCCGACCGGCCGGCGCCGCCCGCGCCCGCCGTAGAGGCGGCGCCGCCCGCCGGCGAGGCCGCGGGCGGGGCGCCACCGCCCGCCGAGCCGCCGCCGCCAACCGCAGAGGCGCCCACCGGCGAAGGGCCGGCCGAGCCGAGCGCGGGAGCACCCGCGCTCACGTCGCACCCTAGCGCGGCCCCATCCGAGACAGCATCACCGAGCGGCGCGGCCGTAGGCGAGACGCACAGCAGGCCCGATGGCGAAGCCGCCCCGCCGCGCTCGGCGGCCGCGGAGTCCCCGCCACCCGCGCCCGGTGAGCCCACGGAGAGCCCGTCGTGACGTTCGATCGCTTCGGCGGACGCTTCACCGTGGAGGGGCGGCTGCGCGCGCTGACCGCGTTGCACGCGGGGGCGGCCAGCGGCACGCTCCCGATCGCGACGGACCGCCCCGTGGCCCGCGACGCTCTGGGACGGCCGCTGATTCCCGGCGCCACGCTCAAAGGCGCCCTGCGTGCCGAGGTCGAACGCGTCGTGCGCGCGGTACGGCCGGCGCGCGCCTGCAACCCGGCCGGCGGCGACGCCGAGCGCTGCGTGCCGGCCGCGGTCGCCCGCCCGGCACTCGCTGCCGGTGGAACGGCCGAGGCGCGGACCGCCGCGCTGCCGGCCGAGACGTGCTGGGTCTGCCGGCTGTTCGGGGCGCCGTGGCTGGCGTCGCGCGTGCAGGTGGCCGACCTGCCGGTCGAGCCCGAGACCTGGTTGGGGCAGTACCAGGTGCGCGAAGGAATCGCGGTGGACCGCGACACCGACACGGGCCGCCGCGCGCTCGGCTATGACTACGAGGTCGTGCCCGCCGGGGTCGAGTTCGCCTGCCACCTGCGCGTCGACACCGACGACCCCCGCCTGCTCGGCATGCTCGCGCTCGGCCTGCGCGAGCTGGAGATGGGGCGGCTCGCGCTCGGCGGCGGCCGCGGGCGCGGGCTGGGGCGCGTACAGCTCACCGTGACGCGCAGGGCCCTGGTGCGCCGAGACGTCGACAGCCTGCTCGCCTACCTGGCCGACCCTACAAGCGGCGCCCCGGTGGACGACGGGACGGTGCGCGACTGGGTGTCCGCGTTCCTGGACTGCCTCCGTGCCGACACCCTGCCTGAGGAGACCGGCTGATGCACCGCCGCCGCGTGAACGAGGCCGTCCTCACCCTGGCGCTGACGGCGGCAGGGCCGCTGCTGGTGAAGGCCGCGCACCCAAGCGCCGATCCGACGCGCCCTGACGTGGAGTTTGCCCGGACGCATCGTGCGGGCCTGGAGACGATCTACCTGCCCGGTAGCAGCCTGAAGGGCGCGCTGCGCGCCCACTGCGAGCGGATCGCGCGCACGGTCGGCGGCGAGGGGCCTGACCGGCGGCCGCGCCTGAGCTGCAACCCGCTCGGCAGCGCACCTGACGGACCGGGCTACTCCTGCAACCGGCGGCTGCAGGGCCTCGCCGAGCGGGGCGACAGCCGGCGCGCCTACCGCGACTCGTGCTTCATCTGCCAGCTCTTCGGCAACCAGCACGAGGCCGCGCACATCGCCCTGGCCGACGCCTACCCCACGGCCGCGCCGCGCGTCGAGCCGCGCGCCAGCGTCGGCGTGGACCGCGTGTACGGGAGCGCGGCCACGGGGCCGCTCACCTACGAGGCCGTCACCGCAGGGCGCTTCACGACGCGGATCGTTCTGCACAACTTCACGTTGGCGCAGTTCGGGCTGCTGGGCCTCGCGCTCCGCGATCTGGCCGACGGCCGACTGGCGCTGGGAGCCAGCAAGTCGCGCGGCCTCGGCCGGATGGCCGTCGAGGTAACGGACCTCGCCATCCGGTATCCGGGCGCCACCGTTCGTGATAGCACGCTGATGACGCTCGCGGGCGCGGCGATCGGTCCGGCCGACCAGCTTTATGGGGCGGGCGCCTTCCCCGACACGAACGGCTACGCCTTCCCCACTCCCGATGCCGCCGCGCTGCCGAGCGGCAGCTCCGCCACCGACGACGGCTGGGGCAATGCCGAGGTGCGCGTGCCCGCCGACGCGCTCGACAGCCTGTGGCGCGCCTGCGCCGAGCGCTGGGCCGAGCGCGTGGAAGTGGCCGTGGGGGCCTCGTGAGCGCCGACCAGCACCCCGAGGAGCAGTTGGCGCCGGCGCCTCCAGCCGCCGACGACAGGCCCCTGCCCCTAGCGCCGTCCGATGCGCCCCCCGCGACGCCGACGCCTACCCCGGCTACCAACGTGGCTGGTGACATGCTCCCGCAGTCAGTCCACGCTGAGACGCCGGTCGACGCGGAGCCCGCGAGCGACGAGGCCGCAGCCGAGCCAGGCGAGCCGCCCGCCGATGCAGCGGCCGACGGCCGGCCTGGCGTGCCCGCCATCGCCGCTGTGCGCGACGACCTGACCGCCGACGCGCTGCTCGCCCTTCTGCGCGCGACCTTCGCCGACGGTCGCGCCCACTATTGGGTCGCCTGCCCGGAGGCCCTCGGGCCGATCAGCGCCGGGCTGCCCACGGACCTCGACGACTGGAGCGAGGGGCGAGTCTGGAGCGCGGTGGCCGAGATGCGTTGGCACCCGTCGGGCGCCGCGCGCTTCAGCGCCCTCTACCTGGGCGAGGGCGACGCGCGGCCCGAGGGCTTCCAGCCGCTGAGCGACGAGCTGCGCGCGGTGCCCAGCGCCGAAGCCGACGGCCTGTTCCTCTGGGGCACGCGCGCCGCGGACGGGCTCTATGGCGAGCCGCGCCTGCCGCGCCCGCTGGACTACGCGGGCCTCGGCGCGACCGCCCCTGAGGCGCGGCTACCTTACCGCTTGCTGGTAGGCGCCGACGGCCAGGTGCGATTCATCCGCCTGACGACCCTGACGGAGACGGGATGAGCGCTATGCGACCCGCCGGCCCGCCCCGCGCGCCCAAGCCCTACGGCTACGTGCCGCTGGGCGACGGCACCGTCGCCCGGCGCGACCCCCTGTTCACCCAGGGGCACGACCGCCAGGTGCCCGGCGCGCTAAGCGGCCATCTGGCAGGCCGGCTCGTGGCGCTGACCCCGCTCCACGTCGGCGCCAGCACCGTGGAGCGGACCGCGCGGATCTTACCGACGCTCGCGGCCGAGACGCCGCTGCTGTTCCCGCTGGCGCGCGCGGGCGAGACGCCGGTCCTCCCCGGCACGACGCTGAAGGGAGCGCTGCGCAGCATCGTGGAGGCGATCACGGCATCGTGCCTGACCGTGCGCGGCCCGGCCACGCGGCTCCTGCCGCCGCCCCTCCACGCGCTGCGGCCCTGCACGCGCCGCGACGCGCTCTGCCCCGCCTGCCGGCTGTTCGGCGGCCAGGGCTATCTCGGGCGGCTACGCGTCGCCGACGCCTCGCTCGCCGAGGGCAGCACCTCCATCGCGCGCGTGCCCGAGCGTCACCCGCCACGCGCCGGCCGGGGCGCTCCGCCGCCCGGGCGCCGCTTCTACGGCCACGGTCGCCCCGCCAGCGGCCCTCTCCCCGTCGAGGTCTTCCCGGAAGGCAGCGCGCTCGCCTGGCGGATCGACTGTGCGAATCTTCAGCCCGCCGAGCTGGGGCTGCTGCTGCTCGCGCTCGGCCAGGGCGAGCCGCCCCTGCGGCTCAAGCTGGGCGGGTACAAGCCCACGTGCTTTGGCTCGGCCGAATTCATCGTCACGTCGCTGGTCCTGGACGAGCCGGCGACGCGCTGGCTGCGCTACGAGCCCGCGCGGTTTGCCACGCCCGCCCCGGATGACGGCGCGAGCGCAGGCAACGCGCCAGACTTGCACGGCTACTTGGAAGCCGCGCTGGACAGCGGGCTCGTGCTGCGCGACCGTTTGGACCGGCTGGCAGGCATCCTGCGCTACCCCAGCGGGCGCGACTGCCCTGCCGAGGGATACTGACCGCGACGGCAAGGACCGAAGCGGCCGTGGTGCGGCGGCTTGCCCCCCGCTTGGCCGGCAGCGAGGCCGCCGCGTTCCGAGAGGTGTGCTAGGTCGTGGACAGACAGTACTGGCCGACGGTCGAGGCGATCGCTCAGGAGCTGGCCGCGCGCCGTGCCGACGACGCGCTGGCCCAGGTAAGCGCCTACCTGAACGCCCACCGCGATGCCGCCGACTTCTTCGCTCTGTTGGACGACCTCGCTGGCCCCGCCGGCGCCGCGCTCGTTCCGGGCGGCGCCGGCGCCTTCGCCGCCGTGCGCGACGCCTGCCAGCGTCTGCGTCCCGTGCCAGCCGGCGAGCTGCCCGCGGCGGTAGCCTTTACCGCGCGACTGTTGCGCTACCAGGCGAGCAAGCTGCCGCCCGCGCCGCGCCCCGCGCCGGCGCCCGTGCGCGCCCCGGTCGCGGCGCCCCGCCCGGCCGCCGGCCCGCCGCCGGTGCCGCCGGCCCGACCCCAGCCCGGGCGGCCCGCCGCTGGCCCGCCGGCCGGCCCGCCGCCGCCGCGCCCACCCGGCCCCGTGCCAGCCGCGGCGGAGCATCGCGGCCCGCCGCCCGGTGGTCCGCGTCCCGCCCCGCCGGCCGGCCCGCACCCGGCCGCACCGCCCCGTCCCGGCGTGCCCGGCGAGCGCGCGCCCGCGCAGCCGGCCGGCGCCCCGCCCCGTCCAGCGCCCCCGCGCCGCCCGCCCACCATGGACGACATGCTCCGCGCGCTGCAAGCACAGTTCGGCAGCGGACGCGAGGCGCCGCCGGCCGCCGAGCGCCCCCGCGAGCGCGTCGAATCGAAGCGCGAACGCCTCCGCCGCGAGCAGGAAGAGATCCGCGAGCGCTACCGCCGCCAGCAAGAAGCCGACGAACAGGCCCGGCGCGGCTGACCAAGCACCGCGCGCCCGGGGGTCCAGGAGCGCTCCGGCGCGGGCCTGGGGATGCCCCCCAGCTCGGGCCTGCCCCTCCCCCAAACTTGGAGGAAGGGAAGGGCCGAGCTGCCTACGGATAGCCGCGCCACTCGGTGCGGTCGGGGTGGTACACGGCGGTGGCCAGGTGACGGCCGTTCAGCCGAAAGATGCCGACCAGGCGCACCGCGCGGCGCAGCGTGGCGTGCGGCGGCGAGCGATCGGCCCACGAGATGAATTCGCGGATCTTCTCGGGCGGCTCCTTGCTCTCGATCCACACCTCGAAGGTGATCTCGTCGAACCCCAAGTGCGGGCAACCTTCCTCGTACAGGTACTCCCCGCGCCGGTCGAAGCCGCCCCGCACGTCCTCGCGCAGCGAGTCGATCACCACGTCGCAGTGTACGGCCGCGCGACCCCACTGAGTGAAGTGGCTGAAGCCGAAGCCGGTGAGAAACGTGTGCGCCGGGCTCACCCCCGCCCCGAAGCCGGTGCTCCCCTCGCGCTCGTCGCAGACCAGCTCCACCCCGCGCAGGTTGGTCTTGCCCGAGCAGCCGCCCACCCAATCGATGCTCAGCTCGATCTTCGAGCGCAGGTTGTGGGGGTCCTTCTCTCGAAGCAGATGCTGACGCGTGTCGTCGAGGTATTTCATCTTCTCGGGGTACACCGGGATGGGCATCGAGGCTCACCTCCCGCGATCTGCGCACGGCCGATTTCGTGGGCCGCGCGCAACAGTCTACAGGGGATCGCGGCCCTGCGGGTACGGCGCCTGGCGAGCAGTGCCGCTACAAGCAATGGCGCCCCGACACCGGCCTCGGTGTCGGGGCGCCATTGCTTGCGCCTTCCGGGCGCGTGAGGCGGGAAGGTTAGCGCGCGCCCGCGGGGACGCGGCGCTGCTGTGCCGCCTTACGACGCTCTTCCAGGCTGAGGAGCCGCTTTCGCAGGCGGAAGCCGGCGGGCGTGATCTCGACCAGCTCGTCGTCGGCGATCAGGTCGAGCGCCTGCTCCAGGCTCAGCTTCATTGGAGGCGTGAGGCGGATGGCGATCTCGGCCGTGGAGGCGCGCATGTTCGTCTGCTTCTTCTCCTTGCAGACGTTCACCGTCAGGTCGTCCTCGCGGCTGTGCAGCCCCACGATCATCCCCTCGTAGACCTTGGTCTGCGGCTCGATGAAGGTGATGCCGCGCTCCTGGGCGTTCGCCAGGCCGTAGGTCACCGCCGTACCCGTCTCCCAGGCGACCAGCGCGCCGTTGCGAGTCGAGTTGATGTCGCCCGCCCACGGCTCGTACCCCACCAGCCGGCTCGCCATGATGCCGTTGCCGCGCGTGGCCGTCAGGAATAGCTGCCGGAAGCCGATCAGGCCGCGCGTCGGGATGCGGAACTCCAGGCGGACGTTGCCGCGCCCGTCGTTGTGCATGTTCTGCAAGCGCGCCTGGCGCTTGCCCAGCAGCTCGTTGACGGCACCTACGTACTCCTCGGTCGTGTCGATCACCAGGTCCTCGACCGGCTCCACCTGGCGGCCGTTCTCCTCGTGGGTGATCACCTCCGGCCGCGACACCTGGAACTCGTAGCCCTCCCGCCGCATCGTCTCGACCAGGATCGCCAGGTGCAGCTCACCGCGCCCCGACACCAGGAACACGTCGGGGCTGTCGGTTTCCGCGACGCGCAGCGCGACGTTCGTCTCCAGCTCGCGGAACAGCCGCGCACGCAGCTGCCGCGACGTACACCACTTGCCCTCGCGCCCGGCGAACGGCGACGTGTTCACGCCGAACGTCATGCGGACCGTCGGCTCGTCGATCGTGAGGCGGTCGAGCGCCTCGGGCACCGCCGGGTCGGCCAGCGTGTCGCCAATCTGCGCCTCGGCCACGCCGCAGATCGCCACGATCTCGCCCGCCAGCGCGCGCTCGACCGGCACCCGCTTCAGCCCCTCGCTGACGAACACCTGGCTGACGCGGTAGCGCTCCTGCGCGTCCCGCCCCAGCCGCAGCACCGTGTCGCCCGGCCCGACGCCGCCGCGCCCCACGCGCCCGAGCGCGATGCGGCCGAGATGTGGGTCGTAGTCGAGGCTCGCCACCATCAGCTGGAAGGGCGCCTCCGGATCGCCGCCCGGCGGGGGCACGTGCTCCAGAATGGTGTCGAACAGCGGCGTCAGGTCGTCCGCCAACGCGTCCGGCGCGTGGCCGGCGCGGCCGTCGCGCCCGATCGCGTACAGCACCGGGAAGTCGAGCTGCTCGGCGTCGGTTGCCAACTCCAGGAACAGGTCCTGGGTCAGGTGCAGCACCTCGGCGGGCCGCGCGTTCGTGCGGTCCACCTTGTTCACGACGACGATCGGCCGCAGGCCGGCCTCGAACGCCTTGCGCAGCACGTAGCGCGTCTGCGGCATGGGGCCTTCGGCCGCATCCACCAGCAGCAGGCAGCCGTCGGCCATGTTCATCACGCGCTCTACCTCGCCGCTGAAATCGGCGTGGCCGGGCGTGTCGATGATGTTGATCTTCACGCCGTGGTAGGTAACGGCCGTGTTCTTCGCCAGGATGGTGATGCCCTTCTCGCGCTCCAGGTCATTCGAGTCGAGAATCAGCTCGCCGACGTCCTGGTTGGCGCGGAAGATATGGCTCTGCTTCAGCATGCCGTCGACCAGCGTCGTCTTGCCGTGGTCGACGTGGGCGATGATGCAGACGTTGCGCAGCGCACGCTGCGCGGGCATGGCGCGATCCATCGAGACTCCTGTCCTCGCTCCGTGGGCCCGCCGTGGAAGCCCGGATCCGGAAAATGCCGCTTCCAGACCAGAGTCCACGGCGGCGGGTCCGGTCGGGGCGCGACGGGGCACACAAAGCGAGGGCGACCGATCGGTCCGCCCTCGTCGCGGTCCACTATCGTGCGGTGTATCAAGGGGAGTATACCAAGCCGGGCCTGCCAGCGACTAAAGGATGGAGACGGTGCTGGGGCACACCCCGCGGCCCCCCGGCAGAGGCCGTCGCTGCGCCCCCCACCCCCTATTCTCTACCCGCTATCGTCCGTCCCCCGCGCTAGCCCGTCACCGAGACGCCGATCAGGCGGCCGACCAGATAGGTGACGGTCGCGGCGGCGAGGCCGATGCCGAGCATCCGCAGGCCGCTCACGAGCGGATTACGGGCGGTGAAGAGCGAGAGCAGCGCGCCGACGATGAATAGCCCCGCGCCGCTCACGACGAGCGCCGCCACGATGGCCGCCGGGCCGTGGAGCACGAGGAACGGTGCGATGGGAACCGCCGCGCCGAGCGCGAAGCTCACGAACGAGGCGTAAGCCGCGCCACGCGGCGAGCCAAGGTCCTCGGGGTTGAGTCCAAGCTGCTCCCGCGCGATCGTGTCGAGCGCCACGTCGGGGTCGGCCATGAGCTGCTTCGCCACCGCGTCGGCCTGCGGCGGCGTGAGCCCCTTCTCCTCGTAGATGCGCGCCAGGTTGGCGCGCTCGGCCTCGGGCGCGATCTGGATGTGCCGCCGCTCCAGCGCCAGCTCCTTCTCGAACAGCTCGCGCTGGGACAGCATGGAGATGAACTCGCCGCCACCCATCGAGAAGGCGCCCGCGAGCAGGCCCGCCAGGCCCGTGAGGAGAATCAGGCGGTTGTCCGTCGCCGCACCCGCGACCCCCATGACCAGGCTGAGGTTGGACGTGAGCCCGTCGTTGACCCCGAACACGGCCGCGCGCAGGCTGCCGCTCCCACCCACGTTGGTGCGATGCTCTAGCCCGGCCTCGATGATCTGCGTCGGCGCGTCCGGATAGGCGAGCGCCGCGAGCCCGCGCGCCACGCCCGCCTCGCTCTCCAGGACCGCGGCCGCGTCCGGCTGCGCGCGGTACGCCTCCACGCCGCGAATCGCGTCCGCCGTAACGATGGGCAGCAGGGCGCGCGGGTTGACCACGGCCGCGGCGAGGCTGAGCGCCCGGTCGCGCAGCGACGGCCGGGGCGGCGGGACCGCGGCGCCGGCCGCGCGCAGGCGCTCCGCCCAGTACTCGGCCTGGCACTCCTCGCACGCGGCCAGCTCTTCCAGCCGGGTCGCCTCGCGTCGCCCGCGCATGCGCCCGGCGAGCGCGCGCAGCAGCGCGACACTGGCGCGCTCGCGCTGCAGGTTGGCGCGCCAGCGCGCCACGTCGGCGGGCGTGGGCGAGGCGACAGGCAGCGGGGCAGGAGGGGTACTGGACACGCGCTTTCGTCTCCGTCCGTGGATTCGCGGTCGCGCACGTGGGGCGGCCGTCCGATACATTTTAGCGCGTGAAGAGTACTCCCCAAACAGCAATAGAGCATCACGTCGCGCACTCGCCGCTGTGGTCGTTCGAGCACAGATGCGCGGGAGGTTAACGCATTGCATACAGTTCAGCAGGTACATGCTCCACCGCCGGCATATCTGGAGGGATTAGCTGGCACCCTCTAATCCGAGAGGCTCGTCTTAACATTCTCGTAGAACCAGAGCGTACATCCCTGATATGCGAGTGCCCTGGACACATTGGCACATACCTTGCACCGCTCTTGCCCAGTGACCATTGCATAACAGCAGTAGAGGAGATAGATGATGGCAACTAATCCACGGCAGGTACCCTTGGACCAAAGCGAACGAGTAGTCGTGACGCGCGACGATACGGCTACCGTTCCTTCGCAATGGACCCGGCGCGAGCCCTTTCAAGACGACATGGAGGACATCCCCATCCCCCGTGGGCTGAACCTGATGCGGGACCGGGTGCGCTGGGGGCCGATCGTGGCGGGCTTTCTCACGGCCCTCACGTCGCTCCTCATACTGAACTTGCTCGGCCTCGCCGTGGGGCTCACCACGGTCAACGCGGGAACGGCCGCGGCGCAGGGCGGCCCGCCCCCTGATCTGGGGCGCAACGCCGCCATCTGGGGCGCGATCACCGGCATCCTCTCCTTCCTGCTCGGCGGCTTCGTGGCCGCGCGGACCGCGGCCGTATTTGATCGGGGCTGGGGCGCGCTCAACGGCGCTCTCGTCTTCTTGCTGGGGGTGCCGATCACCTTCTGGCTGGCCGGCCAGGGGCTCGGCATGGTCCTCGGTACGCTCGGCAGTTTGGCGTCCAGCCTCAACCTCACCCCTGCCGCAGCTCAGGCAGCCAATGGGGCGCAGCAGGCCGGCCAGAACCTTCAACCCACCGACGTAGCTCGTGCGGCCGAGCAGGCGCGCAATGCCGCCTGGACCGCGCTGGTTGCCGTGCTCCTTGGCCTGGGCTCTGGAGCGCTCGGCGGCTGGCTCGGAACGCGCCGCGCGGTGGAGCTGCACCAGGCGAGCCGCGAGGTAACGGAATAAGCGTCTACTGGAGGTGCCAACGCAGCCGAAGCCACAGTCTGCGCTCTATCGTCGACGAGACCAGGACGGTACGAATAAGGAGAGATCGATGGCAACGCGCTGGGCCAGTGAAGTGCACGAGGGAATGGACGTCTTCGACGTCGACGGCGACAAGGTCGGTAGCGTCCAGGAGGTAGCCGGCGACGAGGGCGCCCGCTACATGAAGGTGTCCACCGGCTTGTTCGGGTTAGGGGGTGATCGCTACATCCCTTACAGCGCCGTGCAGTCGGTGCGCGACAACAACATCTATCTGAACGCCGATAAGGACGATGCCGAGCGGTTGGGCTGGGATGCTCCGCCGCGAAGCACGAGCCAGGCGTCTGCCGCGACAGCGGCAACCATGCCAGCGGCACGCTGGGAAGATGAGGCCCGGTCCTTCCGCGCTGACTGGGAGCAGCGCCAGCCAACGAGCGGCGGGCGTTGGGAGGAGCATGAGCCGGCCTACCGTACAGGCTGGGAGGCGGCGAACAATCCTCGCTATCGACAGCAGAACTGGGATGCGGTAGAGCCTGAGCTGCGCCGCGACTGGGAACGCCAGAACCGTAAGCCACCGTGGGACCAGGCCACCGAGGACGTGCGCCGCGCCTGGCACCGAACGATTGAGCTACGCGGCGAACAGCTCCGGCCGGTGAAGGAGACGCGTGAGGCGGGTGCCGTGACCCTCAACAAGGAAGTGGTCACGGAGCAGAAGACGGTCGACGTGCCGGTCACCCACGAGGAAGTCGTGATTGAGCGGCGCCCTGTCGCGGGTCAGCCCACGAGCGGCGAGATCAAGCCGGATGACAAAAAGGTCCGCGTCCCGGTCGAGGCCGAACAGGTGCGGCTGGAGAAAGACACCGTCGTCACCGAAGAGCTTGACATGGAGAAGCGGCCCGTCACGGAGACGGAGCACTTGACCGGTACGGTGCGGCGGGAAGAGCTGCGCGTGAACAAGGAAGGTAACGTGAAGGTGCGCGACACGCGGCCAGAGCCGCCGTCCACGCAACGCTAACCCCTGCGGGCAAGCGGCCCGTCATCTCGCAGGCGCCCTACCGCTCCTGGCGCCGACAGCCGAGCCCGGGAGCCGTCGCGCCGAGCGGTGCAAGACCACGTCTGTTGCCCTGCTAAGGGCCCAGCGACCAGCGGCCGGAGGACAGCCCCTCCGGCCGCTGGTGCTTGCTCCAGCCGCCACGTTCCTCGGCGCTTCAAGACGCGGCCACGCTACCGGCAAACCCTCTGCAGCGAAGCATCGGTTCATCCCCTCCTGCGGTCAGACGGCCCAGTGTCCTGGCCGGGACCATCGCGGGGAATACTGCTCCCTGTTACGCCCCAGTCGGCCCCGACGACATGGCTATAATCCGGCTAGATGTGTCATCACTATTCGGCGCGGAGGGTTCGGGCGTCGGGCCGCGGGGCCTGCCCGGCCCCTCGTCTTGGCACGGGAGACGCGGCGGTGGACGACCAGATCGTCATCAAAGAGAACGAGGTCTTCCTCGTCAGCGACGGCCGTGGCGACGTCTCTGCCCACGCCGGCGACGGCCAGGGGTTGTACTACCACGACACCCGCTTCCTGAGCCTCTACCAGCTTGCCGTCGAGGAGTTCGAGCCAGTGGTGCTGGCGACGGCCGGCGAGCTGAACTTCCTGACCACCTTGCAGCTCGCCAACAGCCCCACGGTGCTGCCGGACGGCCAGCCGCTGCGCGCCCGCACCATCAGCGTGCGGCGCAACCGCTTCTTGCAGGACGGCCTCCACGAGCGCATCGGTTTCTTCAACTACAACCCCTTCCCCGTGACCGCAACGGTCCGCCTGAGCTTCGCCGCCGACTTCCGCGACATGTTCGAAGTGCGCGGCTACCATCGCCGCACGGAGCACGGCACCTTCGGCACGCCTACCCTCCACGGCGATGAGCTGCTGCTGCCCTATGTGGGCCTCGACGGCGTCGAGCGCTGCACTCGCATCCGCTTCGGCCAGCCGCCCATCGGCCTGGAGATCGTCGAGCCAGACGCCCAGCTCGCCGGCCCGATGCCGACGCCCGAGTTCGGCGAGGAGGTCGGCGAGCCGCGCACCGAGTCCGTCGTGCTGCCGTCGATCGCCTGCGCGCTGTTCGAGCTGGCGCTGCCCCCCCGCGGCGCGGCGGCGCTCAGCGTCCACATCCGGCCGCTGCTCGGCGAGGACGCCGCGTCGCCCACCCTGGCCGTCGCCAATGTCACGCCCGCGCCATCCCTGGACGAGGCCTATCAGGCGATTCGCGAGTCGTACCGTCTCTGGACCGAGGAGTGTACCGCCATCACCACCGACAACGACGTGGTGAACCATCTCCTGGCGAAGAGCCAGAGCGACCTGCGGCTGCTGATGAACCAGCTCCCGACCGGGCTGCTACCGATGGCCGGCATCCCCTGGTTCAGCGTGCCCTTCGGCCGCGACAGCCTGATCACCGCCTACGCGACGCTGATGCTCAACCCGGGCATCGCCTACGGCACGCTGCGCTTCCTGGCGCAGCACCAGGGCCGCGAGGTGAACGACTGGCGCGACGAGGAGCCGGGCAAGATCCTTCACGAGATCCGCATGGGCGAGCTGGCGACCAGTGGCGCCGTGCCCTTCGGCCCCTACTACGGCAGCATCGACTCGACGCCGCTGTTCCTGATCGTCCTCGGCGAGCTGGTGCGCTGGACCGGCGATTGGGCGTTCGCGGCCACGCTGCGCCCGGCCGTCGAGCGGGCGCTGGAGTGGATCGATCGCTACGGCGACGTCGACGGCGACGGCTACGTCGAGTACCGCAGCCGCTCGGAGCGCGGCATCGCCAACCAGGGCTGGAAGGACTCCTTCGACTCGGTCTGCCACCGCGACGGGTCGCTGGCCGCGCCGCCGATCGCGCTGTGCGAGGTACAGGGCTACGTCTACGCGGCGCGGCTACTTGCCGCCGAGCTGTTCGCCGGCTGGGGCGAGCCGGCGCGAGCCGCGGCGCTGCGCGAGCAGGCCGCGGCGCTACGCGCCCAGTTCGAGCGCGACTTCTGGCTGGAGAACGAGGGCTACTACGCGATGGCGCTCGACGGCGCCAAGCGGCCGGTGCCGTCCGTTGGCTCGAACGGCGGCCAGGTGCTCTGGTCGGGCATCGCGGCCCCCGAGCGCGCCGCGCGGGTGGCCGAGCGGCTGCTCGCCGCCGACCTGCTGTGCGGCTGGGGCATTCGCACGCTGAGCAGCGAGGAGCCGACGTTCAACCCGATGAGCTACCATAACGGCTCCGTCTGGCCGCACGACAACGCGCTGGTCGCCGCCGGCCTCCAGCGTTACGGGCAAGAGCGCGGCGCGCTGGAGGTCGCCTCCCAAGTCTATGAGGCCGGCGTCCGCTTCCCCAGCTACCGCATCCCCGAGCTATACTGCGGCTTCGTTCGCGACCGGCATTACCAGTCGCTGCCGGCCGACTATCCGGTCTCCTGCCGGCCGCAAGCCTGGGCGGCCGCCAGCATCTTCCTCCTGCTCCAGCAGACCCTCGGGCTGACCACTGACCCGGCCAACCACCGCGTCGTCCTCCGGCCGCGCCTGCTCCCTGGCGTCCAGACGGTCCGGCTCCGCGGCCTGCGTGTGCTCGGTAGCAGCCTCGATCTGGAGGTCCGTGGCCACGACGGCCGCGTTCACGTCGAGGTGCACAGCGACAACGCGCCGCAAGTGCTCGTCCAGCGCGGCGAAGTCGCCGTCAGCGTGTAACGGGTCCTCTGAAATGTCCGGTGGTCCAATTCCGTAGAATCCCATGTATTGGCAGGACGGCTGAGAGGGCAGGGCGTCGATTGGGCGCCACGCACTAGAGCCGTTTGCGCGCCAGGTGAGCGGCCAGCGTGTCGTAGGGGCGGCTCTCGTGGCCGCCCGCGGCCTGTGGCGCGGAATACTGCGAGCGCCACTGCCCCCGTGCCGGCGCCGGAGCCACCGGGAGGGCCGGCGCC
>JAJPHF010000069.1 GCA_021325365.1 Pseudomonadota bacterium
ACCGGCACCGGCGCGACCGGCGGCAACGGTGGGAACGGCGGCAATGCGACTGGTCCGGGCGCTCAGGGGGGCAACGGCGGCAACGGCGGCAACGCGCACGGGCCGGGCGCTCACGGCGGCAACGGCGGCAACGGCGGCACCGCCACCGGCACCGGCCCCATCGCCGGCGGCCAGTGTGGTGGCAACGGCGGCAACGGCGGCAACGCGACCGGCACCGGCGCTCGCGGCGGCAACGGCGGCAACGGCGGTGACTGCACCATCGTCGTCAACAACACTACCCAGGTGAACAACGTCAGCTGGACCATGCCGGCTCCGATCTACGCCAGCGCTCCGGTCTACTCGGACGTCACGGTCCCGGTCGTACAGACGGTCGTCGCGCCTCCTATCGTCACCTGCGCGCTGCCGTTTGGCACCCTGTACGGGCAGCCGGTCGACCCCAAGCTCCAGCCGGTGGTCGTGGACGGGGTGACGGTGGACTACCTGCCCCTCTGCCAGACCTACACCTACGAGCCCTACTTCGACTGCGCGACCGCTTACTACTACTACGCCGACCAGAACCTCTTCTACTGCGTGGTCCCCGCGTAAGCGCAGCTCCTCCTTCGCTCCCCCCTCTCCCAGCCGAGCGCCCGCCAGGTAGTTCTGGCGGGCGCTCGGCTACCCAGGCGCCTCGGCGCGAGGGCGCGGCGCGCGTCCCGGCCCGCGCATCCGGCCCCCGGTTCGTTGCCAGCCTCGCCCGTGCCGTCGAACGGCTTCCCGCCGGCTTTAGCGCGGCCTGCCCGTGCCGCGCGGGCGCTGGTGCATGTGGCCAGCACACGCTAGAATCCCGACGCTGAGCTGGCACGCGGGGCCGCCCGCGGTGGCAGGCGCCAGAGGAGGAGCACCATGCGCGACGGCATCTACATCGTCGACGCCGACAGTCACGTCATGGACAAGGACACGCGCTGCTACCGCAAGTACCTGCCGCCGGAGCTGACGCGCCGCGCATCCTTCTTCCCGAGCCAGGGCTGGGACCGCAACCAGTACCCGGCCGGCGACCGCGGCCGCGACCCGGCGAACGCCGCCGAGCAGCTTGCCGACATCGATCAGGAAGGCATCGACCTGGAGATCCTCTATCCGACCCTGGCGCTGAACGTCGGCGAGCTGCGCGAGCCCGAGTACCAGGCCGCCATCTGCCGCGCCTACAACAACTGGGTCCACGACTACTGCCAGCCCGCCCCCGAGCGGCTGAAGGCCGTCGCCATCGTACCGGTGCTCGACCCCGAGGCCGCGGCGCGCGAGCTGAACCGCGCCGTCACCGACCTCGGCGCCGTCGGCGTCATGTTCCCCACCTTCATCCGCGGCCGCAACGTGGCCGACAAGTTCTTCTGGCCGATCTACGCCGAGGCCGAGCGGCTCGGCGTGCCGGTCGCGCTCCACGCGACCGGCAGCGAGACCGGCGACGTGGGCCGCTTCCCGAACTTCCTCGGCGTCCACGTCTGGTCGCACGCGCCCGAGCAGATGATCTCGGTGACGAGCATCATCCTGAGCGGCATCCTCGAAGTGTTCCAGAACCTGCGCGTGGGCTTCATGGAGTCGGGCGCCGGCTGGGTGCCGTTCTGGATGGAGCACCTGCAGGGCGAGTGGGAGAAGCGTCCCTGGGACGCGCCGCTGTGCAAGTCCGAGCCGAAGGACTACATGACCTGCGGCCGCGCCTACTATGCGTGCGAGCCGGAGGAGCAGACGATTCCCTACGTCGCGCAGTGGGTGGGCGACGACCAGCTGCTCTACGCCTCGGACTACCCTCACTGGGACACCGAGTGGCCGCACACCGTGAGCACCCTGCTCGACCGCGACGACCTGACGCCGACCCTCAAGCGCAAGATCCTGAGCGAGAACGCGCTGCGCTTCTACGGCATCAAGGCGGCGGTGGCCGCGGGCTGAGGCCCCCGCGCTGTCGCCGCGCCCCGGCGCCGCCGCGACACGACGTCCAGGGCAGGTTTATGGGACAATAGAAGAGCAAGCGCCGCCGCGCCGCGGCCGCATCCCCGCGTAAGGAGCGCCCGCCAATGGATGATCTCGACAAGGAGCTACTGAACATCCTGCAGATGAACCTACCGCTCACGCCCACGCCCTACGCGGCGATGGGCGAGCGGCTCGGGCTGCCGGAGGCCGAGGTCATCGCCCGCGTGGGCGCACTCAAGCAGGCGCGCGTGCTGCGCCAGGTATCCGCCATCTTCGACACGCGCAAGATCGGCTACCGCAGCAGCCTCGTGGCGATGCGCGTGGCGCCCGAGCGGCTGGCGCAGGCGGCGCGCGTCATCAACGAACACCCTGGCGTGAGCCACAACTACGAGCGCAACCACGAGTTCAACCTGTGGTTCACGGTCGCCGTGCCGCCCCCGAGCACGGTCGAGGAGCACGTCAACGCCCTCCACGAGAAGGCCGGCGCCGAGGCGACGCGCATCCTGCAAACCCTCAAGCTGTTCAAGATCGGCGTGAAGCTCGACATGACCGGCAAGGCCGACATCACCGCGCGCGACCCGGGCAGCGTGCGCCGCGAGGCCGACTGGAACGTGGGCCAGGCGCTGTCCGCGCTCGACGTCCAGCTCGTTCGCGAGCTGCAGACGGACCTGCTGTTGGCGCCCCGCCCCTTCCTGCCCGCCGCCACCCGCCTCGGCATCACCGAGGAGGCGCTGCTAGCCGAGGCGCAACGGATGATAGACCAGGGCATCATGCGGCGCTTCGCCGCGGTGCTGTACCATCGGCGGGCCGGCTTCAAGGCGAACGCGATGGGCGTCTGGCGCGCGCCCGAGGACCGCGTCGAGGAGCTGGGCTTCGAGATGGCCGCCTTCGCCGCCGTCAGCCACTGCTACCAGCGCCCCGTCTACCCCGACTGGCCCTACAACATCTTCACCATGGTCCACGGCCACACGCCCGAGGAGTGCGAGCGCGTCCTCGGCGCCATCTCCCAGGCGACCGGCCTCACCGACTACGTCTCCCTCTACTCGACCAGGGAATACAAGAAGGTCCGGGTCTCGTACTATACTGACGCCTACGCCCGGTGGGAGCTTGAGAACCTCGGCCAGGTGAAGATCAGCCTGGAAGGCATCCCCCTGCAGGAGCCGGC
>JAJPHF010000140.1 GCA_021325365.1 Pseudomonadota bacterium
AAGGCGAACGTGCGGTTCCCGGACCTAGCGATGGGGGACTTTCGGGCGCAGATCGCGTCGATCAAGACGGGCGAGCGGCGGTTTGTCCAACTGCTCCAGCGATACGGGCGGGAGGCGGTGCTGGGGAGCATCGCGCACATTTACCGCTACAGTGGCGAGGTGGCCCGCCAAGCGGTGGCAGCGATGCCCGATGGCGTCTACGAGGCCGAGAGCTTCATGGACGACGACGGCGTCCGCATCGGCCAGCGCATTCCGATCCGTGTGAAAGTCACCGTGGCCGGCGACCAGATGACGATCGACCTGACGGACGTGAGCCGCCAGGTCACGGGCTACTACAACTCGGGCGCCACAGCGGGGCGGTCGGCGGCGCAGGTGGCGTTCAAGTGCCTGACCTCACCGCTCTTATACCCGATCAACGACGGCTCGTTCGCGCCCCTGAACATCGTGCTGCCGCCCGGGCGCGTCGTCTCGGCCACCAAGCCGGCCGCCGTGCGCTGGTGGATGACGATTCCGATGACGGTAGTAGACACCATTATCCACGCGCTGGCGCCGGCGTTACCGACGAAGGTAGCGGCGGCCCACCACACCGACCTGCTGAGCGTCCTCGGCTACGGCGTCGATCCACGCACGGGCCGCTTCGTGATCGGCCTGGGCAGCCTGCCCGGCGGCGGCTACGGTGCGAAACACGACAGCGACGGCATGAGCGCCGTCGTCTGCATCAACGACGGCGACACCCACAACGCGCCGGCGGAGGCCGCCGAGGCGAAGTTCCCGATTCTCGTCGAGGAGTACGCGCTGCGGCCAGACTCGGGCGGCGCGGGCCGCCACCGCGGCGGCCTGGGCACGCACAAGGTCGTGCAGTTTCTGGGCGACCTGGCGTTCAACAGCACCATCGAGCGGACGCAGTGCGCGCCGTGGGGGCTGTTCGGCGGCCGCGATGCGCTGCCCAACCGGCTCACGCTACGCCGCGCCGACGGCCGCATCGAGACGTTCCCGAACGGCAAGCTGAGCGCCATGCGGCTCGGCGCCGGCGAGGCGTACATCATCGACTCGGGCGGCGGCGGCGGCTACGGCCCGCCGTGGGAGCGGCCCGTCGAGCTGGTCGCGCATGACGTGCGCGAGGGCTACGTGTCGCTGGCGAAGGCCCGCGACGACTACGGCGTCGTCCTCGACCCGGCCACCTTCGCCGTGGACGAGGCCGCCACGGCCGCCCTGCGCGCCGAGCTACAGCAGGCCGCCGCGGCGAACGGGACAGCCTAGTGCACGTCCAGACTCGCTGTTCGGCGGCGCAGACGACCTGGGAGCGCGGGCGTCTCGCCCGCCCGCTCCAGGGTCGACTGCGCCCGCCAGGCGGCCGGGACGGCCGCGCTCCCAGCCAGGCTGGCTAACCCGAAGAGCTTGGTTGATCGTGTACTCGAGCTCGGTCCGCGAGGGAGGGCAGGATGAGGTTCCCGCGTAGCTGGGCGCTGGCGCTCGTCGCGGTGGGCGCGCTGGTAGCGTGTGGGCCCGGCGCGGCGCCGGCGGGAGCGCCCTCCCAGGCTCCCAATGCTGGGGGGCGCCCAGCGGCGCCCACGGCGGGCGGGGCGGCGCCGGCTGTGGCGCCGACGGCCGCGCCGGCGACGCCCGTCGCGCTCCAGAAGATCACGGTGACCTACCCCGGTGAGGGCCTGTGCTGCCTGCCGATCTTCGCGGCGCGCGACCGCGGCTTCTTCGCGCGGAACGGCCTGGACGCCGAGACGGTGCTGATGACCTCCGACCGCGCGATGGCGGCGGTCGCCTCGGGCGAGCTGCACTACGTGGGCGGCGTCGGCACGGCGTCGGTCGCCGCGGCCGCTCTGGGGCTGCCCGTGCGCGCCGCCTGGATCTCCGCCTCCAGCCCCGCCTACACGATCTACGCGCGGCCCGACATCAAGACGCCGGACCAGCTGCGCGGCACGCGCATGGGCGTGCAGGGGCTCGGCGGCACGACCGCCGTCGTCACCGACCTGGCGCTGAAGCACTATGGGATCGACGCGACGAAAGACCTCATCTTGCTACAGATCCCAGGCGACGACCTGCGTCTGGAGTCCCTGCGCTCGGGTGCCATCGACGCCGCGGCCTTCAACCCGCCGCAGACGCTCACGGCTCGGCGCGAGGGCTACACGCCGCTGGTCGACGTGGCGGCGCTCGTGCAGATGCCGCTCGGCGGCCTGAGCATCAGCCTGGAGAAGCTGAACAACGACCGCGACCAGGCCCGCCGCGTCATCCGCGCGCTGGACCAGGCGCAGCAGTGGTTCCTCCAGAATCGGGACGAGGGCGTCCAGATGATCATGGACGCGCTCGCCGTGGATCGGCCCACCGCGGAAGGCACCTACGACGAGACCGTGCCCACCTACCAGACCAAGGGGCTCGTGGGCCGCGAGGGCATCGACAACATCCTCACGGCGGTGCGCGAGGGCGGGCGCGTCGGCCCCGACGTGCGCTTCGAGGACGTGGCCGACGGCAGCCTGGCCGAAGAGGTCGCCCGCGAGCTAGGGCTCATCCAGTAGCGTGGCAGGAGCAAGCACGATGGTGGTGAAGCAGACGAGCCCTCACCCCCAACCCCTCTCCCAGAGGGAGAGGGGAGCTGACGTACTCCCTCTCCCCCTGGGAGAGGGCCGGGGTGAGGG
>JAJPHF010000037.1 GCA_021325365.1 Pseudomonadota bacterium
AAGGCGAACGTGCGGTTCCCGGACCTAGCGATGGGGGACTTTCGGGCGCAGATCGCGTCGATCAAGACGGGCGAGCGGCGGTTTGTCCAACTGCTCCAGCGATACGGACGGGAGGCGGTGCTGGGGAGCATCGCGCACATTTACCGCTACAGCGGGGAGGTGGCGCGGCAAGCGGTGGCGGCGATGCCCGATGGCGTCTACGAGGCCGAGAGCTTCATGGACGACGACGGCATTCGGCTGGGGCAGCCGATCCCCATCCGCGTCAAGGTGACGGTCGCGGGCGACCAGATGACGATTGACCTGACAGACGTCAGCCGCCAGGTGACCGGCTTCTACAACTCCGGCTCGACGGCCGGGCGCTCAGCGGCGCAGGTGGCGTTCAAGTGCCTGACCTCGCCACTGTTGTACCCGATCAACGACGGCTCGTTCGCGCCGCTGAACATCGTCCTGCCGCCCGGGCGCGTCGTCTCGGCCACCAAGCCGGCGGCCGTGCGCATGTGGATGACGATCCCAATGACCGTGGTGGACTCGATCTTCAAGGCGGTCGCGCCGGCGATGCCTGAGCGCGTGGCGGCGGGCCACCATGCGGACCTGCTCAGCTCGCACGTCTTCGGCACCGACCCGCGCACGGGGCGGTTCACGGTGTCGGGCATCGGCCTGCCGGGCGGCGGCTGGGGCGCGAAGCACAACAGCGACGGCATGAGCGCCGTCGTCTGCATCAACGACGGCGACACCCACAACAGCCCGGCCGAGGCGGTCGAGGCGAAGTTCCCGTGCGTGCTCGAAGAGGTGAGCCTGCGCGAGAACTCGGGCGGGGCGGGCGCGCACCGCGGCGGCCTGGGCGTGCGCAAGGTGGTGCGCGTGCTGGGCGAGATGGCGCTGAACACCCGCATCGAGCGCACGCACTGCCCGCCCTGGGGGCTGTTCGGCGGCGGCGATGCGCTGGCGAACAAGCTCTCCATCCGCCGCGCCGACGGCACGGTGGAGGCGATGCCGAACGGCAAGGTGAGCATGCTGAAGCTCGGGCCCGGCGAGGCGTACATCATCGAGTCGGGCGGCGGCGGTGGCTACGGCGACCCGCTGGAGCGCCCGGCCGAGCTAGTCGCCCGCGACGTGCGCGAGGGCTACGTCTCGCGCGACGCGGCGCACGAGCTTTATGGCGTGGTGCTCGACGCGGCAACGCTGGCGCTGGACGAGGCGGCCACGGCCGCGCGCCGGGCGGAGCTGCGGGCCGCGCGGCCGGCGAACGGCGAAGCGTAGGACGAGTAGCGATGCGGAGGGCGAGCCGAGCGGTGGTAGGCGGAGCGCAAGGCCACCGAGCCATGCCACGACTCGCGCGCAGGAGGAGCCGATGAAGCGCACGACCTTGCAGACGCTAGCGCTGGCCGCCGCCTGCGCGCTCGCGGCGTGCAGCCCCGGCGCCGCGCCGCCCGCCGCGCCCAGTCAGGGTGGCGCGGGCGCTCCGCCCACCACCGCCGCCTCGCCGGCCGCCGCCCAGCCCGCCGCGCAGCCCTCCCGCGAGCCGACGACGGTGCGCATCACCGACATCCAGATCACGTCGGCGGCCGGCAGCTACATCGCCGCCGAGAAGGGCTACTTCGCGGAAGAGGGCATCGACGCCCAGTTCCTGCCGATGGGCGCAGCCGACCAGGTGCCCGCGATCGTCGCGAACTCCGCCGACGTGGCCGGCGCGGCGATCAACGCCTTCCTGTTCAACGCCGTGGCGCGCGGCGTGCCGGTGAAGGGCGTGGCCGACCACGGCGCCAACCTGAAGGACGCCTCGGCCGGCGGCGTCGTCTTCCGCAAGGACCTGTACGATAGCGGCGCGGTGCGCAACCCGGCGGACTTCAAGGGCCGCAAGATCGGCCTGTCGAACTCGGGCAGCGCCTCGGACATCGCGCTCGACCGCTACCTCCACGAGGGCGGCCTTGATCTCACCGAGATGGACCTGAACTACATGGGCTTCCCCGACCTCATCCCAGCGTTCGCCAACAAGGCGATCGACGCGGGCTACTGGCAGGAGCCGTTCACGACGATCGCCGTCGAGCGCGGCCTGGTCGTGCGCGGCCCCATCGGCTACGACGTCTACCCCAACCAGCAGATCGCCGTGGTCCTTTTCCGGGACAAGCTGCTGACGGACCGCGACCTGGGCTTGCGCTACCTGCGCGCCTACACGCGCGGCGTGCGCGACTACGTGAAGGCCATGCAGGACCACGACCCCACCATGTTCGACCAGGTCGTGCCCATCCTCATCGAGCACACGACGGTGAAGGACCGCTCCCTCTACGAGAAGGCGATCCCCTCGGGACTGAAGCCCGACCCGATCCCGAACGTCCAGTCGATTAGCGACGACCAGGAGTGGTACATCGCCCACGGCCAGCAGCAGGAGCGCGTGAACGTGCAGGACTTCATCGACACGTCGATGATCGAGGAGGTCATCCGTCAGCTTGGGTCCGCGGGGCGGTAAGAGGAGTTTCTAGCGATGGCAGACCAACGACCGGTGGCGCTGGTCACCGGCTCGGCGAGCGGCATCGGGCGCGCGGAGGCACTGGCGCTGGCGCGCGTGGGCTACGATGTCGTGATCAACTACAGCCAGAGCGAGGCCGCCGCGAAAGCCACCGCCGCCGACGCCGAGGCGGCCGGCGCGCGCACGCTCGTCTACCAGTGCGACGTGGCCGACGAGGCGCAGGTGCGCGGCATGGTCGCCGCCTGCCAGGAGCGGTTCGGCCGCCTGGACGTGCTGGTGAACAACGCCGGCACCACCGTGAACGTGCCGATCAAGGACCTGGACGGGCTCACCGTGGAGGCCTGGGACCGGGTGTTCGCCGTGAACGTGCGCGGGCTGTTCCTGGTGACGCGCGCCGCCGCCCCGCTGCTCAAGGAGGCGCACGGCTGCGTGGTGAACACCGCCAGCATCGTGGGCCTGCGGCCCGGCCCCCAGCCACTGCCCTACTCGGCCAGCAAGGCCGCGGTCGTCAGCCTGACCAAGACGCTGGCGTTCGCGCTGGCGCCCGAGGTGCGCGTGAACGCCGTCGCGCCCGGCTGGATGGAGGGCGAGTGGATGGAGCGCATGCTGGGCGAGAACTACGAGGGGCTGATGGGCCGCCGCGCGAAGGCGACGCCGCTCAAGCGCTGCGCCACCGCCGAGGACGTGGCGGAGGTCATGGTGTGCCTGGTGCAGAGCATGAAGTTCGTGACGGGCGAGGTGGTCGTCATCGACGGCGGGTTCACTAGCTACACATAGCGTGGGGGACACCCCCACACCCCCGGAGAGGTAAAGATGGGGCAAGTTGGGGGCACACCCCCCACCCCCCGCCAGGGGACACCCCTGGACTCCGCCAGAGGACGTGGGGGACACCCGCGGCCGCGGAGCGTCCCCCACGTCCTCTGGGAGGCTAGGAGCAAACAGAATGTTGGAAGGTGTCGTTAAGTTTCCGCCGGAGTATGCGGCGCGGTACCGCGAGCGGGGCTACTGGGAAGACCGCACGATCGCGGATCAGTTCGCGGAACGCTTCGCGCGGTTCGCCGACCGTGTCGCCGTCATCGACCGCGACGAGCAGGTCAGTTACCGGCAGCTCGACGAGCGCAGCACGCGGCTGGCGCTCAACCTGCTGGACGCGGGGCTGCGGCCGCTCGACCGCATCGTGGTGCAGCTGCCGAACGTGGTCGAGTTCGTCTATCTTTACTTCGCGCTGCAGAAGATCGGCGCCATCCCGATCATGGCGTTGCCGTCACACCGCTACCACGAGGTGAGCCAGTTCGTGGCGCTGTCGGGCGCGGTGGCCTGCGCCATGCCCGACCGCCAGGGCGACTTCGACTTCACCGCGCTCGTCGGCCGCATCCGCGACGAGAGCCCAACGCTCAGGCTGGGCATCATCCTGGGCGAGACGCCGCCCGGCTTCCTCTCCCTCCGCGAGCTGCTGGCGAAGCAGCCCACGCGCTCGCCCGACGAGCTGAAGGCCATCCAGGCGCAGATCGACCCCACCGATCCCGCCGTCTTCCAGCTCTCGGGCGGCACGACGGGCATCCCGAAGCTCATCCCGCGCACGCACAACGACTACATCTACAACTCGAAGTGCGCCTGCGAGGTAACCCGCATTGGCCCCGACAGCGCGCTCTT
Source organism: Pseudomonadota bacterium (assembly GCA_021325365.1). The sequence continues at coordinate 4,121 of JAJPHF010000037.1, forward strand.
GCTCGTGCTGCCGATCGCGCACAACCTGCCGCTCGCCTGCCCGGGCCTTCAGGGGCTGCTGCTGCACGGCGGGCGCGTGGTGCTCAGCACCAGCACCCGCCCCACCGACGTGTTCCCGCTGGTGGAGCGCCACCGCGTCACGCACGTCGCCGTGGTGCCGGCGCTGCTCATTCGCTGGATCAACGATCCATCGATCACCCAGCACGACCTGTCGTCGCTGGTGGCGATCCAGAGCGGCGGCCAGCGCCTCCAGCCGGAGGTGCGCATCCGCACGAAGGAGCTGATCCCCAACGTCTTCGTGCAGGAGAACTTCGGCATGGCCGAGGGCATGCTGATGTTCGTGCGCTTCGACGACCCGGAGGACGTGCGGCTGGAAACGGTCGGCCTGCCGGTCTCGCCCGACGACGAGGTGCGCCTGGTGGACGACGACGACAACGAGGTGCCCGACGGCGAGGTGGGCGAGTTCCTAGCGCGCGGCCCGTACACGCTGCGTGGCTACTACGGCGTGCCGGAGTACAACGCCCGCGCCTTCACGACCGACGGCTTCTACCGCTCGGGCGACCTGATGCGGAAGCATCCCTCGGGCCGCTACATGGTCGAGGGGCGCAAGAAGGACCTCATCAACCGCGGCGGCGAGAAGATCAGCGCTGAGGAGATCGAGAACCTGATCCTCCAGCATCCGGCCGTCCAGAACGTCGCCTGCGTCGGCATGCCCGACCCCGTGCTGGGCGAGCGCATGTGCGCCTGCGTGATCCTGCGGCCCGGCCACGCGCTGACCTTCCCCGAGCTGGTGCAGTTCCTGAGCGACAAGGAGATCGCGCGGTTCAAGCTGCCCGAGCGCCTGGAGGTGCTGGACGACTTCCCCGTCTCCACCTTCGGCAAGGTATCGAAGAAGGCGCTCGTGGAGATGGTCGCCAGCAAGCTGGAGGCCGAGAAAGCCACGGCGTAGCCAGCCCGCGCCACGCTGCGATGTGAGCAAGACAGAGTTCCCCCTCTCCTCCTGGGAGAGGGTCGGGGTGAGGGCACCTTGAGACGTATCGACCTTCACGCCTACCCGGGCACCGAGCAGTGGGTCCGCTCGCAGGACCCCTACCCCGAGGCGCTGGCGAAGTACTGGCACCACGCCTGGACGCCGAAGACCGAGGACGAGGTGATCGCGGACTTTAGCGCGGCCGGCGTCGAGGTGATCTTGGTCGCCTTCGACATCGAGTCGATCACCGGCAGCAAGCCGTGCTCGAACGACTACGTTGCCGCACTGCGCGCCCGCCATCCTGAGCAGATCATCCAGGGCTGGGCGGCCGTCGATCCGTGGAAGCCGTCGGCGCTGGACGACGCGCGCCACGCCATCGAGGACCTGCACCTGCTCGGCTTCCACATGCACCCCATCATGGGCCGCTACGCCGTGAACGACCGGCGGCTCTGGCCGCTCTGGGAGCTGATCGACAGCCTGCACGCGCCGGCGATGATCGACGTCGGCACGACCGGCATGGGGGCGGGCATGGCCGGCGGCCACGGCGCGATCATTCGCCACGCCCATCCCTCGGCCATCGACGAGCTGGCGGCGAACTTCCCGAACCTGACGATCGTGGCGGCGCACCCCGGCTGGCCGTGGGTGGACGAGATGACCGCCGTGGCGCTGCACAAGGGCAACGTCTACTGGGAGCTATCCGGCTGGGCGCCGAAATACTTCCCGGAGGCGCTGAAGCGCGACGTGCGAGGCCGGCTGCGCGACAAGATCATGTTCGGCAGCGACTACCCGAGCATCCCCTACGAGCGCCTGTTCCGCGAGTGGGGCGAGCTGGGCTACGCCGACGAGATCCTGGAGAAGGTCTTCCACGCGAACGCCGAGCGCGTGCTGGGAGTATGACCCCTAACCCCCCAGGCCCCTTCCCCCCGCGGAGGGGAAGGGGGAGCCGGCGGCTTGCGCGGGGATGAGCTGGGTTGCGTAGATACCCAGGCCTAGGTCCCCATCGGGATGAGGAGCAGGCGGAGTTCGGCATGACTTCCCAGTGGGTCGTCAAGGGACAGCGAGTCGCGAGCGCCAAGATTGAGCGGTCGAAGGCGCTCCGCAAGGAGATGACGCCCGCAGAGAAGCGGCTGTGGGCAGCTCTTCGCAGAAAACAGCTCGACGGCCTCCGCTTTCGGCGACAGCAAGTGATCGAGGGGTTCATCGTCGACTTCTATTGTCATGCGGCCGGGTTGGTCGTGGAGGTGGACGGCTCCGTGCACGCCGAGCAGCCAGAATATGACGCGGCCCGCGCCGCGCTGCTCGCTGCGCGTGGCACTCGCATCGTGCGGTTCAGCAATGACGTTGTGCTCAACGACCTGGGCGGTGTGCTTGGCGTGATTCACGGCATGATATCCGAGCGAAAGATGGCTGAGAGCTGACCCCCTCCCCCAACCCCCTCCCCCCATAGGGGGCGGGGGCTTCTGGCGAAGGCGGCGCCGGCGTCCTCCCCCTTTCCCCTATGGGGGAGAGGGGGCTGGGGGGTGAGGGGTCCTCCGCCACCGCCAGCAATGGAGAGAGCATGCGAAACGTTCGTCACTTGTCCGCCCGCGGCCTGGCCGTGCTGGCGCTCGCCACCTACCTGGCCGCCTGCACGTCGGGCCAGCCCCAGGCCGGCGCGAAGCCGGCCGCGGCGCCCGCGACAGCCCCGGCCGCGGGCACCTCGGGAGCGCCAGGGGCGACCGCCGGCGCCCCGACTGCCGCCGCGCCCGCCGCGCTGACCCACGTCCGCATCTCGACGGCGCGGACGGCCAGCGACGCGGGGCTCGACATCGCCGTGGACAAGGGCTACTTCCAGCAGGAGGGCATCGACCCCGAGCTGATCCCGTTCCCGAGCACGTCGGAGATGATCCCGGCCGTGGGCACCGGCCAGGTCGATACGGTAACGGTCGGCCCGAACCCCGCCACGCTGAACGCGCTGGCGCGCGGCGTGCCGCTCAAGGCCGTCCTGGACACGGGCTCCTTCCGCCCCGGTGTGCAGTACCAGGCCATAGTCGTACGCAAGGAGCTATACGACCAGGGGCGCGGCCACGAGCTGACGGACATGCGCGGCATGAGCATCGCGATCACGCCGCCCGGCAAGGCGACGACTAGCGCCTGCGCGCTCGCCAACGGCTTGCAGCGCGTCGGCATGACGCTCGACGACCTGAACATCCAGCCGCTGACGTTCCCCGACATGGTGCCCGCGCTGGCGAACGGCGCCGTCGATTCCGCGCTGATGAGCGAGCCGTTCAAGACGCGGGCGCTGCGCCAGGGCACGATCGTCAGCACCGTGCCCACCTCGGTGCTCTACCCGAACTTCGCGCTCGGCCTGATCGCCTTCTCCACGGACTTCTACAACAACCGCCCCGCCGGCAAGGCGTTCGCGCGCGCCTACGTGAAGGCCATCCGCGAGCTGCTCGACGCCCGTGCGGGACGCCTGGGCGATGCCCGCCGCGCCGAGCTGGAGGAGATCATCGCGCGCAACACGGGGCTCGACGCGGCCACCGTACACGACATGGAGCTGCCCGGCTTCAACCCGAACGGCGTTCCCACCCAGGAGGGGATGCTCTACTGCTACCAGTTCTTCCGCGACCTGGGCCTCGTCCCCGAGCCCGTCTCCGACGCCACGTTCGCCAGCCTGTGGGGCACCGACCTGATCGAGGAGGTGCTGACCGAGATCGGCCGGGTCCCCGAGAGCTAAGGCGGTCGTCGCCTATACTCGATTACAGCAGTTTGCAGCCAGGCGGGGCGGCCACGCGAGCCGCGCCTCCAAGGCGCTGGCTGCTCCACCTTACAGGCAGCTCCAATCCAGCTGCGTCCCGGGCGGGCAGCGCCGCGCGCGGTGCCGACCGCGTGGCGTGCCCGCGGGGGCGTATTCGGAGGACCAACATGCAGGCGGCGGCAGTCGATACGCTTCTGGCCCGGCTGAGGGCGATTGCGAGCGACACCGTGGCGCTCCTCGCCGGGCACCCGGTCACGCGGGCCTGGCTCGACGGGACGCTTGACCGCGAGCGCAGCTTCGCGCTCCAGGCACAGGTCTACCACCAGGTCGCCCAGACGGTGCCGCTGCTCCAGCGCAGCGCGGCGACCTGCGCCGCGTGGGCCGCGGACGAGCCGATGTATGCGGCGCTGGCGGCGCACTATCGGGAACACGCCCACGAAGAGAGCCAGCCGGCGCCTCACGATCAGCTCCTGCTGGAACGCTTGCGGCGCCAGGGCTTCCCGGTGGACCGGATGCCGCGGCCGTTCCCGCCGCTCCAGGAGGCGCTGGAACGCGCGTGGTGGGCGGCCGAGCACACCCCGCTCTACGAGCTGGGGCGGGCGTGGGTGAAGGAGGTGGTGAGCCAATACATGTCCGGGCGCGCGACGCGCGCCGCGGCGGGCGCGGGGCCCGAGGGCGCCGGCGAGGCAGGCGACTTCTACGCGGTCCACGCGACGGCGGACCCGGGGCACAGCGCCGAGAACGCCCGCATCCTGCGCGAGTTGAGCGCGTACCCGCTCTTCGCGGCGAAGGCCCCCGAGGTGCTGGCGGGCGCCACCGATGCCTACGAGCAGACGCGGCGCTCGCTGGCGTACCTGGAGGGGCTAGCTCGCCCGAGCCAGTGATCGGGTCAGCCGGCCTCGGCGATGGGCAGATTCACCGTCACGCGGGTGCCGCGCCCCTCGGCGCTCTCGATGGCCGTTTGCCCGCCGTGCCGGAGGACGGTGTCGTAGACGCGCGTGAGCCCAAAGCCATTGCCGGTCGGGCGGCGCGTGGTGAAAAACGGATCGGTGCAGCGCTCCCGCACCTCGGCGGACATCCCGACGCCGTCGTCCGTCACGCTGAACTCGACGTGGTCATCCGTCCGCGCCGTGCGGACCACGATCGTGCCACCCCGCGGCAGCGCCTGCACGGCGTTGCTGAGCAGCTCTCCTGCCATCTCGCGTAGCTCGCTCGGGCTACCGTACACGGCGGGAACCGGCTGCGTTTCCACGGACATGCGGATTGGGCGGTCCGGCGCGGGCCGGTGCGCCTCGCGGGCCGCCTCGACCGCCTCCACGGCGATCTGGTTCACGTCCACGCTGGTCCAGGCGCCGACCAGCGCGGGGCGGGCGAAGCGGTGGACCTCCCGCACGGCGTCGGCGATGCGGTTGGCGGCGTCCCGGATCGGCTCCAGCAACACCCGCTGCTCGGGCTGCGCGCCCTCCTCCAGCAGCATCTCGGCGTTGCCGAGCACGACGGCGAGAGGGCTATTCAGGTGGTGAGCCAGGCCGGACCCGATCTCGGACAACAGGCGCATCTTCTCCATGCGGACGGCCTGGGCGTCCGCCTGTCGGTCCATGGAGAGGTCGCGGATCACGCCGCGGACCACCGGCCCGTCGGGCTGCGGCAACGCCTGCAGGTTGACGCGCACCGGGATCAATCGCCCGTCGCGCCGAAGCAGCGAGGCGTCGAAGTGGACCGGAGCGCCCTGGAACACCCGCTCGCGCAAGGGGATCAGCGCCTGTGACTCGTCCACGCCCGGCGGGAGCGGGATCAAGTCCACGAGTCGGAGCTGGAGGAGGTCCTGGCGCGAGTACCCCAGGATGCGGCAGGCAGCCTCGTCGGCGTCGATGATCTGACCCCGGCGGGTCACGGTCACGAAGTCGCCGGCCTGCGCGACGGGCGGGCGCCAGGCCGGATCGAGGACCGCCAGCTCCTGCGCGCGGGCGCGCAGGGCCGCGCTCTCGTGCACCGCGCCCAGCCGGGCGGCCGCCAGATCCGCGAGCACTTGCAGCGCACACTGATCGGCGTCCGCAAACGGCGGATCGTCGGGACCGCGCGCCACCGCCACCGCGCCCAGGACCAGCCCCTCGGGGATACGGATCGGCACGGCAAGCACGCTGCCCGCGCCCGCGAGGCCCGGCGTGTCGCCCTCGCAGCAACCCTCCCCACCCGCGACGGCCAGGACGGCCTCGCCCCTCTGGACGACCTGACCGAGCACACCCGCGCCGCTCGGCTGCCGTGCGCCGACGTGCGGAGCGGCGGGGCCCACCGCGTGGTGCAGCACCAGCCAGCGCGGATCGGCGTCGAGCAGCGCCAGGCGGGCGTCGCGAGCTTCGAGGATCTCGGCCGCCTGCTCGACAACCAGGGCGCCGACATCGGCGGTAAACGGCTGGCTGGCGATCCGGCTGGTCGCGGCCGCCACCGCCTGCAGCCGCGCCGTGGCAGAAGGCCGCGCGCAACCTATCGACCGATCAGCCTGGCACGGTATGCTCAAGGGCAGCGTCCTCGCGGCGTTGGCCGAGCCCTCCCTCGCCCCAACATGGTTCGTCGCGCGCCAGGTGTCCGGCCGGTCGGACGCTGGGAGTCTTCGGAGATTCTCGCTATCAGTTTATACTGATTGGGAAGTCGCCATCCATTTTTCGGCCTCGGTGGAGTGAATGCCGAGCACACGCCCAAGCCTGCGTCGGCGCCTGCCGCTACTTCTCGGCGCCAGCCTGCTTTGGTTGGGCCTCGCCTGCGGGCAGCCAGCCACGCGCGAAGGCCCCGCCGCCACCAGCCCGCCCGCCAGCACCCCCGCCGGCAGCCCCACGCCCGCCGCCACGCCGACACCGGCGCCGCTGGCGACCGTGCGGCTGGGCATTCCGCAGGGGCTGGCCCTGCCGCTGATCCTAGCCGTGGAGCGCGGCTACTTTCAAGAGGAAGGCATCGATCCGCAGCGCGTGGAGTTCGCGAGCGCGGCCGATGCCATGCCGCCACTCAGCACCGGAGAGCTGGACGCCGGCATCGGCTCGTACAGCGCCGCCTTCTTCAACGCGCTCGCGCGGGGCATCCGCCTCGATCTGGTCCTCGACGCCGCGCACCTGGAGGCGGGCTCGGCCGGCCTGCCGCTGATGGTGCCCAACGGCTCCGCCGTGGCGGCCGGCGCGGACCTGACCGCCCTGCGCGGTCAGCGGGTCGGGCAGCCCGCGCGCGGGGTGATCACCGAGTGGGCGCTCGACCGCATGCTGGCGGAGGCAGGGCTGGGGCTGGACGACACGGAGTCGGTCTTCATGCCGTTCCCGGACATGCTCGGCGCCCTGGCCACCGGGCAGCTTCAAGGAGCGGTCCTGCCGGAGCCGTTTGCCACGCTCAGCGAGATGCGGGGCGTGGCGACCCGCGCGCGCGAAACCGGCGACTACCTGCCCGGCGCCCAGCTCGCCGTCGTCCTCTTCTCGGACCGCTTCGCGCGCGAGCGCCAGGATGCCGCGGACCGCTGGGCCGTCGCCTACCTGCGGGGCGGCCGCGACTATATGGACGCGATCGAGAACGGCCGCGACCGGGAGGCGGTGATGGCGCTGCTGGCGCGCGCCAGCAACCTCGACCCCCAGGTGCTCGACCGCATGGGCCACTACCCCATGGCGCGGGATGGGCGCATCAACCTCGATACCACGCTGGCCATGCTCGACTGGATGGTCCAGCGCGGCTACGTGGGGCAGAAGCCGGACGTCGCCTCCCTCGTGGACCCACGGTTTGCGGAGTACGCCCGCCAGACGCTGGACAGCCGGCGCTAGCCGCGACCGGAGCCCGCGCCGTCGCCGGGCGGCCGGCGCTCGTCCACCGGAGGATCACCCGGATTGCGCACGCGGCGGCGCTGTTTCAGCCCGCGGCTGAACCATCCGGCGGGCACCAGCTCGATCTCCAGCGCTAGCCGGCCGGCCGTCGAGTGGTACGCATCGCGGAACTCGGAGTTCACCGCCAGCAGCCCCGCGAGTAGCTCGCTCTGGAAGCGCTCGCGCACGGCGTCCGTTGCCTCGACCCCCTCGCGCAGCTCCACCGTCATGTGCAGGGTAGCCCGCCCGTCGGCATCGGTCGAGGCGCCCAGCTCGAAGTTGCCGCTGCTCAGCGCGTGCAGCGCGTCCCCTTCCAGGACGTGGGCGACGTGGTGGACCGAAACGTTGGCCCGCTGGACGATCACCGCGTCGCTGCGGCCGAAGACGTACAGGAGGGGGCGGGGGCTCAGCGCCTCCGGGCCGAGGCCGCGCGCGCGTAGCTCGGCCAGCAGGTCGTACCCGTGCTCGCGGCAGCACTCTTGCACGGCGTCGGGGGTCAGCAGGCCGCCGCAATCGTGCGTGTTGTAGCGGACGAGCGGCACCGGCCCGGCCTTCGTAAGCAGGATCTCGCCATCCTCGACCTCCAGGAACGCGCGGCTTGGGTCGTACTGGTGGATCGACGGCAGGACCGTGCTCCCGAAGAGGGCTTCCGCGAGGGCGGGGCGCTGCACGCACAGCTGGCGGAGCAGCAGGCAGAGGCGCGTCTCATACCCGATGAGGCCGCCGGCCTCGGCCGACACGAACAGGCCCACGAAGCCCTCCAGCCGGTCCGGGTCCCTGCCCAGCCCCTGGAGGATCCGCTCCCGCCGCTCCTGCGACAGCCATTCGCCCCCCATCAGTGCGCCCGCGTTGAGCGCGCGCCAGTCGATGCCGCGCCGCGCACCCTCCGCGAGGATTACCGGCAGCGCGGTGCCGGTGAAGATGGTCTGGTCGTACTGGGTGCTGAGCTGCTCGACGAAGCGCAGCACGGCTGCCGGGTCCGGCCCCGGTGTGACGACCGTGCCCTCGATCCCCGGCTGGGAGAACAGGCGCTGGCCGACCTCGGCCATTAGCGTGCCCGCCACCCAGGCGCCGAGGGGGATCCCGATGATGAGCAGCGTCCGCCGCTCGCCGATGCGGAAGTGCTCCTCCAGCACCTCCCGGAAGGCCGCCACCATGGCGGCGTCCTGCTCGGGCCAGCGCGGCCAGAGGGTGGCCGCGCCGGACGACCCCGAGCTGAGGGTCACGAAGTAGGCTTGCGCCACGTCGCCGCGCAGGCTGCGCTGATCGATCGGGTAGCGCGCCAGGTAGCTGTCCTTGTCCATGACCGGCAGGGCGCGAAAGTCCGCGCGATCGTTGAGGCGGGCCGGATCGTACCCGGCCTGGCGCAGAAAGGCCCCGTAGGCGGGCGCCTGGGCGGCGGCTTCCTGGGCGATCCGCAGCGCCTGGACCTCGGCCTGCCGTTGCAGCAGCGGATCGAGCTGAGGGAGGGCCTGATTCATACTGGATTCTAGACGTTCTCGTCCGCGCCGCCCGCGTCGCCCAGGTCGGTGTCGACGAACAGGTCGTCGAGCGGCATGGTGCGGCCGATGAGGCCCTGCTGGTGGACGTAGCGTTGGATCGTCTCCAGGTTGCGGCGGTTCGTCGCCGTCAGGCCGTACTCCCAGGGGTCGGGACCGAGCAGTGCGCGCTCCTCCTCCCAAGCCGTGCGCATCCAGGCCAGTGGGACCATGCGCGGGTTCGCGGCCCGCTTGTAGGCGAGCTGCTTGGCCCGCTCGAACGCCTTTACCAGCTCGGTGGCCGCCCAGGGATGGCGGTCCACGATCTCGCGGCGGATGGCCGTGACATGCATGATCGGGAAGATGCCGGTCTGCTGAAAGTACTCGCGCTCGAGCTGCGGGTAGTTCGGGAACAGCCGCGCCACGCGCGGGTCGCCGACCACGATCGGCCGCGGGATGGCGGGCGAGATCATCGCCGGCAGCTCGCCCTCGGCCAGCATCGTGTCCAGGTCCTTACCCGCCGGCGCCATCTCGATCCGCAGGCCCGGCGGCGGCTCGAACTCCACGTCCTCGCTGCGCTCGACCACCCACGTGATCGACTGGTGGGGCACGCCGTAGTGCTCCTCCAGGATGCCGCGCAGCCAGATGTTGCCGGCCGGCTGGAAGTTCGTGCCGCCCACCCGCTTGCCGATCAAGTCCTGGGGCGTCGTGATCCCCGCTGCCGTGTTGACGAAGGCGAAGCCGTGGCGGAAGCGGCGGTGCAGGAAGACGGGCAGCGCGGTAATCGGCGCGTCGCGGTAGCGCGCCATCAAGTAGGCGCCGACGTTCAGCTCGCAGACGTCGAACTCCAGCTTGCGCGCCATGCGCCAGTGGCGCTCGCGCGAGCCCATCGCCGTGAGCATCGTTAGCTCGATCCCGTCGGGGGCGACCAGGCCATCGGTGAGCGCTCGCACGATGTCGTAGTTGCCGCAGGCGACGGTCAGCTTCAGCTTTTCTGCCATGACCGAGATCCCTTCTGGCGGCTATCGCACCTGGGGCACCGCGGCGTCGAGGTACTTGTACTCCACGAAGTTCGCCAGGTCGGCCTTGCTTTGCACCAGGCCCTCCTGCGCCCAGAAGTCCTGCTGGCGATTCAGGTCGTCCAGGTCGATGCGGTTGTTCGGCGGGGCGCCCGAATCGACCGCCTGGGCCAGCACCTCGACGGGGATGTTCGTCCAGCGGCTGACGATCTCGGTCACGGCAGGGTCTACCAGCTTGTGATCGCGCTGGGCGCCCTGGAAGTCGCGCATGCCTTTCATGAAGCCGACCAGGAAGGCGGTCACCGCGGCGTCGCCGCGGCCGAGGAGGCTCGGCCCGGCCAGCATGATCGACGCCTCGTCCTGCCACACCATGCCCTGCACGTCGAGCGGCCGCGAGCCGACGCCACGCGTCTCGATGAGGACCGGGAACGGCTCGACGACGGCCGCGGCGTCGAGCCCGCCGTTCGCCAGCGCCGCCGCGCTGTCGGGCATGCTGAGCCGCTGCACGTCCACGTCCTGGAGCGTCATGCCGTTCTGATAGAGCACGCGCCGCATCGTGAGGTCGATGGGCGAGCCCTCGACCATGAAGCTGATGCGTTTGCCCTTCAGGTCCGGGACCGCGTGGATCTGGTCGGCCAGGTCCTTGCGGACCATCAGCTGGGTGCCGTTGTAGCTAATCGACGCTACCGTCTTGATGTCGACGGCGCGCGCCAGCGCGTTGAACAGCGCGGGGCCCGGCGTGCCGTGGCCGGCCTCGAGCTGGCCGGCCGAGAGCGCCGGGGGCATGAGCGCCCCCGAGTCGAACGATTGCATGTCCAGGTCGATGCCCTGCTCGGTGAAGTAGCCGCGCTCCTGGGCGAGGTACATCGCCGCCGACGCGACGATGGGCACGTAGCCGTAGCGGATCGACTGCCGTTGCGGCGGGGTCGTGGGCGCGGCCGACGTGGAGGCGGGCGCCTGTGCCGCGGGCGCTTGGGCCGCGGGCGCCGGCGCGGCCGGCGTCGACGCGGCGCTGGGCGTCGGCGCGGCGGCCGGGCCCGCGCACGCCGTGGCGACCAGAAGCTGCGCCGCCACGAGCCAGACAGAGACTCTCCGCCGCATGGATCCTCCCCGGGCGCCGCGCGGCGCCCCTCGCCGATCACTTGTGGAGCAGACACCCGGACCCTGGTAACGCCAGCAGCCGGCCGGCCGTGAGTCGGGTAGTCTTTAGTATAGGGGACGCGAGGAGTTGGATAAATTCGGGCAGACTCGCTATGCTGCTGCCAACCCCACCGGCCCGCGGGCGTCCCCCGGCAACCAGCAGAGGTGAGTGAGCATGTGGCACGCGCCCCGTCTCGGCATCCTCGCGCTCCTCTTCGCGGCCCTGGCGTGCCAGCCACCCGCCAGCCCCACGGCTAAACCGGCTGCGAGCGCCACCAGCGCCGCCGCTACGAGCCCGAGCGGCACTGGCAGCCCGGCCACTGCGGCCCAGGCGCCCACCGCCGCGCCCGAGCCCGTGGCACTGCGCTACGCCTACTCGGCCACCTCGATCGTCTTCCTGGCGCAGAAGATCGCCCAAGACCAGGGTATCTATCGCCAGCATGGCCTGGACATGGAGCAGGTCTTGATGGGCGCGGGCGTGATGGCCGCCGCGCAGCTCTCGGGCGAGGTCGATTACACCAACTCGTACCCCGCCACCATCCACTCGGCGGCCCAGGGCGCCCCCCTGCGCATCGTCTCCACGGTCGTGGACGCGCCGCTGTTCGCCTACATGGTGCGGCCGGAGATCCAGAGCCTGGCCGACCTGCGCGGCAAGGCCGTCGGCATCACCACCCGCGGCGGCGCCGTGGACAAGGTGACGCGCGCGCTGTTCGCGCAGCAGGGCATGGACGCCGACACCGACGTGACGATCCTGCCGGCCGGCGGCCAGGTGACCGTGCTGCTCGACGCGCTGCTCAGCGGCCGCGTGCAGGGCGCCGCGCTGTCGGCGCCGTGGTACGGGCGGGCGCGCGATCTGGGCATGCGCCTGCTCATCAAGGCGCCCGAGGTGATGCACGAGCCGCAGAACGGCCTGGCCGTGACGGCCGACCGCCTGGCGCAGCAGCGCGACCAGGTGCGCCGCGTGGTCGAGTCCGAGACGGAAGCGATTCGCTACATGAAGGACAACCGCGCGGCGACGGTCGCGCTCGCCCGCGACTGGCTGGAGATCTCCCAGGCCGAGGCCGAGGAGTCGTACGACTTCGCGCTGCCGGCCTTCGTGCCGGACGGCCGCATCGACGTGCCGGGGCTGGGGCGCTACGTCGCCGACGAGAAGGCCGACGGCACCCTGCCGGCCGACTTCCAGGTCGAGAGCATCCTCGACACCAGCCTGGCCGAGGAGGCGCTGCGCGCCCTAGACGCGCGACGGTGACTGACCCCTTCCCCCCAACCTCCCTTCCCCCCTAGGGGGACGGGGGGCTCTTAGGGGGAGCCGGCGTCCTCCCCCTTTCCCCTTATGGGGGAGAGGGGGCAGGGGGGTGAGGGACCCCGCCGCAGCCTTGTGGATAGATGGAGTCGCCCGATGAGCAATCGTGCCGCGCCCACCGACCTCGACGAGCCGAGCTACTTCCTGCGCCTGGGTGACGACATAATCGTCGAGCACGTGACGGTGCCGGCGCGCGATGGGATGCGCCTGGCGGCCGACGTGTACCGCCCGGCCGCCGCGGGCACCTACCCGGCGCTCTACGGCGTCATGCCGTACCGCAAGAATCTCGTCGCGCGCCCGCCGTGGCCGGCCTTCCGCACGCGCGAGTCGGGCGACATCGCCTGGTGGGTGCGCCGCGGCTACGCCTACGTCCACGCCGACGTGCGCGGCACGGGCGAGTCGGTCGAGGGCGTGTGGCGCTGCTTCGACACGGCCGAGCAGCACGACCTGTACGACACGATCGAGTGGATCGCCCAGCAGCCGTGGTGTACGGGCAAGGTGGGCATGATCGGCGAGTCGTACTACGCCATGTCGCAGTGGCACGCCGCCGCGCAGAACCCGCCCCACCTCGCCTGCATCGCCCCCTTCGACGCCAACGCCGACCTGTACCGCGATTTCGTCTATCACGGCGGCCTCTTCTCGGCCGACTTCATCGGCCACTGGAGCTGCAAGGTGCGGGCGCGTACGCTGGTGGATGCCCCCGGCCCTCACCCCGACAATATGATGGCCTGGGACATGGTCGGCGAGTTCCTACGTCACCCGCTGTACGACGCCTTCTGGGAGGAGCGCGCGGCGGCGCCGAAGCTCGACCAGATCCGCGTGCCCGTCTACAGCATCGGCAACTGGCAGATGGTCGGGCTGCACATCCGCGGCAACCTGCTCGGCTTCGAGCGGGCGCGCGGCCCGAAGAAGCTGGCCATCTACTTCCAGAGCGGCCTGCCCGGCCCCCAGGCGCTCTACGCCTCGAAGGAGATGCACCTGGAGCTGCAGCGCTGGTACGACTACTGGCTGAAGGGCGTCGACACGGGGATCATGGACGAGCCGCCGGTCAAGTACCTGGCGCGGCCAAGCGGCGAGTGGCGCACGCTCGACACCTGGCCGCCGCGCGACGTGACCTACACGCCGCTCTACCTGGCGCCCGGCCAGGCGGGCGCCGTGGACTCGCTGAACGACGGCTGCCTGGCGTGGGAGGCGCCGCCCGCGGACGCCCCGCCGACGGCCTACAGCTACCCGCACCTGGAGTGGGGCGGCTGGCCGGGGCCGGGTACGGCGATCGTGCGGCCGGACGGCACGCTGGACGGCCTGGCGAAGATCGCCACCTTCAGCACGCCGCCGCTCAAGCGCGACGTGAACGTCCTGGGGCCGATCGTGCTGAAGCTGTGGGCGTCGTCGGACCAGACCGATACCGACTTCTACGTGAAGCTGGCCGACCAGGCGCCCGCGGGCGAGCGCGGCTCGCCGCCGGCGGGCGTGACCCGCGGCTGGCTGCGCGCCTCGCACCGCGCCGTCGACCCGGCGCGCGGCACGCCATACCAGCCTTACCACCCGCACGACCGCCAGGAGCCGCTGGTGCCCGGCCAGGTATACGAGTTCGAGATCGAGGCCTGGCCGACCTCGTGGGCGTTCAAGCGGGGGCACCGCATCCGCCTGGAGCTAGCGGCCGGCGACTCGCCGGTGCTCGACGCGCCGTTCGGCCACGACTACGGCGTGAAGATGGGCACCGACACCATCTACCACGACGCCGCCCGCCCCAGCCACCTCCTGCTGCCCATTCAGCGCTGAGGAGACGCCACGGAGGTCCCGGTAACCATATGCCGCGACACTCACACGACCTGATCTTGACGCGCGCTGCACGAGCGACGCTGCGTCCGATGGGGCTCGTACAACGGGGCAGAAGCCGGCTCTGGATCGACGATCAGGGCTGGTGGCTGATCAACGTGGAGTTCCAGCCGTCATCCTGGAGTCGCGGGAGCTACCTGAACGTGGGCGTCCAATGGCTCTGGCATCGGTCCCCAACCTTCTCCTTCGAGTTCGGCAACCGAGTAGCCGAGGCCGGATTCATGCCCTTTGAGACGCCCGAGGAATTCGACCAGGCGGCGAATCGTCTGGCGGCACTGGCTGCCGAAAAGGTATATGCGTACCGCAGTCTGGTGAGCGACGTTGCGTCGCTACCGCGTGTGTTGGCCACCGGAGGTACGCTCGACACTCGCAACGCTTACCACGTCGCTGTGGCTCTGGCACTCATAGGCGATACGGCCGGGGCCGAGACGTACATGGCGAGAGCGATGATAGCTTCGCCTACTACAGGCTGGCACCGCGAGTGGAATGAGCAGGTCCGAGCGGTCTGCGAGTTGCTATCTGATCCGGCCCGGCTTCGGGGTCACGTCACCAGCGTAGTGCTGGACCAGCGGATGTGCCTGAAGCTGGATCAATCACGCCCAATTGAGCTACCCGGGTCGGACGCTCGTGGAGGGTAAGATTGTTAGCTGTGCCAGCACCATGATATGGGGTCGCAAGATGAAAAGACTCGCCGAGCTTGCTCGGTCAGGCTCGCTACTTTCGGCTCTCGGCGCAGCTATGCTAATCGTCGCCTGCGGCAGCCCCGCCTCTGCACCGGCAGCGCCCACCGCCGTGTCGAAGCCGACGGCGGCGAGCGCCGCCCCGACGTCCGCGGCAAGTAGCCCGGCCGCGGCCGGCCCAGCCGCCGGGGCGCCGCCGGCGGCGGTCACCCCGGTCGCCGCCTCGCTGAAAGCGGGCTCGATCTTCGCGCTCACCGACTCGCCGATGATCCTGGCGCTGGAGCGCGGCTACTTCCAGGAGGTTGGCATCAACCTCGACGTGCAGCAGTTCCAGTCCATCGTGAACATGATCCCGCTGCTCAGCACGAACCAGCTCGACGCGGCGTTCGACGGTGCCAGCAGCGCCGGCTTCTTCAACGCCATCGGCCGCGGCATCGACATCAAGATGGTCGCCAACCAGGGCATCGCGCAGGGCAGCAGCGACGAGCGGCCGTACTACGCCATCGTCGCCTCCAAGCAGCTCGTGGACGCCGGCCGGGTCACGCACGTCGCCGACCTGAAGGGGATGCCCGTGAACGTCCTGGCCGAGGGCTCGCTGGCGCAGCTCCTCGTCGGCCTGGCGCTGGCCCAGGACGGCCTCACCCTCGCGGACGTGGACCAGCAGCAGCTCGCCATGCCGGACACGCTGGCCGGGCTGCAGAACGGCTCGATCGCCGGCTCGTTCTTCCTCGAGCCGTTCATCACCCTCGGGCGGCAGCAAGGCACGCTCGACGTGCTCGTCAACGCCGAGAAGCTAGCGCCCGGCCGCGAGATCACCGACGTGTTCTACGCCTCGGGGCTCGCCCAGAACCGCCCAGTGAGCAACAACTTCGCGGTGGCCTACCTGCGCGGCGTGCGCGACTACCTACGGACGTTCTTTGACAACCAGGGCGACCGCGCGACCGCCGTAGCGCAGCTCATCAAGCACCTGCCCGTCAAGGAGCCCGCGCTCTACGACCGTATGGGCCTGCCCTACTTCAATCCCGACGGCCACATCAACAGCGCCGACATCCGCGCCCAGCAGGACTGGTACGTGTCGCAGGGCCAGGTGCAGCAGCCGATCGACGTGGACCGCGTCGTGGACAACAGCTTCGCGGACTACGCCCTCAGCGTCCTCGGCCCGTACCGGCCGTGAAGGGAGCCGAGCATGACCTGGTCCCAACCTGACGTTCCGCTCAGCGTTAGCCCCGAGGCGCTGGCGCAGCTCGCCGCCTACGCCGAGCTGCCACTATCGGCTGAGCGCGCCGCCGCGCTCGCGCCGCTGCTCACCGGACCGCTCGCCACCATCCGCGCGCTGCGCCCGGCCGGCTACGACGACCTCCAGCCGGCCACCGCCTACCGCGTGCCGAAAGGGGAGCAGTCGTGAGCGCCGACGAGCTGATCTACCTCACGCTGCGCGAGGCGGCCGACCGCTTGCGCGAACGGACGCTCTCGCCCGTCGCGCTGCTCGACGCGATGGAGGCGCGCACGGCGGCCGTCGAGCCGCGGCTGAACGCCTACGTGCGCCCCACGTTCGAGGCGGCGCGAGCCGAGGCGCGGGCCGCCGAGCGGGAGATCGCCGCCGGGCGCTACCGCGGCCCCCTCCACGGCATCCCTGTCGCGCTGAAAGACAACTACTGGACGCGGGGCGTGACCACGGCCGCTGGCTCGAAGCTACTCGCCGACTTCGTGCCGCCGGAGGATGGCACGGTCGTCGCGAAGCTGCGCGCGGCGGGCGCGGTCATCACCGGCAAGACGAACATGCACGAGCTGGCCATCGGCGGCTCGACCACCAACCCGCACTACGGCCCGACCCACAACCCCTGGCGGCTCGACTGCATCCCCGGCGGCTCTAGCGGCGGCTCGGCGGCGGCGGTGGCCGCGGGCTGCTGCTTCGCCGCCACCGGCACCGACACGGCCGGCTCCATCCGCGAGCCGGCGGCCTACTGCGGCCTCGTCGGCATCAAGCCGACCTACGGGCGAGTGAGCATCCGCGGCATCGTGCCGCTCTCGTGGAGCCTCGACCACGCCGGCCCCCTCACCCGCACGGTCGAGGACGGCGCGCTGGTGCTGCAAGCCATCGCCGGCTACGACCCCGCCGACCAGTGCTCGGCCGACGTGCCGGTGCCCGACTTCACGGCCGACCTGGGGCGCGGGCTGCGCGGCCTGCGGTTGGGCGTGCCGCGCCCGTACTTCTTCGACCAGCTCGACGCCGAGGTGGCAGCGAGCGTGGAGACGGCCATCGGCGTGCTGCGCGACCTGGGCGCCAGCGTCGAGGACGTGACGTTCGAGCGCGCGGCGTGGGCGCCGGCCCTCTTCCCGGTGATCAGCCGGCCCGAGGCCGCGTCGTTCCAGGAGGAGCTGCTGCGCACGCGGCCCGACGACTACGGCGACGTGCGGGTGCAGGTGGAGCTGGGCACGCTGGTGCTGGCGACCGACTACCTGCGTGCCCAGCGGCTGCGCACCGCCCTGCGCCAGGAGCTAGAGGGGGTGTTCACGCGGGTGGACGCGCTCGTCACGCCGACCACGCGCACGGTGGCCCACCCAATCGGCCAGCCGTTCACCGAGGTCGCCGGCAAGCCGGTGCCCAATACGTCCCACCTCTGGGTGGGGCTGACCGTGCCGTTCGACCTGACCGGCACGCCGGCCGTGTCCGTGCCGTGCGGCTTCGCGGCAAACGGCCTGCCGATCGGCCTGCAGATCGCAGGACGCGCCTGGGACGAGGCGACCATCCTGCGCATCGCCGCCGCCTACGAAGGCGCCACGTCCTGGCACCGGCAGCACCCGCCGCTGTAGCAACATTCGGGGTGTCGTAGGCCAGGGGCTCGCCCCCTGCCGCCCGGCCGGGGCAGCGACCCGCCGGGTCGTAGCTACCGGCCGGCGTAGGGCAGGGGCTCGTCCCCTGCCGCCCGGCGTGCGACACTGCGCGCCACAACCGGCGGCAGCAACGAAGAGCGCGGCCCCACGCGGTACCGCGGGCCTGCGCTAATGCCCGTAGGACGCCCCCCGCGACCAATCGAGAGACGGCATACCCGGCCCGGGAAGCAGGGCCCAGACGTGAGACGCAACGAGCGCCCCGTCGTCGCCGGGATTCCCCTGGAGTGGCGCGAGTTCCGCGTGCCCGACAGCGACGGGAACCCGGCCGGCGGCGAGGCGGCCTTCGGCCTGTGGGTGCCCGCCTGCGACCTGGACGCGCTGGTGGCCCCCATCACGCAGGAGGAGTTCGCGCGCAGCGACGAGCGCCTGCCCTACTTCGGCGCCATCTGGCCGGCCGCCGCGGCGCTGGTCGCCAAGCTGCTGGCCGGGCCGCCGCTCGACGGCACCCACGCGCTCGACCTCGGCTGCGGGCTCGGCGCCTGCGGCTTCGCCGCGGCCTCCCGCGGTGCCCGCGTGACGTTCTTCGACTGGGAGCCCCGCGCGCTGGCCATCGTCGCCGCCAGCGCCCGCGCGCAGGCCGCGCCCGCCGACCGCTTCGCCTTCGTCGTCGGCGACTGGCGCGCGCCGCCGCCCTGCGGCCCCTTCGACCTCATCCTCGTCGCCGACGTGCTCTACGAGGCGCGCAACGGCCCCGCCGTGGCCGCCTTCCTCGCCCGCCACCTGGCGCCCGGCGGCGAAGCCTGGCTCGCCGACCCCGGTCGCCCCCACGCGCGGGATTTCCCGGCACTCGCAGAGCAGGCCGGACTGGAGCTACTGAGCAGCGAGCAATTGCCACCGCGAGCGCCCAAGGGTCGGAGCAGCCTGCTGCGGCTGCGACAGGCGCGGTAAAGCGGTCGTGCCCCGGCGGGCTAGAATAGGCAGGAATTGAGCGGTGAGAGGGGGTTGACCCCCTCCCCCAACCCAGCGACGCTCGCAGTATTCCGCGTCGCACCCCATAGGGGGCGGGGGCTTCCGGCGGGGGCGGCCGCAGCGTCCTCGTCTTCTCCCCCCTTCCTTCGGAGGGAAGGGGGCCGGGGGGTTAGGTCATCCGGCGTTCTCCCCCTTTCCTCTACGGGGGGAGAGGGGGCTAGGGGGGTGAGGGGTCCGAGGAGCACGATGAGCGAGCCAGAGAGCGGCGGGCACTTGCAGGGCAAGGTCGCGATCGTGACCGGCGCGGGCGGCGACATCGGCCGCGCCATCTGCGTGCGCTACGCGCGGGAGGGCGCGCGCGTGCTGGCCGTCGATCTGAAACCCGACCTGGCCGAGCGCACCGCCGCCACCCTGCGCGAGGCGGGCGGCGAGGGGCACGCGCTCGCCGCCGACGTGAGCCACACGGCGGGCGCGGAGGCGCTGGCGCGGGCGGCCGTCGAGCGCTGGGGCCACATCGACGTGCTGGCGAACGTCGCCGCGCTGTTCACGGGCATCGTGCGCAAGCCGTTCTACGAGTTGACCGAGCAAGAATGGGACGCCGTGATGGCCGTCAACCTGCGCGGCATGTGGCTGTGCTGCAAGGCCGTCTTCCCGACGATGCGCGAGCAGGGGGGCGGGCGCATCGTGAACATGGCGTCCGTGGTCGCCTTCTGGGGCGCGCCGCTGTTCCTGCACTACGTCACGTCGAAGGCCGGCGTGATCGGGCTAACGCGGGCGCTGGCGCGCGAGGTCGGCGAGTACGGCATCACCGTGAACGCCGTGGCGCCCGACCTGACGCTGACCAGCGGCGCGCTGTCGATGACGAGCCGCGAGTGGATCGACCAGCGCGGCCAGGACGGCGCCATCAAGCGCACCGAGCTGCCCGACGACCTCGCGGGCGCCTTCGTCTACTTCGCATCCGACGCCAGCGCCTTCGTCACCGGCCAGACCCTCGTCGTCGACGGCGGCCGCGTCTGCTGGTAATTGCTGACCTAACGATTATGCTGTCGGGCCTCGGCGTCGAGCCGCTCCCTGAGCCATACGCGAAGGAGAGTCTGATAAGGTAGCGCTCGTCGGGCGGCCTCGTCCTTCAGCGCCTCGATCATGTCGACGGGCAGACGGATGTTGACTGGCCTGGTCCGGACGATACGACTCGGGCCGAGGCGTTCATCCTCGCCTTCATTGCTGTCCCAGTAGTCATGGTGATCGTCCCACCAACGAGCCTCCTCCGCCGGCGAGAGCCCGGGAGGCAATCGCGGACTAGTCTTTGACCTGGCGGTCATACAAATTCCTCTCGTGCGGGCGCATCTCCCAACCGGTAAACGGACGGATCACGCCGCGTCCTTTCTGCTGAATTACGATGGCGAGATAGTGGCCCGCAGCGGTACGGCCGAGCACTCGAAAGCGGTCCGGCGCGTCAGTGCCCCCCCGCCGCCGGATGACCGGCCCTTCGAGCATGTCTTCCACTTCGTCGGGAGAGATTCCGTGGAGAGCCAGGTGCTCAACATTATCGTCGTCCCACTCGACCTCTACCCCCTCCATAGTAGACATTGTAAATACGACGTCTCCCGCTCACCATACTCACTGCCGCATCTCAGGCGCGACGCAGAGCGCTATGGCTGGAAGTGCAGCGCACCACGATCGTTCACAGCCCGTAGAACCGGGCGGGGTTGTCGCACATGATGCGCTCCAGCTGCGCGTCGGACAGGTCGCCGCGGGCGCGCATGGTGGCCACGAGCTGCGGCTCCTCGGATGGGTCGTTGTGGCCGTAGTCGGAGCCGATGAGCAGGTTGTCCTCGCCGATGTACTGCATCAGGTACGGGATGTCCTCGTCGGCCTCGCAAGCCACGAACAAGCGATTGTCGCGGAAGAACTGCGGCGAGCGGCCATTCTCCTCGCGGAACCAGCGCTTCAGGTTGTGCAGCACGTAGGGCAGCCACGCCGCGCCCGCCTCGATGATGCCGAAGCGCAGCCGCGGGAACTGCGTCGGGATCCCGTTGGCAATGAGGTCGCGGCAGGCGATGAGCGGCAGCATCCGCGACTGCGGCATGCTGCCGTTGCGGCCGACGTCGAACAGCCGCGTGATCGCGGGGCAGCCGCCGCCGGTGTGGATGCAGATCGGCAGGTCGAGCGCGCTGGCCTCCTCGTAGATCGGGAAGAAGTACGGATCGTCCAGCGTGCGCTCGCCCTCCATGCCGCGGAAGAAGACGCCTACCGCGCCGTGCTCCTTCGCCCAGTGCACCTCGGCCGCCGCCGCGTCGAGCGATTGCAGCGGCGGCACCACGACCCAACGCAGGCGGCCATCGGTCGCGGCGCAAGCGTCGGCCAGGTAGCGGTTGTAGGCGCGGCAGAGCGCGGCCTCCAGCGCCGCATCGTCGGTCAGGTACATCAGGAACAGCGTCGGGTAGACGACCTGCGTGCGCACGCCGAGCGCGTCCATGTCGGCGATGCGCCCCGCCAGGTCGGTTAGCTCGCGGCGGCCCACCGACACCGTGCAGCGCTCGGCGTTGCTCGCGTTGGCCGACGGCGTGATCAGGTTGAAGCTGCCCTTGCCCGCCGGCTTCGGGAAGATCTCGGCGTCGACCAGCCAGAAGGCGTTGCTGCGCCCGTAGAGCGTGTCGTTCGGCACCGACACCAGCACCGGTCGGCGCGGGTACATGTCGGGCTCGACGCGCTCCCACATCTGCGGCGACTCGGCGACGTGTGTATCGACGTCGATGATGGGCCTCATGGTCCCTTCTCCTAGCGGCCGTCGACGCGGGCGCGCAGCCAGCAGACGATCGTCGGTACGGTGTCGGGCGTGTTGCCCATGTGGCCGCCCGGGAAGACGCGGCACGCCTTCGGGTCGCCGTGCTCCATCAGGAAGTAGAAGTCCTCGATCGGCGTCTGCGTGTCGTTCTTGCCGTTCACCAGCAGCAGCGGCGCGCAGGGGCCGTCGACCAGGCCCTGCTCCAGCAGCGACAGGCGCGGCACGAACGCCACGTAGTCGTCGTAAGTCTGGATGCCCATGCTGTTCCGGCGCGACTCGGTGAGGTCGCTCAGGTAGCTGTCGGCGTAGCGCGACTTCGCCGTCCAGTCGGGCTGGAACACCAGGTGGGCGCCGCCGCCCCAGCCGCACACGCCGGCCAGGTACTCGCGGTGGGTGTGCGCGACTTTGTTCGCCCAGTAGCCGCCAAACGAGCCGCCGACGCAGACGATGCGCTGGCCGTCGAGGTCGGGCTGCGCCCGCACCCACTCGAAGACGGGCGTGTACTGGCGCTCCGCATCGACCGAGCCCAGCAGCGGCGACTCGCCGGTGCCCGGCATGTCCATCGACACCACGGCGAAGCCCGCCGCCA
This sequence comes from Pseudomonadota bacterium, assembly GCA_021325365.1. The sequence continues at coordinate 26,304 of JAJPHF010000037.1, forward strand.
GGAACGGCTCGGCGACGTGGTTGCGCTCCTCCTTGAAGCTGTCCACGCCGCCCCAGTTCACCAGCACGGGCGGCCGCGTGACGCCCTTGGGCTTGCGGACGTGGACGACCACCTCGGAGCCCTCGCCGGGGCGGCCGGCGAACGGGATCGCCACGCGCGTGAGCGGCGGATCGAACGCCTGCGCGGCCCGCAGGTAGAGCTGGCGGGCCTTCACGGCATTTGCGCGCTTCGCGGGCGTGTTCGGGCAGGGGAAGCGGCCCAGGAAGTAGAAAGCGTAGGCCTGGAAGTAGGCGGCGTCGGCGGTCCGCTTGTCCCCGCGCGCCTCGGCCGCCTGAGCCTGCGCCTCGAAGCGCGCGCCGATCTCCGCCCACACGCTCGCCCAGTGGTCGGGGTCCAGGCTCGCCAGCCGCTCGATGCCCTCGGCTGCGGCCTGCTGGTCCTGCACGATCATCGGGTTCAGCCGGGCCGCCAGCCGCCGCCGCAGGTAGTCCTTCGACTCCTCCAGCGTCTTGGGGCGCCCTACTACCGTCGTCGTCGCCACGCTGCCACCTCCTCTACCCATGCGGTCGCAGGCCGCGCGCCAGTGGGTCGATTATAGCGGCGCGGATCACCCCCCGCTGAACGGCCGGACCGTCCCGGTCCCGGACACCGAGCTTTCCACGCGCGGATTGCCCAGGTATTCCACGCTGCTCGTCCCGGCAACCTTCGCCTGGAGCGTGTCGCTCACGCGCACGACGGCTTTGCCCGCGCCGCTAAGCGTCAACTCCGCATCCTCCACCGCCAGATCCTGCCCGTTCACCTTCCCGGCGCCCGTGACCCTGACGACGAGCCGCGACGCCGTGCCGCTGGCGTCGAGCGCGCCCGCACCCGCGAGCGTGCTCTCCAGCTCCTGCGTGTTCAGCCCGTCCAGCCGGATGTTTCCCGCGCCGTTCTGGGTCGTCTGCAGGCGCGGGACGGCGAGCCCGCTGGCCGCGACGTCGCCGGCGCCGAGCGTGCTGAGGGCCGCTAGCTGCCGCGCCGTCACCCGGTAGACGATCGGCCGTGTCGGGCGGCCCGCTTGTAGCTCCAAGACGAGCTTGTCCCCGCTCACCGTGGTGGTGATCTGCGGGAGCAAGTTGTCCTCGGCCTCGACGCTGAGCGCTTCCTCGGCGCCCAGCGTGACGAGCGCCTGGCCGACGCCCCGCAGCTCGATCGCCGAAAAGCCCGAAACGGCGCGCGTGTCCGTAACAACTCGGCCCGATCCAGTCGGATCCTCGTCCCGCGCCGGCAGCGCGCGGCACCCAGCGCTCCCGCCAGCCGCCATCGCCAGGAGGACGACGACGGCCAGGACCTTCCCACGGGATGGGACGCGGGGGTAGCAGCGCGGCAGGAGCGGCGCGGCGGACTGGCGCATAAGTCTCCTCCTCGTGCGGGGCGGCCCCCGGTTGCCGGCCGCCGCCCGCCGGAGCATAGCAGAGCCGCGGAGGCGACGCGCAGGAGCGCCAGCGCCGCCCCGGTCCGCGTGCGCGGCCAGCCGCGCGCCCTCTGCCGGCGGCAGCGATCGGCGCGGGTGCCGTCCAGCATGTTGCCGGCCGATTCCCGGCTCCGCTGGCTGCGCCGGACGACGGCTCTTCGCCAATGCATTATCTGTAGAGAGGCCGCGAGGCGCGCCGGAGAGCGCCCGCCCGCGGCGCGACGTGGTCGCGTATCTTGCGCCGTACACGCCTCCCCCCCGCCCGCCGCCCGCGCCCGGCCCGGGGCACTCCCCGCCGGCCCGGCCCGCGGCAGGAGAGCCGGGGAGTATCGTACGGGGCAAACGATGCGACCTTCCGCGCCCGACCA
>JAJPHF010000072.1 GCA_021325365.1 Pseudomonadota bacterium
CGGGGGGGGGGGGTAGGTCCGTCCGTCTGCTAGAATGCGTTGCGGGGAGGGTCGTGTGCGGGTGCGCGTGCTGTTCTTTGGCGAGATGCGGCGCCATCTGCCGCCCGGCCGCGAGGACGTCGAGTTGGAGCTGGCCGACGGCGCGCTGGTGCGCGACGCCCTCGCCCGCGTGGGCGTCCGGGAGGCCGACGAGCGTATCGTCGGCCTGGGCGGCGTCCTCGCCCAGGACACCACGCCCCTCCACGACGGCGACGAGCTGAGCCTCTATCACCCGATGGGCGGGGGATGAACGAGTGCTCAGTGCCGAGTGCTGAGTGCTGAGTAGTCCAGCCCACTCAGCACTCAGTACTCAGCACTCAGCACTGGAGTCGATGATGGCGTACGCGTACTGGAACCGCATCCTGCGGGTGAACCTGACCGACCGCACGAGCCGCGTCGAGGAGCGCGACGACGCCTTCTACCGGCGCTACGTCGGCGGCCGCGGCTTCATCGGCTACTACCTGCTCACCGAGACCCCCGCCGGCGTCGATCCCTACGGCCCGGAGAACCTGCTCGTCTTCGCCCCCGGCGTCGTCACCGCCGCCCCGCTGCCCGGCGCCGGCCGCCACAGCGTCGGCGCCAAGTCGCCGCTGAACGACGGCTACGGCGAGGCCGAGGCGGGCGGCTACTGGGGCGCCGAGCTGAAGAAGGCCGGCTACGACGCGCTGCTCGTCGAGGGCCAGGCCGACGCGCCCATCTGGCTCTCCGTCACCGCCGACGGCGTCGCGTTCCGCGACGCCCGCCCGCTCTGGGGCCTCACCACCGGCGAGGCCCAGGAGCGCATCCGCGCCGAGCTGGGCGACCAGATGGTGCGCGTGGCCCAGATCGGCCCGGCCGGCGAGCACCGCGTGCGCTACGCCTGCGTCGTGAACGACCTGAAAGACGTGGCCGGCCGCACCGGCATGGGCGCCGTGATGGGCGCCAAGCAGCTCAAGGCGATCGCCGTGCGCGGGCGCGGCAAGGTGCCCATCGCCGACGCCGCCGGTGTGCAGCAGATCGCCCGCTGGGTGTCGGGCACGCTCATGGAGAACCACCGCGTCTTCCACGAGTACGGCACCGGCGCCGGCATGACCGGCAAGCACCTGGCCGGCGGCCTCCCCACCCGCAACTACCGGCAGGGCCAGTTCGCGGGCGTCGAGCACATCAACGCCGAGGCCGTCGCCAACACGGTGCGCGTCGGGATGGAGAGCTGCTACGCCTGCTCGGTGCGCTGCAAGAAGGTGGTCGAGGTGACCGAGGGGCCGTACCGCGTGGACCGCAAGTATGGCGGCCCCGAGTACGAGTCGCTGGCCGCGCTCGGCAACACCTGCGCCGTGGACGACCTGATCGCCATCTGCAAGGCGAACGAGCTGTGCAACGCCCTCGGCCTGGACACCATCTCCACGGGCACGACGATCGCCTGGGCGATGGAGGCCTACGAGCGCGGCCTGCTGAGCCCGGCCGAGGCCGACGGCCTGGACCTGCGCTTCGGCACCGCCGAGACGGTCGTGGCGCTCACCGAACGTATCGCCCGCCGCGAGGGCCTGGGCGACCTCCTGGCCGAGGGCTCGGCGCGGGCGGCGCGGCGGCTCGGCCGCGGCAGCGAGGCCTTCGCCGTCCACGTGAAGGGCCTCGAAGTCGCCATGCACGACCCCCGCCACATGGCGAACATGCTGAAGAACTACCCGGTCTCCCCCACCGGCGGCGATCACACCGGCACCGCCTACGAGGAGCGCGCCTTCCGCAACGTGATCGGCCTCTGCCACTTCCTGAACTACAGCCAGGAGCAGGTCGTCGCGCTGACGCGGGCGATCACCGGCTGGGACGACTTCGCCGCCGACGAGCTAGGCGTCGTGGCGCGGCGGGCCACGACCCTGGCGCGGCTGGTGAACCTCCGCGAGGGCCACGGCCGCCACGATGACGTGCTGCCGCCGCGGCTGCACGAGCCGATCCAGGGCGGGCCGCTCGCGGAGCGCGTCATCACGCGGGAAGAGGTTGCCGGCATCGTCCACGACTACTACGTGGCCCAAGGCTGGGACCCCGAGACGGGCGTGCCCACCGCCGCCACCCTGCGCGCCCTCGACCTCCCGCCCGACCTCCTGCCTGCCGCTGCGCGCTAGGGTGCGGACGCAGCCCTACAGCACCCGCGGGCGGGACCTGCGCGATTAGCCGTAGAGGCGGCTCGCGGCGCCGGCCACGGTGCGGTCGTCGGGGTCGCGGTAGCGCTTGATGCCGCGCCGCGCAATCTCCGCGCGCCCGCGCTCGTCGTCGTCAAACAGCGCCGTCAGCTCGATGTGGTAGCCATCGGGGTCGTCCACGTAGATCGACATGCGCCGGTCGCCGTGGCAGGCGCGCAGGTACGGCACGTCGTGCGCCTGCAAGTGCGCAACCCAGGCGTCGTAGTCCTCGGGCCGGATGACGTAGGCGTGGTGCTGGCCCAGCGTGCCCGGCTCGGGCTGCTGGCCCGTGGGGCTGAAGAAGTCGATCGTCACGCCGCCGAACACGACGCTCGGCGGCCACTCGCGGGCCACCGGTGTGGCGCCCAGCACCTCCGTGTAGAAGCGCTTGGCGCGCTCGGTGTCCCGCGTGACGACGGTCCAGTGGTCCAGTCGCTCCACAGTCGGCGGCATCGTCGTTCCCTCCTGCGTAGGGGGGCGCGCCCGCGGGCACCCGGTCGGAGTGACCTAACCCCCCGGCCCCCCTTCCCTACCAAGGAAGGGGGGAGCCACCCCGGCCTCGTCCTCATCCCCCTTCCCTTCAGGGAGGGGGGCCGGGGGTTAGTCGGCCGGTCCTCCCCCCTCCTGCATCGGGAGCCGGGCGAGGGGTAGGTTCCTACCGCGCGGCGACGATGGGGTTGCGCAGCACGCCCACCTTCTCGATGTCCACCTCGACAGTGTCGCCCGGCTTCATGAACTCCGGGGGGTTGCGGGCGAAGCCCACGCCGTCCGGCGTGCCCGTGGCGATCACGTCGCCCGGCTCGAAGGAGACGGCCTGCGACCAGTCGGCGATGCACGTCGCCACGTCGAAGATCATGTGGCGGGTGTTCGAGCTTTGCTTCGTCTCGCCGTTCACGCGGCAGGCGATGTTCAGCACCTGCGGGTCCGGAATCTCGTCGGCCGTCACGATCCAAGGCCCCATCGGGCCATACGTGTCCAAGCTCTTGCCCATGTGCCACTGGCCGCCGCGCGCCCGCTGGAGGTCGCGTGCGCTCACGTCGTTGAAGCAGGTGTAGCCGAACACGTACTCCAGCGCGCGCTCCTTCGGGATCTTGCGCCCGCCGCGCGCCATCACCACGCCCAGCTCGGCCTCCCAGTCCATCTTCGGTGAGACCGCCTCGTCGAAGATCACCGGCTCCTCGGGACCGACGACGACGGTCGGCGGCTTGCTGAAGTAGACCGGCTCCTTCGGCAGGTCGCGCTGGAGGTTCATGGCGCGGCTGCCCTCGGCCACGTGCTCGGCATAGTTCAGGCCCAGGCAGAGGATGTTCTTGCGCGGCCGCGGGATGGGCGCTAACAGCTTCACCTCGCTGAGCGGAAACGCGGTGCCGTCCGGCCAGCGGTCCTGGTGGCGCTGCAGCAGGTTGCGCGCGCGGTCCAGAGCGCTGGGGCCGGCGTCGATCAGGGCCAGCATGTCGCTGGGAAGGCTCTCGCCGCTCGCCTGCGCCAGCGCCGCGAGATCGACGGCGCGGTCGCCGACCACGGCGCCCAGCCGCGCCTCGCCGTTGCGTTGATAGGTGATCAGTCGCATCGCCCTGCTCCTCGGGTGCTAAACCTTTGGCCGTCCACGTTAGAGTGCGCCAAACAACCACGCCAAGGCGGTGAATTGGCGTAGCTCGGCGTCCGCGGCCCCCGCGTTTCGTTGTCCAGGTGGCCGAGGACTAGGATAACATGGTGGCGGCGGCCCGGCAGGCCCGCGCCCACCACCAGACGAGAGGAGGCCCCGATGCAAGCGCGCGCACAAGATCACCATGACTGGAAGTCCGCCGACTACGCGGAGCGCTGGGTGGCGGACGCGACGGCTCGCGACCCCGAGCGGGAAGCCCAGCTCGCGCTGCTGGCTCAGCTCATCCCCCAACCGCGCGACGCGGCGATCCGCGTGCTCGACATGGGCGCCGGCTACGGCATCGTGTCGGCTGCCGTGCTCAACGTCTTCCCCGCCGCGCAGATCACGCTGATGGACTACTCGGCGGCCATGCTCGACCACGCGCGCGCGCGCCTGGCCGCCCACGCGGGACAGCTCCGCTGGGCGCTCGGCGACCTCAGTGCCCCCGGCTGGGAGCGCGAGCTACAGGGGCCGTTCGATGCGGTGGTGTCGGCGGCCGTGCTGCACAACCTGCGCGACGGCGCGCGCGTCCGCGCGCTCTACGGCGAGATCGCCAAGGTGCTCGCGCCCGGCGGCGCCTTCTTGAACCTCGACCACGTCAACCCCGGCGGCCCGCGCATCGAGGAGCAGTATGCCGTCATCCGCGGCACGGGGCGCCAGGGCGCCATGCGCCGGCTGGCGCGCCCGCAAGCAATGGACGAGGCCGAGGCGGCGGCGCCGGCGGTGCCCCGCTGGCAGCGCTACCCCGCCGACCTGCCGACGAACCTGGCCTGGCTGCGCGAGGCCGGCTTCGCCGAGGTCGACTGCTTCTCCAAGGAGTTCCAGCGCACCCTGTTCGGCGGCTACATGCCCTGACGCCGGCGGCTCCCGGGCGCGGAGCGCGTCACGGCAGGGCCCGCGGTCCCGAGTAAGGTAGTGGCGGTCCGCGCCATGCTGGGCCTCTGGCCCGCGATGGATGGGCCTCTGTATACTTCGTCGATTGTTACGGTGCCCCGGCGATCGGCTCGCGCCTGGCCGGAGCGTTCCGCTCGGGCCGGCCAGCCACTCTTGCCGCACGGGATGCTCCTCGTCGCGCCACGCTTGCCGCTCCGCCCTGGCGACTCCCGTAGCCCGCCAGCGCGCCCGCGCGACGCAAGCCGCCCCGACCCGACGGCGCGGAAGCAGATGACCGAAGCGCGGCGGTCCTCCGGCCGCCGCCGCTGGCGCTGGCGGCCGACACCGGCGTGCGCGTCGCGCTGCAGCAGACTGGACGGCGGCTCGGGCACGTCCGCCGCAACCGGGAGAGTATGGATATGGTTGCCTTCGCGTGCCCTGGCGGGCTGGCGCGGCGCTCGGCCGTCCTCGCCCTGGCGATCGCCACCTTGGCGTGCGGGATGCCGACCGCGGACCGCTCGGCCGGGGCGCCAGCCGTGAGCGAGGTTGCCCCAGCGCCCAGCGCGCCACCGCCCGCCACCGCCCAGGCCCCCGCCGGCTCGGCCGCCGCAGGCCCCTCCCTGCCGCTGGAGCCAGCCGCGATCAAGTTCGGGCACGTGGGCGCAACCCCCTACGCGGCCGTCTACGTCGCCGCCGAGAAGGGCTATTTCCAGGAGCGCGGGATTAGCGTCGACTTCGAGCGGACGCAGAGCAGCGCCGAGGCGGTCCCGCTCGTCTCGGCGGGGCAGGTGCAGGCGACCGGCGCGGGCTATGGCGCGTCGTTCTTCAACGCCTACGCGCGCGGCGTCGACCTGATCATGGTCGCGCCGATCGTCACCACCCCGACGCGCGGCGATTCCCCGGCGCCCGTCGTGGCGCGGCGCGATCTGGTAGACAGCGGCGCCGTGCGGGGCCCCGGCGACCTACGCGGGCGCAAGGTCGGGGTGCTCGCCACGGGGGGGTATGCCGAATACTCGCTGATGCTGGCGCTTCGCATGGGGGGCTTGACGATCGACGACGTCGATCTCGTCACGCTGCCGCTGCCGGACATGCCCACGGCGCTGGCCAATCAAAATCTCGACGCGGCCTGGACGCCCGAGCCGTTCGGCACGCTCATCGAGCAGCGCGACATCGGGCGCAAGATCGCGACGACGCACGACCTGGGCGAGGAGCAGAGCGCGCTCGTCATGAACACGCAGTGGATGCGGGCGCACCCCGATGCGGCGGCGAACTTCATGGTGGGCTACCTGAAGGGCGCCCGGGACCTCTGGGGCCCGGGCTGGAAGGACCCCGCGAACGTCGCCATCATGCACAAGTACACCGACGTGCCCGTCGACACGATTATGCGGTCGCCCGACAGCTATACGGATCCGGACGGCAAGTTCAACGTCGGCAGCATCGAGCGCTTGCAACAGTACCTGCTGGAGCGCGGCTATCTCCAATACAAGGAGCCCATCCCGATCTCCCAGCTTATCGACGATGGCCCCGCCCGCCGCGCCGTCGAGCAGCTCGGGCCGTTCGACCGCGACCAATAGGCGCGCGGGACGGCTGGTTTCAGGTAAAGGGAGGAGCACCGTTGACGGCAGAGGAGCGGCTGGCCCAACTCGGGCTCACGTTACCGGCAGCGCCGCGGCCGCTGGCGGCCTACGTGACCGTCGCACGGGTGGCGGACGTGCTGTACACGGCCGGCGTCACCTGCATGCGCGACGGCCAGCTTGCCTATAGCGGCAAGCTGGGGACGGACCTCACGGTGGCGCAAGGGCAGGACGCGGCACGGATCGCCGCGCTCAACCAGCTCAGCATCCTCCAAGCCGAGCTAGGCACGCTCGACCGCGTCGTGCGCGTCGCGCGCCTGGTCGGCTACGTTGCCAGCGCGCCGGGGTTCGGCCAGCAGCCCGAGGTGCTCGACGGCGCCTCGGAGCTGCTGGTCGCGGTGCTAGGCGAGGCCGGGCGCCACGCCCGCTCGGTGGCCGGCGCCAACGAGCTGCCGCGCAATTGCCCCGTCTTGATCGACCTGACGGTCCACGTCCGCTAGCGGGCGGCGCCTCGGTGGTGCGGGCTTGACGGGCCAGCGGGCGCTAGACGGTCCCCAAAACCTCGTGCTGGAACACGGGGATCGTGACGCCCCAGGCCGCCATGTCGCGGCGGATATCGGCGATGCACTTGCGCAGCACCGCCGCCTCCTGCTCGGCCGTGCAGGCGCCCAGGCCGGCCCCCGCGGCGATCTCGTTGGCCTCGGCGAACGGGCGCGTGGCGGGATCGGTCGAGAGCCAGATGCAGTGGTAGCCCTTCAGCTCGGAATTCTCCACCACGTCGCAGGCGACGCGCTCGATCTCCGCGACCTGCTCGGGCGTGAAGTGCTTGACGCGGTGGGCCATGTAGAGCCAGCCGAACTTGATGTGGCGCGTCTCGTCGCGGAGGATCAGCCGCACCAGCTCGCGCGCGATCGGGTCCCGCGCCTGGCGGAACCGCTCCTCGAACAGTCGCGCGGCCACCGTCTCGCCGATGCAGATGTGGGCGACGACGAACGCCTCGAACGAGATGCGAGGGTTCAGCACCCGGTCGCGGATGCCCCGGTGCTGCGTGTTGCGGGGCTGCGGGATCGGCGGCTCGGCGATGTAGCCCCCGAGCTTCTCCGCGAAGTTGTAGGACGCGATGCAGTGGCGGGTCTCCTCCAGCGTTTGCACTGCCCAGAACAGCCGGGCGTCGATCTCCCGGTTCGGCTCTAGACAGAGCCGCAGGAGGATCGCCGGGCTCTCGGCCGTACCGCTGTACTCGGTCCAAGCGCGGCGGCTCCAGTAGAGGCGGGCGGCGTCGAGCTGCGCGGGAGTGTACGGACTGGGATCGAACGTGTCCCAGGGGATTGATCGGTCGGGGTCCCAGGCGAGCTGATTGGACTGGCGCCACAGCTCGCGAATGTCGGGCAGCTCGGGGCGCAAATTGAGCGGAAACCGGCGCTCCTCGTAGTCCAGGATGCTCTTCGGGCTCGATTCGACTGCCATGATCTCCCCTCGTGCCTCCCGCGCGTCAGGCGCCGATCTCCAGGATCGCCTCGATCTCGACCGGGACGTCGAACGGCAGCTCGGCGATGCCGACCGCCGAGCGCGCGTGGCGGCCGCGCTGCTCCCCGTACAGGTCCACAATCAGGTCTGAGAAGCCATTGAGCACGGCGGGCTGCTGGTTGAACCCCGGCGCGGAATTGATGAAGCCCAGCACCTTCACCCAGCTCTGAACCGCGTCCAGCGATCCCAGCTCTTCCTGCACGATCCGGAGGATGTTCAGGGCGGTCAGGCGCGCGGCCGCGTACCCTTCCTCGACGCTCAGCTCGCGGCCCACCTTGCCCTGGTAGACCATCCGCTGGCCGTCGGACGGCCCCTGCCCCGAGACGTAGAGCAGATTGCCGCAGCGCTTGGCGAACGCCAGATTGATCCGCATGCCGCTCGGTAGCTGGAAGATGGGCGGCAGGCTCAGCCCCAGCTCGCACAGGCGCTCTTCGACCACCGTGCTTACCTCATGGGAACGTCGTCGCCGGGCACCCGCCGGACGGTACAGTATACTGCCTGCGCGGCGGGCGCCGCGCCCGCCGCGTTCCCGCGGACGCTCAGGACACGCTATCATGTCGCGGAGCGCCTGGGGGGAGCGCGGAAAGGAAGGGCGTCATGGCGAAGATCCGGCACATCGCTATCTGCGCGCAGGACACGGCGAAGCTGGCGGAGTTCTACAAGAGCACCTTCGGCATGCAGGAGGTCGCGCGGCTGGAGAAGGCCGTCTTCGTGACCGACGGCTACATCAACCTGGCGCTCCTGCCCGCCGAGGCCAATGGCGGCAAGGAAGGCATCTACCACTTCGGCTTCCAGGTAGACGACGTCGAGGAGATCGCGCGGCGCGGCAAGGCGGCGGGCGCGCAGACGGGTATCGCGCCCCGCCCGCGCGACGGCCGCTACGCCGAGTTCCGCATCCACGACCCCGTCGGCACCGGCATCGACCTGGCCGAGGCCGGCTGGGCCGTCGAGCCGGAGACCAAGGAGCAGATCGCCGCGCGCGTCGAGGCGTAGGCTACCCGCGCCGAGCCGCGCCCGCCCCTTCCGTGCTATGCTCCGGCGAATCTCGCCGAGGGGGCGCACGTGGAGAGCTACGGCAAGGCGCAGGGGTGGATCGGCTCCAGCATCCGGCGCAAGGAGGACGGTCGGCTGCTGACTGGCCGCGGGTGTTACGTCGACGACGTGCAGCTACCGGACATGCTGCACCTGGCCGTCGTGCGTAGCCCCCACGCCCACGCCCGGCTGCGGCATGTCGACGTGACGCCGGCCCGCGCGCGGCCGGGCGTCGTCGCCGCGTTCGACGGCGCCACGGTGCGCGAGCGGCTGGGGCCGTTGCCCTCCGGCCAGCGCAAGCAGAGCGAGCTAGCCCGCGTCGCCGCCATCGACCCGACGCTCGCGCCCCTGCTGCGCATGGAGACGCAGCCGCTGCTCGCCGTGGACAAGACGCGCTTCGTCGGCGAGGGCGTGGCGGTCGTGCTCGCCGACAGTCGGTACGCCGCCGAGGACGCCGCCGAGCAGGTCGTCGTGGACTACGAGCCGCTGGCCCCGGTGACCGACGCCGCCGCGGCGAGCCAGCCCGACGCGCCGCGCGTCCACGACGAGTTCGACGACAACGTGTCCCTGCGCCTCCACCTGCGTGCGGGCGACGCCGCCGCGGCCTTCGCCGGGGCGGACCGTGTGGTGCGGCGGCGCTTCCGCATGCAGCGCATCACGGGCATCCCCATCGAGACGCGCGGCGTGGTCGCGCGGCCGGAGCCGGACGGGAGCCTCACCGTCTGGGCGGCCAGCCAGTCCGTCCACGCGTCGCGCGACGCGATTGCCCAGAGCCTCCAGATGGACCCCGCGCGGGTCCGCGTTATCGCGCGCGACGTGGGCGGCGGCTTCGGCATCAAGTCGGGCGTGTACGCGGAGGTGGTCCTGGTGGCCTGGCTGGCGCGCGAGCTTGGCCGGCCCGTGAAGTGGATCGAGGATCGCACCGAGCATCTGCAGAGCGCCACGCAGACGCGCGACCAGGTCCACGACATCGAGCTGGCCCTGCGGGCCGACGGCACGATTCTCGGCCTGCGCGACCGCTTTACGGTCGACGGCGGCGCCTACAACCCGCTGGGGCTCGGGCAGCCCTACAACAGCGCCAGCCACCTCGTCGGCCCCTACCGCGTGCCGGCCGTGGACGTCGAGGGAACCGTCTACTTCACGAACAAGTCCCACTTCGCGCCCTACCGCGGCGCCGGGCGCCCCGAGGCGGTGTTCGCCATGGACCGCTTGCTCGACGCGGCGGCGCGCGAGTTGGGCCTCGACCCCGCCGAGCTGCGGCGGCGCAACCTCGTCACCGCCGCCGAAATGCCCTACGACACCGGCATCATGGCGCGCGACGGCCAGCACCAGGTGTACGACAGCGGCGACTACCCGGCCTGCTTCGAGAAGGCGCTGGAGCTGGTGGGCTACGACGCCGTGCGCCGCGAGCAGCCGGCGCTGTGGGCGCGCGGCGTCTACCGCGGCGTCGGCCTATCGGCTTACGTCGAGAGCACCGGCAGCGGGCCGTACGAGGGCGCCGTGGTGGGGCTCGACGCCGACGGCCACGTCTGGGTGTACACGGGTGCCTGCTCCCAGGGGCAGGGCATGGAGACGGTGTTCGCGCAGGTTTGCGCCGAGCAGCTTGGCGTCGGCGTGGACCAGGTGACGGTCGTGCCGGGCGACACGGCCGGCATCGCGCGCGGCCAGGGCACGCGCGCCAGCCGCAGCACCGTCACGGCCGGCGCGGCGATCACGCACGCCTCGCGGACGGTGGCCGAGCGCCTGCGCGAGCTGGCGGCCGAGCTGCTGGAGGCCAGCCCCGCCGATCTGGAGGTGCGGGGCGCGGTCGTGCAAGTGCGCGGCGTGCCGGACCGGGCAGTGCCGCTGGCGCAGGTCGTGGCGCGGGTCGGTGACCTAACCCCCCCACCCCCCCTTCCCGCCGAACGAAGGGGGGAGAGGGACGGCGCCGACGCCGCCCCGTCGTCCTCCACCCCCCTTCCCGCATCCGAAGGGGGGGCAGGGGGGGTAGGTCGGCCCCTCCCCATTCGCGTCGAGCACTACTACGAGCCGCCCGCGTTCACCTACGCGAACGCCGTGCAGGCGTCGCTGGTCGAGGTGGACGTGGAGACGGGCCGCGTGGCGCTGTTGAAGCAGGTGGTGGTGCACGACAGTGGCCGGGTGATCAACCCGCTGCTGGCCGATGGCCAGGTGTGCGGCGGCGTGGCCCAGGGCATCGGCAACGCCCTGATGGAGGAGGTGGTCTATGACGAGAACGGCCAGCTCCTCACGGGCAGCCTCATGGACTACATCGTGCCGACCGCCTGCGACGTGCCGCCCATCGCCCTCGGCCACTTCGAGAGCCTGTCGCCCCACAACCCGCTGGGCTTCAAGGGCCTGGGCGAGGGGGGCGCGATCGCGCCCCCGGCGTCCATCAGCAACGCCGTCGAGGACGCCCTGCGCCCCTTCGGCGTGGAGGTCACGGCCACGCCGCTGTCGCCCGAGCGCGTGCGGGCAATGATCGACGCGGCGCGCGCTGGCAGCGGGACCGGGGCCGGCGCCGCGTCGTCGTAGTGCCGTGACTGCTGCTGCAATAGCCTCCTCGCCCGCGCTCGTTCGCTCTCGCCTACGCGCCGCTCGTGGCGATGAGCCCCGGCGGGCGCGTCCAGGCCGTTAGCGGCCGCCCCTCGGCGAGCGCCTGTAGCTCGCGCGCCCAGATGCGCCGCAGGATGATCACCAGCACGTCCGAGCGGCCGAGCCGGTCCTGCGCGCGGTCCACGAGTCGCCCCTGCCCGACCTGGGCCACGTAGTCCTGCACGTTGATCAGGTCGGGATCGTCCGGGGCGAGGTCCTGCACGCGGCGCTCGCCCCGCAGGATGGCCTCGCCGATCGCGGCGATCGCGGCGTCGTCCGACCGCGGCGTCGCGGCCCGCCGCGCCCGGTAGTCGTCGGCGGCCTGGCCGGTAAGTGGCGCGAAGTGGACGCTGAAGCTGCGGTGCTGCTCGTCGTCGATCGGCACGCGCCAGGCGAGCGTGTCGCCCCACACGCCGCCGAAGCGCAGCGCTAGGTGCAGCACGTTCGGCATGCCGAACTGGTTGACCCGCACCTTGCCGTTCGGCCGCGTGCCGCGCATCTCGATGCCCCAAGGGCTCTCCTCGCCGTCCATCCGCGGCACGCCCACCAGCCCCTCGAAGTTCGTCCCCGATTCGCGGTGGACGAACGCCGTGTGCACCGGGTCGAGGGCGTTCTCGATGTTCTGGAAGTAGCTGCACGCGCGCAGGTAGGTGCTGTTCTCGCGGACGCCGTCGGCCTCGAAGTCCGGGTAGCGCGGCAGGGGCGGCGCCGCGCCCTCGCCGAGATAGGCGAAGACCAGCCCCAGGTACTCCTCGGTCGGATAGCTCGCGATCCGCACTTTCGGCGGAAAGCTCGCATCCTCAGCCGGCATCTCGACG
>JAJPHF010000098.1 GCA_021325365.1 Pseudomonadota bacterium
ACCTTGCTACCCCGCCGCGCCGGCAGGATCACTCTTGTACAGGTTGTCGATGAAGCCGGAGGCGTGCACCAGCCGTAGCGGGTGCATGTCCCACAGCTCCATCGGATTCACCGTCTCGGAGCCCGGGTACGCCATACAGGCCAGCCGATGCACGTTCGTGATGGCCGCCGGCAGGGGGTAGAGCCGCTGCTCGAAGCGCGCCGCGTACTCGTCGTAGCGCGTGGCGATGCGCTCCTGCCGCGCCGCTGACATCGGGGCTACAGGCTGCTGCAGCAGCGCCAGCGTCTCCTCGCGGCGCGTCTTGAAGAAGTGGATGGCGCTTGCCAGGGCGCGGATCACCCGCTCGGGGAGCTCCGGCTGCTTCACGATCGTCGGCAGCAGCGTAGTGTAGGTGATGCTATGGACCATCGGCAGGCGTGGCAGCTCGTGCAGGCGCAGTCCCGCAGCGGCGGCCCGCTCGGCGCGCTGGGGCGGCAGGAAGCATGCCGCAGCCTGCCTATCACGCACCGCTGCAATCTCGTCGGGCATGCCGCTCGGCTCGACGAACTCCACCTCGCGCGTGTCCACGCCGTTCAGCTCCAGAAGCAACAGCCGCGTGCCGTTCGCGTGGCCCGCGAACTCGTCGTTGTTGATGAACAGTGGCGTTGCCAGCACGCGCTGCCCCTCTAGCTGCGGCAGCCTTCGAAGCTCGGGCACGGTCGCGATCCAGATATCTTCCCAGTTCTCCGTCTGTGCGAGACACACCATCGGATGGCCTTGGGCCAGCCGCAGGTAGGGCGATACGTGGTTGCCAAACACGAAGTCGATGGCGCCGCCGAGGAGCAGTTCCTCGGTGCCTAGCGGGTCATCCGAGTACGTTAGGTCGCGAACATCCAGCCCCTCGCGCTCCCAGAGCCCCGCGCGCGCCATGATCGTGAGCAGCGGAATCATCGACTCCGAGCGAAATCGGAACCGCAGCGGAATAGTCGCCTGCGCCATCTGTCCATCTCCTGCTGCGCCCCGCGCCGCGCGCCATCATGCTCAGCATCCTGTTTCCTGCTCGCGCCGGGTCCGTGACCGCCAGTATATGGACGCCGCCGTCGCGCGTCCAGCCCAAGCGCCCCGCTCCGCTAGGCAAGGGCCGGGGGTATTCCTTATCGCTTCGCCTGCAGCGAATCCCCTCCCGGTTCTGGCCCACGTCATCGCTGACGAACAGGTGAATCGGCTCGCTGCCAGCGCCAGGATAGTATCGCCGGGGCGCCGCTGGCGACGCGCGAGCGATGGCGGATCTAATAGCACTCGGCCGGGCGTGTTGCCGCAAAACTAAACTTTACCGAAGGAACATATCGTTGCCGCGTATGTAGCTGACCCGGCCCCGGGCCGGGGAGGGCCGCTGTCGTCGTCGGGCCTGTGGGTAAGTGGGCAGGCGTGGAGGCACGGAACGGCTGCCCACTTATCCACAGGCCTGCTCCGCCGCCGCGGGCGCTCGGCGGCTCGAAAGCCGCCAGAGCGCGGTCCGAGCCGCTTCGACCTCCTTCCAAATCGCGGTCGGCCCGTGGGCCGCATGCTCGCGTTCCAGCCGTGCGCGCGCGTCCGCGGTGAGCTCGTCGCGGGCCAGGACCCGCCGGTAGGGCGTCTGGGCCGTGTCATACTGCTTGCGGACCTTGGCCCCGGTGCGTTCCTTGCCGGTCAGCTTGAGCACCGGCTGCCAATGATTGGTCCACAAGCGGAGCCCGCCGTACACCCGCTGGAGCAGGCGCCGCTCGGCCTCAGTCTCGTAGCGGTCGTAGCCGAGCAGCCGCCGCACGACCGACCAGTTCTTCTGCTCGACATGCGCTTGATCGTTCTTCCAGTACGGCCGACTGCGGGTGAAGGTGAGTTGCTCCTGCTCGCACCAGCGGACGAGGTGGGCATTAAGGAACTCCGCCCCATTGTCGGAATCGATCCCGCGCAGCGGGAACGGCAGCCGGTCTCGAATTTGCTCCAGCGCCCCGCACACCGCCGCCTGACCTTTGCCCCAGACCGCCGCACACTCGGTCCAGCCGGACGCCACATCCGTCACGGTCAGAGTGTTCACGTAGTGGCCGGCGGTCGTAGTGCCGCAATGCGCGACGAGGTCGATTTCCACGAATCCCAGCCGCTGCTCGTCCCAGGGCGTATAGGTGTGCACGGGGATTTGCTGCTTGAGTAGCGTCCCGGGCTTGGTCGTGCCCAAGCCGTGCCGCTGCGGGAGCCGAAACGGGCGCAGCCGACGATCCATGGTGGCGGCGCTCATCTGCAGCAACTGCTCCCGCACCGGCGCCGCGACCCGCAGCGCCCCTGCTGCTTCGAGAGCGGGGACCAGCTCGTCCATAAACGGCGCCAGCCGCTTGCCACACAGCTGGCCACTCGCTTCCCACACCTGCCGCAGCGCCCCCACGCCCACCGCCGAGTAGACTCGCGGCCGCCCCCCGCGCCCGCGGCCGGCCGGCGGCGGCCCCTGCCGCAACAGCTCCAGCGCCCACTTCCGGTGGTACCCCGTCGCCGCCACGAACTCGTCCAGAATCCGGCCTTTCTCCTTCCGCCTCGCCTTTACGTACCGCCCCTGGAGGGCCGCCGCCAACTCGTGCTTGCTTTGCTGCCGCACCGTCATCCTCGCTGCTCCTTCGGTAAGCTCAGTTGTGCGGCAACGATCTCTCCCCGGGTCAGGTTTGTTATGCGGCAATTCGCGGGCTTGACAGGCGCGGGCGCCGCCCCGATCATTGTCGTGCTCGGCCGGGTACGGTCGGCGCCGCCACAACGAGTGGCCAGCGAATGCGGTGCGCGCGCTGGGAGGGATGAATGCCTGCGTCGCGACGAGTGGCCGCGCTTTTGGTTCTCGGGCTGGCCCTGGCCACCGGGGCCTGCGGGCCGCGGGCGGCAGCTCCCACCGGGCCGCCGGAGCGGCCCGCGGCGCCCGCGAGCGCGGCAGCGCCGCCCACGAGCGGGGGCGACCTGGCGAAT
>JAJPHF010000142.1 GCA_021325365.1 Pseudomonadota bacterium
GCCGGGTCCGGCCCGCGGCTGACGCGGGCCTGGTCGGCCTCGGCTTGCTGCAGGGCCTGGCGCGCGGTGGCCACGTCCTGCTCGGCCTTGCGCACGTCGGCCGGGTCGGGTCCGGCTGCAACGCGTTGATACGCGGCCATCGCCTGGTTTAAGGCCGCCTGTGCCTCGGCCGCGGCGCGCTGCCGCCGCAGTGCTTCCGTGTCGTTGCGCTGGGCCGCGGCGCTTTGCCGGGCCGATACCTGCGCGTCTAGTTGTGCCAGCCTCAGGGACGACACGCTTGCCTTTTCGCGCGCCGCGGCTAGATCCTTGGCAACCTGCTTCGAATCTGCCTCGAGCAAGACCTGTCCTGCTTCCACCACGTCGCCTGGATTGACCGACACGGTGTCCACACGCCCGGCAGCCGCAGGACTGAGGGCCGTCTCACTCGGGGCGGCGACGCGCCCGGTGAGGGATAAGAGCTCCTGAATCGATCCGCGCCGGACTTGCACGGTTTGCCGACCGTTCATCGGTACAGGGGCCGGACGGGCCGCATCGGAGCTACCCGTAGCGGTCGGTGCCGCCGCGTCGACGAAGTCGTCATCGCCTCGTAGCAGCTGTGACTTGGCAAGGGGCGCCACGACACCGGCCATTGCCACGAGAAGGACGACGATGAGACCTAATGCCCAACGGCTCTTGATCCTGTGTGCCATCGCACGAACCTCTCTTCTCACCGCGGGGCTACAGCTGCGGTTAGACCGAGTCGCGAACGTTGTACCGATAGTAAGAGCGGTCCGTTGAGGGGCGCGCTCAACGCGATTGGTGGCCGGTTGAGATCTGGCTGAGCGGAGGCAGGTCGACTATGCTCAGTTGGCGTACCAGCCGGCCACCCGGGGAAAAATGGTATCGGCGAGAGCAACGGCCTCCGCTGCCTGCGCGGACTCCAGGCCATCCAGTCGGACTACCACACTGAGGTAATAGTAGTCATTGGGGTGCCCAAGAAGCTTGTCGAGCACTACTAGGCTCCAAGCCTGGCCGCCGTTTCCCAGTAGACCACGACGCTCGCCAAAGGCATACAGGACCAGTAATCGCTCATTCTTCCGGGTGGCCACGAGCGCACCTTGCCCGGGGCTCGGCTGGGCTAAGTCCGCGGTCACTGGCTCGATCGTGTAGCCAGCGCCTTGGAACTCGACCTCGGCGCCAGTACGGTAAATGTTCTTGGCCTCTGGGTCGGTCTTCACCCTCACGAACGCCGTCACACCATTGCGAACATAGCGGCGAGTCACGATGTGCGTGGCGAAGTAAGGGTTCTCAACGGATGCAGGCCCCATTGCCCAGCCGTCGACGGCGTAGAGGCTGTCGCTGGCGGGCCAGCGAGGCTCAGCGGCCTCCGCGGGATTAGTGGCTGTAAGGATGCCCCATCCGGCCAGGAGGACCGCGATCAGGATCAGGCTACGCTGCTGACTACTTTGCATCCCGCGCTCCGGCTAACGAGCAGCAGCCCGCTGAGGGCTACGCCGAATAGCAGTAGACTCGACGCGCTGTGGAAGAAGCCCTCGGCCGCGTCCGGGCCGAGCCACGATGCGACCAGCAGGACCAGCGTCACGCGCGTTGTGTTGGCTACAATTACGATCGGCAGCACGCTGAACAGTACGGCGAGGCGTGCCGATAGAGTCCCGCGCGCAACGTAGGTCCAGACGGCCGACAGCGCGAGTAGCGAGAGCAAGGAGCTCATCCCCGAGCACGGCTCGGCTACCACGAAGCGAAACTGATCCGAATTGAGGATCAGGCCATCTCGCACGACGGGCACTCCGAGAGCGCTGCCGAGCGTGGCGGCGCCGAAGGCCGTGATCTGCTGCAGTGCGAAGCCGAGCGTGTACAGCAGCCCCCGATAGAGCCCTAGCCCGAAGGCCAGGAAGCCGATAGGGAAGGCCAGCACGCGCAAGGCCTTCCAGCCCCAGAGGTAGGCAACAATTCCCCACAGGAGAGGGATCACCGCGAGCCCTGCCAGGGCCCGGATGCCGATCCGGAAAGCAAGTATGTATAGGACTAGAGCCCCAACGACTATCAAGAGGCCGGCCGTTGCCCCCGGGCCGATACTTCGGCGTAGCGCCTCGCGCCGCCACCAGACGAGCAGCAGGGCGACTGGACCGATGAAGAAGCCGTAGTTGAACTCGACGTCGAGCGACCAGACCTCAATGGCGTGGGCAAAGGCGGGCGCCACGACAAGCGCTGTGGCGAGCCCAATGCCTAGGAGCGGACCGAGGGAGACAAGCTCTCTCGCCCTGGGAACGGCCAAGGTGCGTGGAGTGTTGGCGCTCATAGGGTGCATCACTCCGTGCGGCAGGTGCGCTGGATAGGCACGCTGCCAGCGTCGTTAGAAGCCATGGTACACAGGTGGGCGGTTGAGGTGGATTGAGAAACGGTTGAGCAGCCGTCGACGTTCGGCCCACGGCGCCCGCTGGCCTGTCGGCAAGCCGCCGGCGGTGAGCGGGTGGAACGACGCGCCGTGCAGGCGCACGTCCAGCACCCGGCGGGGGAGGTTACGCAGCAGGCGGCGGAGGCCGCGCTCAGGTGGCGCCGGCGCGGTGCGTTGTCCCCGAGGGCCGCGGCGCGGTTTCTGCGAGAGGCGAGGGGGCCTGAACCTCAGGAGGCGCGCACCAGGCGCGGGAGCGCGGCGCTGCAATGGCTGGCACGGGGGCGGGCCAGGGGACATGGAGGTGTTCGATGGTTCGGTGCGCAGTCCAGCGCGCGGTAGTCTCCTGGGCCGCCAGCGTGACGCTGGCGGCGGCGGCTACCCTGTTGGCGGCGCCGCCTAGCGTCGCCCTTGCCCAAGACTCGACGCCTCCGCCCACGCCGTCTGCCGTGGTGTCGGACAGCACTCAGGCTGCGACCGCGGCCGCGGTGCAGAATAGCCTGCAAGCGGAGGAGCAGACGCTCCAGCAAGGCGCGGCGCTGCAGAATCAGATGCAGCAGCAGGCGGCCAACGAAGAGTTCCAGGCGGAGAACGGCTATTGACCGGGGCGCGGAGTCCCGCCCGACCGCGCCACCACGAGCGGCCGCGACGCGCGATGGCGATCACATCGCGCTGCGCCGCGGGAACGCCTGCGCCGTCGTCACCCATGACTCGGTACTTTGCCGCGCAATGAGATGCTATCATCGCCGGGGCGACCAAGGCGCAGAGGTGACGCATGCACGCATCGTCCGATGAGCTATTGGCCTTTCTCCGCCGGCTCCGAGCCGTCAGGGACTACACGTCGGCCCCCGTCTCGCAGGCGACGATCGAGGCCATCCTGGAAGTCGGGCGCTGGACGGGCACGGGCGGCAATCGCCAACCGACCGAGGTGGTGGTGGTCCGCGATCCGGATACGAAGCGGAAGCTCGGGGAGTGGGGGGCCGCGCCGGCGGCAACCGCCGCTGTCGTGCTCCTGCTGGTGACGGCCAGCGACGCGGCGGCATTCGACGAAGGGCGCGTTGCCGAGCGACTCGCGCTGGCGGCGGCCGCGTGCGGGCTGGGCTCCACGGTCGCCACGCTGAAGAACGACGGGCCGGACGCCGCTAAGCGGCTGCTGGGGATCCCCGCCGAGCGGCGAGCGGTGGCCCTGGTCGCCATCGGGCATCCTGACGTCGAGGCGCGGCGGGCCCGCCCGAGGGCACCGCAGGCGCGGAAGCCCATGTCGGAGTTTGCCCACTGGGACCGCTTCTAGCGTCCCAGCTAGCGTCACACCGAGCGGGCGTAGGCACCGCCGGGCCGCCCGGCGGTGCCTACGCCCGGCGCCGGCGGGGCGGGCCTAGGCCCGCCCCGCGACCTGTGGCTGATACTTCTCGCACAGCCCGTTCCAGTACTTGGCCCGCGCGCGGACCCGCTCCTGGACCTCGGGCGGAATGGTGAGGAAGGGCGGCCGCAGGGGCCCCGGGGTGCAGTAGCCGGCGTGGCCGATGGCCAGCTTGGCCGCGGTTTCGCGCCACTGGAGCTGGGGCGGGCCCTCGTAGGCATCGGTGATTTCGAAGGTGACCTGCTGCGCCGTGTCGAGGTCGCCCGCCGCCATCGCGTCGCGCAGGCGCAGCACCGGCGCCGGGCCCATCCAGCACTCATAGGACCAGAACCCGGCCGCGCCCAGCGGCGCGTACGAGAAGTACTGGCCCGCGATCACGAACGCGCTGATCTTGCCCCGGATGATGCGCTGCAGCTCCATGAAGCTCCGCGTCGTGCGGTGGCTGTCCTTCATCCCGATCACGCGGGGATTCTCGACGATCCGCCGGAAGGCCTCGACCGGCAGCCGCACGTGGTGGAGGTCGGGGTTATGGTAAATCATGATGTTCAACGTGGGGAACATCTCCCCGATCTCCTGGTAGAAACGCAGGGCGTTGTCGACGGTGGAGGGGAAGTAGAACGGTACGCCCAGCAGCACCCCGACCGCCCCGGCGTCGCGCGCGATTTCCATCTTGCGCACGACCTCTCGACTGTTCAGGCTGGTCACGCCGATGAACAGCGGGACGCGCTGGCCGACGGCCTCGATCGTGGCCCGGGTCAGCGTCTCGAACTCCTCGGGCAGGAGGGTGTGGAACTCGCCAAAGCTGCCGGTCGTGGCGATGACGTCGATGCCATCACCGATGATGCGGTCCACCGCGGCCTTGAGGTTGTCGACCGCGACCGTGTCCTTGGCGCGGATGTCCGCCGCGTCCGGCGTGGCGAACGCCGGCATCATGGCCATCACGCCGTGCAGGTCCTGCGCCGTCAACATCGTGTCCCTCCACACTGTTACGTATCAAGATGGCTGCTGCATTGCTCGGGCGCGGTCTGGCGTCAGGCCGCCTCCTCACGGTAGAGATCGAGGTATTGCAGGAGCGGCGCGTCGGTCATCGAGAAGAGGATCGCCGCCTCGGAAGCCGAGGTGTTGGCGTGCTGGTGCGCGTACCAGACCGGCACCACGAAGATGTCGCCCTGGCTCCAGTCGAAGCGCTGGTCGCCGATCACGCTGCTGCCCGAGCCGCGGACGACGTGATAGATTGCCGTGCTCGTATGGCGGTGTGCGGCGGTCTCCTGGCCGGGCTGGAGGAGCTGCACTGCACACTGGATCGAGGGCAGGGTGGGCCCACCAGTCGTGGGGTGCCGGAACTCGAGCAGGTAGCCGTCGAAGCGGTCGGGGCCGCTGGTCAGGCGGGTGAGCGCCTGCAGGGCCGGATAGGTGTCGCGCCACTTGTAATGGTAGAAGGCGGCCGGCGGGGCAGCCGGCGGGCGGGCGGGCCCGAACAGGCGCCCCGCCTGGTCGCTGGTGACCTGGATGGGCTGGCGCTCGGCGGTGTAGCCGTCCTGAGCGAACTGCTGCAGGGCCAGGACCAGCGGCAAGTCGAGACCGTCGAGCCAAACGATCGGCTGGTCGCTCTCGTTGACGTGGTCGTGCCAGGAGAGCTGGGGGGTGAGGATGAGGTCGCCCTCGTCCATGAGACACTGCTGGCCATTCACGGTCGTGTAGGCGCCGTGCCCCTGGACGACGAAGCGCAGCGCCGCCATCGTGTGGCGGTGCGGCCGCGCGTGCTCGTGGGGCTTCAAGTACTGCACCGAGAGGTGGAGGGTCTGCGTCGTACACTTGCGGTCGGCGAGGCCCGGATTGACGAGGAGGGCGACGCGGCGCGCCGCGCGCTCTAGATCGACCAGCTCCCCGGCGCGCACCAGGCTCTGGTACACGTCGTTCCATCTCCAGAGATGGGGCACGACCGCGGTGATGGGATAGGGCTGCACCGGGTCGTTCCAGTGCCAGAACCCCATGAGCTGCTTCGCGGCCATGTCCTGATCGAGCAGCTCGAGACGATCGGCCGTCAGAGTCTCGTTCACCACGCCTCCCTTGGCCCGCGGGCGCCGCCTTACCGCGCGTAGGGCCCGAGCACGCTCACCGCGTAGTCGACAAACGACTGGTCGACGACCTAGCTGACGTCGGCCACCTCGCCGGTGACGCAGCCCAGGCGAGTCCAGACTGCGAGGTTGTCGCGCATCCCCTGGAGGTTGATCCGCCCGTCGGGGTCGAGCCCGGCCGGAATCATCTTATCGTACAGCGAGGGGTCTTTCACCGTCGTGTATTTGGCCAGGATCTGCACCACCGCCGCGCGGCCGACGTTCTTGCCGAAGGCGTCGTTGTAGTCGCGCAGGCCGCGCACGTAAGCGACCATGAATCGCCGCGCGGCGTCGACGCGCTTGGCGAACTCGGGCGAGTAGTAGAGCGTGCCGATTTCCTGATTCGGATACAGCTCGTCGCCGCCGACGAGCTTGCGCGCGATGCCTTGCTGGTCGGCCAGCGCGATGAGCGGTTCGAGCTGCCAGGCCGCATCGAGGGCGTGGTTGGCGAGGGCGGTGTTCATGTCCGGAAAGCTCAGGTGGACGATGTCCACGTCGTCGCGGGTAAGCCCCGCGCGGTCCAGCCCGTGCTGGATGGGCGGGTCGCCGGCGTCGCAGGGCGCAGCCTTGGCGAGCGTCCGGCCGCGGAGGTCGGCGAAGGAGCGGACCTCGCCGCTGTCTAGCAGATCCTGGCGCACGATGACGGACACGTAGCCGAAACCGGGTCGCAGCTGGCCTTTGTCGGCCACCATCTTCACCCCGATGCCGCGGGCCGCGGCGAGAAACGGGCTGAGGTTGACGCCTGGGCCGCCGACGTCGAGCTGGCTCGTGTTGATCAGGGAGCTGAGGGTATTCGGGTCGGGCACGGTCTCGACCTGCAGGTCCAGCCCCAGGTCGCGATAGTAGCCGCGGTCGAGGCCGATGTACACGCCCGCGTCGGAGATCGCCTGGAGCAGCCCCACGTGTACCATCTGCGGCGGGTCGAGCGGCGGCGGCAGGGCGCCGGGTGTGGGAGACGTACCCGCATCGGCCGGCGCCGCGGTGGGGGCGGCCGGAGCACTCGCCGGGGCGCTGGACGGCGCCGAGGGCGCCGGGGCCCGGCAGCTGATCGCCGCAACGAGCGCGATGGCCCAGAGCGTGCGATGCCGAGCCGTCGGATGCGCACTCATGGACGGGCCCCCGCTGCTCCCGGCCGTCTGCCGCGACGAGCTGAGTCTCAAGTGGCCCGAGTCTAGCACGTCAGACAGTGGCGAGCAACGGGGGCGGCCAGAGCGTGTTTTCACCACGTGCAACTCCATACGGCCGAGATGCTCCCGATCCGCATCCGCGAACCGACCGCCTGCCGGGTCACGCAGGTCGTGGGCCTCGGCACTTTCGTGCTCCAGCGCCGTACCATTTACCTGCGGCCGCTTCGCGCGCCCCGCCCCAGCACTGGCGCTCGCCGTGGACGCGCCATATCGTTGGCTCGTGGTTTGCTTGCAACGGTGGAATTTCCGCTAGCGCACGAGAAGAGGAGCTTGCGCTTGACCATGGACGCCCGCCTGATCTGCGCGCGCGCTCGCCTTGGGATCTGGCTCGGCACTCTGTTGCTGTTCGGCGCCTGTCTCGGCACGCCCGCGCCACCGCCCGAGCCCGCGGCACCCGCCGTAGCCGGGGGCGCTGGGGCGGCCTCCCCGCCGGCGCGGCAGGCGGTGCGGTTTGGCTACGCTGCCCCTAGCGCCTCGTTCCTGCCGGCCTTCGTCGCCGAGGCGGGCGGCTTCTTCGAGCGCGAGGGGCTCGACGTCACGTTTGAGCAGGTGCAGAACAGTCTCGGCATGGCAGCCCTGGTTACGGGCGAACTGGACGTGTACGACGTGGCCTCGGGCAGCCTGGTCCCCGCCGTCCTGAGCGGCGCCGATCTCGTGCTGATTGCCTCGGACAGCAATCGCACCATCTTTGGCCTGATTACCACGCCCGACCTACAGACGCCGACCGATCTGCGCGGCAAGACGCTGGGCCTGAGCACCCGCGGGGCATCGGACGACTTCGTGACGCAACGCTACCTGCAGGCCCGCGGGCTGGAGCCGAACGTGGACGTGCTCCTCCAGCCGGTGGGCGGCATCCCGGAGAAGCTGCTGGCGATGGAGGTCGGGCAGATCAGCGGTGGCCTCGTCTCGCCGCCCACCCTGTTCGTGGCGCTCGACCGGGGCATGAAGCTGCTCGACCAGCCCGCGGAGCTGTTCGAGTACCAGGGCTCCGGGCCGGTCGTGCAGCGCAGCCGCTTGCAGGGGCCCGTGGGCGAACAGCTCGGGTACGCACTCGCCCGCGCCCACCTCGGCGCCATTCGCGCGCTCCTCGCCGACCGCGCCCTGGCGCTGCGGGCGCTGGACCGCTATGCGCCCTCGCCCTCGGCGGAGATCGCCGAGCGGACACTCGACTGGGCGCTGCGGGGGCTGCCGCCCGACGGGATGCCGACCCTGGAGGGGCTGCGGGCGGTCATCGAGGACACGCTGAAGGCTCGCAGCAGCGCCGCGAGCCTGGACCCAGCCAGCCTGGTGGAACTCAGGTTCCTGCGCGCCGTCGTGGAGCAACCATAGGAGGCGCAATGCGCCACTTCACCTTCCGGTCATTGACGCGAGCGTACGCGCGCTGCCTCGCCAGAGCGCCCCACGCCGCCTCAGCCGATCTCGTGGCGCACGAACTCCTCGAAGCCCATCGGCACCCACTCGTCCACGAGGAAGTACGGCAGCCCCGGCACGCAGGCTTCACCCGGCCGGGACACGAGGCCCGAGCCGCTTGCCGCCATGACCAGGCTCTTGAGGCGCCCCGGCCAGGTGAGGGCCATCCGCAGCGCGCTGCGCCCGCCCATCGAGTGGCCGAGCACGTGGACCCGCTCGATCCCCAGGTGGTCCGGCAGTGCCACGGTGTCGAGTAGCACCGGGTTGGTATAGCGGTTGGGATTAGATAACAAAACAGGGGCCGCCGGGGATATCCCGCGGCCCCATTTTCTAAGCCGGCATTGGCTTTCTGGCGGTGGCGGAGGAGGGATTTGAACCCCCGACCAAGGGCTTATGAGGCCGCGGTAGAGCGTCCACGTCGGTCCGTGGCTGTCCATACTCGTAGTAAAATCAAGACCTTCTGTATATAGCCGTCCGCTGCTGACTACCGCCGTCCGCCCGGGTTGGTATCAGCGTTGGTATCAGCGCCCATGGCGGCTGTAGCGTGCCAGGGCAAGCCGGCGCTGGGATCGCTGAACTGGCTACGCGCGCGAATCGAGTACTTCCAAATGCCCCACGTGCCGTGGCGTGTCGTCAACACTGACGATTGAGGGGGCAGCAACCTGGTCATCGGTCTATGGCCGTCGTCATTGGGTGGTTACGCTACAGCCATGCTCAATTCCACTGGCTGATCGCACTCGCTCCGGGCTAACAGGTTGTGAACTCCCTGCTCCGCATCTTTCGGAAGCGTACATGTGGACCTACACCGCGTGCCATTGATGGCACACCCCTATAAGGTCTCCCCGTCTGGTTCATGTAGCTCCTGTGGACCTCGGCCAGAAGCCTGGCTGCGCCAGGCACCGGAGCGCAGGGGCGCCTAGCGATCTTAGACCGCACGCAGGCTAGCAATCCTACATGGCGCGTCTGCCCGGATGTCTCCGAGCTTTGTGGTGATCGCTGCTCACGTCGCTATCCGGCGCAGTCGCATTTGGATGGGAGTGGACGGCAGCGGACGACTGTGGACGCTGAGTAGTAGGGCATCTGTACCCATATGGCTAGGTGGGGGCCAACTGCAACAGCAATCTAGACGGAACTGAGATGCATTCGCGCCGTGAGGGTATAGTGCAGCAGAAGTGATATGTTCTAATCTGTTCTAGGAATGCGAGAGCGCCGCGGCTAGAGCCTGGTCAGCCACCGCGGCGCCCTGAAGCACAGCGGCCATATCGCCAGCGCCTTTACGGTGCTCTGGCGGGGTCGCTGCGTGGTTAGAGTACCAGTCCATTGCCACAGCGTCAACAGCGGCCAAAGTGAGGCCGTCCGGTGTGATGCGCGATTGTGATGCGGGTAGGAGGTGAATCGTGCGCCAGGAACCGAAGCGATTGACTAGCCCAGTCACGGTGTGTCTGGAGCCGCGCGAGCGGCATGCGCTCCAGCGTATCGCCGAGCGAGACAGCACGACAATTTCGCAGGCTGCCCGACTGCTCTTGCGGCGCGGACTCTCGGCCGAGTCCATGCTGGACCCGCTCTGCGGCACCGGAGGGAGCGTAGTCAGCGTCTCCGGCGCCGGGCAGTGTTCCATGTAACAGATCAGGAGGCACAGTTGGACCCCATCCTGCTCACGCCCGACGAAGCAGCCAAGGCGTTGCGCATCTCACGTAGCGCGCTCTACCAACTGCTGGCGCGCGCGCCAGACGACGGCGGCCTGGAAAGCATCCACATCGGCACGTCTCGCCGCATCCCCGTTAGCTCCCTACACGACTGGGTAGCCCGCCAGCGCGGGGTATCGCCCGAGCCGGCGAGCGACGACCCAGCTCCCTCTCCGATTGTCCTACAGTCCGCGGCAGGCCTGAGGGTCGTCGTCCAGACGCCGAAAGGGGTAGCGGGATGTCGGCGGACGCGCTAGCCTCGCAGCCTGCGTCCCGCGGAAGTCTGCCCAGGCCGGATTGCTACGAGCTGGGGCGCTGCTCACGCGCTCTCTGCCAGTGCGGAGAATTGCGGACGCCCCACAGCACGCGAGCCTGGGCTGGCCCCGGGCCATGGCGAGCGAGCGCGATTTCCTCCGGCTGGTTCGACAGCAGCGCGCCGCCAGTGGACGCGGTGTTCGCTGCCATAGGCCGGAACGCCGAGGCCGTCTACCTTACGCTAAACCGGCTGCCCCCGGGGCTATTCGCCCGCCGCGTCAGTAGCCCGGCGCTAATCGACCGGCGCGGAGGTACGCCGAGCGGTTCTTCTCGCAGGACTTACGAATATGCCGCAACACGGTGACGACTTCGTCAGCACGGGGCAGGCCGCGCTCTGGTACGCCGGGCGCTGCGGTTGGCCAGTGCTCCCCATCTGGGGCGTGCGCGAGGACGGCCAGTGCGCGTGCGGCTGCCCGCACGACGAGCGCTGTAGCCACCAGCCGGCGCACCGGCCGCGGGACATCGGGAAGCATCCAATCGCGCGCGATGGCTGTCCGGGCGACCCCGC
>JAJPHF010000021.1 GCA_021325365.1 Pseudomonadota bacterium
AGCGCCGCACCAGCAAGAGCAACTGGCGCGCCCACGCGGCGAGCGTCTTGTGGCGCCGGCCGCGCTGCTGGTCGTACCGTTCCGACGGCGCCAGCGCGGTCAAGAACCGCAGTGCCCAGACGCGCCCGGCCCGGGGAATCGGCACCAGGAGCATGAGACAAAGCCAGCGCAACCCGCTGGCCTTGACGAAGTGCTCCTGGCTGGAGCGCACGGGGTCCCGGTAGATGCCTTTGGCGGCGATGCGCTTGCCCCGGCGCCGCTCGATGGTCTCAGCGATGCCGAGCAGCAGCGGCCCGGTCGGGGCAAAGGCGGCCCCCAACAGAGTCAGCAGCACGCGACTGACCGCGAGACGCGACCACCGCGCCCGGTTCAAGACGCGATGGTAGCGCTCGAAACGGGGCGCCGGCGCCAGCCGCATCACCCGCAGCGCGGTGGTGACCGTCCGCTGGCCGGGCGCGAGCCGCGTGCCGGCCACCAGGACGAGCACGCGCGGCCAGCTGCGGCGACTGAACAATGGCCCGAATGGCTCCAACGCCTGTAGCAGGGCGAGCGGTAGGGTAGGCATCGTCATCCCTCCGGCTAGAGAGACGACGAGCTTACCCTATCTCCCTATTCCCGCCCAATGGCCAAAGTCGAGCTTAGTTGATATTTCTGAGCGTACTGCTGGCGCCGAGGGGCACGGTCTCTGCGGTACTTTCCCCAACGCGACCAGTCCGGCGTGCTTAGGGTTCAGTTGTGGCCACCTGCGACTGCGGCTAGCTCGTCCTAATCAGGCGGACTCATGTACTTGGCCGCGAGCGCATCGGCACTATCCAGTGCATCCAAAGCGGTGCGGAGATATGTGCGCCACTCCGCCCAGTCCTGGGTGGTGCTTAAGCGCTCTGCCAAGCGGCGCCGCGCCTGCCACACCGCAAAACTGGCCGCCTCTAGGCAATACTCCAGACTACTTCCATCGACGACATCTAATCGAGTGTGCCCCGCGTTCATCGGTTTCCTCAATAATCGACGGGCGCCGTCCTCCTCTCGGCGGCGCTCCGGCTACGCGCGTTAGGAGGCGATATTGCAAGGTGTGCGCCGGGCCCATCCAGGCGGAGATGTGCACACAGCGACGTGGAGGCACATGATGGACGAGGACGAGTCCCACTTGAGGCAAGTGATGCTGGCCGTCTGCCTGGTGGATCTGAGCCCCGCCCTGTGCGACACGATCCGCAACTTCTACAGGGCCCTCCCGTCTCAGCTGCGGCCGGCATTTCTGCATTTGTTGGCCCGCGCCCGAGCGGAGAGCGCGCAGTTGGCGGACATGATGGGGGGCAAGCTGATGGAGGGGCGGCAGAACTAGCGTATGTGGCGAGACACCCGATTCGTCGTGTGCCGTGTCTAGAAGAGGACGCATGCCGCCGACACACGCGGAACGAGTGCCCCGCCCCAAGCGGGTGGGCGCCCATACAGCGGGGTGGCGTCCTGCGCGGCGGCGGTGAGCGCGGCCGCTGGAGTCGCGCCCTCCACCACGAGCAGGAGCAGCGTGGGCACGGCCATCACACGCCCTCTTGCAGGCGCGTGCCGTCGCGCGGGCGGCGCGCCCGCCGGTTGATTAACGTCGTCTGCTCCAGCGGCTCCCCCATGGTCCAGTTCGTGTACGCGCCGAGGTCCAGGTAGCGGTAACGCTTGCGCCACCAGAGCGCGTCGTACCCGTACTGGCGAATCGTCTGGACGACCGCGACAAACGCCGCGTCGTCGGTCCAGGCGCGGCGCAGCGTGTAGGCGTGGGGGAACTGCCGCAGCCGGGTGGCGCGGCGCCACGCGGCCGTCTCCAGTGCCGCTTGCGCCGCGCGGAGACTGTCGTCAGTCATCACCGCCGCCCCCTACGCCACGGGGGCGGCGTCGAGCGCCGCCAGGTAGGCCCGACCCGCCGGGGTTAGCGTGAC
Source organism: Pseudomonadota bacterium (assembly GCA_021325365.1). Next base: position 1,926 of record JAJPHF010000021.1, read on the forward strand.
GCGGTCGTCGTCAGCATAGACACGCTGGGGGAAGGCGATGGGGGTAGGCGGGGGCTCCGGCCCCCGCTCCCGCTCGACCGCCTCGCACTTTTGCAATAGGCGCACCGCGATCGCGTGCTTGCACGGCCCGCCGCGCTGCTGGTAGTCGGGGCAGGTGCAGCGGTCGCCGCGATAGCCGCGCTCGCTCAGGCAGACCCAGTATTCGCAGCTGCCGTCCTGGGACTCCACCCAGTAGGCGTGCCCGACGTTCTCGGGGGCCATGGCCGGGGCGACGGAGCGGAGGGCGACGATCTCGGCGGCGCGTTGCATGCGGCAGGCTAGCTCGGGGTGGGCCGCCTGGCCCTTCGCCAGGACGGCGCAGAGGGTCGCCAAGGACACGTCGAGCGCCGGCGTGCTAGGCTGTACGCTGGGGGTAGCGACCATGGCTCGCTGCTCCTTTCGCCCCCGGGGTGCTGCCAACGCCCCGAGGGCTTTGCTACGTGCGCGGCGGGGAGTATGCCCCGCTAACCTCATTCTAGCGCGCTGGTCCCATCTTGTCAATAGATTTACGCTAATCTATAATACCGAATGGAGCGCTCCGATTTACCGTATGACCGCCCCGGTCAAGCAGAAGGAGAGTCGATGGCCGAGTCCGATCTATCGCCGGCCGCCCATGCGCGGGCGCTGGCCGCCCAGCGAGCGCGCGTGCCGCATACGTGTGTGGTGTGCGGGCAGGCGTTCGTCGCGGTGCGCCAGGCCCGCTATTGCTCGAACCGGTGCGCCCAGCGAGCAGCGTACGCGCGCCATGCGGAGCAGCGCCGGGCGGACCGGCGCGCAAAATATCGGGCGCAGCGGCGCCCTGCGTCATCGCGTGGGGAGGGATAGGCTGTGCTAACCGATAAATCGCGGCGTAGAGCAGAGCACTGTCTTTTCTGCTCAAACCCGACTATCGGAGAGGGCTTCGCCAGTAAGGAGCACGTGATCCCCGGGTCTATGGGAGGAACCCTTCTGACACGCGATGTGTGCAAGCCGTGTAATGGTTACTTCGGGTGTGCGGTGGACTGTGTCGCGGACGCGCCACTCCTAATCCGGCTGCGCTGTGAGGCTGGGCTTGCGCCCCGGCGCCGGCTACTCGGGGAGTATTACGACGAGTACCTGGGCGTCTCCCTCCCCGCGTGGCAGGACTCCAATAACACGGTTGTGCCGGTCCGCCCCGTCCAGCGTGAGCGGGCGGGCAACACCGTAATCATCAGCGGAGCGTCCAGGAGCTCGGCCGAGCGAGAGATGCGCCGCGAAGAGGAGCGGCTCAGGAACGAGGGGCTGGGCTTTGCCCCCGAGCCTATCGTGCAGATCCATGAACGGCAGGTGCCATTCCAAAGCGTGGAAGCACAGGAAAGTGTGCAGACCCTGCGCAGCCTCCTGGGTCGGGAAGCCGCGAAGATCGCCATTGAACTCATCGGGCTGCGGGCCTCCGCGAAGGTGGCCAGCGATGCCGCGTTGGATCCAGTTCGCGACTACGCCCGGCACGGTAGCCCGCTAGACGGGGTAACGATCGCCGTTCTCGGCCCTGAGCGCCTCTGGCTCCCGCGGGCAAAGCTCCTCCTGCGTTTCGGGCCGGAGCCCGCGCCGCCCGAGGGCGCCGTGCCGAACCTGCCTGATCCAACCGTCCCCACGATGCAACCACCAGGTGTACCTCAACTGATGGACGTCGTACATGTGCTCGGCTTTCACCGGGATCACGACGGCGGCCACTTCGTGCTGTTGCTGTTTGGGGTAGTGAGAATCCACGTGCCGTTGCCCGAACACTTGCCGCTTCCCTGGAAGCGGGTGGAGTACTACGACCTCCTGCGCGGGCGCTCGCTCGTCCGCTACAGCTGAGCTGCGCCGATTCGCTGTAACAGGGCCGTGCTCGCACATCTACGGCGCGGCGGCGGACCGAGGGCGCGGGCCGCCCCAGGATGCATTATCGGCAAACGCCTGCTCATGCTTGTCAAGCAGCGCTTCCCAGTCCTCGCGTAGCGGCGGCACCTGGAGATCGCGGATAGCGACGCGGATGACCGACTCCAAGGAGACGCGCCCGGAGGGCCAGTGCCCGTGGCTGAGGTTTATAGGCGCCGTGTAGCTGCGCAGATGGACGTGTGGCCAGCGCACAGGGTCGCCTACTTGGCCGTCGGGATGCCAGTCGTAGCAGACCAACGTGCGCCCGTCCTCCGCGCTCAGCTCGTAGTGATACCCGCGGCTGTGCACCCGGTAGCGCTCATCCCCGCTGCCGACTTCGATCACCTCGTACTCGTGGGTGATGAACAGCCCGATCTTGAGCGGTCCGGGCAGCCGTACCGGGTCGCGCTGCCCGAGTAAGGCCAGCAGGCACGACTCGCCGAGTCTCGCGCCGTGCGCACGGAGCTGCACAGTAGGTGGCAAGATGCAAGCGAGCGACTCGCGGAGCGGGGTCGAGAAGGCCTCGACCGCCGCCCGCGGAGTTCTACCGGGCAAAGGGGATGAGCGCCGCCAGGCGGCGGATGCGCGACGCCTGGGGCTCGTCCGCGCAGCCGGCGTACTCGCCGGCATCCCAGCGACTCAGGAAGTCGACACCGCTAATGCCGAGCATGGCCCGGGCCTGCTCATCGAAGAGGGCACGGCTCTCGTTATCGTCTAGCCACTGAATTGGCGTAGTGGTAGGGTCGGTTTTTAGTGCCATGTCCGCTTCCTCCACGTTACCTCTATCGTACACCATTGGTGGTGAAAAAATTCACCACTCTTCACCACCACGGCGTATTTCGGCAGACTGCAACCGGCGCCTCACGTGAGTGCAAGGTTGGGCGGGCGCCACCGCCACGCGCCCCACTGCCTGCGCTGGCACACAGCATCCCTGCCACGGTATTTACAAATCTGGGCCGTCGCGCTACGCTTCAGGTAGGCGCCGTGGGCGCCGAGGAGGGCAGGGGCGCGGGGCAGGCGCAGATCGCGAGCCCAGCCCCACCAGCACTGTGTGGGGACAACCGGTATTGCCGTACGAAGCGGCCACCGTCCGGCCTGCTTTGCCAACAGCGCGCCTCATGCGGCGGCTCCTGCACCACCGAATTCTGGGCGCGCGATGCCGCCAGCGGCCCGCTGCGGACAGCGCATGGACAGCTAGTTTGTGGCGGCCGGCGGGCGATATTCGCCGAGGTAGCGCACGGCGAACTCGCGGTACTTCGGCTCGAAGGCGCCGCTCAGATCGAGCGGCTCCTTCATCACGTCGAGACGGCGCAGGAGCTCGGCGTCCGCCTCCAGCGTCTCCCGCTGGACCAGCCCGTTGGGATCGACCCAGGCATACTTGATCTGCTTGTAGGTGTCGTGGTCCTTCAGCGGCGTCTCGGCGACCAGGATGTCCACGATCGCGTCCAGGTCGACGCCGTACTCGAACGCGTTGATGTAGTCGCGGGCCGCGCGCAGGTACGCCACCATGAAGCGCTCGCCCACCTGCGGCCCCATCTGGTCGATGCCCTTGTAGTACAGCGCGTACAGCCGCGCCGTGGTCGGGTACATCTCCTCCTGGGTCGCCAGGATCTCGTGCACACCGCGCGTCAGCCCCAGCGTGACCAACGGCTCGGTGGAGAAGCCCACGTCCACCGCTCCGTTCTGCATGGCCGCGAACACCTCCGGGTAGTTCATCGCCGGAAACTCGACGCGGCGCGGATCGATGCCCTGCCGCTCCAGCCAGTGCGCCGCCACGACGTGTGGCCCGCTGCCCTCCCCCGCGATCGTGTACACCGAGCGGCCGACCAGGTCCGGGGCGGTGCGGATCGTCCCCGCGTCCCAGACCGGCTTCCGGACCACTAGCGCGAGGTTGCCGGTCGACTTCGCGGTCTTGCCGGCCGACTGGAGGTCCGCCACGATCTGGATGTCGGTGCGGCGGTTGAGCGCGTTGTAGCAGGCGACGCCCGTCGAGCACGAGCCTACCTGCAACTGCCCTTGCGCGATGGCAGGTAGCTGCTCCAGCACATTGCCGGTGGGGATCAGCTCGACGTTCAGCCCGAGCTCCTGAAAGTAGCCGCGCCCCTGCGCAATGAAGAACGGCGCGTAGCTCGCTTGCGGGATCACGCCGGCCTTGAGGCTGACAGCCGGAATGCTCACCAGCGTCGGCGGACTCGACGCCCCGGCGGCCGGCGCGGTGGGAGCCACCGGCGCGGCCGGCGCCGTGGTGGGAGCCACCGGCGCGGCCGGCGCCGTGGCCGCCGCGGGAGCCGTCGCCATGCGGGTCGGCGCGGCCGCCGGGCCAGCGGGCGTGGGGGCGGCGGGCGCGCATGCCAGAGCGAGCGCCAGCAGCGCCAGCCCGGTGCCGAGTCGGGCGCGCAGGCGGTCCAGCATCAAGGGCACCTCCTCGTCGTACGCGGCGCAGCGCGGGGAATACGGCCGCGGTTACGCCCCGAGCGACCGCGCGAGCCGCGCTGTGTCCCCAGCATACACCCGGACCCGCGCGCGTGGCGCATACCACCCGCGCGCCTCAGCGCGCGGCCGCGGGCGCCCGGCGGTCGGGCGCGGGAGTGCGCGGCCGACCGAGCCGTCCGCGGCGCGGCGCCGCCTAGCCCAGCTGGCCCTCGACCGCGCAGCGCCATGAGGGCTGTCGCCAGCTGCACGCCCCCGCGTTCCAGTCGTACGTGGATGCCTACGCGGCCTGGATCGACGGCGACGTCGAGTCGTTCGTCGCCCTGGAGCAGCGCCTGTGGTGTGCCAGCAATGACACTACGCCGGCACGCTGGACGGCATGGTCGGGCGTCTCGCCAGTAGCCAGGCGCGAAGGGGCTTGTGCCCCGCCCACAGGTGGGAGTAGGATGGAGCCGCGCCGCGGTGCCCTGCAGCGTGGCTACACACGGCTCCCCCTACGCCTGGGGCTTCACGCTCGGCGGCGAGAGGTGAGTGCCATGCACAACGCCGGCCGCGCCGACATCCGCATACTGGTCATCACGTTAGGCTTGGCGCTGGGGGTGGGCAGCCTGGCCGCCGTGGCCGGCTGGGTGTTGTGGCGCAGCGGCGCCCTCCCGTGGCAAGAGCCTGCACTGCTCGCCAGCGTCCAGCTGGCGCCGAGCCCTACCGTGACGGCACCCACGGTGATCCCGCTCACCGTGCAGCCGAGCGCAACGCCGGCGCTCGACAACGTCGCCACGCGCGCGAAAGGGTTTACCGTGCTAGTGGCAACGGCCGCCGGCAGCTTCGGCTCCGGCGTGTCGCTGGGCTAGGGCCGCATTCTCACGAATGCCCATGTCATCGAGGACGGGACGCCGGCCACGGTGCGGTATGCCGACGGGCACGAGGCGCCGGTCAAAGTCGTACACGTCGATTTCCGGCGCGATCTAGCGCTGCTGGAGTCGGACTGGGTGGACGAGCCGGCGGCGCCGCTGGGGGATGCGCGCCAGTTGCGCGTCATGGATACCCTGCTCGCCGTCGGCTATCCGCGGGCTGATCTCCTCGGGGCCGACGACACGACGGTGACCCACGGCAGCTTCTCGGGGCTGCGCCAGATCGAGGGCGTCTGGTACGTGCAGACGGATGCGCCCGTCAACCCGGGCAACTCAGGTGGCCCGCTCCTGAATAGTGGGGGCCAAGTGGTCGGCGTGGTGGCGCGTAGCGTGGCCCACGCGGTGGGCCTGAATGAAGCGGTCGCCAGCGATGAGATCGAGGCGTTTCTCCACAGCGCGAGTGTTGCACCGGTGCCCTTGCCCACAGCCACGGCCACCCGAACCCCCCGGCCGACGCGCACGCCCACGGCCGTCCCGACCCCCACCGCCACGCCGCAACCGACGAGCACGCTTACTGCTACCGCCACCACCACCGCCACGGTTGCGCCCACACGGACCGCGACGCCCCAGGTCGCGGCCAATCGCGCGCCGGGGCGGCAGACCGCCCCGCCATCCCCCGGCACGATGCCCGCATCTGCGCTGGGGCGGACCCCGGACCAGCTCGTCTACGACTACTACGGCGCGGTGAGCCAGCACCGGTATGAAGATGCCTACGCGGTGCTCAGCCGTGCCGCCCAGCAACGCCAGTCGTACAACGCCTTCGTGCAGCAGTTCCGCGCGTTGCTCAGCGTCGCCGTCCGGTTCCTGGAGCCGACGGAGACCGGGCGCACGACGGCCGCCCTGACCGCCCACACGGTCACGATTAGCCAGGACAGTACGGGCGAGCGGACCGAATGCTGGCAGGTGAAGTGGCAATTCACTCAAGAAGCGGGGCAGTGGAAGCGCGACCGCGCGACCCAGACGGCGGAGGACTGCTAACCGCCCGGCCACGCTGCAACGACTCTGTCGGGACGACCCGGCGGCGTTGGACGCGCTGGACAAGGCGATCACGGGTACACATGGCGGCGATCACAAGTCCGAGGCGTACCAAGAAATCAAGCATAACAATGTAATGCTTGATTCTGAGGACAGTGTGGCTGTCGATCAGGGCAACAGCGAGCGCTACGCCCTGCGCCGCCTCCGCAACAAATGCGACGACTTGCACAAGCGCGTGCTGGCTGGGGAACTCATACCGAATCCGGAGGTGGCGTTCCCTTACTCCCTCTCCCCCTGGGAGAGGGTTGGGGTGAGGGCGCGTCTCGGTAGGCGAACCCCCGGGCCGGATCCGATAGCAGTGCCCACGCGGCGATGATCGAGGCGGGGTTTCGCCAGCGGACCGTCACGGTGGCGCCGCCAGTGGAGGGGCTGGCCAAGGCGCCGACCCGGTATCTCACCCCAGAGCAATGCGCCGCCGCCTCTGCTCCCCGCGCCCGAGAGGAGTTGAACGGTTCCCGCGGCGGGCTGGTCAGCGTGCGTATCGTGTTGAAGGAATGTACGGCAGTCGCTTTGTGTGGATGGGGAGCGCGTTGGGCGCAAACGTTGCCCAGCAGGGAGGGCGGAGATGGACAGCACGCGGACGCAGCCGAGCGCGGACGGCGCGCAGGTCCATACCAGCACCACCCACGGACCTAAGCCGCTCTGGACGCACCTGTACTTCCAAGTCCTCGTCGCCATCGCGATCGGTGTGCTGCTCGGTTACTTCCGTCCGTCGGTGGCCACGGAGATGAAGCCGCTCGGCGACGCCTTCGTGAAACTCATCCGGATGATGATCGCGCCGATCATCTTCACCACGGTGGTCGTGGGCATCGCGAAGATGGGTGACATGAAGGAGGTCGGCCGGGTCGGGCTGAAGGCGCTCGTCTACTTCGAGGCAGTCACCTGCCTCGCCCTCCTCATCGGCCTGGTGATTGTCAACGTCCTGCGACCGGGCGCCGGCATCAACGCCGACCCCAACGCGCTGAATACCAGCGCGATCGCCAGCTACACGCGCGGCGCCGAGGAGCTCCACGGCGTGGACTTCGTCATGAACATCATCCCGACCACGGTCGTGGATGCCTTCGCCAAGGGCGAGATCCTGCAGGTGCTGCTCTTCTCGGTGCTGTTTGGGCTGGCGCTCTCCCACTACGGCGCGAAGGGGCGCCCGCTGGTGGAGCTACTGGACCAGGCCAACCACGCCCTCTTCGGCGTCATCCGCCTGATCATGTACGTCGCGCCGCTCGGCGCCTTCGGCGCGATGGCCTTCACCATCGGTCAGTACGGCATCGGGACGCTGTTCGCGCTGGGCAAACTGATGGCGGGCGTCTACCTCACGTCAATCCTGTTCGTGGCCGTCGTGCTGGGGCTCATCGCCTTCTGCACCGGCTTCAACCTGTGGCATTTCCTCAAGTACATCAAGGAGGAGATCCTGATCGTGCTCGGCACGTCGTCGTCCGAGGCGGCGCTGCCGCGCATGATGACCAGGCTGGAGAACCTGGGCTGCGCCCGGCCCGTCGTGGGCCTGGTGATCCCGACCGGCTACTCGTTCAACCTCGACGGGACGTCCATCTACCTGACTATGGCCGCCATCTTCATCGCCCAGGCCACGAACGTCGATCTGAGCATCGGCCAGCAGCTCGGCATCCTGGGCATCCTGCTGCTGACGTCGAAGGGGGCGGCGGCGGTCACCGGCGGCGGCTTCATCACGCTGGCGGCCACGCTCGCGTCGATCGGCACCGTGCCGGTCGCCGGGCTGGCGCTGCTGCTCGGGGTGGACCGTTTCATGTCCGAGTGCCGGGCCATCACGAACCTGATCGGCAACGGCGTGGCGACCGTCGTGGTCGCGCGCTGGGAAAACGCGCTCGACGTGGCCCGCATGCGCGCCGTGCTGACGCGCGAGACGGACGTGGCGGCGGAGGCGCCGGAGGAGCTGCTCGACGCCCAGGAGGTCCCGGCCGGCCTGGCGGTCGTGGCCGCCCCCGTTCAGACTGCCAGCGGAGCCCGCGAAGCTACCTAAGCGGCCGATGGGTTCAGGAAGCGGCTGCCCACAATGCCGGCACCGCTCTGGCGCCACGGCCACGATCTCGTCCACCTGCTCGACCGGCAGCCGGGCACGGCAGGCGCTGCGGTGGCCGGGTTGACCACCGTGCTTCCGTCCCGTGGGCGGCGCTTTCGACCGCGGCGGGGCCTGGGGCGGGTCCGCCGACGGGGGCCGGGAGGAAGTGGGCGAGTTCTGGCGAAGCCCAGCTTCCAACTCGCGGCTGCGCTCTTGCAAGGCGGCATTCTGCGCGCGCGGTACGGGGTTCTCCAGCCGCAGCGTCGTCAACTGGTCCAGCAGCGGCGCAGGATCAGGAGCCGATACCGCCGCCTGTAACTCAGGCGTCAGCGGGCACAGCGTGTCGATCATGCTGCGGTTGTAGCGCCTCACGGGCGGCCGGGCAAGCTCGCGGCCGCGCCCTCGAACGAGGGTGCTGAACACTCACCACGGTAGAAATCACAGCGAAAGACGGTCGTCAGCTGCGCCTGGCTCAGCTGCGTGCGGCGGAGGCCGAGCAGATCATGGCCCTAATTCGCCACCGCATCCGCAGCAGATAGAGCGGGATCAGGCGCACTGCCCAGAGGACAGGGGGTGTACACAGCGTGGGTCGCTTCTGCTAGCGGCCTCTCACCGCCGCGGCGAGGTCGCGCTGGGCGGTGTGGAGCGGACCCCAATCCGTGAACGAGGCCGGGTCGAGCGGTACCGGCGTGTCGCGCTGGGCGTTTTGCAGCTCGATCAGCTCCTGAATGCCGCTCGCCGGCACCGTGCCATCCGTGCTGAGCCCGTCCAGGGCCCCTTGGTACAGGCCTGCGGCCACCGCGTCGTCCTTCACGTCCAACGCCTGGTTGATCGTCGCCAACACGACCTCCCGATTGGTCGGGTTGTGCATGAACTGCAGCGCCCGCAGCAGCGTGCGCAGGACGGCGACGACTTCGGTGGGGCGCTCCTCCACGCGCGTGCCGAGCGTCCAGACGCCCGACTGGGGGACGTTCGACACGTCGCTGGCGCGGCCCAGCATCCGGTATCCCAGGGTTTGCGCCATCGCGATTGCGGGCGGGGTGAACACGGCCGCTTCCACGGAGCCGGCCTGCATGGCCGTGAGGCGCGCCTGCTCCGTCCCGATCGGCAGCACGTGCATGTCGGCGACCGGGTCGAGGCCGTTAGCTTGCCAGAGGAGCTTCGCGGCGCGATGGCCCGTGTCGCCGGCGGCTTTCACGGCGAGCGTGCGGCCCTTGAGCGCCGCGATGGATGGATATTGGGGCTGCGCGAGCACCGCGTGCTGCGGCCGAGCCGCGAGCACCGCGAGCAGCCGCACCGGCAGGGTGCCGTGGGCTTCGAGGAGTCCGCTCACATGCCCGGTCATGTCCATGGCGTACTGCGCATCGCCCGTCAACACCGCGGCGAGCATCTGCGCGCTGGGCAGCGACACGAACTGCGGCTCGAGCCCCACGTCGCGGAAGTACCCGAGGTTGATCGCAAGCGACCAGACCAGACTGCTGATCTCCGTCGGCGACGAACCGACCACCGTGATGCTCTCGAGCGCGGCGGGCGCTGGCGCGGCCTCACCAAGGGCGCTCGGCGCGCCCGCCTGAACCTGTCCCGGGCTGGCGGCCGGCGCGGAGCGCTGCGGCGTGGCACAGGCAACCATAAGCCCGACCAAGATCAGGACAGCACCCATCCGCGTCACCACGCTACATCGTTGGCGGTACATCTACGCACCCTCCGCTCGCGCGGTGCTCGCCCAGTAACTGCTGCTCGCATCTTGGGTGCTAGCATGGTCGATCGGTAGACACCTGGAGTGGGTCCGACCAGGGCGGCCGCGAGGCATTGGCTGAGTTCTGGGCCAGCCCGGCTTCCCGCTCCCGGACGCGGGCTTGCAGGACGTAATTCTCCGCCCGCAGAGGAGTTGGGTCAAGCGCCGGAGTCATCGCCGCTCGCTGGCGCGCCAGCGGCAGCATCGTCACACTCATGCCGCCGTTGTAGCGCTTCGCCCCTCCTGGAGCAAGCCCGCCGCCGGTGCATCTGAAGGCGGGCCTGAACGCTTACGCTATCCTTCTCGGCGCTCGTGCAGCCGAGCATCCAGGCCGCGACCGACCTGCGCGACAAGCGCATCGGTGTCACGCGGCGCGGCTCGAACAGCGAGATCTGGTCCACCGCCGTGCTGGCGAAGTTCGGGATGCAGCCGGACCGCGACTATACGGTGCTGTCCGTGGGCGGGCAGGCCGAGCAGCTCGCGGCGCTGCAGAACGGCGCGCTGGACGCCGCCATCCTCACGCCGCCCACGAATCTCGTCGCGCGCCAGCTAGGCTTCAAGGAGCTGCTCAGCTACCGCGACTACAGCCTCGACTTCGCCAACGTCGGCGCCGTGACCACGCGCCGCTTCCTCCAGGCGCAACCCGACGTGGTGGACCGCTTCCTGCGCGCCTCGGCCGAGGGGGTGGCCGTCATGTTGACGAACCCCGAGGTCACGCGCAAGGTGCTCACGCACTATACCGACGCCGACGATCCGGCTATGTTGGACGAGGCGATCGCCTTCGAGCGCAGCCGCACGGCTCGCGACATGCTGCCGACGCCCGAGGCGATGCGCGGCGCGATGGAAGAGCTGGCGAGCACCAACCCGAAGGCGGCCACCGCGAACCCCGACGATTTTCTGGAGCTGGGGCCGATCAAGCGCCTGAACGACAGCGGCTTCATCGCGAGCCTCTACCCTTGAGCCGGTGGACCGAGGGGGGCGGGGGGTGACAACGACCGGCGCGCAGCCGGCGCGCGCCAGCTAGCAGCCCGAGGGCGGCCAGGCCCACCGCTAGCAGGGCCAGGCTGTCGCTCTCGGGCACGACGGGCACCTCCGCGAGACGGCCGGCGATGGGCGGCTGCGCCGCCGGGGGCGGCAGGACCAGCGGTGGTGGTGGGGGCGGGGGGAGCGGCGGCAGCAGGGGCGGCACCGCCAGCGCTGCGGCCGCAGGGACCGCGCCGGGGCCGGTCACCGTTCCGAGCAGGCAGGCCGTCGCCGCCGTGAAGCAGAGCGCCGCGCTCGAGCCCTGGAGGGCGTTGCCGGGCAGCGTCCCCGCGCAGGTGTAGCGGGAGCCCGGCCCGCCGCTGGGCGCGGCGCAGGCGACGGCCTGGACGCCCTGGTCGGTCGCGAACACCGCTATGGGCGTCGTGCCAGCCGGCACGCCGGCCGGTACTGTCGTCGACAGCGTAAAGGCCATGCTGCCGCTGCGCGTGAGGGTGCCGGCCAGAGCGCCGCTGACGGCGCAGGACTCGCCCGCCAGGGCGGCGCACGGCTCGGGCAGGCCGCCCTGGAACCCGGCGGTCGCGAGCGCCCGCGCCTGGGCCTGGGCCAGCGTCAAGTTGGACGGCGGGAGGGTCGCGGTCGGGAGCGTGGCCGTTGCGGTTGCCGTTGAGGTTGCGGTCGGCGTGGCGGTCGTCGTTGGTGTCCGAGTGGGTGTGGGCGTGCTCGTACTGGTCGCCGTCTGCGTGGGCGTGGGCGTGCTCGTGCTGGTCGCCGTGGGGGTCGGCGTTGGGGCGACCTGGTGCGTGATGATCTCCCAGATGCCCGCCCCCTGCGTGGCCACCCGCAGAATCTGGTCGGGGGTGCCCTGGCCGCCGCGCTGGAACGCCATGTCGAACACGGCCACGCGCGGCAGCCCGTTGCTGTAGGCGGTCCAGGTCACGCCCCCGTCGGTCGAGCGGAACACGCCAACCTGCGTCCCGGCGTAGAGGTTGTTCGAGTCCAGCGGGTCCACGACGAAGGCGTTTACCGGCACGCTGGGGATGCCGTTAGCCGCCGCCGTCCAGGTGGGCGTGGGGGCGTTCAAGTTGGTGGTCTTCCAGATGCCCTGCCCGGCCGGCGTATAGAAGTCGAAGGTCACGTACGCCGTGTTGGCGTTGTTCGGGTCGATCACCGCGCGGCCGATGAACGGCGCGATGCCAGGGGTGCGGGGGAAGCACGGACAGGTCACGTCGGCGAGCATGCTCGCCCCGCTGGTGGTGGCGAACACCCGGCCGTTCTCCAGGCCGACAATGCGGACGTTGTCGTTCTGGGGCGAGATGCCGATGGCCGTAATCGGGA
>JAJPHF010000110.1 GCA_021325365.1 Pseudomonadota bacterium
CGCCCGCCCAGCGAGCGGCGCCGGGTCGAGCCGGGCGTGTGGCCCGAGGCGCTCGAGGCCCAGTCCGACACCTACCAGGGCGAGCCCTTCCTCGGCCCCTGGGGCTAGGCGAGATCCGCGGGTACCGGCCCCCGGAGGCCGGTACCTGCGGCGCCGCTCCAGGGCGGCCCTGGCCCAGGCGGAGGGCCAGGCCACGCGACCTATTGGCTCAGCGGTTTATTGGCGCCGTGAATGTACCCGCGGTGCAATAGTACCACCTTGGCACAATTGATGCTATTGTGTTATCAGATCAGCGGGAGGATGCGATGGCGATCAATCGCCTGGGTCCACGGTCCGGTCGCGTGTACAGCGTGTTGCGAGAGCGCATCCTGGAGGGCGAGTTGTCGCCGGGCACGAAGCTGCCTCCGCACACCGAGCTGGCGGCCGAATTCGGGGTCGCGCCGCTCACCTTGCGCCACGTGCTGGCCAGTCTCGAAGAAGAGGGGCTGGTGTCGCGCGAGCAAGGGCGGGGCACCTTCGTGCGCGCGCGCTCGGCGCCCGCGGTGCTAATCGTCGACGACGACCCGCTGATGCGGGGCCTGCTGCGCGAGCGGGTCAGCCGAGCCGGCTATCGCGCCGTCGAGGCTGACGGGCCGTCCACCGGGATCGCCGCGCTGGAGCAAGACCCCGACGTGGCGCTCGTGCTCAGCGACATCCGAATGCCGGCCAGCACCGATGGCATCGGGTTCATCCGAGCCGTGCGGCGCCGTTGGCCCGCGCTGCCGCTGGCGGCCGTCACCGGGTACCCGGGCGATCTCGACCTGTTGCATGGCACCCCCGAATGTCCAGTGCTCATCCTGCCGAAGCCGTTCCGCGTGGGCCAGATCGACGAGGTGCTGCGGCTGGCGCTCCGGCCTGGCGCGCTCCAGGCTGCCGGCAGCCGCCGCTAACCGCGCCCACCCGCCCGCGCCGGCCGTGCCAGGACGCGCACCGCGCTCCTACGAGCCCTTAACCCGTGTCCTAGCCCGGGCCCGGGCCGCGCGGGCCATACTGGAAACCGTCTGCGAGGCATTCGGGCGGGAGTGTCCCGCGCTAGCGGCAGCGCGAGATGGCGAGCATGTGGCGGCGGTTGAGCGATCTCCCTGTATGGTGGCGCATCACGATCCCCGCCCTGGCGGCGCTGGTCGGCCTGGCGCTCGTTGCCGTCGCGGCCTTCGGGGGCCTGCGCGCCTACCGCGAGGCGAGCCAGCTTCAGGACCACACCCAGGATGGCTTGCTCCACAGCGGCAACCTGGAGGGCGCTTTCCTGAGCATGGTTGCCACCGTGCGCGGCTACCGTCTGGACCGTGACCCCGCGTACCTCGCCTCCTATGAGGCGGCACGCCAGGAGCTGGAGGACGAGTACACGGCACTGCGGGCGCTCGTCGCCGGCAACCCACCCCAGGTCGCGCGCATCGATCGGCTGCACGCGCTCGCCGCCGCCTGGGAGGCCGGGACTGCCGCGCCCACGGTGCAGGCCGGCGCTGACGCGCCGCTCCCGCCGGTACCCGTAGCGCGCGCCAGCGAGCTGATCGAGAGCGTTCGGGCCGAGCGCACGGCGTTTAACGGCGTCGAGCTGAACCTGCTGGCCGCTCGCGATGCCGCCGTCGAGCAGGCGCTGCTGCTGACGGCCCTGGCCATCGGCGCGGCCCTCCTGGTAGAGCTGCTGCTGGTCATCCTGACCGCCACCGTGGCCACGCGGTCCATTACCGCGCCCCTGGGCCGCCTGGCGGCGACGGCCGAGCGCTGGCGGCGCGGCGAGCTGGACGCGCGTACCGGGCTGCGCACGCGCGACGAGCTGGGGCTGGTGGGACGCGCGTTCGACCAGATGGCGGAGCAGCTTGCCGCGGACCGCATGGCCCTGGAAGCCGCCAACCGCGGCTACCGCGTGCTGCACGATCTCAATCTGAAGCTCATCAGCGACGACGTGGCGCGGGCGCCGCTCGCCGAGGGCCTGGCGGTGCTGCGCGACGAGCTAGGCTTCGACGCCGTCGAGCTGTGGTGGCTGACGGACGACCACCTGGCGCTGGTGGCGCAGAGCCACGCGGACCCAGTCATGTCGCGGGCCGCTACGACGCGCCCGCTGGGCGATGGCATCGTCGGCCAGGTGGCGCTGAGCGGCGAGGAGGCGATTATTGCGAACGCGCAGACGGCGCCGGCCGCGGCCGCGGCGCACGCCTGGCTGCGGGCGGCGGGGCTAAACAGCGTCGTCGCGCTGCCGCTGCAAAGCGAGGCGGGCACGCGCGGCACGCTACTGCTGGCCAGCCCGGCCGCCGCAGCGCCGGCCGCCGACACGCTGGCCGTGCTGCGGACCGCGGGGCAGCAGCTGGCGCTCGTCGTCGAGCGGCGCGAGGTGCGGGCGCGCCTGGAGGCGTCGAACCGCGCGCTGGCCCACGCCACCCAGGCCAAGAGCGAGTTCCTGGCCACGATGAGCCATGAGCTGCGCACGCCGCTCAACTCGATCATCGGCTTCTCGGACCTGTTGCTCGACGATACGGGCGATGATCCGGAAGCCACGCGCCGCCGCCGCTACGTGAGCCACATCCACGAGAGCGGGCAGCACCTGCTCAGCCTCGTGAACGACATCCTCGACCTGGCGAAGGTCGAGGCGGGACGCATGGAGCTGCACCCGACGACCTTCGAGGTCGCCGCCGCGCTGCGGGCGGTGGAGGCGATCATTCGTCCGCTGGCGGAGAAGAAGCGGCTCGCCCTGACGACGCAGGTGGCGCCCGACGTGACGACGTTGCGCGCCGACGAGGGCAAGTTCAAGCAGGTACTCTACAACCTGCTGGCGAACGCGGTGAAATTCACTCCCGAGGGCGGGCGGGTGGAGCTGCTGGCCCGCCTCGCGCCTGGGGCGCTGGAGGTCACGGTTGCCGATACGGGCATCGGCATCGCGCCGGCCGACCAGGAGCGGGTATTCGACGAGTTCCAGCAAGTGGACGCGGCCGTCGGACGGCAGCACGAGGGCACCGGCCTGGGGCTGGCCCTAACCCGTCGCCTGGTCGAGCTGCAGGGGGGCCGCATCTGGCTGGAGAGCGCGCTAGGAGCTGGGTGCCGATTCACCTTCACGGTGCCGCTGGCGGCCGTCGACGCGCCCTCACCCCCCGCCCTCTCCCAAAGGGAGAGGGGGCCAGGCGCCCTCCCCGGTCCATCTGGGAGAGGAGAGCGACGCTCGCAGGATGCCGCGGCGCAGGGGGCGGCCGCGCCTCTCCCCTCTCCCGCTGGGGGAGGGGCCGGGGGGGAGGGCGGCATATGCCCTCTCCCACGGGGAGAGGGCGAGGGGGCGGGCGGGTCCCTTGCTCCCCTGGTCCTCGTCGTGGAGGACGACGCGCGCGGCCGAGAGCTGGTGCACGACTATCTCGTGCAGGCGGGCTATCGTGTGGCGACGGTCGCCCAGGGGACGCCCGCCGTGGAGCAGGCGCGGGCGTTGCAGCCGGCGGCGATCACGCTCGACGTGCTGCTGCCCGGCTGCGACGGCTGGGAGGTGCTGCAAGCGCTCAAGGCCGACCCGGCCACCCGCGACATCCCGGTCGTGATGGTTTCCATCGTCGACAACGAGCACCTGGGTTACGCGCTGGGCGCGGCGGCCTATCTCGTCAAGCCGGTGGCGCAGGCGGACCTGCTGCGCACGCTGGCGCGCGTGAGCCGCGCGAGCGAGGCGCGGGGCGTGCCCGTGGCGGCCCGGCCGGCCGCTACGGCGCTCGTCGTGGACGACGAGTCCCAGGCCCGGGAGATGGTCGCCGCGTTCCTCGAGCCGGCGGGCTATCGAGTGCTGCGCGCCGCGAGCGGCGAGGAGGGCGTGGCCCAGGCGCGCGCGAGCCGGCCCGACGTGCTGCTGCTCGACCTGCTGCTGCCCGGCCTGAACGGGTTTGAGGTGGTCGAGCAGCTGAAGGCCGACGCGACGACGCGCGCGATCCCAATCGTCATCCTCACGGCCCAAGACCTCACGCCCGCGGACCGCGCTGCCCTGAACGGCCAGATCGCGGCGCTCGTCGCCAAGGACGGCTTCACGCGCGAGCGCTTCCTGGCCGAGCTGGGCGTCGTGCTAGACGGCGTCCTGACGCGCGCCTGCGCCGCGGCCGCCGAGGAGAGCGGGCGATGAGCGAGACGGTCCGGGTGCTGGTGGTGGAAGACCACCCGCTGAACCGCGAGCTGGCGGAGGCGATCCTGGAGCGCGCGGGCTACGACGTGGTGGCGGCCGAGGATGGCGAGACGGCGCTGGCCAGTGTGGCGGCACGGCGGCCCGACGTCATCCTGCTGGACGTGGAGCTGCCGGGCATCAGCGGCCTGGAAGTCGCGCGGCGGCTGAAGGGCGATCAGGCCACGCGCGGCATTCCCGTAGTGGCGCTCACCGCCTACGCCATGGTGGGCGATGAGGAGCGGGCCCGCGCGGCGGGCTGCGACGACTACGTGACCAAGCCGATCGAGCGCCCCAAGCTGCTGGGCGCCGTGGAGCGCGCCCTCACCCGGGAGGCCCCGCCATGACCGCGTCTCTGGGCACCGTGCTGGTCGTGGACGACCAGGCTGCCAACCGCGAGCTGCTGGCCGCTTACCTGGAGGCTGTGCCTTGCGCCGTGCGGGAGGCGCCCGACGGCACCGCGGCGCTCGCCGCCATCGCGGCGGACCCGCCCGACGTGATCTTGCTCGACGTCATGCTGCCGGGGCTGGACGGCTACGCGGTCACCGAGCGGCTGAAGGCCGACCCGCACACGGCGACGATTCCCGTCGTGCTCGTGACGGCGCTGCGCGAGCGCGCCGACCGGCTGCGCGGCCTCGAGGCGGGCGCCGACGAGTTCCTGAGCAAGCCCGTCGATCGCGTCGAGCTGGTGGCGCGCGTGCGCACGCTGCTGCGGCTGAAGCGCCTGCGCGACGAGCGCGAGGCGGGCCGCGAGGCCGAGCGGGCGCGGCTGGCGGGCCTGATGAATTACCTGCCCGACGGCGTGCTGCTGTTCGAGGGCGAAGACGCTCGGCTGGCGCTGGCCAATCCCGCGGCGACGGCCGTGCTTGGCTGGCCACTCACCGACGGCGTGCCGTTCACCGCCCAGCCGGTCGCCGGCCACCTCCTGCGTCCCGACGGCACCCCTTGCGCGCTCGACACTCTGCCGCACGCGCGGGCGCTGCGCGACGGGCAGGCGAGCCTGGGCGAAGAGCTGCTGGTCTGCCTGCCGGATGGCGTGGCGCGGCCCATCCTGGTCAGCTCGACGCCCGTGCCGACCGCGCCGGGCGCGCCGCCCGTGGTGGTGCTCGTCTGTCAGGACATCAGCCGCCTGAAGGAGGCCGAGCAGCGACAGGCCGAGTTCGTCGCCATTGCCTCGCACGAGCTGCGGACGCCGATGACGAGCCTCGTCGGCTTCACCGAGCTGTTGCTACACCGCGACGTGGCCGACGCCACGCGGCGCGCGTGGCTGGAGACCATGCACGAGGAGGGGCTGCGACTCGCCGCGATCCTGAACGACCTGCTCGACCTGGCGCGTCTCGACAGCGGCCGCGTGGCGCTGAGCCTGGGACCGCAGGACCTGCAGGCCGCGATCACACAGGTCTTGGCCGTGCTGCGCCCGCCGGCGCCTCACCATACGCTGGAGGCGCAAGTCGAGCCCGGGCTACCGCCCGTGCTAGCTGATGGCGACAAGCTGCAGCAGATCCTGATGAACCTCGTGGGCAACGCTATCAAGTACTCGCCGGCGGGCGGGACCGTGCGCGTGCAGGCCCGCCGCGTGGCCGACGAGGCCGAGGTGCGGGTAAGCGACGAGGGCGTGGGCATCCCGCCAGACGAGCTGCCCAAGCTGTTCACGCGCTTCCACCGCGTGCGCCGCCCCGAAACCGAGGGCATCGAGGGCACCGGGCTGGGGTTGGCGCTCACCAAGGAGCTGGTCGAGCGGCACCACGGGCGGATCACGGTGACCAGCACGCTGGGCCAGGGTACGGAGTTCGCCTTCACGTTGCCGCTGATCCTGGCCCAGCCCGTGCCGGGCGCGCCGCGGCCGCTGGTGCTGGTAGTGACGCGGGCGAGCGCCACGGGCCAGGCGGGGGCGCTCTGTGCCCAGCTCGACGCCGCCGGCTATGCTCCCCATTGGGTCCGCTCGCTCTCGGAGCTGCGCCAGTACACGCGGGCCTACCCGCCGTCGGCGGTGATCGTCGGGCTCGATCCGGACGATGCGCTCGACGGCTGGGAGGTGCTGGCCGCGCTCCGCACCGACCCGCTGACGGCGGCGCTGCCCGTGCTGCTGGTGGCTGCCTGGGAGGAGCAACCGATCGGCCGCACGCTTGGCGCCACAGAGTACCTGGTGAAGCCCGTGCGGCCGCAGGAGCTGCTCGCCGTGCTGCGCCGGCTGGCGCGGCCCACGGGTGACGTCCTGGCCATTGACGACGACGCCGCGACGCGCGCCCTGCTGGCAGCCATCCTGCGCGCCCAGGGCTTCCGCGTGTCGGTGGCAGCGGGGGGCGCGGAGGCGCTGGCGAGGATCGCCGCCGACCTGCCCGCGGCGGTGATCCTCGACCTGATGATGCCCGACGTGGACGGCTTCGAGGTGCTGGAGCGGCTGCGGGCCGATCCGCGCACCCAGCACGTGCCCGTCGTCGTGTTCACGGGCAAGGAGCTGACGCCGCAGGAGCGGCGCTGGCTGACCGAGCGCTCGGCGGCGCTGCTCCGCAAGGCGCCCCACGCCAGCGAAGACCTGCTCGCCGCGCTCCGGCGTGCCGTCCCGCTCGGCGTGGCGTAGCCCGCGCGGGCGCGGTCGCGATCGTCGGCTCACGTCCCTGCAGTGTTGTGTCGAATACTGTAAGGTTTTTGAGACGAGCGGCGCGCCAGCGTCGGCCCGCGACGGGCCTGCGTTGCCGTATAGTTAACGGCTGGCCGGGTGCCGCGCGCGGAGCCACGGGGCGGCCCGCGCGCCGGTCTCGCGAGATCACGGTGCGGCAGGCGGCCCCGCTCGCCGCACGGCCAGGGGAAGGCTGCCGTGACCACTCTGCCTGTCAGCTCAGAGCACTTCTCCCCCCGTCGGGCGGAGACGCACGCCCTGCGCGTTGCTCAGGAGGCCGCCGCGCTAGTGCCGGCCTACGGCCGCTTCCTGCGACTGGCCGGCTATGATGCCAACCGCCTGCGCAGCTTCGCCGACTTCGCTGCCCTCCCGGTCATGGACAAGGCGTCGTATCTGACGCGCTACCCCATTGAGCAGCGCGTGCGCCGCGGCGAGCTGGCTCGCGCCCACATCGTCACGCTCAGCTCCGGCGCGACCGGCAGCCCTACCCTCTGGCCGCGCTTCCCGGACCAGGACGCCGCCCAGCTGGACACGCTCATCAACATCTACCAGGAGCACCTCCGCATCAAGGAGCGGTGGACGCTGCTGATCGTGGCCAATGCCATGGGCGCCTGGGTCGGCGGCGTGCTCGTTGCCGAGACCGGCCAGCGCATGTTCTCGCAGCCGGGCATCCGCGGCACGGTCGTCACGCCGGGCCTGAACCAGGAAGAGGCGCTGCGCTTCGTCGAACAGCTCAGCCGCCACTACGACCAGACGTTCATCATCGGCTACGCGGGGCCGATGGCGACCATGCTGGAGGAGGGCCAGCGCCGCGGTATTGACTGGCCCGCCCTGAACGTGACGGTGTGCAGCGGCAGTGAGTACGTGTCGGAGGGGCAGCGCGAGCGCCTGGCGGAGCTGCTCGGCAAGAGCCTCGACCGATTGGAGGGGTTCTTTGGCGTCTTCGGGTCGTCGGAAGGCGGCGGCGCGCTCGGCTACGAGTCGCGGCTCTGCCTGCTGATCCGGCGTCTGTGCGCTCGCACGCCCGGCCTGACCGACGCGCTGTTCGACAGCCCGGTCGTCCCGTCGCTGAACCAGTACAACCCGGTCAACACCTTTCTGGAGGTCCAGAACGGGGAGATTCTCCTGACGGCGCGTGGGGGCGTGCCGCTCGTCCGCTACAACACGCACGACCGCGGCGGGCTGCTGTCGATGGACGAGGTGGTGGCGCGCTGTCGCGCCTTCGGCTACGATCTGCGCCAGCAGCTTCAGGCGCGTGGCTTCGGGCCAGAGTACTTCCATCCGCTGCCGTTCATGTACGCCTTCGGTCGCAGCGACGCCATCATGATCCATGGCGCGAACGTGTACGTGGATCAGCTCACCGAGGTGCTGACGCAGCCGGCCCTGCGCAGCTCGAACACCGGCCACTTCCGCCTGGCCGGCGAGAACCATCCCGACGGCCGCGCCACGTTGCACCTCCAGATCGAGCTGAGCGCCGGCGTGCCGGCGACCGAGGAGCTAACGGCGCTCTACCACCACAGCGTCGTGCAGGGGCTCCAGCGCGTCAGCACGGAGTTCCGCTCGGCGTACGAGATGGCGCACGGCCGCATCGCGGTCGAGATCGAGCTGATGCCCTTTGGCAGCCTAGCGCTGACGACGCCGAAGCACCAATACCTCGTCCGCAAGCCGGATCTCCTGGCTGGCACGGGCGCCCCGGGGGGCGCGCACGGCCAGTAGGCCGCCGGGCGCGGACTCAGTCAATCGGGAGTGGCTGATTCAGGGGCCGCTACGCCGCGCCCTCGCCCAGCCGGCCGCCCCGCTCGGCCGCCGCGGCCGGCTGGGCGAGGGCGCGGGCGACAAGCTCGCGGGCGGCGGTGACGGTGAAGGGCTTGCTGAGCAGGAAGTCGACGCTGCGCGCCGCCAGGTCTATGCCCTCGAACTGCGAGCCCCAGCCGGTCACGACCGCCACCGGCAGCTCGGGGCGGACCTCTTTCACCCGTCGCGCCACTTCCCAGCCGTCCATGTCGGGCATCGAGACGTCGGTCAACAGCACGTCGAACGGCTCGCGCTCGACCAGCTCCAGCGCCTCGGCGCCGCGCGTGCAGATGCGCACCTCGTGGCCCTCGCCCTGGAGCATGCGCGCGAGCATCACGGCCAAGTCGCGCTCATCGTCCACCACCACGACGCGGCCGTGCCGGCGCTCAGGCGGCGCCGCGGCCAGCGGGGCCGTTTCGGCGGGCGGCGGCGCCGCGGACTCGGCGGCCACGGCCACCGGCAGCCGGATCGTGAACGTGGTTCCCTGGCCCTCCTCGCTCTCCACCATGATCTGGCCCTTGTGGCGGGCCACGATGGTGTAGGCGACCGACAGGCCCAGCCCGCTCCCCTTGGCACCCTTCGTCGTGTAGAACAGATCGAAGATGCGGTGGCGCACCCGCGGCGGCATGCCCATGCCGTTGTCGGCCACGGTCACGAGCACCTCGTCGTCGACGGCCTCCGTGCGCATGCGCACCGTGCCGCCACGTGGCAGGGCATCCAGCGCGTTCTGCACCAAGTTGACCAGCACCTCGCGTAGCTCGGAGGCGTTGCCGAGCACGGGCGGCACGGGCGCCACGTCCACCACGAGGTCCACCGGTACGCCGCACTGCTGGGTCGCGGCCTCCCAGCTCGGCCGAGTCAGCTCGGCCACCTCGACGACGATGGCCGAGAGATCGACCGGCTCCACCTGCGTCTCGCGTGTGCGCGCGAAGGTGTGCAGCCGCCGGACGGTTTCGGCGCCGTCGAGCGCGGCCTGCTGCACGCGCTCCAGCAGGACGCGCTGCGCCGGGTGGTCCACGCTGTCGAGCAGGAGCTGCAGGTTGCCGAGCACGTGGGCGAGGGTGTTGTTCAGGTCGTGGGCCACGCCAGACGCCATCTGGCCCAGGATACGCAGGCGCTCGACGTGCAGCAGACGCGCGTGCGCCTCTTTCTGTTGAGTGACGTCCCAGCAGATGCCGCGGATCGCCACGGTGCTGCCGTGGGGGACCGGGTCGAGGTAGAGGCGGATGGGGAACAGCGTGTCGTCGCGGCGCCGCAGGGAGCTTTCCATGACCACCCCGCCGGTCGCGCAGACGCGCTCGTAGAGGTCTCGGAGCACCTGCTGGTCGTCGATGCCGAAGGGGGGTGGCGAGACGTCCTGAATGGAGAGCTGGAGCAGCTCCTCGCGGCTGTAGCCCAGGTAGCGCGGCGCGGCGGCGTCGGCGTCGATGAAGCGCCCCGTGAGGTCCGCGACCATCAGGAAGTCGCCGGCCTGATCGGCCGGCACGCGCCAGCCTGGCCGCAGATCCGCGAGATCGCGCTCGCGATGGCGGGGGCGCACGACGAGCTGACTGTAACCCAGGCGCAGGCCCGCCACATCGGCCAGCATCTGGAGCGCGGGCAGGTCGGCGGCAGTGAAGGGCGGCAGGCCGGCCGATCGGCCCACGGCGAGATAGCCGAGGACCTGACCCGTCAGCCGGACCAGCGCGGCCGCGCGGCTGGCGGGTGGCGGCTCGGGCGCGGCGACCGGCGGTGCGTCGGGGCCAAGCACGACCGGCTCGCCGCCGTCGAGCAGCTGGGCAAGCGCCGCATGCCCGGGCGGCAGGCGGCTGCCGACCCGCTCGGCCGACGGCCCTGTCGCGTAGGCTACCCGCAGCCACTGGCGGTCCGGCTCGAACAGCACCAGTCTCACGTCGCTGGCCTGGAGCGCCTGAGCCACCTCGTTGACGATGGTCTGGCCGGCCACCTCGTCGTCGCCCTCGCCCGTGATGGCGGCCGCGGCCGCGGCCACCGTGGTCAACGACGCGGGCGCCAGCGCCGTCCCGCCAGACGGCCGCCGGTCGAGTGTGGAGGCGCCCGGCTCTCCCTCCGCTCGCTTGCTGGTGGTCATCCGCCCTCCGCCATGTCACGCCATCACAACTACATTACGAGGGGCGAGGCACCCAATGGCTAGGGGCCATGCACCATTCCGGCTAGTTCCACGGCGCGACATTGCTGCTGAAGTTATAACACACTGCTGCAATTGCCCCGATGGACGTGCCTAGCCCCCTGTTCGTACACTCAAAGAGTTACTATGCGATCGCGCCGCGCGGCGCGATCAGGAGACGTGGCCGTGGCGCTCCCGGCCGACGTGCATGCGCCCTCAGGCGCGCAGCAGGCAGATGCGCTGGCGCTCGCCCTCGCCGCCGTGTCAGCCCAGCTTGCTCTCGAGCCCGACGACGCCCGGGTCGGCGGGCTCGTCGTGTCTCAAGCGGCGCACTTGCTCCATGCCGACGGCGTGTGCCTGGCGCTCCTCGACAGCGACCCGGCCTGGCTGGTCGTGCGGCACACGGCGGGCGCCGTCACACCGCCGCTCGGCGCACGGCAGTTGAGCGACGCGGGCGTGCTGGGCGAGGTCGTGCGGCGTGGCGAGTCGGTGCTCATCGCCGCCGCAGGGGCGGAGCCTAGCCCCACTGCGGGCGAGCCGGCAGCCGGCAGCCGCGTTGCCGTGCCGCTTCGCTTCAAGGGCGAGGTGCTGGGCGCGCTGCACGCCGCGCGCGCCACGGGCGCGCCGCCATTCGGCCGTGCCGACGAGGTGATGCTGCAGCTCCTGGCGGACCTCGCGGCGGCGCGGGTCGGGGCCGCGACCCAGTCGGCCGCGCTGCGCGAGCGGGCGCGTGAGCTGGTGCCGCTCGCGCCCACCTGGCGCCCCGCGCCCGAAGAGGCCGGCGATGCCGTGCTCGTCTACGACGGCGCCGGCCGCCTCGTCGACGTCGACGAGGCGTGCTGTCGGCTGCTCGATTACCCCCGTGAGACAATGCTGCAGCTGGCGCTCTGGGACGTCAGTCCGTTCCCGGCCGGCATCGATGCCGCCGACGTCGTGCGCACCCAGATGGAGCAGGCGCGCGCGGCGCCGGTGACGTTCGAGACGACGGCCCGGCGGCGCGACGGCAGTCTGGTGCCGCTGCGCGTGCGCGTCCGGACGTTCGACTCGCCGCACGGCCCGGTGGTTCGTGGAGTGGCGCACGACGTGAGCGCCGAGAAGCGGACGCAGCTGCGCGCTCTCGAGGCCGAGAAGATGCGGCTGCTCGCGGAGATTAGCTCGGGCCTGGCCCACCAGATCAACAGCCCGCTCGCCGTGGTCTTGGGCAACACGGAGATGCTGCTGGACGAGAGCGCCGACCCCGGGCAGCGCACCTTGCTGGAGCCCACGCACGAGGCCGCGCTTCGCATTGCGGCCGTCGTGCAGAGCATCCAACAGTTCGCGCGGCCCGCCACCGGCGTCGGCTGGCACCTGGTCGACGTGAACCTGCTCGTCTGGGAGACGGTGGAGCTGACCCGGCCTATCTGGCACGACGGCCCGGAGGCGCAAGGGCGAACGATCCATCTGCGGGTGGAAACCGCCACCGTGCCGCCGCTTCACGCCGATCCGCTGGAGCTCCAGGGAGCGCTGCGTGAGCTGATCGCCAATGCCGTGGAGGCGTTGCCGCACGGCGGAACCGTGGTCGTCCGCACCGAGAGCCTGCCGCAGCAGGTGCTGCTGAGCGTTGCCGACGACGGCGTGGGCATGTCCGAGGACATTCGTCAGCGCTGCATGGACCCGTTCTTTACCACGCGGCGGCCCAAGGGGACGGGGCTCGGGCTCACGCGGGTGTATCACGCGGCCCTGCGCCATCACGGCCAGATCGCGATCGACAGCCGGGAGGGTGAGGGCACGCGGGTCGCCCTCCAGCTTCCGGTCGCCCCACCCGCATAACGCCCCGCCCGGCGCCGCCGCGCGTTCCCCTCACGGCTGCGCGTCCACGTAAGCCAACAGCCCGCGCATGTATTCCCGCGCGTGCTCGCCGCCCGCCAGCACCTCGTGTGCGCGCGCGACGAACGTAGCAAAGACGCTCAGCTCGCGCAGAATACGCGCATTCTCGTCCACGTGGCCGCCCCGGCTGCTGTCGGCGGTGGCATGGACGCCATAGAAGTCGGCCGTGCCGGCGGGCGCGCTGGCGGCTGCCCGCGGCACGCGTTGCGCCAGGCGGCCGCCCACCCGCTCCAGCACCGCCGCGCGCCCCAGCTCGTGGATCGGCGCGTGCTCGGCCGCCCAGAAGCCCCGATCGATATACTCCTGCACGGCGCGGCCGGGGGGCGGCAGCGGATCGACGCAGAACCCCTGCTGGCGCAAGCCGTCCAGCAGCAAGATCTCGTGCGGCACAGGCTCGCTCTCCTCGAGGGCATGATGAGCATAGTGCCGCGCGAGCACGGCGTACATGGGGTCGTTGGCGGCGAGCCGCTCGCAGGTGCGGGCGCAGCGCTCCAGCAGCGGTATCGTGGCCGCTACCTGGTAATAGAGCTGCGCCTGGAAGGCGAAGACGCGCTCGCGGTCAGGGCGACCGGCGAACCACGCGGCCATCACGGGGTGGTGCGCGACTTCCTGCAGCGTCTGCTCGCCGAGCGTCTCGAGCTGGGCGATCAACGCCTCGACGTCGAACGCGGTCACGGGCTCCTCCTCAGTCGGTTGCCCCACGACGAGCCTGCCAGAGGGTGCTCGCCGGGATCGCCGTCGGAGACGGTTAAGGCCTCGTTACGATTTTAAAGCGGCGGACGTGGCACTGTAAGAGCAGGCGACTCGCGTGCCGCCGGCGGCGTGCTAGACTGAGGCGAGAGCGGCCGTGGCCGCCAGCCGCGGGCGGGCCGGAGGAGCCGGGCGATGCAGGCGCCCAAGGGGCTGTCGTACCAGGAGACGCTGCGGACGATTGGCGGCGTGCTCGACGACGCGGGCTGCACTATCGCGGTGCTCTCGCTCTCGCCGACGGGCGTGCGCGTGAACGCCGACGTCGCCACGGTACGCGAGGACTGGAGCCTGGCGATGCTGGCCGAACAGTCGGAGCGCCAGCGCGAGCAGCGGCGCGGCGGCGCGGCGAACAGCGGCGTCCCGTGGGCCAAGCGCCTGGGCTGGCAGCTGCGCCTGGTGGGCGCCGCGCTCGACCTCGTTGGCCCGGGGCAGTACACGATCATGGCGCGTCCCGAGGAAATCTTCGTTTTCAACCCGCAGGGGTTTCACCGCAGCTTCCGCCACACCGCGCTGGAGCGCCGGGCCGCGTTGGCGCCCGACTTCCGCGGCCAGCCCAGTAGCTGCCCGGTGTGCGACGAGCCCGAGGCGCTCATGCCGCTGATCCACCACCTGCCCGACGAGGACGTACTGAGCGGCGCCGCGGCGGCGCGCGGCCAGCAGCCTACCCACCGCTGTCGGCTGTGCGGCGCGAACGTGCGGCTCGACGCGGCGCCACTCGGCTAGAACGCCGTGGACATCGACGTGGCGCGAGCCGTCGCGGTGGCGCGCGAGGCCGCGGCGGCGGCCGGTGCCGCGGCGCTCGGCTACTGGCGCCGCGACCTGCGCGTCGAGCGCAAGCCCGACCGCACGCCCGTCACGGCTGCCGACCGCGCCGCCGAGGCGGCCGCGCTGGCGGTCATCGAGGTGGCCTTCCCCGACCACGGCATCCTCGCCGAGGAGAGCGGCGCCCACCGGCCGGAGGCCGGGTCGCGCTGGATCGTCGACCCCCTCGACGGCACGAGGGGCTTCACCCGCGGCCAGCCGTTCTGGGGCCCCGCGATCGCGCTCGAACACGGCGGCGCCATCGTCGCGGGGGCCATCAGCCTGCCCGCCCTTGGCGAGACGTACTGGGCGGGCGTTGGGCTGGGCGCCTATCGCGACGGCGTGCGGCTGCAGGTATCGGCGCTCGACGACCCAGCCGACGCCACCCTCAGCCTCGGCGAGCTACCGTGCCTGCTGGCGCCGCCCTATGGCGCCGGCGTAATCGAGCTGATCGACGTTGTCGGCTCCACTCGCGCCCACGGCGATCTATACGCCTGCACGCTGCTGCTGAACGGTCGCGCCGAGCTGTGGCTGGAGGCGGGGGTGCAGCTGTGGGACATCGCGCCGCTGCAAGTGCTCGTCGCGGAGGCGGGCGGCCGCTTCACCGACTTCCACGGTGCGCCCACGGCCGCCAGCGGCCACGCCATCGGCAGCAACGGCCGCCTGCACGAGCTTGCGCTCGCCCACCTGAACGCTCGACGCTGAGTATCTGGCCGAGGGGAGAAGCGCGCATGAGCGGCGGGCGACGGCGCGGGCAATCGGCGCTCGAGTTCGCGCTGATGCTGCCCGCCTTGCTGCTGATCCTGGGCGGCACGATCCAGTTCGGGCAGGCCTTCCTGGCCTACGCGCAGCTCATGCAAGCGGCGCAGGAGGGCGCCCGCTACGGTGCGGTGCTGCCGTACACCCGCAACGACGCCGCGATCACGGCCCGCGCGCAGCAGGTGGCGCCCGGCGGGACGAACGACACGGTCACCGTCACGTCTACCGTCAGCGCGACCAACAGTACGCCCGTGACGGCCGCGAACCGCACGCGCGGCAACGTCCTCACCGTGAACGTGCGGCACACGCAGCCGCTGGCGATCCCGTTCTTCCCCGTCGCCTCGCTGCCGCTGAGCGCGACCGCTAGCATGGTCGTGGAGCAAACGCCGTGAGCCGGCGCCGCCGTCCCGCGCGCGGGCAGGCGCTCGTCATCTTCGCGGCGGCGCTGCCGGTGCTGTTCGGCTTTCTCGGCCTGGCGCTCGACGGCGGCTACTACCTCGCCGCGGCCGAGGCGGCCGAGTTTACCGCCCAGGCCGCCGCCCGCGCGGCTGCCGTCGACGTGCAGGCCGGCAATTACGGCACCGCCACGGCCAGCGGCCAGGCCATCGGTCAGCAGAACCTGGCGTCCTTCCGGCTGGCGGGCGTGACCACCGCCATCGCCTACAACAACGCGGCGAACGCCACGACCGCGAGCGCCGGCTGGTACACCTCGACGCCCAGCGCGCAGACTAGCTCGGTCCAGGCCACCGTGGGCGGCGCGTACACCCCGCTGTTTCTGCGGTTCGTGGGGGTCTCGTCGGCCGGGCTGCAGCAGGTGGCGGTCGTCCATCTCGCGCGCACCGTCCCGCCCGCGATCCTGCCGATTGCCGTCTGCAAGACGACGATGCTGGCGATGGACAGCAACCCCACGACACCCCAGACGATCTGGCAGTTCAACGCCAGCCTGTGTGGCATCTCGGCCTGGGACGGCTTGATCAGCCTCAGCGGCGGCAACTCCGGCTGCTCGGCGTACCGGAGCTGGATCCTGCCGCAGCCCAGCGCGCCGCCGCCGCCGCTCGGCAGCGCGCTGACCCTCAACAAGCAGAACTGCCAGAACACCGAGAATTGGATCGCTAGCAGCGCGTACTACGCGGCGAACCCGGTCCAGCCGATCCTCGTGGTGGACGTGCGCCCCGGCACGCTCACCGGGACGGTGCTCTGTTACCGGCAGCTACAGCTCGCGGTGGGCAACAACGTCATCACGGCCACCCCCGTCACCACGACGGGCGCGGCCTGCGAGCTGCAGACGATCTACTGATGGGGCGCTACAGCGGGTACAGCGCGCTGACCCGCTCGCGGTTGACGGCCACGAAGCCGGGCGAGTCAACCGGCTCGCCCGTGGTCACGCGGGTGATGCTGGCCTCCGTGATGGCGAGGAACCGGTCGCGGAGCACGCTCAGGAACTGCTCCCAGGGCACGCGGTCGGCCAGGTGGACGATGCCTTCTAAGCGATACTCCCCGACGTACAGGCCCACCGGCGCGCGGAGCTTGGACACGATCAGGCCCGGCGGGGCGGTCGGCAGCGGCGAGTCCGCCGCCGGGTGGACGAGCAGCAGGTCGACCTTGTTCACGTACAGGCGCGCTTGCGGGCGAGGCCATTCGCGGGCACCGCTGGGCAGCAGCTGGGCATCGAGCACCGGCAGGTAGCTCACCGCGACGTGGTTTAGCACGTCCGACAGCCGCCGCATGCGGCCCAGATCGACGACACCGCGCAGCCAGGCGTCGGGCATGATCGCCGCGACGGCGAGTTGTTGGGGCGCAGAGTCTTCCGGCACGTTGCCTCCTACGGAAGCGACGCCTGCCCATCGAGGCCGTAGTAGCGGCGCGTTACCGTCTCGGCCGTCGCCGGCTCGGTCGGCACGTCCTCGCCCTGGTCGAAGCGGCGCAGCGCCACGCTCAGGTGGCCGCCGCTCTGCAAGAGATACTCGACGACGACTGCCTGCTGGTAGTCGAGCAGCAGCGTGATCGTCGAAGCGTTGCCGCCGCTGGCCGCGCTCGTCGCGGTGCCTCCGCCGCTGCCCTGCCAGCGCCCGACGGCAAACACCCGCACGTCGTGGAACATGTTCTGCGTGGCGTTCAGCCCGTCGGGGCGAGTCCACGTGCCGATCACGTCGACGCGGTCACCGGGCTGCAGGGCGCCGGCCACGGTTACGGCATCGGTCGCCGGAATCGCCACCGCCACCTTGTCGCGCGGGATGACCGCAGCGGCCCGTGCGCCCGCGCCCTCGCCGCTGGCCAGCCGGTCGGGCGTGCCGAGCACGATCTCGCCAGCGACCAGCGAGCGCGTGGTCGCCTTGCCAATGGCGTCGGCGGGCTGGTGCAGCGCGTCCGGCGGCGCGCCATCGGCGGGCAGCTGGCGGGTCGTCAGCAGGTCGCCCACGTTGGTGCCCGTGAACAGCGTGCGCTCGGGGATCTCCTGACGCGCCACGACCACCGTGGTGGTGCCGCGCCCCAGGCCGGCCGCCGCCGTCAGCGCGAAGTAGACTGCCACGCCTACCAGCAGCGCCAGCGCCGCCCCAGCCCCGAACAGCCACTTGCTGGTTGTGTCCACGTCGTCCTATCTCTCCAGCGGCCGTCGCCGCGAACGCGGGCTCACCCGCCGAACAGCGCGAGGGCCTGCAGCACCGCCGGCCCGATGATGACGATGAACAGCACGGGCATGATGCACAGCACGATCGGGAACAGCAGCTTCACCGGCGCTTTGCGCGCTAGCTCCTCAGCGCGCAGGCGCTGCGCCGCGCGCAGCGCCGCCGCCTGCCCCCGCAGCGTGCGGGCCAGCCCGGTGCCCAGCTCGTCGGCCAGGATCACTGCGCTGGCGAGCTCACCGAGCCCGGGCGATCCCGTGCGCTCGACCAGCGCCTCCAGCGCCTCGCGCCGCGAGCGGCCCAACCGCAGATCGGCCAGGTAGCGCCGCAGCTCGACGGTCAGCGGGTTGTCGGCGCGCTCGGCCAGGAAGGCCACCACGCTGTCGAAGCCGAGCCCTGCCTCTAGGCTGACCACGAGCACGTCGGCGGCGTTGGGCAGCAGCCGCTCGATGGCCGCGCGGCGGCGGCGCGCGAGCCGCTCTAGCGCCAGCGGCGGCGCCAGGTAGCCCGCCCCCCC
>JAJPHF010000066.1 GCA_021325365.1 Pseudomonadota bacterium
CGCGGAAGGTCGCATCGTTTACCCCGTACGATACTCCCCCGCGGTCCCGCCGCGGGCCGGGCCGGCGGGGCGGGGTGCCCCGGGCCGGGCGCGGGCGGCGGGCGGGGGAGGCGTGTACGGCGTAAGATGGGCGACCACGTCGCGCCGATGGCGGGCGCTTTCCGGCGCGCCTCGCGGCCTCTCTCTAAAGAACGCATTGGCGGAGAGCTGTCGTCCGGCGGCGCCAGCGGAGCCAGGACGCCACCGGCAACATGCCGGGGGCACCCGGCGCGGCCCGTGGTCCCGGAACCATGGGCCGCGCGGTGAGTTTCGTCCGCTGCTTGCTATGCTGTTCGCGGACGCGAGGCCGGGCCGGCGCCCCGGGCGCTGGCCGGTTGGGAAGGACGCCAACATGGCGACGAGCTGCACGCATGTGGGCGAGATTCGGGACGTGACGCCGAGCGCCTCGGGCTGCGAGGACTGCCAGGCGGCGTTCGTGTAGGCGGTGAGTCTCGTCAGAGCCCCGTGCGACGAGGGCGTGATGGCGGCAGCGGGGGCGGCCGCCGCGCGCTGCGCGCCGGGGGCCGAGCCGTGGGTGCTGGCCGCCACGATCCTCGGCTCCAGCATGGCGTTTATCGACGGCACGGTGGTCAACGTCGCGCTGCCGGCGCTGCAAGCGCAGTTTGAGGTAACCGGCGCGCAGGTGCAGTGGGTCGTGCAGGCGTACGCGCTGCTGCTCGCGGCGCTGATCCTGGTCGGCGGGTCGCTGGGCGACCGGTTCGGGCGGCGCCGCGTCTACCTGATCGGCGTGGTGCTGTTCGCCGCCGCGTCGGTCGGCTGCGGCGTCGCTCAGAGTGTCGGGCAGCTCATTGTGACGCGGGCGGTGCAGGGCGTCGGCGGGGCGCTGCTGGTGCCGGGCAGCCTCGCGATCATCAGCGCGTCGTTCGACGAGGCGCGGCGCGGACGGGCGATCGGCACATGGTCGGGCTTCACCGGAATCACCTCGGCAATCGGCCCGGTGCTGGGCGGCTGGCTGGTCGAGCACGGCTCGTGGCGCTGGGTGTTCTTCATCAACGTGCCGCTGGCGCTGGCCGTCGTACTGCTGGTGCTTTGGCACGTCCCGGAGAGCCGCGACGAGGCGGCGGGGCCGCTGGACTGGTGGGGGGCGCTGCTGGCGGCGTTCGGGCTGGGCAGCACCGTGTACGGGCTGACGGTGGCGGCCGACGGCGGGCTGGGCCAGCCGGCGGCGCTGGGATGGCTGGCGGCGGGGCTCGTCGGGCTCGGGCTGTTCCTCGTGCGCGAGCGGCTGGCGCGCGCGCCGATGATGCCGCTCGGGCTGTTTCGCGCGCGCACCTTCGCCGGCGCGAACCTGCTGACGCTGCTGCTCTACGCCGCGCTGGGCGGCACCTTCTTCTTCGTGCCCTTCAATCTGATCCAGGTGCAGGGCTACACGGCGACGGAGGCGGGCGCCGCGCTGCTGCCGATGATCCTCATCATGTTCGCGCTGTCGCGCTGGGCGGGGGGCCTGGTGCAGCAGGTCGGCGCGCGGCGCCCGCTGCTCATCGGCCCGGCCATCGCCGCCTGCGGCTTCGCGCTGTTCGCCCGGCCCGGCGTGGGCGGCAGCTACTGGACGACGTTCTTCCCGGCGGTCGTCGTGCTGGGGCTGGGCATGGCGATCGCCGTGGCGCCGCTCACGACAACGGTGATGGGCGCCGTGGAGCAGCGGCACGCGGGCCTGGCCTCAGGGATCAACAACGCCGTCTCGCGCGTGGCGGGGCTGCTGGCGATTGCCGTCCTGAATCTGGTGCTGGCGACGGTGTTTGCCGTGGCGTTCGACGCGCGGCTGGCGCCGCTGCCGCTCCCGCCGCCGGCCCGCGAGGCG
The DNA here is from genome assembly GCA_021325365.1 of Pseudomonadota bacterium. Next base: position 1,862 of record JAJPHF010000066.1, read on the forward strand.
CTGGCCGGCGAGCGCCGCAAGCTGGCGGGCGCCGAGGTGCCTGGCAGCTTGAGCGCCGACTTGCAGGCCGCGGTGCGCCAGGCGATCGACGAGTCGTACGTGACGGGCTTCCGCGTGGTCATGTTGATCGCGGCCGGGCTCGCGGCGGGCAGCGCGCTGAGCGCGGGGCTGCTGATCGAGGACCGGGCGGTAACCGATCGAGCGTAACGGTAGTGGTAGTGAAGGCGGGCGTAGCGCCTGAGCTGAGGAGGGCATGATGGCTGCTGGCGAGCGCGACGTGGGGACCACGAGCCAGGAGGTATGGCCGGCGCTGCCCTACGCGGACTGGCAAGACACCGCCGCGACCTTGCAGCTCTGGACGCAGGTGGTGGGCAAGGTGCGGCTGGCGCTGAGCCCGCCGGTGAACCACTGGTGGCAGGTGACGCTGTACGTGACCGCGCGGGGGCTCACGACCTCGCCGATCCCGCACGGTCAGCGCACCTTCCAGATCGACTTCGATTTCGTCGACCAGCAGCTTCGCATCACCGCGAGTGACGGCGTGAGCCAGTCGCTGCCGCTCGCGGCGCGCCCGGTGGCCGAGTTCTATCAGCAGGTCATGGCCACCCTGGCGGACCTGGGCCTGGCGGTGCGCATCTGGCCCATGCCGTCGGAGATCCCGAACGCCATCCCCTTCGACCAGGACCGCACGCACACCGCCTACGACCCCGCGTACGCGCGGCGCTTCTGGCAAGTGCTGGTGCAGGCCGACCGGGTGCTGCACGCGTTTCGGGGCCGGTTCATCGGCAAGGTGAGCCCGGTACACTTCTTCTGGGGCGGTTTCGACCTGGCGGTGACGCGCTTTTCCGGGCGCCGCGCGCCGGTCCACCCGACGATCCCGGGCGTGGCGGATAGCATCACGCACGAGGCGTACTCGCACGAGGTGAGTAGCTGCGGCTTCTGGCCCGGCGGCGGGCCGTTTCCCGCGCCCATGTTCTACGCCTACGCTTACCCCGAGCCGGCGGGGTTCCGCGACGCGCCCGTGCAGCCGGTCGGCGCCTACTACAGCGCGGAGCTGGGCGAGTTCGTCCTGCCGTACGACGAGCTGCGCGCCGCGCCAGACCCCGACGCCGCGCTGCTCTCCTTCCTGCAGAGCACGTACGAGGCGGCCGCCGACCGCGCCGGTTGGGACCGCGCCGCGCTGGAGCGAGGGTAGGGCGCGGTCGGGCGGGGCGACATGCCGGCGCCAATCGCGCGGGCGCTGTCGCCTGGGGGGGCTGCGGCCTCGACGGCCGCGGGCGGACATGAAACCCGCGCCGACGCGACCTGGACCGCTTGCCCGGATTGCGAGGCAGCTCAGCGACGCGAAGGGGCCGCGCTGGAGCAGATTGCGGATGGCTCGAGCCTCCTCGGCGGTGGCCGGTCCGTAGCGCGGGTTGCTGGTCGCCCGCGGCGACCGTCGAGGCCGCAACCCCGGCGCCGTCAATCGCTCAGCGCCTGTGAACACCGCACTAGGGATGCGGGTGGTCGTGGTGGTGCGGGCCTGCACCAGGCCCGGTGGCGCGCTCTCAGCAGCCGGGCTCGCCCGGGTGGCCGCAGCAGCTGGAGCGCTGGCGGAGCTTGATGGCGGTGTTCCGGAGCGCCAGGCGCAGCTTCGTGGACAGCGGCGCGTCGTAGTCGTGGAAGTTGGCGATCAGGGCGCGCAAGCTCGGGCTGCTCATCGTGCCTGCCTCCCTCTGCGCATCTACACGGTGTATAGCAGTTTGGACCCGTCCCCGGGCAGCGGACCGTGGGGCAGGGGCTTGTGCCCCGCGGCCCGCGTGTGACCGCGCCGGCCGGGCGGCAGGGGACGAGCCCCGGCGCTACGACATCACGGCGGAGGCGGTGGCAGCCGGGCGGCAGGGAACGAGCCCCGGCGCTACGACATCACGACGGAGGCCGTGGCAGGCAGTAGCGGCGACCGGGCGGCAGGGGGCGAGCGCCGGCCCTACCGTTGGTCCGAACGGTTATATCCGATCCGGCCCTGGGGTCCGCCGACGGAGGCGGGCCCTCACCCCGACCCTCTCCCAGAGGGCGAGGGAGTAAGGGAACGCCACCCCCGGATGCGGTATTAGTGGGGATTCTCGCCGGGTTACCTGCGGGTTGGCAGCGCTTCGCGGAGGGCGCGCTCCAGGGTGTCGGCGGCTGAGGGGGGCGTGAAGTAGCTGGGGCTGGCGCGGACGACGCCGCCACCCGCCAGGGTGCCAAGCCAGCGATGGATCCACGGCGCGCAGTGCAGGCCGGCGCGCACGGCGATGCCGCGGGCGGCGAGCGCGTCGGCGAGCGCCGCGGGGGCCTGGCCCGCGGCCGTGAAGGCGACGATGCCCATCCAGCGGTCGGCCGGCGGCGCGTAGACGGTCACGCCCGGGAGGGCGCGGAGGCGGTCGCGGAGCGCGTGGGCGGCGGCCTCGGCGGGCGCGACCACGGCCGCGCGGCCCCGCGCGGCGAGCCAGTCGAGCGCGGCGTCCAACCCGGCGGCCGCCCAGGCGTTCTGGCTGCCAGGCTCGTAGGCGCTGGGCACGTCGAGCGGCATGGCCACGCTGTCGGATTGGGTCCCGGTGGCGCCGAAGAGGATCGGCGCCGGCCGCCGCCCGCTGGCGAGGACGAAGCCCGCGATGCCATAAGGGCCATACAGCGACTTGTGGCCGGAGAAGACGTAGTAGTCGATCGCGCCGGCGGCCAGGTCGAGCGGGTAGAGGCCGGCGGCCTGCGCGCCGTCCACGACGACCACGCAGGCAGGATTGGCCGCGCGCGCGGCCTGCACGATCTCGACCACCGGGAGCAAGTAGCCGCAGACGTTGCTCGCCTGGGACACGACCAGGAGCGCGGGCGGCGCGGCCTGGAGCATGGCGCGAGCGCGGGGGGCGTCGAAGGCCCAGGTGGTGCGGTCGAACGGTAGCTCGCGCACGTGGATGCCCGCCGTCTGGCGCCGGTGCTCGAGCGGGCGGAGCGCGGAGTTGTGCTCGAAGGGAGTGACGTAGGCGACGGCGCCGGGCGGGAGCGGCGTGCCGAGGATGACTTGGTTCAGCGCGATGGTGGCCGAGGGCGCGAGGATGATCTGGTCGCCCGCGCCGGCGCCGAGCCATGCCGCCAGCTTCGCGCGCGTGCGGGCGATCACGTCGGCGGCGGCGCGGGCCAGCGGGTAGCGGCCGCGCTCGGCGTTGCCGCCACCGGTGCGGTAGAAGGCGTCGGCGGCCTGGTAAACGGCCTCCGGCTTCGGATACGTGGTGGCCGCGTTGTCCAGGTAAAGGAGGTCGGCCGGCTGCTCGTGACGCACGGGCCGGGCGCTTACTTGACCAGGCCCTTGTCGCGCAGCCAGGCGGCCGCCACGTCGCGGGGCTCCTTGCGGTCCACGCTCACCGCCTTGTTCAGGCTGGTTAGCTCCTCCGTGGTCAGCTTGGCGCTCACACCGTTCAGCGCCGTCTTGAAGTCGGCCGGCGCCTGGCTCAGAAGGTCGGCGCGCACGACCGGCACGACGTTGTCGGCCAGCTGCAGGTGCTTGTCGTCGGCGAGCGGCACGAGGCCGCGGGCGGCGATGACCGCATCGGTCGTGAAGATCAGCCCGACGTCGATCTGGTTGTTCTCCAGCGCCGTGACCGTGAGCGGGCCGCCCGCGTCGAGAGGCTTGAAGTCCTTGAAGGTGAGGCCGTAGGTGTCGCGCAGGCCGGGCAGGCAGAACGGGCGGTCGGGGCACTCGGGCGCCCCGCCGAGCACGAGCTGCGACGCGACGGGCGCGAGGTCGCTGAGCTTCGTCAGGTGGTACTTGTCGGCCGTGGCTTTCGTGACCACGAAGCCGTTGGTGTCCACGGCCGGGGCGTAGTCGAGCAGGGCAAGGCCCTTTGGCTGGAGCGCGGCTTGCAGGGCGCTGGCGGTAGCGGCGGGGTCGCTGCTGGCCGCCGGGCCGGCGCTAGCGCCGGATCCCTTGCTCACGAACGCCAGCAGCGTAGCCAGGTACTCGGGGTACAGGTCGATCTGCGCGGACTCGAGCGCCGGCTCGACGATCTCGCGCGGGCCGAGGTTCAGGCGCCGCTCGACGTGGTAGCCGTTCGCTTCGAGCGCCTGGGCGTACAGCTCGGCGAGGATCGACTGCTCGGCGAAGTTGGTCGAGCCGACGCGGACGCCGGGCTTGCCGCTGCCGGACGATGCGGACGACTGGCAGGCCCCGACGAGGACGAGCAGCAGCACCAGGGCGGCCGCGGCGGGCGCCCGGCGCCAGATGAGGCGTATCAAGCGGGCCTCCTTGAGCAGCAACCGGGGCCGCGCGCTCGGTCGGCGCCAACATCACGGCGGTCTGCGGCGCGGCTAAGCGGCAGTCTACCCCGGAGCTGCGGCCTGGCGGCCGCGGGCGGGCATGAAACCCGCCCCTACGAGCGATCGGCCGCTGGACTGATGGCAAGGCGCTTCAATGCGCTGCTAAGTTTTACTCTTTTCGTGCCGTGGGCGCCTTCACGGGCTCGGGCCGCGTTCGCCGGCCTGGGCGCGCAGGCCGACAGGGATGGCGCGGCGCTCGATCAGGCCGAAGCCGGCCTCGGTGGCGATCGCGAGGGCGGCGACGAGGACGGCGCCGACGACGAGGCGCGCGTTGTCGTGGCGGGCGAGGCCGTCGACGATGTAGCGGCCGAGGCCGCCGCTGGCCACCAGCGCGCCGAGCGTCACGGTCGCGACGACGGTCACGGCAGCGCCGCGGATGCCGGCGACGATCAGCGGCGTGGCGAGCGGCAGCTCGGCCTGGCGCAGGACCTGCCACTCGTCGAGGCCCTGGCCGCGCGCCGCGTCCAGCAGGTCGCGGTCCACCTCGCGCACCGCTACGTAGGCGTTCGTCAGGATCGGCGGGATGCCGAGCGGCAGGATGGCCAGGAAGGTCGGCCAGAAGCCGAGCCCGAGGCCGAGCGCGAGCGCCAGCGGCAGCAGCAGCGCAAGCAGCGCGAGCGACGGCAGCGCGCGGCCGACGTTGGCCACGTTCAGGACGACGAAGCCGCCGCGCCCCAGGTGGCCGAGCCAGACGCCGATGGGCGCGGCGACGGCCATGGCCACAGCGATCGTCACCGCCGACATCAGCACGTGCTCGGCGACGCGCGTGGGGATGCCGTCCGAGCCCTGCCAGTGGGCGGGATCGGCCAGCCAGGCGCCGAGCGCGGCGAGGAAGTCCATCGCGTCAGCCGCTCCAGCGCGCCCACGGCGTCGCCCAGCGCTGGAGCAGCACCAGCGCGCCGTCGGCCAGCACCGCGAGCGCGACCGACAGCACGGCGCCGACGATGAGCGGCGTGCTGAAGAAGCGCTGCAGGCCGTCCAGGATGAAGTAGCCCAGGCCGCCCTGGCCGATGAGCGCCGTGACGGTCGTCAGCCCGATCGTCGAGACGGTGGCGACGCGGATGCCGGCAATGATGACGGGCAGGGCCAGCGGCAGCTCGACGCGCCAGAGGCGCTGGCGGGGCGTGTAGCCCATCGCCGTCGCCGCCTCGCGCACGTCGGCGGGGACGTAGCGCACGCCGTCCACGGCGTTGCGGATCAGGAACAGCAGCGTGTAGCTGACCAGGCCAATCTCGGCGGTGAGCAGCGACAGCCCGGTGATCGGGACGAGCAGGGCGAACAGCGCCAGGCTGGGGATGGTGTACAGCACACCGGCGACCCAGACGATGGGCGGGTAGAGCCGCGGGCGCCGCACGACCTGAATGGTCAGGACGAGCGCCACGAGGCAGCCGATGGCGACGGCCAGCCCGGTCAGAACCAGGTGCTCGCCGAGGCGCTGCGCGATGTCGCCCAGGTGGCTCAGCACCCAGTCCCAGCGGATCAGCGGCTCGCCCGGCGTCACGGCGCCCCCGCCCGGGGCGCGACGCCGTCCCCGTGCGCGGGGGCGGCCGTACGCGGCTGGTCCGGCGTCGGCGCGGCAGCCCGCAGCGCGGCGGCGATGGCTTCGAGCGACAGCCCGCCCCGGTAGCGGCCCGCGGCGTCCACGACGACCCCGGTCGGCACGGGCGACTCCAGCAGGCGCGCGAGCGCGTCGCGGAGCGCCAGTTCGGCCGGCAGCACGGCGGCGGGGGCGGTGAGCGCCTCGGCCGCTACGGCGTCGGCGTCGTCCAGCGCCGGCGCCGCCAGCCAGCCCAGCGGGCGGCTCGCCTCGTCGAGCACGAGCAGGTGGTCCGACCCGGCCGTCGCCAGGCGCTCGCGGGCGGTGCGCGTGGGCTCTCCGACCCGCGCCGTGGGTAGGTCGACGAGCGGCGCGTCGGCCACGGCGACGAGCGCCAGGCGCTTGAGTCCCCGGTCGGCGCCGACGAAGCGGGCGACGAACTCGTTGGCGGGCTGGGCGAGCAGCTCCAGCGGCGGGGCGTACTGCGCCAGGTGGCCGCCCTCCTGCATCACCGCCACGCGATCGCCCAGCTTGATCGCCTCGTCGACGTCGTGAGTCACGAACAGGATGGTGGTGCCGAGCGTCCGGTGGAGGTGCAGCAGCTCGTCTTGCAGCCGCTCGCGCACGATCGGGTCGACGGCGCCGAACGGCTCGTCCATCAGCATGACCGGCGGCTCGGCCGCCATGGCGCGGGCGACGCCGACGCGCTGGCGCTCGCCGCCCGAGAGCTGGCCGGGGTAGCGCGCGCGCATGCGCTCGGGGTCGAGCCCGACGAGCGCGAGCAGGTGGTCGACGCGCTCGCGGATGCGCGCCTCCGGCCAGCCGAGCAGCCGGGGCACGGTGCCGACGTTCTGGGCGACGGTGTAGTGCGGGAAGAGGCCGCCCTGCTGGATGACGTAGCCGATCCGGCGCCGCAGCGCGGTCACCTCGACGCTGGCCACGTCCTGGCCGTCGATCAGCACGCGGCCCGCGGTCGGCTCGACCAGGCGGTTCACGATGCGCAGGGTGGTCGTCTTGCCGCAGCCGCTGGGGCCGACCAGCACGCAGATCTCGCCCGGCGGCACGCGCAGCGAGAGATCGTGTACCGCCGCGGGGGCGTCCGTGCCAGCGCTGCCGCCGAAGCGCTTGGTGACGTGGTCGAACTCGACGGCCGCGCCGTGGCGCGGGGCCGCAGCGGCGGGACCGGTCATCAATCGCTGATCCCCGTCGCGGCGATGACGCGTGTGGGCTTGACACGCACCAGTAGCTCGCCGGGAACGCCGTTCCGCGCCCCGTACGCCTCGGCCGCGGCGGCGCCCATGTAGCGGCCGCCGAGGCGCGTGGCCCAGGCCCGCAACTCGGCCAGGTCCTCGCTGAGCGTGGCGATGCCCTCGACGATGACGAAGGCGAACGGCGGCTGCTCGTCGTCGACGCAGATCGAGACGCGCGGATCGCGCCGCAGGGCCCGACCCTTGACGGACCGCGCGCCGGTGGTGAAGACGAGGTCGTCGCCGTCCAGATCGAACCAGACCGGCGCGACGTGCGGCCGCCCGTCCTGGCGCACCGTCGCCACTTTCGCGGTGCGCGCCGGGTGGCGGAGAAACGCCCGCCAGTCGGCTTCGGTCATTGCTGCCATGGCAGTATCCTTCGCGGTTCGCTCGCCGCCCTGCGGGCGACGGCGGCGGCGTCACGGGACGACGAGGTACTGGACGCTGAACCGCTGGTGGGCATCGGTCCAGACGTGCTGGACCGCGAAGCCGGCCTCGGCGGCCAGCCGCTGGAAGTCGGGGACGCTGTACTTGTGCGAGTACTCGGTGGTGATCCACTCGCCCTCGGCGAAGGTGAACGCACGGCCGTCGACGGTGACGGTCTGCGGGCGACAGCTGATGAGGCGCATCTCGATGCGGCCGCGCGGCTCGTCGTAGATCGCCCGGTGGCGGAAGGCGTCGGGATCGAAGTCGGCGCCTAGCTCGCGGTTGATGCGATGCAGGAGGTTCAGGTTGAAGGCGGCGGTCACCCCCGCGCGATCGTTGTAGGCGGCTTCCAGGGTGGGCTGGTCCTTTTTGAGATCGACGCCGATCAGCAGCCCGCCGCCGCGCCCGCACCAGCCGGCGATGCGCCGCAGGAAGGCCCGGGCGTCGTCGCGCTCCAGGTTGCCGATCGTCGAGCCGGGGAAGAAGGCCACCGTGCGCCGCGCCGGCCGGCGCGGCTCGGGCAGCTCGAAGCGCTGCGTGTAGTCGGCGCACACGGCCAGCACGTCGAGGTCTGGGTACTTGGCGGCGATGGCCTGCGCAGCTTCGAGCAGCGCCGTCCTGGAGATGTCGATGGGCACGTAGGCGCTGGGCGCCTCCAGATGGTCGAGCAGAATGTGCGTCTTCAGGCTGCTGCCGCTGCCCAGCTCGACGAGGCGGCAGCCGGGGCCGATCCGCGCCACTATCTCGCCGACGTACTGCTTCAGGATGGCGACCTCGGTGCGGGTGGGGTAGTACTCCTCCAGCGCGCAGATGTCCTCGAAGAGCTGCGAGCCGCGCGCGTCGTAGAACAGCTTGGAGGGGAGCATCTTGGCGGGCCGCGCGAGCCCGCTCAAGACCTCGGCGCGCACGTCGTCCACCTGAGGCTCGTAGTCGTAGAGCGTGACTCGCCCGTGCTGGCTGATCTTCACTGATGAGTGTCCTTACGCGTCGTCGGCGAGGCGGATGCCGCTGAACTGCCAGCGGGCGTCGGGCGGGAAGAAGTTGCGGTAGCTGGCGCGGATGTGCGACGCGGGCGTGGCGCAGGAGCCGCCGCGCAGGACGAGCTGGCTGCACATGAACTTGCCGTTGTACTCGCCGAGCGCGCCGGCGGTGGGGCGGAAGCCGGGGTATGGCGAGTAGGCGCTGGCGGTCCACTCCCACACGTCGCCGTACATCTGCTGGAGGCCGGTGCCGCCGGCGGGGGCTGGCGCCGGGTGGAAGCGCTCGCTCTCCACGAAGTTGCCCGCGACCGGCAGGTCGGCGGCGGCGGCCTCCCACTCGGCCTCGGTGGGCAGGCGCGCGCCCGCCCAGCGCGCGTAGGCGTCGGCCTCGTAATAGCTGACGTGGCAGACGGGCTCGGCCGGCGCGACGGGGCGGGGTCCGGCCAGCGTCTGCACCCACCAGGCGCCGTCGCGCGGCTCCCAGTACAGGGGCGCATCCCAGCCCTGCGCCTTCACCGTGTTCCAGCCGTCGGACAGCCACAGCTCCGGGCGCCGGTAGCCGCCGTCGGCCATGAACGCCAGGTACTCCGCGTTCGTGACGAGGCGGGTGGCGAGGCGGAACGGCTCGAGGAACACGCGGTGGCGCGGCAGCTCATTGTCGAAGGCGAAGCCGCCGCCGGCGAAGCCCAGCCAGCCGACGCCGCCGGGGTACGCTTGCCAGCCGAGCGGCGGCGCCTCTGCCGCCGGGCCGGGCGCGCTCTCGCGGTAGGCCGGCCGCAGCGGGTTGCAGGCCAGCGCGTGCTTGAGGTCCGTCAGCAGCAGCTCCTGGTGCTGCTGCTCGTGGTGCAGGCCCAGCTCGACGATGGGGGCGATGGGCGCCAGCCGCTCGGGCGCGGCAGCCGTGAGGAACTCTTCCATACGGGCGTCGACGTGGGCACGGTACTGATAGATCTCGCCGACGGTGGGGCGCGTGAGCAGTCCCCGCTGCGGGCGGGCGTGGCGCTCCCCCACGGCGTTGTAATACGAGTTGAAGAGGTAGCAGTACATCGGGTGGAAGGGCTGGTAGTGGGGGAGGGTGGGGGAGAGGATGAAGGTTTCGAAGAACCAGGAGGTGTGTGCCAGGTGCCACTTCGCGGGGCTGGCGTCGGGCATCGACTGCACGACGTAGTCCTCCGCGGCCAGCGGCTCGCAGATACGTTCCGTGAAGCAGCGGACCTTCTGGTACTGCTGCAGCAGCCCGTCCTGACAAGGCTCGGGCCGCGGCTCGGTGGCCCGGCGGGACTGCCCGGCCGGTAGCGTCGTCGACTCCATCAGCTTCGATTCCCTTCCGCGCTTTGGAGCGTCTCGCCGCGCCGCGCACGCGAGCCGCGTGACCGCTTTAGGCTGCCAATCGGCTTTCCTTGGATTTGTCTTAGATAGATGGTAGCACTCCGGCTCGCCCCCGACCCGGGGCCATCCAGATCCGCTATCGCAAGCGGCGGGCCTACGCGCCGGCGCCCTCGGCGGCCGGACGCGTGGCGGTGTGGCCGCAGCGGGGGCAGGTGAAGACCTCCTCCAGCAGCCCACCGTAAGCGGAGTCGGCCGCGGCGGGGTTCTCGAGCGCGGCCGAGTAGTCTACCTTGTCGGCGTGGTGGTTCATTACGACACCGCAGACGGGGCAGCGCATGGGCTCGCGGGCCATCGCCTCTCCTCAGGTCAGGGCGACGTGCTCGCGGCCGTAGCGGAGCACCGTCGCCATCCAGATCAACTCCTTGAGGAACTTGTCCGTCCGGGCCACGTAGGCCGTGTCCAGAATCTGACCGGCGGCATCGAACAGCTTCTGGGCGCTGGAGAAGTTGCCGTCCCAGAAGATCGTCACCAGCCCTAGCTCGCGGAGCACCGGCAGCAGGTTCTCGATGACGCGCGTGCCGCCGAAGCCGCCGGCCGAGACGCCGCAGATCCCCACGGCCTTGTGGACGTATTCCTTCAGGTTGCTGTCGAGGGCGTGCTTGAGCAGGCCGGGATAGCCGTGGTTGTACTCGGGGACGACGAGCACCAGCCCGTCGGCGCGGGCGCAGGCGGCGGCGAAGCTCTCGTCCTTGATCGCCTCGCCGGCGTCGTCGGTGCGGAGCGGCAGCTCGCGCAGGTCGAGCAGGGTCGTCTGGACCGTGGGGTGCTTGCGTAGCTCGCCGTGGACGAAGCGCGCCACGTGCTCGCTCGCCCGCCCCTGCCGCACGGTGCCCAGCACGACGGGGATGAACAACGGCCGCGTCGCGTCCATCAGCGCCTCCGCTTCGCCAGCAGGCTGCGTAGCCGAGGGCGCCCCAGGCGCCCGTGGCCGGCGAGGCCGGGAACACTATACCGCGGGCGTCGCCCGCGGCCTGCCTTTTGCAATGGTCGGCCACGCCGATTCGCCGCGAGCGCCGGTCCCCCTACTCGCCGTACTGCCCGGCGGATTGACGGGGCTATCCGACAGGGCTAGAATCGGCTGCGCCGCGGCCAAGCGTGCCGCGGGCTGGTTGACGACCGCGCGCGGGGGGCTAGAGGCCCGGTCGCCGCGCGCGGCGCAGGGCGCGGAGGTGCAGCATGGCGCAGACGTTGTCTACGGGGCCGCGGCTCTCGCTGGCGGAGCGCGACCGCCGCTACGCGGCCATCCGCGAGCAGTTGCGCGCGCGGGGCGTCGACTGCTTGATCGTAACGGGCAGTGACCTCTTCTACCTGACGAACCACCTGCCGGGCGAGCAGGTGGGACTGCTGCCAACCGAGGGCGACGCGGCGCCCACCGTACAGCTCAACGGCCGGCACCTGGTGGACGTCTCGCCGCAGGTGCTGCTCGAGGCGCAAGACTGGATCAACGACGTGCGCGCGAACGGCGACGCAATGGCTGCGCGCGTCAAGGAGCTGGGGCTGGAGCGGGGCACGATCGGTCTGACGCGCACGCGAGCGGGCGTCGGCGGGCTGGGCCACGGCTTCTACACCGAGCTGCAGGCGGCGTTCCCGCAGGCGAAGCTGGTGGACGTCTCGGACATCCTGATCAACCTGCGGACGATCAAGAGCGAGGAGGAGATCGCCCTGATCGACCGGGCGAATCGCCTGTTCGACATCGCCGTGGCGCGCGTCCAGGAGTTCGCGCGGCCGGGAATGCGCGGCTCCATCGTGGTGGGGGAAGCACAGCGGGCGATGGTCGAGGCGGGCGGCGACGTGGAGAGCGAGGTCGGGTTCAACTTCGGCCCGCAGGCGCACCAGAACCCGATCCTGGCCGAGGTGTGCCTGGACCGCGAGATCCAGCCGGGCGACATCGGCACGCTGACGGCCCACGCCGAGTACCAGCACTACGCCGGCCACAGCGATGCGGTGATCTCCTTCGGCGAGCCGCGGCCGCTGCACCGCGCGCTGTTCGAGGCGGCGGTGCGGGTGCGCGAGAAGGTGCTCGCGACGTTCCGCGACGGTGCAACCCACGACCAGGTCATCGCGGCCTATCAGCAGGCGTGTACGGACGAGGGCTTCCGCTGGTCGCCGCACGGCCAGATCCACCAGTACGGCATCGACGTGCCCGAGTTCGCGGGGCCGGCCTTCCGGGTGGCGAAGCAGAATGGCGGCGGAGGCGGCGGCGGCCGACCGGACATCACGCTGCGCGCGGGCATGATCTACAGCGTGTCGCCAACCGTCGTGGCGAATGACTGCGAGGACCGGATCGTGTGCGGCACGTCGCTGGTGGTCACGGCCGACGGCTACCGCGAGCTGGGCGACCGCAAGATGGAGCTGCTGATCGCGGGGAGCTAGCGCCCCCCGGCCCCCAATCCAGGGGGTGGGGGGGCACCCCCCCCACCCCCTGGAGAATTAGGAGGAGGGCTAGTGGGGGGACACCCCCCACGCCCCCCGGCAGGGGAGTCCCCCTGCACCCCCGGGGACGAGGCCCACGCCCCCCCTTGAGCGACTCGGCCAGCACGGAGGCCCCCTGCACCCCCGGGACGAGGGGCGGGAGCAGCCCCCGGCAGGGTAGCGCCCCTCCACCCCCGGAGACGAAGGGAAGGGGCAGGCCCTGGCAGGGGATCGCCCCTGCACCCCCGGGGTTACCGCATTTGGCGCGGAGCAGAAGGCGGCGAACACCGGATCGCCCCTGCACCCCCGGGGTTACCGTACCCGGCTTGTAGCGGGTGACGGCCTCCGCGGGAGCGCCCCTGCATTTCCGGGGTTACCGCTTCCTCTGGAGGATGCTCTGGAGCTGGTCGCGGACGCGGCTCAGCTCCTTCTCGTCGTTGCGCTGCACGAACTGGACGTCGATCTGCGCGAACTTCACGCCCTTGGCCTGCTGCGCCTCGACCTCGGCCGCCGTCTTCGAGCCAGGCACGAGGTAGTGGTCGCTGAAGTCCAGCTCGTACAGGATGTCCTGGCCCTCGCGGCCGAGCACGTAGTTGATGAACAGCTTGGCCGCGTTGGGGTGCGCCGCGTTGCGGGGCACGCCGAGATACCAGTAGGCGATCTCGGCGGCGTCCGACGGGATGACGTGGCCTAGCGGCGCGCCCTGCGCCTGCATACGGTGGGCGTCGTAGCTACCGCAATCGGTCACCAGCATGTCGAACTCGCCGCTCAGGAGGCGGTTCACCTCGCCGCAGCGCATGAGCCCAGATGCCTGGTCCGCGAGCTTGGTGACGTAGTCGACGGTGCGCTGCTCGCCCCACAGCTCCGGGCTGGCCAGGCGGTCGAAGTTCGCCGCGTAGGGGGTGGCGGCGATGCGGCCCTTGTACTCTGGCTTCAGCACGTCTTGCAGCGAGGTTGGCACGGCGTCGCCGCGCACGCGGTCGGAGTTGTAGGTGATGCCGACGACGCGCGACGCGAGCTGGACGGCGACGCCGCCCGGCGCGATGAGACGCGGGTCCTGGATGTTGGGCGCCCAGCTCGCCCAATCGACCGGGAGCAGCGCATCGGCCTGGATCATCGACACGATGTGCGCCTCGGAGCCGATCAGCACGTCGCTCGAAGCGGGGCGGCCGGCCTGGTTTTCCTGGGCGATCTTGGCGGCCACCTCGGGCATCGACGGGCCGGGTGTGAAGCGCACGTCCACGTTCAGGCCGTACCGGCGATTGAAGCCGTCGGCCCAGCGGCGCGCGCCCTCGGCCCCGCCCGCGGTGTTCTCGCCCCATACCAGCGTGAGCTGCCCCTCCTGGCGCGCGCCGTCGATGAGCGCCTGCAACGGGGCCGGGACGGTGGCCGCGGCGGCCGGAGCGGCGGCGCTGCTCGCGGATGGCGCGGCCGGGCGGCTGGCCGGCGCGCTGCACGCGGCCAGTAGGAGGAGCGAGGCCAGCGCGACGCTGAGATAAGCGCGGGGGCGGTTCATGTTCGCGCTCCTGTCCCGTAGTGGCGGGGGGGCGGGGTCCCCGGAAGCACCGCCTACTGGTAGAACTCCCACTCCTGGCCGAGGCCGCGCTCGCATGCGCGCCCGTACACCCAGTTCGCGAACGCGACGTCGCCGAAGCCGCCTTGCGACTCCTTGAAAACGATCGTCTGATCGGGCGCCGTGCGGCCCGGCGCCCGGCCCACCAGCACGTCGCACAGCTCGTGGACGGCCGACCAGTCGAGCTGGCCGGCGTCGATCAGCTTGAGGAGCTGGTGCGGGTAGCGCCCCACGTCGAAGTACTGCTCCTCGTGCTCGCGGTCGCCGACGACGATGGTGTGGGCGGCGAGGTAGACGGATGGGTCCAGCTCACTGGGGCGGCCCATGCTGCCGACGAAGGCGCCGGGCGCCAGCCAGTCGGCGTGGAGCACGGGCTCCAGCGCGTCGGTAGCGACGTAGACCAGGTCCGCGTCGCGCACGGCGGCGGCGGCCTCGGCCGTGGCCTCGACCGGCACGCCGAGCGCCTCCCGCGTTCGCGCGGCGAACGCCTCACGCCGCTCGGGATTGCGGCTGTGGACGCGGATACGCTCGACCGGGCGCACGTGGCAGGCCGCCTGGAGCAGGCTCAGGGCGTTGCGGCCGGTGCCGATCATGCCCACCGCGCGGGCGTCCGCGCGCGCCAGTAGCTCCGTGGCCACGCCGATCGTGCCGCCCGTCCGCAGCCGGCTGAAGGGATAGGCCATCACGCTAAGGAGGTCGCCCGATTCGGAGTCGTACAGCAGCGCCACCATGCGGTCGCCGCCCGACGCATCGACGAATCCGGCGGCCGGGCCCAGGCGCACGCCCATGCGCTGGCTCTGGTGGAGCGCGCCGCTGACGATGCGCAGCGCCCCGCGCGGCACGTTGACGTGGCGCGGCGGCACGGCGGTCACGGCCCCGGCGGCCTGCTCGCGCAGCGCCTGGCGCGTCGCTTGCATCGCTTGCGGCAGGTCGAGCAGCCCCGCCACGTCGGCCTGGGACAGCAGCAGCGTCATGTCGGCACGTCTCCCGGCGCTCTCTGGATAGGGGCCCATTATACCCCCGTCCTTGGATGCATCCACGCTCACCACGCGTGGTGGCCACCGGATCGGCGCGCATCGGCCGGCCGGGATGAGCGTCGTATCAGCGGAGCGGACGGGTTGGACATATTGATGCTAATTAAATATGCTTTGACGTATGCGAACCACCGTACGCCTCGATCCGGACCTGCTGCACGAAATCAAGCGCGCTGCGGCCGAGGACCACACGACGCTGACGGCGCTGCTGGAGCAAGCCGTGCGGGAGCTGCTAGCACGTCGCCGTCAAGCCCATCCACGGCCCCGCCTGCCGCTGCCGACCTACGCGGGGCGCGGACTCCAGCCTGGCGTTGATCTCGACGACACCGCGGCGCTGCTCGATCTGATGGATCGCCGCGATGCTCCTGATTGACATCAGTATCCTGTGTCGCCAGACGCCAGCGCGGGGCAACCTGGTCCCGGACGCTTACCTCGCTGCGCTGGCAATCGAGTCGGGCAGCGAGTTCATCACCACCGACCGCGATTACGCCCGCTTCGCCGGCCTGCGCTGGCGCGCGCCGTTCTAAGCTGGTTTCCAAGGATGGTGTGTCAGTTTGGCGTAGCCAAACTGACACACCATCCTTGGCCAGATGCTTCGCCCAGCACCGGCCCGTACGCACCCGCACGCCTCGCGGTTCCATTGCCTCCCGCCCGCAAACGCTCTAGCATCGGGCAGATGACGACGAAGGGAGGGCGCGATGGCCGAGGCGATGCGCGATCCGGTGTTCGTGGACTGGCAGCTCCCCACCTTCTCGATGGAGGAGCGCGAGCGGCGCTGGGGCCGCGTGCGCGCGCTCATGCGGCGCGACGGCATCGACTGCATCGTGGGGCTGAACAGCACCGGCACCCACAACCGCAACCAGGCCGACGTGCGCTACCTGACGCAGCTCGGCAACAACTGCGAGGAGGTCGAGGTCTGCTTCCCGCTGGAAGGCAAGGTCACGGCGATCACCAATCGTGGCGGCTACTGGCCCGCCGGCGATTGGGTAGGTGAGACGATGCGCTCGGGGCGCGGTTGGGCGCGCGCGCTCGTCCAGTGCTTGCAGGAAGCGGGCATGCAGCGCGCGACGATCGGCATCTGTGGCCTGACCCACGGCGCGTACGCGGTCGTGCGCCAGCGCGACGGCTACGCGGGCTATACGGCGGTGCGGCAGCTTGAAGCGGCGCTGCCCGAAGCGCGCTTCGTCAGCGCGACCGACCTGATGGGCGAGGCGCGGTTCGTGAAGAGCCCCGAGGAGATCGCCTTCCTGCGCCAGGCCACCGCGATCGCCGAGCGCAGCCTGCACGCGCTGCTGCAGACGGCACGGGTGGGTGTGTTCGAGCCGCTCATCATGGCGCAGATGTACCAGGCGGCGATCGCGGCGGGCGGCAGCATGCCGATCATGTTCGGCTGGACGTCGGGCCCGTTCGGCGCCGCGTACCACCGCATCGAGCAGCCCACGCACCGACTGGTGCGGAGCGGCGACTACCTGCACGTGGAGATCGAGGGCCGCTGGGGCGGCTACACGGGCCAGCTCGACCAGTCGGTCACCTTCGGCGACGTGCCGGCCTGGGCGCCCGACGCTTACGCGGCGGCCGTTGAGTGTTTCTGGGACATCGTGCAGGCGATGCGGCCGGGCGTCACCTTCGGCGAGTTGAAGGCTGCCGCCGAGCGCATCAACCGCGGCGGGAAGGCGACCGGGGCGCTCACGCTGCACGGGCGCGGGCTGGGCGACGACGGGCCGCTCATCACGAACCAATCGCAGCCGGCCGTGGACGCCGCGCCGCTGCAAGTGGGCAACGTGTTCGTCGTCAAGCCGACGACCACCTACAACGGCCAGGACGACGTGGGCCACGTGGGCGACACGGTCGTCGTCACGGCGACGGGTGCCGAGCGCCTGGGCACGCGGCCGCTCGAGCACTACTGGCACCTGAACTGAGCCCACCCGGCCCGACGCAGAGGAGGGAGCATGGCCGCGCTCCGCGAGCTTGGACAGCAGGAGTACGCGCGCTCGCAGGACCTGTCGTATCCATATCCCCGCTTCTCGCTGGCCGAGCGCGACCGGCGCTGGGCGGCCGTGCGCGCGGAGATGGCGCGGGCCGGGGTGGACGTGCTGGTGGGCACGAACAACTCGGGCCATTGGGACCACTGGCAGAGCGACGTGCGCTACCTGACGCAGATCGGCGGGAACAATGTGGACGCGGGCGTCGTCTTCCCTATCGAAGGCGAGCCGACGGGGTTCGCCATCAACGATCTCTACTGGGGCATCGCGGCCCCCTTCTGGCTGCGCGACCTGCGGCCGACCAACTGGCGCTGGGGCGAGGCGATCGGCCGGCGGCTCCGGGAGCTAACGGCCGAGCTGGGCAAGCCGGACCTCGTCGTGGCGATCACGGGGCTCGCGGGGGTGCTCCGCGCGCCCGAGGGCACGGCCGCCTGGGGCACCGTCGAGCGGGTCCGCGAGCTGGTGCCCCAGGCGCGGATCGTGAACGGCACGGACCTCTGCCGCTACCCGCGCTACGTCAAGAGCGACGAAGAGATCGCCATGCTGCAGCGGTCGGTAGACCTTATCGAGAAGGCTGTCGAGGCGATGCGCGCCACCGCGCGGCCGGGCGTGCAGGAGAGCGTCGTCTACGCCAACATGATCCAGGCCATGATCGCCGACGGCGGCGAGATTCCCACCATGCTCTCGTGGCTGTCGGGGCCGTGGGGCCGGCTCTCGCGGCGGCTGACGATCGCCACCGAGCGAGTGATGGCGAAGGGCGACGCCATCCAGAACGAGATCGAGGCGCGCTACGCGGGCTATTGCGCGCAGCAGGCGCAGCCGCTGTTCCTCGGCCCGGTGCCGGCCGACGTGCAGGACATGTTCCAGTGGCAGCGCGAGGCGTTCGCGGCGGCGCTGGCGGCGATGCGCCCCGGCGCCACGTTCCAGGAGGTGATCGACGCGGCGCGCGGCGTGGGCGAGCGCTCGGCCAAGTACCGGACGAGCATCATCATCCACGGCCGCGGGCTGGGTGACGATTGGCCACTGGTGGTCGAGAACCGCGCGGCCGGCGGCACGGGCGACCTGCTCAGCCGCCCGCTCGAAGCGTCCACGGTGTTCGTCGTGAAGCCGAGCGCCCACCCGCGCGACTCGGACTACCGCGGCGAGCGCATCACCTGGGCTGACACCGTGCAAGTCACGGCGGCGGGCGCGCGCCGCATGGGCGCGCGCCCGCCGGGCTTGCTCTCGGTCGAGTGCTGACCCCTTGTCCGTGACCCTCCTTCCCCACCGGGGGATGGGGGCTGGCGGAGCCTTTCGTCGGGACGTGGGCCAAGCCGGGGACCAATCGGAGCGTCAGGCGTGGGCGGCGGCGAAGGCGCGCATGTGCGCGGCGAGGGCGGCGCAGCCGGCTTCGGGCAGGCCGTTGTAGAGGCTGGCGCGCACGCCGCCGACGGTACGGTAGCCTTTCAGGCCGATCATGCCCTGGGCCTCGGCCTCGGCCAGGAAGCGCTCGGTTAGCTCCTCGGTGGGCAGGCGGAAGACGACGTTCATGCGGCTGCGATCGGCGCGGTTCGCCACGGGGGCGCGGTAGAAGGCCGGCGCGGCGTCGATGGCGTCATAGACGAGCGCCGCCTTGCGCTCGTTGCGCTCCTCGATCGCGGCGAGGCCGCCCTGGCGCTCCAGCCAGCGCAGGGTCTCCAGCAGCACGTAGATGCCGAAGGTCGGCGGCGTGTTCAGGCAGGACTTGGCCTTGGCGTGGACCTGGAAGTTGAAGATCGGCGGCACCGAGGCGGGGATGCGCTCGTAGAGGTCTTTCCGCACGATGGCCAGCACGACGCCCGCGATGCCGAGGTTCTTCTGGGTGCCGCCGAACAGCAGCGCGAACTTGCCGACGTCCAGCGGCCGCGCCAGGAACTCCGAGCTGACGTCGGCGATCAGGCAGGGATGGTTGGGGAAGGTGGGCCAGCGCGTCCCGTAGATCGTCTCGTTTGAGCAGAGGTAGAGGTAGCTGGCATCGGGCGTGGGCTGCCAGTCGGTCGGCGTGCGGTCGAAGCCGGTCGCCTTGCTAGAGCCGACGACGTTCACGGTGCCGTAGGGCTGGGCCGCCTCGGCCGCCTTCGTCGTCCACTCGCCGTTGACGACGTAGTCGGCCGAGCCGCGCAGGAAGTTCATGGGGATCGTGGTGAACAGCTGCGTGGCGCCGCCCTGCAAGAACAGTACGTCGTAATTGTCGGGGATGCCTAGCAGGGCGCGGCAGCGGGCGATCGTCTCGTCGAGGACGGCGTCGACCTCCGGCCCGCGGTGGCTCAGCTCGGCGATGCCGGCGCCCATGCCATTGTAGTCAAGCAGCGCCCGCGCGGAGGCGTCGAGCACTTCGGGCGGGATCGTGGCTGGCCCCGCGCTGAAATTGAACAGCCGCTTGCTTTCCATGCCTCACCCCCGCCGCCCCGGCGAATTCAGCGGGCGTTGCCGCCCGCTGAATGGTACCGCAGCGGCGCCATCTGTGTCCCGGCGTGGGCCAGTTGGCATGGGCGATGGCGAGGCGCTAGCCGGCGGCGGCGCGCTCGAGGTCCGCGAGGCAGGTGGCGAGCTCGGCCGCGCTGGTGAGGGTAAGCAGGGCGACAGTGGTGCGGGTGGTGGTGTCCACCAGGTGGTACGTGCGCCCGCCCAGCGTCACGTCGCGCGCCTGCTCGGGCGCCACGTCGCGGGTGAGGGTGAAGCGGAGCCGGCCGCCGCCGTCGACCACGACGACGGCCACGCCGCCGGCCACGCCCTCCCGGCGCGCGCTGAGCTGCGTTACGCCGGGCGGGGTGGGGTCGGCGTCGTAGCCGGCTCGCTCCAGCGCGTCCGCCAACTTGTCGGGATCGAAGCGAAATGCTGCCACGGGCCGCTCCTCAGTGGGCCTCGCTCCAGTCGTGCTCGAACACGTCGTGGAGGCGGTGCAGGTAGGTCGCGTCGCTCACCAGCACGCCTAGCTCCCGGTTCTGGTCGAGCGAGGCGGTCGAGATGTTCTCGGAGCCGACGAAGGCGCCCGCCCCGCTGGCGCCCTCGTCCGCCAGGATCATCTTGGCGTGAATGTAGGGCGTCGCGATCAAGCGCACCTGGGCGCCGGCCTGGCTGATGCGCTGGCGGCCGGGCTCGTTCGGGTCGTTGCCGCCGCCGCCGCCCGTCATCAGCACCCGCACCGCGACCTGGCGCTGCGCCGCTTGCGCGAGCGCCTGCTCGGTCTCGGCGTCCTGCATCTCCTCGTTGTAGATCTCCAGCGTGCGCTTGGCGCCGCGGATGACGTCCAGGGTCTTGGCGCGCGAGTTGTCGGGGCTCCAGACGAGGCTGGGCTGGCCGGGGTGGACCGCCTGGCGGTCCCAGTCGGCCTCGAACACCTGCTCGATCTCGGCGACGGCGGCCGGGTCGGTGACGCGCACGGCGAACTCGCGGTTGCGGGTGAAGGCGCTGGCCGTGAGATTCAGCGTCATCACCCAGGCGGTAGACCCGTCGAGCACGAGCGTCTTCTGGTGGGTGAGGCGAAAGGCGGGGTTTGACCAGGCGGTCGTCACGCCGGCGGCCTGGAGGTCTTGCGCGACCGCGCCATTGCCCGGCCCGCCGCCGTAGGGATGCTCCTCCAGCATCACGCGCACGCGGACGCCGCGGGCCTGGGCGGCCTTGAGCGCGGCGATGGTCTGCCGGTCGGAGAGCAGGTAGATGACGAGGTCCACACTCTGCTGAGCGCCGTTGATCGCCCGCTCGATGGCCGTGCGGCCCTCGTCGGGCTCGACGAGCAGGCCGGGGACCGATTCACCTTGCACGCGCCGGCTGCGGCTGCTCGCGCTCGCGCGACTCGGGCGCTCGGCGCCGCGCTCCTGGCCGGTGCGCGCGGGGCGCACGGTCGGCGTGGGCGCGGGCGCCGGCTGCGGCGAGCCGCCCGAGCAGCCCGCGGTCCCGAGGGCCACGACCAGCGCCAGGCCCAGCGCCAGCCAGCGTGCCGCACTCGCCTCGCGTGCCATAGTCCTCCATCTCCTGATCGGCGTCGCGCGCCGGGTCAGGGCGCTTGCGGCGCTTCCCCGGCCCGCCAGCGCTCGTCGTCGGGCGTGGCACGCGCTCTGTGGTCCCGCGCCCTGCCGCTCGTCGCCGGTGGGGGCAGCTTAGCACGCGAGATGATTCCATGCGAGGCGCCTCGCAAGCAGTTTCGTTCAGGGCGTGTTCAGGCGCAGGGGAGGCGCGTACAGGCTGACCTCACGCTCCGCGTTGCAAGATGGGGCTGGGACCCCAGAGTAGGAGGCAGCGGCTGTGGCTAGAACCCCATCCGACATCCCCAACCAGGCGACGTCTAGCCAGGAGCGGCAAGGAGCGGCGCGCGGCGTGGACGAAGTCCACATCCTGTGGACCTCGGAAGGGATGAGCTGCGACGGCGACACGGTGTCGGTCACGGCCGCGATGCAGCCGAGCCTCGAGGACGTTGTGCTGGGCGTGATTCCGGGGCTGCCAAAGGTCCACCTGCACAACAAGGTCCTGGCCTACTCGTTGGGCGGGCAGGAGTTCATGGCAGCCTTCCACCAGGCGGCCCGGGGCGAGCTGGACCCGTTCGTCCTGGTCGTCGAGGGCTCGATCCCCAACGAGAACATCAACGGCGACGGCTACTGGACGTCCATGGGCAACGACCCGGCCACGGGCGAGCCGATCACGCTCAATACGTGGCTCGACCGCTTGGCGCCGCGCGCCTGGGCGGTCGTGGCGATCGGCACCTGCGCAGCCTACGGCGGCATCCACGCGATGGCGGGCAACGCTACTGGCTGCATGGGCCTGGCGGACTATCTCGGCTGGGACTTCCGCTCCAAGGCCGGCCTGCCGATCGTGAACGTGCCGGGGTGCCCGGTGCAGCCGGACAACTTCATGGAGACGCTGCTCTGGCTGCTCTACCAGGCGGCCGGGCTCTCGCCGATGATCCCCCTCGACGATGCGCTGCGCCCCACCTGGCTGTTCGGGAAGACGGTCCACGAGGGCTGCGACCGCGCCGGGTACTACGAGCAGGGCGACTTCGCGCTGGACTACAACTCGCCGAAGTGCCTGGTCAAGACCGGCTGCTGGGGACCGGTCGTCAACTGCAACGTGCCGAAGCGCGGCTGGATGGCGGGCATCGGCGGCTGCCCGAACGTCGGCGGCATCTGTATCGGCTGCACCATGCCGGGCTTCCCCGACAAGTTCATGCCGTTCATGGACGAGCCGCCGGGCGGGACCGTCTCCTCGAACGTGACGACCGTCTACGGGGCGCTGATTCGCCGCCTGCGCGGCATCACCAACCACGCCGTCAACCGGGAGCCGAAGTGGCGCCACAAGGGCCCGGCGCTGACGACGGGCTACAACCCGCGCTGGCCGCGCTAGCGAGGAGGCAGGAGCAGTGGCCGTTCGAGAGGCAACCCCGCCACAGACCCGGAACCTCGTGAGCATGTCCTGGGACCCGATCACGCGGATCATCGGGAACCTGGGCATCTACACCAAGATCGACTTCGACAACCGCGAAGTCGTCGAGTGCAAGAGCACCTCCTCCATCTTCCGCGGCTACAGCGTGTTCATGAAAGGCAAGGACCCGCGCGACGCGCACTTCATCACCAGCCGCATCTGCGGCATCTGCGGCGACAACCACGCCGTCTGCTCCGTCTACGCGCAGAACATGGCGTATGGCATCGCCATGCCGAACATGGCGGAGTGGATCTCCAACCTCGGCGAGGCGGCCGAGTACATGTTCGACCACGCGATCTTCCAGGACAACCTGGTGTTCGTGGACTTCTGCGAGCAGATGGTGAAGGAGACGAACCCCAAGCTGCTGGAGAAGGCCGAGCAGGCCGCGGCGCCGCACGCCGACATCCACGGCTTCCGCACCATCGCCGACATCATGCGCTCCTTCAACCCCTTCACCGGGCAGACGTACAAAGAGGCGCTGCAGATGAGCCGCCTCACCCGCGAGATGTTCTGCCTGATGGAGGGGCGCCACGTGCATCCCTCGACGATCTATCCGGGCGGGGTGGGCACGGTCGTCACGCCGCAGGTGTTCAGCGACTACCTGGTGCGGCTGATGCGCTTCCTGGACTTCGTGAAGAAGATCGTGCCGATGAACGACGACGTGTTCGACTTCTTCTACGACGCCCTGCCGGGCTACGAGAAGGTGGGCCAGCGGCGGGTGCTGCTGGGCTGCTGGGGCTCGTTCCAGAACCCCTACGTCTGCGATTACAAGTACGAGCACATGGCCGACTGGGGCCGGGCGATGTACGTCACGCCGGGCATCGTCGTGGACGGCCAGCTCGTCACCACGAGCCTGGTGGACATCAACCTCGGCATCCGCATCCTGCTGGGCAGCTCGTACTACCAGGACTGGGAGAACGAGGAGACGTTCGTCACGCGCGACCCGCTGGGCAATCCCATCGACAAGCGGCACCCGTGGAACCAGACCACGATCCCCAAGCCGCAGAAGCGCGACCTGGAGGGCGGCAACTATAGCTGGGTGATGAGCCCGCGCTGGTACGACCAGCGTACGGGCGACTACCTGGCGCTGGACACCGGCGGCGGGCCGCTTGCCCGGCTGTGGGCCACCGCGCTGGCAGGCCTGGTGGACATCGGCTACGTCAAGTCCACGGGCCACAGCGTCCAGATCAACCTGCCGAAGTCGGCGGCGCAGCCCGAGTTCCAGTTCGAGTGGAAGATCCCGCAGTGGTCGAACGCGATCGAGCGCGACCGGGCGCGCATCTACTTCCTCGCCTACGCCGCGGCGGCAGCCTTCTTCCTCCTCGACAAGGCGTTCGAGCACGTCCGCGCGGGCGACGTCAAGGTGTTCCAGGACTTCGAGGTGCCCGACGAGGCGATTGGCTGCGGCTTCCACGAGGCGGTGCGCGGCGTGCTGTCACACCACCTGGTCATCCGCGACGGCAAGATCGCCAACTACCATCCCTACCCGCCGACGCCGTGGAACGCCAGCCCGCGCGACTCCTACGGCACGCCGGGGCCGTACGAGGACGCGGTGCAGGGCATGCCGATCTTCGAGGAGAACGGCCGCGAGAACTTCAAGGGCATCGACATCATGCGCGCCGTGCGCAGCTTCGATCCCTGCCTGCCCTGCGGCGTCCACATGTACCTGGGCGACGGCAAGGTGCTGGAGCAGCGCCACTCGCCGACGTTCGGGGTGCGCGGCTAGGGGGCGGTCCACCCCGCCGAGAAGGGACGACGGCGTTGGACGACACGACGGTGCAGGCGCGCGTCGCCGCGGTCGAGGCGCGGCTCGCGGCGATCGAGGCGCTGCCCGACGCGACGGCGCGGGCGGCGGCGGCCGAGGCCGTGCAGGGCCTCCTCGAGCTGTACGGCGAGGGGCTGGCCCGCATCCTGGCGAGCGCGGCGGCGACAGGCGGCGACGGGCTGGTCGAGGCGCTGGCGGGGGACGAGCTAGTGTCGCACCTGCTGCTGCTGCACGGGCTGCACCCACTCGCTGTCGAGACGCGGGTGCGGCGCGCGCTGGAGGACGTGCGGCCCTACCTGGCGTCGCACGGCGGCAACGTGGAGCTACTCGGCGTCGAGGAGGGCGTCGCCCGCCTGCGGCTCCAGGGAAGCTGCAGCGGCTGCCCGTCGTCGGCGATGACGCTGAAGCTGGCCATCGAGGAGGCCATCCTGCAAGCCGCCCCAGATCTGGAGGGCATCGAGGCCGAGGGCGTGGCGCAGCCGCCGCGGCCCATCACCTTCGTGGACCGTCCGCCGGCGGTGGCCCCGCCGCCGGCGGAGCGGTCTAGCGCGTGGACGACCGCCGGGGCGCTGCCGCAGCTGGCCGGCGGCGGGCTGCTGCTAAAGGACGTGGCCGGGGAGGCGGTGCTGTTCTTGAAGCTGGGCGACGACTACTACGCCTACCGTCCCGCGTGCCCGGCGTGCGGGCAGTCGCTGGCGGACGGCGCCCTCGCCGCCGACGCGCTGGCCTGCGCCGGCTGCGGCCGCCGCTACGACGCGCGGCGGGCGGGGCGGTGCCTCGACGCGCCCCACCTGCACCTGGAGCCGATCCCCCTGCTGGCCGGCGAGGCGGGGCTGCTGAAGGTGGCGCTGCCGAGCGCCGTGGGCGGCGCGCGATGATCGACGAGCGCCCGCGGCCGTTCGCGACGCTGCAGCGGTTCGCCCAGCGCGCGACGCAAGCGACGGCGGCGGCGCAGGAGCGCTGCGACCTGTGCAGCGAGCCGGTCCCGCCGGGGCACCGACACCTGCTCACGGTGGCCACGCGGGAGATGCAGTGCGTCTGCCGGGCGTGCGCCGTGCTGTTCGGCAACGCGGCGGCCAGCGAGGGCAAGTACCGGCTCGTGCCGGACCGGCGCCTGGCGCTCGCCGACTTCGCGCTTAGCGCCGCCCAGTGGGAGAGCCTGCGCGTGCCGGTGGGCATTGCCTTCTTCTTCTACAGCACGCCCGCCGGCCGGGTCGTCGCCTACTATCCGAGCCCGATGGGGCCGGTCGAGTCCCTGCTGCGGCTCGACACCTGGGAGGAGCTGGCGGCGCGCAACCCCGTCTTGCGTCAGATGGAGCCGGACGTGGAGGCGCTGCTGGTCAACCGCGCGCGCGGCGCGTCGCAGCACTATCTCGTGCCCATCGACGAGTGCTACAGCCTGGTGGGGCTGATCCGCCGCTACTGGCGGGGGCTGGGCGGCGGGCAGGCGGTTTGGGCGGAGATCGGGCGCTTCTTCGAGACGCTCCAGGCGCGGGCGCGGCCCGTGGCCCCGGCAGACAAGGAGAGAGCGAATGGAAGTGATGGATAACCTGTGCGTCGGCAAGCCGGACACGACGCCGTCCAAGCCGGCGCACACGACCGGCGTGCGGGAGGGCAACGAGCCCGGCGGCTTCGCGAAGGAGCCGGGCCACCTGCCGAACGGCCGCGCGACCGCCCGGCGCTCGACCGGCATCAATCCCGGTAAGAGGAACCCAATCGACTCGCGCATGCCCAACCTGCCGCCGGCCTGAGCCGCCGTGCCGGCGACGCGCCCTGCCCGCGCCGCGTGTCCGCAGCTTCGCCCGAGGAGCGCGCCTTGCCCGACCTCGACTTCCGCGTCGAGCACGCCGAGACGCTGCCGTTCGCGGCGGCGCCGTGCCTGCTGTTCCGCCTGCGCATCGCGAACGCGGGCGGCGAGCCGGTGCGCTCGATCATGCTGAACACGCAGATTCGCATCGCGCCGAACGAGCGCCACTACGCGGCGGGCGAGCAGGCACGGCTGGCGGAGCTGTTCGGCGAGGCGGCGCGCTGGGGCGAGACGCTGAAGAGCCTGTTGTGGGCGAACACGACGCTGCTCGTGCCGCCGTTCAGCGGCGCGGCGCAAGTGGACCTGCCGGTGCCGTGTACCTACGACTTCGAGGTGGTCAGCGCCAAGTACTTCGCCGCGCTCGAAGGCGGCGAGGTGCCGCTGGAATTCCTGTTCAGCGGCACGGTGTTCTACGCGGGCGCGGGGGGGCTGCGGGTGGAGCAGATCCCCTGGGAAAAGGAGGCGCGCTACGAGCTGCCGGTGGCAGTGTGGCAGGAGACGATGGAGCGCTACTTCCCCAACAGCGCCTGGCTGCGCATGCGCAAGGAGACGTTCGAGCGGCTGTACCGCTACAGGGCGCGGCAGAGCCTGCCCACCTGGGACGACGTCCTGGAGCGCCTGCTGCGCGCCGGCGGGGAGGATTGAGCGGACGTGGACGCGGTAGCGAAGATCGCGGCGACCGTGCTGTACGAGGGCTACGTGCTGTGGCCGTACCGGCGCTCGGCGACGAAGAACCAGAAGCGCTGGACGTTCGGCGGCGTGTACCCGCCCGCCTACAGCGAGGCGAGCGGCGGCGTCGATCCGTGGTACGTGCAGACCGAGTGCCTGGTGCGCGGCGCGGCGCCCGTGGTCGGCGTGCAGGTGCGCTTCCTCCACATCGTGGCGCGGCAGGCCGCGCGCCGCTACGCCGACGGCACGCTGGAGCCGGTGGACGCGCTGCAAGCGGGGCCGGAGCGGTACCTGACCTGGGACGAGGCGACCGAGCGCGAGGTGGCCCTCGACCCGCTGCCCCTGACGGCGCTGGCGACGCCGTGGCAGGTCGTCCTCGACGTGCCCGCCGGCCGCGAGGAGGAGCCGCTGGTGGCGCCCGACGGGACGCCCGCCGGGGCGCTGGTGCGAAGCTGGGAGGCGCTGACAGGGACCGTCGAGGTCGCCGCGCGGGAGGTCGAGCCGGCGGTGTTCCAGCTGAGGGTGCGGCTGGCCAACCGCGCGGCCGACCCGGGCCGTGAGCGCGAGCGGGCGCTGCGGCAGACGCTCGTCTCGACGCACGTCGTGCTGCGGGCGACGGCCGGGGAGTTCGTGTCGCTCACCGACCCGCCGGCCGACCTGGCGCGCGCGGCGGCGCGCTGCGAGAACGTCAAGCTGTGGCCGGTGCTGGTGGGCGAGGCGGGCGAGCGCAACACGCTGCTGGCGGCGCCGATCATCCTGCCCGACTACCCGCAGATCGCGCCGGAGAGCCCCGGCGACCTGTTCGACGGCACCGAGATCGACCAGATGCTCGTGCTGAACGTGCTCACGCTTACCGACGCCGAGAAGGCCGAGATGCGGGCCTCCGATCCGCGGGCCCGCGAGATCCTGGAGCGCACGGAGGCGCTGACGCTCGACGACTTCATGAACCTGCACGGCGCGATCCGCGACTTCCGCCTGCTGGGCGACGAGGGCTTGCCGGACCCGTTCTTCGGGGGGCTGGAGCGGCCGGCGCCGACGAGCGTGCGGGTGGGCGGCGTGGACCTGCGGCAGGGCAGCCGCGTGCGGCTGCGCCCGCGGCCGGGCGCCGACGTGATGGACGTCGTGCTGGCCGGGCGAGTGGCGTTCGTCGAGGGCATCGAGCAGGACTACGAGGACCGCATCCACTTGGCGGTGACGCTGGCGGACGACCCGGGGCGCGACCTGGGCATCGCGCGGCAGCCCGGGCACCGCTTCTTCTTCGCGCCGGACGAGGTGGAACCGCTGGACGACGGCGCGGCGGGACCGCCATGAGCGAGCCGCAGGTCCTCGTCGCCGGCATCGGCAACGTCTTTCTGGGCGACGACGCCTTCGGCGTCGAGGTGGCCCAACGCCTCGCGGCGCGCGCGTGGCCGCCGGGCGTCCGCGTGGTGGATTTCGGCATCCGCGCGTTCGACCTGGCGTACGCGCTGCTCGACGAGCCGGACGTGGCGATCCTGGTGGACGCGCTGCCGCGCGGCGAGGCGCCCGGCACGCTGTACGTGGTCGAGCCCGACCTGGACGCACTGGATGCCGCGACGGCCGTGGCGGTGGACGCCCACACGATTGATCCGGTGCAGGTGTTCTGCCTGGTGAAGGCGCTGGACGGCCGGCCGCGGCGCGTGCTGGTGGTGGGCTGCGAGCCGGCGACGCTCGACGCCGACGAGGAGGGGCGCATCGGCCTCAGCGCGCCGGTGCAGGCGGCCGTGGACGAGGCGATCGGGCTGGTGGAGTCGCTCGTCGCCCGGGCGCTCGGTGCCAGCGCGGGCGCTGACGCGGCCAGCGGCGGCCCGATCGTCGCGTAGCGAGGAAGCCGGTCAGGGCGGTGGAAGGGAGTCAGCATGAAGACGGTCGGCATGATCAGCACGGCGCTGTTCGCGCTCATCGCGGCGGCGGCGGTCGCGATGATCGTGGCGTCGCTGCCGGAGATCAAGCGCTACATCAAGATGGAGATGATGTAGGGGCGTCCGCGGCAGGCCGGGCGCCGCGGGGCGGCGGTGGCAGCTGACCGGGATGTGCCCTAGTGCTTTGTCACGTGTAGATTGCGGCCCACGACGCCGGCCTGATGAAGGTTGAGGAATTCATTGGGTACTGGTAGCGGAGCCATGCCGCCGTAAACGGCGGGCCACCGGGGCTTGCTGGAGGCCGGCCGGCTGGCCGCTCTCCCCGACTAATTTGTCAATCTTCATCACGGCGGCGTCTGGCAAGCTGGCAATTCAAGTGTGACAGACTACTAGGCCTGCTACGCGCGGAAGGGAGAGGCCATGCACGAGATGGCGCTGGCCGAGGGTGTCCTGGCGGTGGTGCTCGACGTGGCCGACGGGGAGCCGGTGCGGCGGGTGCGGCTCAGCGTGGGCGTGCTACAAGCCGTCGTGCCGGATAGCATGCAGCTCTGCTTCCAGATGGCCGCCCAGGACACCAACGCCGCCCACGCGGTGATCGAGCTGACCGACGTGCCGGCGCGCCTGGTGTGCCACGGCTGCGGCGCGGAGAGCGAGTTTCGGGCGCCCCCGTTCAATTGCCGCCAGTGCGGCGCGGGCGACGTCGCCGTGGTGGCGGGCGACGAGCTGCTGGTGGACGCCGTCGAGCTAGCGAGCGGCTGGCGCTACCGGCCCGGCGCGGAGGGCGCCGCGCCGGTGGCGGTCGAGGTGCCCGCGAGCCACCTCGCCGAGCACGCGCGGGACGCCGCGGCGCACCCCGGCGCGGCGGGGCTGGCGTAGCGCGCGCCAGGGAGCGGACAGCGGACCCGCAGGATGCGCGCGATCCAGCGCCGCGCGATGGGCAGCGGAGCGCGCGGGCCAGGGAGCAGGTATGGGAGTCGCGGCGACGGTCGCGGTGCAGCGCCAGCGCCTCGCGGTGCGGGGCGTCGTGCAGGGGGTGGGCTTCCGCCCCTTCGTGTACCGGCTCGCCACGCGGTACGCGCTGGCCGGCTGGGTGCTCAACCGCTCGGGCGACGTGGCCATCGAGATCGAGGGCCCGCCCGCCGCGCTCGCCGCCTTCCGCGCCGCGCTGCAGACGGAGGCGCCGCCGCTCGCCCGTATTGAAGCGCTGGACGTGGCCGACGTGCCGCCCGTGGGCGCCGACGGTTTCGCCATCCTGGCCAGCCGGGCGGCGCCGGACGTGGCCCAGCCAGTGCCGCCGGACACGGCGCCGTGCGCCGACTGCCTGCGCGAGCTGAGCGACCCGCGCGACCGGCGCTACGGCTACCCTTTCACGAACTGCACCAACTGCGGGCCGCGGTTCACGATCATCGAGGCGCTGCCCTACGACCGGCCGAACACGACGATGCGGCGCTTCCCGCTGTGCCCGGCCTGCGCCGCGGAGTACGCCGACCCGGCCGATCGCCGCTACCACGCCCAGCCCGTCGCCTGCCCGGCCTGCGGCCCGCGGCTGTGGCTGGAGGCGCCCGGAGCGGCCGCAGATGGGGCGGCGCTGCCGGGCGACCCGCTGGCCGAGGCGGTGGCGCGGCTGCGGGACGGGGCGATCGTGGCGCTGAAGGGCCTGGGCGGCTTCCACCTCGCCTGCGACGCGCGCGACGAGGCGGCGGTCGCCCGCCTGCGGCAGCGCAAGCGGCGCGGCGCCAAGCCGTTTGCCGTCATGTTCGCCGACCTGGCCGCGGTGCGCGCCGTCTGCGCCGTCGACGCGGCCGAGGCGGCGCTGCTCGCCTCGCCGCGGCGGCCGATCGTGCTGGTGGGGATGCGCCCTCACCCCCAGCCCCTCTCCCAGGGGGAGAGGGGGAAGACGCCGGGAGGACCTAACCCCCCCAGCCCCCCTTCCCTTCGAAGGAAGGGGGGCGCCGGCGGAGCCGGGGGAGATGGAGCCGGGAGCCCTCGCCCCTTATGGGGGGAGCGACGCTCGCAGGATGCCGAGTCGCAGGTTGGGAGAGGGGGGGCGGCCCTGGCGCCGTCGGTGGCGCCGGGGCTGCGCGAGGTGGGGGCGATGCTGCCGTCCACGCCGCTGCACCACCTGCTGCTGGCGGCGTTCGGAGGGCCGCTGGTGATGACGAGCGGCAACCTGGCCGAGGAGCCAATCGCGGCCGAGAACGACGAGGCGCGCGCCCGCCTGGCGCCGCTGGCCGACGCCTTCCTGCTGCACGACCGCCCGATCGCCAGTCGTTATGACGACTCGGTGGCGCGCGTCGTCGAGGGGACGCCGGTGCTGCTGCGCCGCGCCCGCAGCTACGCGCCGCTGCCGCTGGACCTGCCGTTCGCGGCGCGGCGCCCGGTGCTGGCCTGCGGCGGGCAGCTCAAGAACACGTTCTGCCTGCTGAAGGACCGCCACGCCTTCCTGAGCCAGCACCTGGGCGACCTGGAGAACCTGGAGACGCTGGCGCTGTACCAGGCGACGGTGGCGCTCTACGAGCGGCTGTTCGCCGTGCGGCCCGCGATCATCGCGCACGACTTGCACCCGGAGTACCTGTCCACGAAGCTCGCGCTCGGCCTGGAGGGCGTCGAGCGCGTGGCGGTGCAGCACCACCACGCCCACATCGTGAGCTGTCTCGTCGAGCACGGGCTGCGGGGGCCGGCCATCGGCGTGGCGTTCGACGGCCTGGGCTACGGGACGGACGGCTGCCTGTGGGGCGGCGAGTGGCTCGTGGCCGACTGGCGGGGCTTCGCGCGCCGCGCCCACCTGCGCGCGGCGCCCATGCCCGGCGGCGCGGCCGCGATCCGCAAGCCCTGGCGCATGGCGCTCGGCTACCTGGCCGCCTGGTTCCCGGCGGACCTGGACCAGTTTGCCCCGTTCCTCGACGTGCAGGACCCGCGCGAGGCCGCCGTGACGCGGCGCCAGGTCGAGCGGGGCCTAAACGCGCCGCCGACGACGAGCTGCGGCCGGCTGTTCGACGCGCTGGCGGCGTTGCTCGGCGTCTGTTCGGTCGCTCAGTACGAGGCGCAGGCGGCGATGGAGCTGCAGGCGCTCGCCGATCCGGCGGCCGGGGGCGCGTATCCGTATGAGCTGCGGGAGGAGGAGGGCGGCTGGGTGGTCGATCCGGCGCCGCTGCTGTGGGCCGCCTACGCCGACCGCCGCGCGGGCGTGCCGCTGCCGACGATCGCCATGCGCTGCCACCGCGCCGTGGCCGACTTCACGGCGGCGGTGTGCGCGCGCCTGGCCGCCGCGACGGGCCGGCGCCAGGTCGCGCTCTCGGGCGGCGTGTTTCAGAACACGCTGCTCTTGCGCGAGACGCTGGCCCGCCTGCGCGCCGCCGACCTGGACGTGCGCTTCCACCGCCAGGTGCCCACGAACGACGGCGGGCTGGCGCTGGGCCAGGCGGTCGTGGCGCACGCCGTGAGAGGAGCCGACGACGATGTCTGAGCTGCACGACCTGGTGTTGGAGTGGGCGAGCGAGAGCGCCTTCATCAAGCAGAAGTTCTTCAAGGACCACGCCGCCCAGGTGGCGGCCTGCGCGCGCGACCTGACGGCGCGGCTGGTGGGCGGCGGCAAGATCCTGAGCTGCGGCAACGGCGGCAGCGCCAGCGACGCCCTGCACATCGCCGTCGAGTTCGCCAACCCGGTCATCAAGGAGCGGCCGCCGCTCCCCGCGCTGGCGCTGAACGCCGACGTGGCGCTCCTCACCTCGCTGGCCAACGACTTCGACTACTCGGAGATCTTCGTGCGCCAGGTGGATGTCTACGCGCAGCCGGGCGACGTGCTGATCGGGCTGTCCACCAGCGGCGACTCGCCCAACGTCGTGAAGGCTATCGAGGCGGCCAAGGGGCGCGACCTGCTGACCGTGGCGCTCACGGGCAAGGGCGGCGGGCGCTGCGCGGCGCTGGCGGACTACGCCTTCGCCGTGCCGTCACACAACATCCTGCGCATCCAGGAGTGCCACCTGACGCTCTACCACATCCTGTGGGACATGGTACACACGCTGCTGCACTACGAGCCGGCGGCGCGGCGGCCGGTCGAGGGGGCGGCGGTAGCGGCCGCGCCGCCGGCCGCGCCCGAGCCGGTCGATCCGGCGCTCGCCGAGCTGTACCCGTTCCTGTTCCAGTCGTAGCGGCGCCCGGCGCCGCGCCCGAGGAGGGCCGCATGTGTCTATCGGTTCCGGCCCGCGTGGTCGCGGTCCACGATGCCCAGTGGGCGACGGTCGACGTGGGCGGCACCAGCAAGCGCGTCTCGATCGACCTGGTCGAGGGCGTGCAGGCGGGTGACTACGTGCTGCTGCACGTCGGCTTCGCGCTGCAGAAGATCGACGAGGCCGAGGCCGCGAGCCTGCTAGCGCTGTTCGACGAGATGGTCCAGGCCGAGGAGCAAGCGTCCCTGGCCGACGACTATGCCCCGGCTCCCACTGAGAGCGGAGTGGGGTAAGTGCGCGTGCTGCATCTGCTCCGGGCGGGCCGAAGTGAGGGCGCGTGGTACTCCTCTCCCGCTGAGAGCAGTTCGGGGTGAGGGCACGTCTTGCTCCCTCTCCCCCTGGGAGAGGGCTGGGGTGAGGGCGCGCGGTGCTCCCTCTCCCCCTGGGAGAGGAGCGACGCTCGCAGTATTCCGCGTCGCAGGGTGAGGGCGATCGTATGAAATACGTCTCGGAGTTTCGGCGCGGCGACGTGGCCAAGGCGCTGGCCGCCGAGATCGCGCGCCTGGCCACCGTGCCGATGAACCTGATGGAGGTGTGTGGCGGGCACACACACGCCATCTTCAAGTTCGGCCTGCCCAGCATCCTCCCGCCCACCATCGACCTGATCCACGGGCCGGGCTGCCCCGTCTGCGTCACGCCGCGGGACAAGGTGGACAAGGCGATCCTGATCGCGCGACAGCCCAACGTGATCGTGGCGAGCTACGGCGACATGCTGCGCGTGCCCGGCTCGGCGTCCAGCCTGATGCTGGAGAAGGGGCGCGGCGCCGACGTGCGAATGGTCTACTCGCCGCTCGACGCCATCCGGCTGGCCGAGCAACAGCCGGACAAGCGGGTCATCTTCTTCGCCATCGGCTTCGAGACGACCGCGCCGTCGGCCGCGATGGCGGTGCTGAAGGCGAAGGCGCAGGGCCTCACGAACTTCGCCATCCTGTCCAACCACGTGCTGCTGCCGCCGATGCTGAAGGCGATCCTCGACTCGCGGGACGTGAAGCTCGACGGCTTCCTCGGCCCGGGGCACGTGAGCACGATCATCGGCACGCGACCCTACGCGTTCGTCGCCGAGCGCTACGGCAAGCCGCTGGTGGTGGCCGGCTTCGAGCCGCTCGACGTGCTGCAATCTATCTTGATGCTCGCGCGCCAGCTGCGCGAGGGCCGCGCCGAGGTGGAGATCCAGTACACGCGCGTGGTGAAGCCGGAGGGCAATCCCGTCGCGCTGCGAGCGCTGGGCGAGGTGTTCGAGCCGTGCCACGCGCGCTGGCGCGGCATGGGCACCGTGCCGACGAGCGGGCTGCGCGTGCGCCCGAAGTACGCGGACTGGGACGCCGAGGCGCTGTACCCCGACCTGGAGGTGACCAGCGAGGTGGCGGACCCGAAGGCCTGCGAGTGCGGCGACATCGTGCGCGGCGCCAAGAAGCCGTGGGACTGCCGCATTATCGGGACGGTCTGCACGCCGCAAACGCCCGTCGGCGCCTGCATGGTCTCGCCGGAGGGCGCCTGCGCCGCCTACTACAAGTACGGGAGGCTCCATGTGGGACAGCGACAGCCCGCCCCGGTCGGCTAACGGCCAGAGCCCCGGCACGCTCGAGGACGTGGACTTGCTGCAACTGGCCTGTCCCGTGCCGGCCACGGAGCCTGGCAAGATCACGCTCGGCCACGGCAGCGGCGGCAAGCTGACCGCCGACCTGGTGCAGCAGATCTTCCTGCCGGCCTTCCGCAACCCGCTGCTGGAAAAGCTGGACGACCAGGCGGTGTTCGAGGTCGGCGGCGCCCACCTGGCCTTCACTACCGACTCGTTCGTCGTCTCGCCGCTGTTCTTCCCCGGCGGGGACATCGGGCACCTGGCGGTGAACGGCACGCTGAACGACCTCGCGATGAGCGGCGCCACGCCGCTCTACCTGGCGTGCGCGTTCATTCTGGAGGAGGGGTTCGCCATCGACGACCTGAAGCGCGTCGTCGCGTCGATGCAGGAGGCGGCGGCGCGGGCCGGCGTGGCGATCGTCACCGGCGACACGAAGGTGGTGGAGCGGGGCCACGGCGACGGCATCTTCATCACGACGACCGGCGTGGGCGTCGTGCCGGCGGGCGTGACAATTTCGGCCGACCGCGCGCGGCCGGGCGACCAAGTGCTCGTCTCGGGCCAGATCGCGCAGCACGGCATGGCGATCATGGCGCGGCGCGAAGGACTGGACTTCGACGTGGAGCTGGCGAGCGACACCGCCGCGCTGCACGGGCTTGTCCAGGCGATGCTCGCCGCCGCGCCCGACGTTCACGTGCTGCGCGACCCGACGCGCGGCGGGCTGGCGAGCACGCTGAACGAGATCGCCCAGCGCGCGGGCGTCGGCATCGTGCTGGAGGAGGAGAGCCTGCCGCTCCAGCCGGAGGTCGAGGGGCTGTGCGAGATCCTGGGCCTCGACCCGCTCTACGTTGCGAACGAGGGCAAGCTGATCGCCATCGTGCCGGCGGCGGACGCGGCGGCGGCGCTGGCGGCGATGCGCGCCCACCCGCTCGGCGCCCAGGCGGCCGTCATCGGCGCGGTCGTGGCCGAGCCAGCCGGCGTAGTGTACCTGCGCACCTGTGTGGGCGGCAGCCGCATCGTGGACGTGCCCGCCGGCGAGCAGCTCCCGCGCATCTGCTGACGCGCGCCCGAGCGGCGTCCGGCCCCGGTGGTATGCTGCTGCTAGCCGGCCGCCTATCCTGCGGCCCGCTGCTTCGCCTGCCGCGGAGGTGGCATGACCCAGCTCTTGATCGCCATATTGATACTGCTGGCGATTGTGCCATTGCTGGTGTTCTGGGTGTCGATGTTCTCGGACATGACCAAGAACGACTATCTGACTAGCGAGTCCAAGTCGACCTGGACGCTGATGTTCATCGTGCTCAACGTGTTCGCGGGCATGCTGTACTACTTTACCGAGTACCGCGGCCGGCGATGAGTGGCCGGCCGCTTAGCTAGCGGCATAGCGAGCTCATCCGATCGAACGCTGCTCCTCGGTCGCCGCCGCGTCGACGGCGGGATAGGTGATGCGGAGGCCATCGACGCGGGCGAAGGGCGTCAGCTTGTGCGCCTCGGTTCGGGTCAGGCTCCGGATCTCGCGCACCTCCACGCCGCGGATCGTGAGGGCGTCGGCGATCAGGGAGCGATGACAGCGCCACGGCACGGCCTCCGCGCACATGATCGCGACCGGGCCGGCGTTGGTGAGCGAGCGTACCTCC
Source organism: Pseudomonadota bacterium (assembly GCA_021325365.1). Next base: position 37,761 of record JAJPHF010000066.1, read on the forward strand.
TCGAGGCCGTGCGCGAAATCAGCGGTCTGCATATAGTCGGCATAGGCTCGGAAGCTGGCGTTGCGCCACCCGTCGTTGGCCGATGCGGCGCCGATTCCTCGCCGCAGTCCCCCGAGACGCGGCAGGTGGGCGTAGGCAATGCCCGCCTCAGGCAGCGCCCTGGCCAGCTCCTCCAGGTTGAACTGCGGGTTGTGGTGCGATCGCGGGATGGCGCGGACGTCGACCAGGGTGGCAACCCCGTAGTGGCGGAGCAAGGCGGTCAACTCTGCTTGCGTCCGGGTTGAATGGCCGACGGTGTAGACACTTGCGTTGGCCCAGTCCCGGCGGGCGGCGCTGCGGCTGACCGAGCGTGCCGGCGTCTCGCTGTCCGCAACTCGTGAGGCTATGGTTGACTCGCTCCTGACGGTCGTGGCCCCTGCTGGCTGGCGAGCGCGGGCGACCGACTGTTTGGCGTGATAGCTGACCGTATTATAATGCAGATCAGGATGATCCTGTGAAGAAGGACTCCTTCGTGACCGCGGCGAGGATGCGAACATGACGGCACGCTTCAAGGTTGGCGACCACGTGAGCTGGAACTCCGAGGCTGGCCGCGTCTCCGGACGTATCATCAAGGTGCACACTCACGATTTCGACTACAAGGGCTACACCCATCACGCCACGCCCGATGACCCACAATATGAAATCAAGAGCGACAAGACCGATCACATCGCCGCGCACAAAGGTTCGGCGTTGCGCAAGATCTTGTAGTGCGGCATCCTCACGGCGGCTTCCGTACTATGCGGGCTACGCGGACGCGGAATGCCATCCGCTATCAGCCATTGCCGAACCGGACGGGTGATCGCCTGTCAGGCGCCGAGGCTTTTGAGCAGGTCATGCGATGGTAGGAAGAACGACGTGCCGGTGACGGCGGTGGAGAAGTCGAGGATGCGATCATACTCGCCGATGGGATCGCCGACGAACATATTGCGGATCATGTGCTCAATGAGCGAGAGGTCACGGGAGTAGCCGATGAAATAGGTGCCGAACTCGGCCTGCCCAGGGCGGCCGAAAGGCATGTTGTCGCGCAGGATGTCGTGCTCGATCCCCTGCGCATCAACGATGGTAGTCAGGCTCCGGTGCGACTTCCGCCCACCCGCGTCGGCGAGCTCGACGTCGTCAAGCTTGGTGCGACCGATGATATGCTCCTGCTCCTCGACGGAGAGGGCGCCCCAGGCGGTGAGATTGTGCAGGTACTTCTGCACGACGACGTAGGTGCCCCCGGCGAAATCCGGGTCCTCGTCGCCGATCAGGGCGGCTTGATAAAGGGCGTTGCCCGTCGGGTTCGCCGTACCATCCACGAACCCCAGGAGGTCGCGGTCGTCGAAATAACGGAACCCCTGCACCTCGTCTACGACGGTGATGGAGCTGCCGAGCGCGTTGAGGAGGAGTCTTTCCAGCTCGAAGCACATGTCGCTGCGCTCGGCGCGGATGTGGAAGAGCAGGTCTCCCGGCGTCGCCACGGCGGTGTGGGCGGCCCCACGCACCTCCGAGAACTCGCGTAGCTGGGCTGGGCGTTTCGCCTGGCCGAGCCGGTCCCAGGCGTTGCTGCCGATGCCGACGTTGCAGGAGAGATGGCCGTCGAGGTGGCGAAAACCGACGGCGCGAACCAGACTGCCGATGTCCGCAATGACTGCTCGGGCGCGCGCCAGCGCCTCGTCCCCCGGCGCAATGGTCACCACCAGGAAGACGGCGGCGCGCGACAGCGGGGCGTCGACGCTCTGCGGCTCGATGGGCACCCTACCCCGAGTACCACTAGCCATGGCCGGGTGCGTCCTTCCACTCGACGTTGCCGATCCGGAGTTGTCGTCGACCCGGTCGACGCCGGCGCTATCGGTGCCCTGGGTCACCGTGTCGGCGGGCTGGCCGGCGCGCACCGCCCCGCGCTCATTTTGTCTTCCTGGCGGAATCCCCGCAGGCTCCGCCGCCGGGGCGCCCGGGGGACCGGTCGGCACGGCGCCCTCGGGCAGGCCATACAGGCTGCCCACCGTCCACCGCGGTTCGGGCTGGAACGGGGCTGGATCGGGTGGCATGGTCCCTCCCGTTTTGGCTGGCGGATGTTGACCTTATTCTATGGTGCGCGGCAAATGCCAGCCGCGGTGCTCGTTGGGTGCAACCACGTTCTGTCTGCCCGCGCTGGATCATCGGCACGTAGGGCTGCACCGCAGCCTGGCGCCGGCCGAAAACCACTGGAAGCGAGAAGGGGCTGGCGAGGGGCCAGCGGTTAGCCACGGTTGGGACTGGTATCGAGGACGCGCGCGAGGGTCGCCGCGTCCACGGGGGCGCGCGTGCCGATCGCGCCGGTGCCGGTCATGCCGACGCGGTTGCCGCGGGCGAACACCACGATGGTCGCCTCGCCGAGTGGCTGCCCGCTGGCCGAGACGAGCTGATAGCGGTACGCGACCTGCTGCTCGCCCACGTCGCTGGCGTCCAGCCGCTCGTAGCCGGCGAGGCGCACGTCGCTGCCAAGCTGGTCGGCGATCAGACCGACGGCCTGCGCGCTCCAGCGGTCGAGCTGGCCCGGGTTCAGCTCCCAGCGCGACGTGAACTGGGCGCTCCAGACCAGGTCGCGCTCGGCGCCCACGCCGTGGCGCTGGAGCTGCTCCTGGATAGGCGTGTCGACCAGCGTGAAGCCCAGGCTACCCCCCGTGCTGACGTTCAATGACTGCTGGTCGAGCGGCGCGGCCTGGGCCGCGCTGGCGGCGAGGGGGCTGAGCGTGGCCGCGCCGAGGCCGAGCGCCATCATCGCGGCGAGCGCGAGGTGACGGGCCGAGAGCGGCGTCAAGCCGTAGCCCTCGACATCGTCGGCCGCGCCACCGCTCGCCGCGAGCAGCATCGTGTCGAGCATCTGCCGCTCGCGCTCGCTGAGCGTGGTGCGGAAGGCGCCGAGTTTGTACGCGAACACCTCGATTCCGGCGTCGCCCAGCGCTGCCATCGACTCGGACATCGTCTCTCCACCGCTCCCCGGCCCGCCTGGGCCGCGATTCTCGCCGCACGGGGCCTGGCGTCCTGCTCGCCTCACACCGAATCCGGCCCGGCGGTTCGGCCATCGGGGCGGGCCCTCACCCCGGCCCTCTCCCAGGGGGAGAGGGGGAGGGACCGGCCCTCCCCCCCCTGCCCCCCTCTCCCTTCGGAGAGGGGGAGGACGAGGGGGACGCCGGCGTCGGATGGGATCTCGAACGTTGGCCGTTCCAAAGTAGGATAGTGGCAAACCGGAAAAAGCGTCCAGTGCGCGCTTGCGCTATGATGCGGCTAGCAATGCCCCGGTCCGCCTCGGACGGCGCCGGCTGCCCCCCGGAGGAGCCATGACTACCATCCCGCGCCTGCCGGCGTGGCTGCCCGCCGGCGCTGTCGTCGCTCTGTTGCTGGGCGCCTGCGCCGCCCCGTCGGCCGCCCCACCGGCGCCCGCCACGGCCGCGCCCACGCCGCAGGTCCCAGCGCCGCCCGCCGCCCCGGCGCCACGAACGCTGCAAGTGGCAGTGCAGGGCCTGGCCGGCTTCTTCTACCCGATGTGGGTGGCGCAGCAGGAGGGCCTGCTTCACGACGCCGGCCTGACCGTCGAGTGGACGACGCTCGACACCAACCAGGCGATCCCCGCCCTGCTCGGCGGCAGCCTGGACGTCCTCAACGCCTCCACCGACGCGGCGCTCATCGCCCTCAGCAAGGGCGCGGCGCTGAAGCTGGTCGGCGACTACAACATCACCACGCCCTACGAGCTGGTGTCGCGCCCCGAGATTACGAGCGTGGACGGGCTGCGCGGGCAGAAGGTGGGCGCCTCCAGCCTGCACGCGGGGAGCGGCACGATCGTGCGCTACATGCTGAAGGCCCACGGGCTGGGCGACGACGATTACGAGCTGGTCCAGGCCGGGGGCAACCCGCAGCGGTACGCCGCGCTCCAGTCCGGCGGGGTCGCGGCGTCGATCCTCACCGATCCAGTGAACTTCCGGGCGCGGCTCGACGGCTACCGCATCCTGGCCGCCTTCGCGGACCTGGTGCCCGAGTACTCGCTCGACAGCTGGTGGGTGCGCGCGGACTGGCTGAACAGCGCCGACAACCGCCAGGCGCTGGTTGGCTTCCTGACGGCGCTGGGCCGCGCGCAACAGTGGGCGAAGGCGCCCGAGCACCGCGAGGCCCTGATCGACCTCGTGGCGGACCAGGCGCACAGCCCGCGCGAGGTGGCGGAGCAGATCTACGACTACTACGTGGTCCAGAACCCCGGCGCCATCGACTCCACCGACGTGCGCGACGCGCCGGTCGGCAACGTCATTCGCATCCTGCGCGACCTCGAAGACCTGCCGCCGCTGCCGCCCGAGGAGAGCTGGATCGACCGCAGCTATGCCCAGCAGGCGCGCGCCGCCGTCGCTGCCCCGGCCGCGCCGGCCCGCTAGCCCGCGACAAGTGAGAATATTACGTCGACTCGCCGCGCCGCGCGAGCGGTCACGAACACAGGAGGAACGGTCCAGTGAGATGGTGGGGAAGCGGTCCACGCCGGCAGATGCCAGCCCTGCTCGCAGTCCTGGTTAGCTTTGGTCTCGTGATCGCGGGCTGCGGCGGGGCGGCGCAGCCGTCAGCCGGCGGCGGGGCGAGCAGCTCGCCGGCCACGCGCGCGAGCAGCGGTGCGGCGCCGGCGAATGGCGGGGCGGCGGCAAGTGGCGGGGCGGCGGCGAGTGGCGGGGCGGCGGGCGTGGACCCGGACACGCAGAACGCCTCGCTGCAGCACACCACCGTGGCCTATAGCTCCTACGCGAACGCCTTCGCGCCCCTGTACCTGGCGACGGACGCGGGCCTGTTCGCGAAGTACGGGCTCGACGTGGACCTGACCTACGTGGGCAGCGCCACCACGGTCACGCAGGGCTTGCAGGCGGGCGACATCGCCTTCGCGGGCGTCGGGCCGTCGGTGATCGAGGCGCACCTGGCCGGGAGCGATCTGGTCGTCATCGCGGACCTGCTGCCGATCCTCCTCTTCAGCCTGTACGGCGACCCGTCGATCAACTCGCTGCAGGACCTGCGCGGGAAGACGCTCGGCAGCACGCGGCCGGCGGCCACCGGCGACCAGGCGACGTACCTGTTGCTCAAGCGCATCGGCCTGGTCCCCGACCGGGACGTGACGATCGCTCATTTCGGCGAGGTCGGCTCGATCCTGGCCGCGATGCAGCAGCACCTCGCCGACGCCGCGCTGCTCTCGGCGCCGACCACGTTGCGGGCACGCGAGCTGGGCTTCAAGGAGATCGTGAACCTGGGCGACCTGCACATCCCGTTCATCCACGACGCGATCACGACCTCGGCGCGCTACGCCCGCGAGAACCCGGACACGGTGCGGCGGTTCCTGAAAGGGTACATCGAGGGGCTGAAGCTCACGCGGGAGGACAAGCCGAGCGCGATGCAGGCGATCGGCAAGTACACGAAGACTGACGATCCGCGCTTCCAGGAGGAGGCGTACGACAACGTGGTCGGCGCCCTGCCGCGCTTCCCGCGCGTCTCCGAAGAGGTGATCCAGGCAGTGCTGGACGAGTCGCAGGCGCCCAACGCCAAGAGCGCGAAGGCCACCGACTTCTACGACAACAGCTACGTGGACGCGCTCCAACAGTGGACCGACCAGCTCTACCAGCAGTGACGGCGGGGGGCGTTGGCCGGCCCGGCGCTTCACCCGGCGGCGGCTCGCCACCTAGCGTTACAGCCGCTCTTCGCGCCGCGCGGTTAAGGGGCTGCGCGCGAGTCACCGCCGGCGCCCCGTCCGGTTCTGGTGCAATAGGCTGCTTCGCCTACGAGTGCGGCTACAGCGCTAGGGCCGCCACCAGCGAAGTCCAGCGACTACGAAGAGCCCGCCGAGCGCTAGGAATAGGGTGGCAGCCTCGGGAACTACTGGAACATCCAAGGGCGATAGCGTCGGCTGCTCTCCAGCAATGCGCTGAGCATTCCCAGGGGGCACTGGCGTCGCGGCGCTGGGACGTACTGGCGGTGTGGGTGGCAAGGTCGCGGGCGCGCCGGAGACCGGAGTCACACCCGGGGGACCTGGTGGAGGACTTATCGGGCTCGCCGGCGGCCGTCCACAACGTTGCTCCTCTCCCGGCCCCACCGGTTGAAAGCTTGCCGAAAACCCATACAGCATCCCATCGCCATTCACGCAGGTATAGACGTCCCGGTACACTTCAAAGCTAGCAGGCGTACCGAACGCGACATGCGTGCAGGCGCCCGGCCACCAATAGCCCTCGGCACAAGATGCGCGTGCATCGTGAAAGATCACTATCCAGCCGCCAGGCGCGGGCCGCACTTCGACATCGGAACGCCTGACCGCGTCCGCACCGATGACCGCGGGCATATTTGCACGGGCGATCTGTTCGGCGCGCTCGGCAGTGACCGCGGGGGAGGGCGAAACCGGAGGGGTCGGGCTACCCTGCAGCGTCGATGGCGACAGGCTCAGGATACTCAATGCAAGTATCGCCTCAATAACCATCCGTCACGTCTCCCGTCGTTTGGATCTCTCCCGTCTACTGTTGTCCACGCGAAGATGATAAGGAACTAGCCGCCCTGCAGGGTGGCTAGTTCGGGATCATGGCGCAGCGCTACCGAGCGCGATTATTGGTGTTGGCTGGCGTCGGCGTGACGCTTAGCGTGTTCGGCGTGGGCGGTAAGGTCGCAGGCGCACCGGACACCGGGGTCAGGCCAGGGGGTATCGATGGGTTAGCGATGATACGATCCTGAGGGCTCGCTGTCGGCTGCGGATGAGTTGGAGGATCGCTTGGCAAGCTCGGATCATTCAATGCCCGTCTGAACATCCCACCGTGGATAGACCCGTACCCAGCAGTAGGCAGTCCGGCCCAGAGATCATACACCAGGGCGACGTGCGTGAGCTTAGCCTGCTCAGGCGACGAGTTGCCGTGATACTGGCTCCCGAACAGTCCCTTGTGCATATCGAAGTCGCCGCGCAGAATCACGAGAGTCAACGGAGGAGACTCATCAACAACGGCACCGAATGGGATGCCGAGTGTGGGGAGCTCCGATGCACGAACGTGGCGAGAGAGGACTACTTGCGGTGTGCCGCTCGCTACGCCGTAGATCTTGCCCACGTCCCGAAGGGCCCACTGTGCTACCTGGCTCGGCGCAGTGCTCGCCCTCCGCACTTTCTCCTCCGGCGATATATCGTGAAAGCCGAGCGGGGCAGCGTTGGTGCCTTGGGTCGGTCTGGATCCTGGTAGGACCTGTGCTTGCGTGTAGCTAAGGAAGGTTATTGCACTGAGCAAGGCGCCAGCACCTAAGAAGAACCGCACATGTCGACGCATATCGTCTCCTTTCTAGTCCCCACAGAACGGGTGGCCTAGTTGTAGGCGTACCAGCCGTTTCCCGAGTAGCAGTATGGCACAGCGGGGTACAGGACGGCGTAACCAGCTGGTTGGATGTTGTCATAGGTTTTGCACCATGGTGTCCACGTGTAGGTTCCGAAATCTTGCCCTCTCCTGAACTGGTGGTTCTGCTGGAATTGATATCCCATGGGGCAGCCAGTGCATACGCTGTCGCCACCAGATGATACGTATTGGAAGTCTGGCTGCCCCATATCTATCGCATAATAACCCCATAGGGCGGCCAGATTATAGAATGCTCCACCGTAGTACACCATCGGCCACCATTGGTTCGAGTAGTACCCGGTATTGACTGTCTGGAAGGTGTAGTAGCCGCCCAGCGCGAGAGGTTTGCTCCAATCCGCACGGAACTGCGTCGGCACACCCGGTAGCCTAAACGTAGCATACGGATAGAACCCACAGGGTCCCGGGCTGCCGTCCGGGTTCTGGCATATCTTAAGGGGACCTGATTCGACGTGCTTAGTGGCCCCATCAGTTAGTCCGTTCGGCGCTGCAGCCCAGAGTCCGGGGTAATTCCCGATGGGAGCATCGGACGTAGCCTTGTCCGCCCATTGCCCAGTAGCACCATTCATCAGAGGGCCAGTATAGTGCTGCCCGTGAGCGAACGTTTGCGCGTCCACTACAGCAATGGTCCCAACGCCACTTAGTAGAAGTAGGGCAACTAGTGAGAGAACGGTAGACTTGGACACCATCGTGTACTCTCCTATCGCTGATCAGGCTGCTAGCTATGCAAGAGAACGGGAGGAGCAGGACGCGAGCTAAGCAGGTAACCACGGACCCTTTGGACTAGGAAGCAGGATGTGGGTTACATCAACTGGCCACGGGCGCACGGCGGTCCAAGCACTGTGCCGCTACTCGACCAGTGGAACCGGCCGTCCGCAATAGCGATATCACACCTTTTAGGATGCCGAGGTGAATGGCGCCCACCCCAACTGGGAGCTGAAGTTGCTTGCTCAAAATGACAACCAACGGGGCTAGCCACTTGATAGGCAGGAACATACACGCCGGACCGTCTCGTCCGGAAGACCTAGTCTAAGCACAGGATCTCCCCCAGCATTTGGTTAGGCCCATCTTAACGGCATCCTGCTACGTCACTCTACAACCAGTGGCTGGCACGCACAATCGTGGAAACCCCTGGTTGTGATCCAAGGTAAACCCTGACTTGGATTGCCGGCGTGGTGGAGGCGGGGCTTCACCGAGGAGAACGTCGTCCGAGCGACCTATACCAACCGCGGAGAGCGCCCGGGGCGCGCCGGCAAGACTATGGTGTGTTGGGCATGCTTCGTGGCATATGCAGTGGCAAGCCTTGTTGCTGGGCCTTAAGGACAACCTCTGTACGTGAGCGTGCTTCAAGTTTAGCGAACAGGTGTCTTATGTGGTCCTCTACGGTCTTGATTGCGATGCAGAGAGTATCAGCAATCTCCGCGTTGCGCTGGCCAGCAGCTAGGAGTTTCAGCACGTCGAGCTCTCGGATCGTTAGGCTAATCGTCTCGCGCTCCTTGTGTGGTAGGGGGTGTACTCCCGGCATAATTCTCTGTCCCTGGGCCACGCTATTCAGGGCCAGAAGGAGGTCGTTTGTAGAGGCGGTCTTGGAGAGATAGCCATGTACACCGATCCGTAGGAGGGCACGATAGTCCCAGAAGTGGCCGAAGGCAGTCACGACGAGGATCGCTACTTGGGGGAAGGATGCAAGCACCCGCCGAGCGACTTCGACACCATCCATTCCTGGCAAGCACAGGTCAAGGATAAGGACATCTGGTCGGAACTGCTGCATGACAGCTAGTGCGGCGGCGCCGTCCTCGGCGGTGCCGACCACTTCGACGTCAGCAACGCACACCAGTCGGGCCTGCATCAGTTCTAGCAACAGACGATCATCGTCGACGATGACCACGCGGATTGGTGACTGGCTGCGGTGAGCCGTGGCCGTCACTGCATGCGGCCGGGAGTGATCGTTGCGCGTGGCGCGAGGAGCACGGGGAACGTAGGATGACATTCGTTCACCTCATACTGGTAGCCTGGGTGGTGCTCCGAGTACAAGGACGAGCACCAGCACAGCACAGGTAGTAGGCGAGTTGGCTGCTGGGAGGTGAACTGGACTAGCAGCGCAGGGGGGTGGCGGTGGCGGAGCGGCTGGGGGAGGCTTGTGGTTGGCGCCCGCCTGCAAGCAGGGACTGGGTGCTATGAATCGGCTGCCGAGTAGGAGCAGCCTCAGGAAAGCTCGGCGCGCGAGAGAGTCTGGGGACGTCTCCCGGGGCTAGCGGACCAACCGGAGAGAGGAGGTCCGCAGATGATATGGCAGCGGGCTCGGAAGAATTCGCGGCGGTTGGGTCGTCCCGGTCGATATCGTCCGCCACGCCGATAAGCTCACCAGCGCGCGCAGTCGTCGTATCCGTCCAGAGCGAATCCGCGACAAGCCCTAGACTGACGAACAGGGCGAGCAGAACCAACCAGAAGCAGCCGCGCATACCATACCCCAGGCAGAGCCAGCGAACTATGCCATAGACTCGGCCTCACTGTCCAGAGGTGGCTCGCGGCTCGCGGGACTGGAGCGCGCGCCAGACTTTGTCGGCGGTGATCGGCAGGTCGGTGATGCGTACGCCGCAGGCGTCGTAGACGGCGTTGGCGATGGCCGCCGCGGTGGGCGCGTTCGGCCCCTCCCCGACCGACTTCGCGTGGTAGGGGCCGGGGCCGGTCGGCGATTCGACCAGCGCCGTGACGAGCGGCGGTAGATCGGCCATCGTGGCGACCTTGTAGTCGCCCAGGTGCAGGGTGGTGGGCGCGCCGGCTGTCACGTCTAGCTCTTCCATGAGTGTGGCGCTGAACGCCTGGGCCAGATTGCCGTCGATCTGCCCCTGGTGCGTCAGGGGGTTCAGCACGCGGCCCACGTCCGCGGCCGCGGTCAGGCGCTGCACGGTGACCTGGCCGGTCTCGGGGTCCACCGCGACCTCCGCCACGTGGGCGTGGAAGGCCGTGAGGCCATTGAACGGCGCTGCCAGGTAGTCCGCGTCGAACACGAGGGGAGCGCCGTGCGCGGCGACGGCCCGCGCCGCGGCCGCGGCCCAGCCCGCGGCCCCCGGAGTGGGTGGCGCCGCGATGCCGCCGGGGCCGACGGCCACGCCGACGGGCAGCACCGCCGCACGGGCGGCCCGGGCGCAGCTCTGGCAGGCGGCGCCGAGCATCTGGGTGAGGCGGCTGCCGCCCACTCCGGCGTCGTAGGGGAAGTCGCTCGTGTCGGCCAGCCGCACGGCGATCGCGTCCTCCGCGAGGCCCAGCTCGGCCGCGACGATCTGGCGCAGCACGGTGTGCAGGCCGGTGCCCGTCTCGGGCGTGGCGACCACCAGCGTCACCGCGCCGTCGGCCGCGACCTCGAGCCGCGCGTGCTGGCCGCCGCCGCGGGGGTGCTTGTTCGTGAGCGCAAGTCCCCGGCCCACGTAGGGGCCGGCCTTCGGGCGCCGCCAGCCCGAGGCTTCCTCCGCCGCGGCCAGCGTCTCCAGCGCCCGCACCTCGCGGTAGCGCTCGCCCGCCGGCGACAGCTCGCCCTCGCCCACCACGTTCAGCCGCCGGAAGGCGAACGGGTCCATCCCGAGCCGCCGGCACATGGCGTCGACGAGCGACTCGATGCCGAACACCGCCTGGAGCATGCCGGGCGCGCGCATGTGTCCGGCGGGCACGGTGTTCGTGTAGACCATGTAGGCGTCGATCTGCACGTGGGGGAGGGCGTAGGACCCAGCGCCCTTCTCGGCCCCGCGCAGCATCAGGTTGTCGGTGGGCTTGAACGCCGCGTAGGCGCCGCTGTTGTACAGGATGCGCGTCTGGCAGGCGGTGAGCCGGCCGTCGCGGGTGGCGCCCAGCTTCACGGTGATGGCCGCGCCGTGGCGCGGGTTGCCCGCCAGCAGCTCCTCGGTGTAGGTCATTACCATCTTGACGGGGCGCCCGGTCCGCTGGGCGAGGAAGTAGGCCAGGGGCACGTCCATGGCCGAGCCCTTGCCGCCGAAGTCGCCGCCGACCGGCAGCGCGTGGACGACGAAGCGCTCCTCGGGCAGGCCCAGGCAGGCCGCCAGGTAGCCGCGCAGCAGGTAGGGCGCCTTGTTCGACGCCCAGACGAGCACGCGGCCGTCGGCGGCGAGCTGGACGAGACAGGCGTGTGGCTCGAGGTAGACCTGGTGCTGGGTCGGCCAGCGGTACGTCTCCTCCAGCACCACGTCGGCGGCCGCGAACCCGGCCGCCACGTCGCCGCGCCGCCAGGTCTCGTAGGCGCAGGTGTTCGGCAGCTCGGGCACTGTCTGGTGGGGGACGGCCCAGGCGCGGACGGTGGCCGGGTCGTGGACCAGCGGCGCGTCGGGGCCGATGGCCGCGAGCGGATCGAAGACCGCGGGGAGCGCCTCGTACTCCACCTCGATGCGGGTGAGCGCCTCCTCGGCGACGTCCGGGTCCACGGCGGCGACGGCCGCCACCTTGTCGCCCACGAAGCGGACGCGCTCGGCGGCCAGCACCGGCAGGTCACGCATCTGCCGGCCGACGCGCGTATCGGGCGGCAGGTCGGCGCCGGTCAGGACCGCGTACACGCCCGGCAGCGCCAGGGCGGCCCGTGTGTCGATGCTAACGATGCGCGCGTGGGGCAGGGGACTGCGCAGCGCCTTCGCCCAGAGCGTGCCCGGCGGCGTGTAGTCCGCGGCGTAGCGCTCGGCGCCCGTCACCTTGGCGGGGCCTTCGACGTGGGGCCGCGCGGCCCCGATGATGCTCGGCTCGTCCACGACGCCTCCTCGACGTGCCGCGTGTGCTGCCGGATGGGAGGGAGCGCGCGGAGCGTCAGGTGCCCCGGACCGTCTCCCAGAAGAGGCTGTCCACGTCGGGCGGCCGCGAGATCAGGCCCTCCTCGAACGATTCCTGGCCCGCCATTGTGAGCATCGCGCGGTTGGCGGCGAGGCCCGACGGATACGGATCGGCGCCGAAGACCGCCGCTTGCTGCGCGAAGTCGTCGCCCGGGAAGAGCAGATAGGCGCTCTGCGCCTCGCGCGCGCGGCGGTAGGACTCCTGCTTCGAACGCTCGAACGCCTCGTAGAGCGCCATCGCCACCCAGGGGTCGCGCTCCAGGATGCGGCGCTGCACCACGATCGTGTGGTTACAGGGCAGGAAGCCGGTCTTCGCGTAGAACTCCTGAAAGAAGCCGCGGCCCGCGTCGGCCTCGAAGAGCCAGCGTACCGTCGGGCCGGCCGTCAGCAGGATGTCGGTCCCCGGGAACGCGGCGTCAATCTCGCCGGCCTCCAGCATGCGCTGCATCGCGCCCGGCTCGGGCAGCCAGCTCAGCGAGACGCCGGTCGGCGGGTGCTTGTCGAGCCCCAGCTCCAGGCTGCGGCCCATGCCGCGCGGCCGCCCGACGTACCACTCGATATCCTGCGGCCGGATGCCGTACAGCTCCTTGATCATGGCGCGCATCCAGAGCCCGGCCGTCATCTCGTAGTCGGGCAGCCCGAAGCGCTTGCCCTTGAGGTCCCGCATGCTGCTGATGCCCGCGTTCACGTTGACGTGCGTGTGCAGGGACGGATACGCCTTCAGCAAGAAGACGGGAAGGGCGGTCCATTCGAGGTGGCGTAGCTCGGGCCGGTCGCGAACGATCAGGTAATCGGAGATGGAGTACTCGAAGACGTCGAAATCGTTGCGGGTGAGGTGGTGATAGAACCAGTGCGACGAGAGCCCCAGCTCGAACTCCAGGTCGACGCCCTCGGCCTTGACCGTGCCATCCAGCAGCGGGGCGAGGCGGGGATTCATCATGTAGGCGACTCGCAGCTTCACGGTCGGCGGCTCCTCACCAGCGGTCGAAAGTTATGTAGCGGCAGGGGGCGGAGGCGGATCCGGGTCGGCGGGGCGCCGTGGGCTTCGCCCGTCTCGCGCGGCGCCCGGGGTAGTCTACGCGCGCCCGCCGCGCGCGTCAACGCAGCGGCGTCGGTCGTTCCGGCCTCGGCCGACGCGCGACCGACTCCCATGCACGCGCCGCGCGAATCGGTTGCGGGGCGGACGCGGCAGATCGTAGCATTCGGTCGCCAGCGAGCGAACGTCTCGCGGCAGCGGCCAGGGCCGCACCGCCGAGGCGGCCGCCGGGGGCGGGCGCGCGCCAATCGGGGGCGATGCCCTGGCAGGCGCCGAGAGGGGGGTAATGAAGATCATGTGGCGGGCGGCGGGTGCCGCCCTCTGGCCGCGATGGCGGCGCTGCTCAGGGACGGCGACGCCGGGCTCATGAAGGGAGCGACCGAGCTATACCAGTTCGCCAGGACACCAGCGACGGCCATCCTGCCGCGCCTGAACGTGGCGGCAGCGCGCCGCGCGCTTGGCTGGCTTCCCATCATCGCCGTCATCACCGCGTGGCTAGCCACCATTAGTCGCGACCTCTGGTACTACTACGGTGCCTTCCGGGACGACTACTGGATCGTCTTCCGCACCGGCCTCGATACCGTGTACGATTGGCGTGCCGCGTTCAGCGGCGCCCACGTCAACGTCCTCTACTTCTATTTGCTCTCCTATCTGCCGCTCAAGCTCCAGCTCGCCATACCTGGCCTGACACTGCCGGATTATCCGCCTCAGGACGTCGCGCTCTACCGCGGCCTAATGGCTTACAACGTAGTCCTGCACGCGCTCATACTCCTGCTGTACGCCTGCCTGGTCCGCGTGGTCACCCGTCGCCAGACCATCGCCCTTCTCGCCACGGCGCTGCTGGCGGTGAACCCGCTGTTCGTCTTCTGGAGCACGGAGCTAGACTCTCGACTGGTCGGACTGCTCTTCGCGCTGCCCGGTATCGCTATGCTGCTCGGCTTGGATTGGCGCCAGGCTCCGCTCACGCGCGGACTGCTCCTGCGAATGAGCCTCGCCGGCGGGCTGCTCACCATCGGTTGTCTCACCCATTACACGGCCTTGTATCTCGTGTGCCCGCTGCTCGCATCCTACTGGCTCGCCTGGCTGGTCTACTGCCCCGACAAGGCGAAGATCATTCGCGCCGGGCTCGCCTGCGCGGTTGGCCTGGTCCTCCCCGCACTCGTAGTGGACCTCGTCGGCCGGCTCGTCCTGCACCTCCCCGACATGCTCGCTAGCTACGCGGCGCTGGCGCAGGCAAACGTCGTCGTCTCCGAGCAGGTCTACGGACACGAGGTCACCTACGCCGAGAAGGCCCAGGAATGGTGGGCCGAGTATCTCAAGCAGGATGGCCCCGCACTCTTGGGCTTCACGGTGCTCGGCGGGCTGGCGCTGCTGGTCCCGCGACCGCTGTGGCGAACGCGGGTGCGTGTTCCGGTCGCCGTCGCCCTAGTGGCCACGTTGGCACTCGGCATCGGCATGACGTTCTCGGCCCGGGTCGTGCCGTACCACACGCAAGCGATCCTCCAGCCGGTGCTGATGCTCGTGGCCGCCGTGGGCATCGCGACGCTCGGGGACGTCGCCGCCCGGGCGGCTTGGGCGGCTGTGCCGCTCGTTCGTGGGGCCGTGACGTGGCGCCGGGTGGCGCTCGTCGGCCGCTACGTGTTGCCGTGCGCGATCGCGGCCGGCATCGCGTGGCCCACCTGGCAGCAAACGGCGACCGGTGTGTTGCCGACTCGAACGGCCTTTGGGCAGATGCTCGATTTCGCGCCCCGGCCGCTGGTCTTCACGCCGCCGTATGGGCGCGTCGTGGACCAGGCCCACTTCGACGAGGCGGGCACCGGTATCAGCCCGGCCCAGTTACTCGACATGGATGCCCGCGTCGCCCTCTACGACTGCGCGGGCCAGGACTGCATCCACTTCCCGGACCGCTCCAAGATGATTGAAGTCGCGTCCGTGACCGCGGATTCGTCGCTGACCACCGCGCTCGGGACGTATGGCCCGGGCAGGGCCTTCGACGGGGGCATCAGCCAGGATGGCATCACCGACTGGATCTCCGAGCGGGCCGCCGAGCCGCATTGGCTCGAGATCGCGTTCGCCCAGCCGTACGAGCTGGACGAGCTGGTGCTCGCCAATCGCCCGCAGGCCATTCGCCCCGATTCGCTCGACGTATACGGGCAGATCGACGGCACCTGGCTCCCTCTCTACCACGGCGAGAGTCTGAGCAAATCGCCAGTGGTCCATGCGCGCTGGTCACGAGCTGTGATGGCTGGCGTTCGTGTCGTCTTTCGTACCACGGTCCGGGAAGGCCAGCGACAGGATCAAGCGGAGGCTGACGAAATATACTTTCCGGGCTATCGCGTCGCGCTCCCCCCGTCCATGGATCGCCCTACGCTGAAGCCGCTTCAGATTCTGCGGGTCGAGGCCGACTCAACCCAGAACGACAACGGCGGTATTGGGAATCCCAGACGGGTCGTCGAGTATCAACCTGAGTGGGCGCACACCAGTTGGCTATCGCGTCGTAACCGCGGGCCCCACTTCGTCGAACTCCAATTCGCCGGCAGCTACGAGTTGACGAATGTCCAGGTCGTCAATGCTTTGCAGTCCCAGGTGCACAATGTGCTGGTCGCGCCGATCGATGCTATGGAGGTGTGGCTGTTGACCGAGCATGGCTGGGACCGAGTCTGGGCGGGCCAGGACCTTCACGAGCAAGTGGTCGTCGGCGCGGCCTGGCCGGCCACCAAGGCGAGCGCGGCCCGGATCGTGGTGACGCGAAGCGTCGCGCGGGCGCAAGAGGTCGATTACGCCGTAATCCAGCAGGTGGTGTTCCCCGGCTATTTCACGGTGTTCGATTGGTCCGAGGCGCCCGGTCGCCTGCAGATGAACAGGGTCCAGCCCACGGGCACGCGGGCTGGCCAGGGCTTCAATAACGAGCCGTTTGGCCCCTCGCGGCTCTTTGTCGATTGCGCCGGCGCTCGACCGGGCACGGCCGTCATGCTCGCCGGCCAGGTGCTGGCCGTTGCCGACGACAAGGGCTGTCCCCTCACCGTCTCGGTGCCCCCCGAGCTGTACCGCGATCCTGGCCGCTACGATGTCTACCTGCAGGACGACGGCCGCGAGTCGAACCGCGTTCCCTTCACGGTGGAACCGTAACCCCGGCCCCGCTACTCGCCGGACACGCGCCAGCCGCTTCCTAGCGTGTGGGCCGCGCATCGCGCTAGCGCCCCCTTCGGCCTCCGGCCGCCTCCGCGCCTGCGGGCGAGAGCTTGCCCCGCCCGCGATCCGGCGCGAGCCCCTGGGCTGGAATCGTTCGCGAGGGGATGGCTCGGCTATGCTGCCGGTCGCTATTTTCGGTCGGCATCCTGGCGGGTGTGCCGCCCGCCGCGCTCGTCGAAGGGGGGCGACGCGCCGGCTGTCCTCGCCCGCGGCCGCTGTTGCCTTGCCAGGGGCAACCGCGCGCGGCGGACTCGGACCGTGCCGCGGGCGCGTCCAGGCGCAGCCGACGACCGCCGGCGCCAGGCCGACCGGACAGGAGGAGGGGAATCCATGCGGTGGGCTAGGGGCGGTTTCGGTGGGGCGCTGGCGGGCATCGGGCTCATCCTTGCGCTGGCGGCCCAGGGAATCGGCGTGTTCCCGGGCAGCGCGGCGTGGGGGGCGCCGGCGGGGGCCGTGGACGAGCTGAGCGGGGCGGCCCTGCGGCGGGTCGCGGCGCAGGGCACGTCGCTCAACGCCTTCGCCTGGGGCACCAATTTCAGCGGCCAGCTGGGCAACGGCACGACTGCCGGTGTCGGTTCGTGCCCCTCGTGCAACCCCTCTCCCGGCCAGGTCCCTGGCCTGAGCAACCTCACGGCGCTGGAGGGGGGTAACGGGCACACCCTGGCGCTGCGGAGCGACGGCACCGTCTGGGCCTGGGGCAACAATGGCAGTGGCCAGCTGGGCAACGGCACGACCAGCACTGGCGGCTGCGCGTGCATTCCCACCCCCGGCCAGGTGGTCGACCTGAGCGGGGCGGTCGGCATCGCGGCGGGGTTCGACCACAGTCTGGCCGTGAAGGGCGACGGCACGGCCTGGGCCTGGGGCGGCGACACCTATGGCCAGCTGGGCAATGGCGGCACCAGCACTGGGAGCAGCGTCCCCGGGCAGGTGATGGGGCTGAGCGGCGTCACGGCGGTCGCGGCGGGCACCCAGTTTAGCGCGGCGCTGACGAGCAGCGGCACGGTCTGGGCGTGGGGGATCAACGATCGCCACGAGCTGGGCACCGGCTCGACCCTGTCCTACAGCACGGTTCCGGTGCAAGCCAATAGCCTGACGGGCGTCCGGGCCATCGCGGCGGGGTCGAAGTACATCCTGGCCTTGCGGACCGACGGGACGGTGTGGGGGTGGGGCGCCAACGACTCGGGCCAGCTGGGCAACGGCTCGACGACGGATAGCAGTACCCCGGTGCAGGTGAGCGGCCTGAGCAGCATCGTCGGCATCGCGGCGGGGTACTTTCACGCCCTGGCCCTGAAAAGCGACGGCACCGTCTGGGCCTGGGGCGCCAACCAGTCCGGCCAGCTGGGCAACGGCACGTCGGGGGACATCCGGACCACCCCGGTGCCGGTCAGCGCCCTCCCCGGCGTGGTGGCCGTCGCGGCCGGCGATGCCTTTAGCCTGGCGCTTCGCGGCGACGGCACCGTCTGGTCGTGGGGCCGAAACGAATTTGGCGAGCTGGGCACCGGCACGTCGGGGGGCGAGAGCGACATCCGGGTCCAGGTGAGCGGCCTGAACGGCGCCACAGCGGTGGCCGCCGGCGAGGGCCACGGGCTGGCGCTGTGCTGCTTCGTCGCCAGCACCCCAACGCCCGTGCCCACCGCGACGAACACGCCGGTCCTGCCCCCAACCCCGACGACCAACCCGGGCGCGACGGCGACCCCGACCGTCGTCGGGGCCCCGACCGCCACGCCCACGCCCACCGCGGTCTGCTCCCCGCGGCCGGCGGTGCGGGTCACGGTCCAGCCGGCCGGGGCCAACCAGCTCAGCGTCACCGTGGCGGCGGGCGGCAACGCGCGCCTGCAGCAACTGCAGTTCGGCGCGGCCACCAACGCGCTGATCGACGTAGCGGGAACCCCTGAGTTCTCGGGGAACCGGACCATCACCCTGCCGCTAGAGACCCAGTTGACGACCTTCACGGTCCACCACGCGACGGTCGGGCAAGCCACCACGGTGCCCCTCACGGTGGTCGACGGCTGCGGCAGCTGGCCCACCTTCGTGGGCGGCGGCCCGAACGCTTTCTGATCGTCGGGCGCTCCTCGCGGCGCTGGTACGGAACTTGCCAGGGGCGGGCACGGCCGGTAGGAGGCTGCTTGCGGGTGGGGGGCACCGCGCGGCGCCCCCACCCGGCGGCCGGGCCGTTCTCCCGCGACGCGAAGCAAGCTCCAGGCGAGTGTGCCGGTTGGGCGTAGCCCAACCGGCACACTCGCCTCGCCAGACACTTAGGGCGAGGTGCAACATGCGTAAGGCCGCGCGGTCCCTCTCGCCACGAGCCACTCGCCACACGGGCGGGGGCGCGCGCGTCCTCCTGCTGGTCCCGCTGCTCGCGCTCGCGGGCTGCGGGCATCAGGTAGCCCCCGCCAGCAGCCAGGCCCAGGCGGCGGTCCCTGTCCAGGTCCAGACGGTGCAGCGGGGCGCCATTAGCGAGGCGCTCAGCTACACCGGGACGGTGGAGCCGCGGGCGAGCGTGAACGTGCTGCCGCGGGCGACGGGCCGCATCGAGCAGCTGCTGGTGGACGTCGGCAGCCAGGTGCGGGCTGGGGACCTCATCGCGGTGCTCGACCGGACGCAGCTCAACGCTCAGGTCGAGCAAGCGCAGGGAGCGCTGCAAGCCGCCGAAGCCCGCCTCGCTCTCATGCAGGCGGGCGCCCGTCCCGAGGATGTCCGGGCGGCGCAGCAGGCGCTCGACGCCGCGCAGGCGCGGCTCCAGCAGATGCAGGGCGGCGGCCGGACGGAGGACGTGGCCACGGCCGAGGCGGCGCTGGCGGCGGCCCAGACCCGCCTGAGCCAGCTCCTGGAAGGCCCGACGGCGGCCGAGGTGGACACGGCGCGCGCCGCCGCGGATTCGGCCGCGGCCAATCTCCAGAGCGCGAACCAGCGCCTGGCACAGCTCCTCGGCGGCGGGGCGCCCGAAGAGCAGCAGGCGGCCGAGGCCGGTATCGTGACGGCCCAGGCCAATGTCGAGGCCGCGCTTGCCCGCCGCGAGGCGCTGCGCAATCCCGCGCCCGACCAGCTGCAGGCGGCCCAGGCGGCCGTGGACACCGCCCAGGCGAATCTGGACGCGGCAAACGAGCGCCTGGCGCAGATCCTCGCCGGCGGCACGGTCTCCGACCAGGTCGCGGCACAGGCCGCGGTCGAGAGCGCGCAGGCTGCGCTGGACGCCACGCGGCAGCACCTCGCGACCGTGCTCGGCGGCGGCTCCCCCACGGAACGCCAGGCAGCGGCCTCCGCGGTGAACACGGCGTACGCCCAGCTCCAGGCGACGCGCACGGCCCTGGCGCAGCTGCGCGGCCAGACCAATCCGGTGGGCGTCAGCAACCCCACGTTGGAGCTGCCGGCCCTAAACCAGCAGGTGGCCGTGGCCCAGGCGGCCGTCAGCGCGGCCTGCGGCACGACCCTGGTCAGCCAGACCTGCGCCGCCGCCGAGAGCGCGCTGCAGCAGGCGCAGGCCGCGCTCCTCGCCGCCCAGGAGAGCCTGCCTGGCGTCGCGCCGCAGGGCCCCGGCCCGACCGAAATCGCGGCCGCCACCGCGAACCTTGAGCAGGCCCAGGCGAACCTGGCGACCGCCCAGGTGCAGCTCCAGGAGATCCTCAACCCGACCGCGGAGACGGTCCAGACGGCGCGCACGGCGGTCGAGACGGCCCAGGCCAACCTCTCGGCGGCGCTCGCGCGCCAGGAGCAGCTCCGCAATCCGGCCCCGGAGACGGTCGCATCGGCCCGCAGCGCCGTGGACACCGCCACGGCCGCGCTGCGGGCCGCCCAGGCGCGGCTGGAGGTGCTGCGGGCCGGCGGGACGCCCGAGGACGTGCGCGCCGCCGAGGCGGCGATCCAGGCCGCGCGCGGCAACCTGGCCCAGGCCGCCGCCCGGCGGGCCGCGCTCCAGAACCCCGCGGCCGCCGACGTGGCCAACGCGCGCGCGGCCGTCGATACGGCCAACGCGAACCTGGCGAGTGCGCAGAGCCGCCTAACCGACGTGCTGGCGGGGCCCAAGGCCGCGGACATCCAGGCCGCCGTCTCGGCCGTGGACCAGGCGGTGCAGACGCTCAACCTGCGGCGCTATCCCTACACCGCCGAGGAGGTCCGGCAGCAGCAGGACGCCGTGGGACAGGCCGCGGAGACCGCCGCGCTCCGCGCCCAGCCCTACCGGCCCGAGGACCTACAGCAAGCGCAGGCGACGGTCGCGCAGGCCCGCGGCGCTTACAATCTGGCCCAGGCCCAGGCCGCCGAGGCGGAGATCGTCGCGCCATTCGACGGGGTGGTGTCGGCGAAGCTGCTCTCGGAGGGCGCGCTGGCTAGCCCGACGACGCCGGTCGTCACGCT
This sequence comes from Pseudomonadota bacterium, assembly GCA_021325365.1. The sequence continues at coordinate 58,568 of JAJPHF010000066.1, forward strand.
CGACACCAACGAGGTCGAGGTCGTGGTGAACGTCGAGGACGCGCGCGTGCAGCAAATCGCCGTAGGCCGCCCGGCGCTGCTGGCGGTCGCCTCCGATCCGGGGCATCAGTACCCCGCGGTCGTGACCAGCGTGGCGCCCGCGGCCGATACCCGGAATCGCACGTTCGAGACGAAGCTGGTGCCCACCCAGCCTGCCGACGCGCTCCGGCCGGGCATCCTCGCCCAAGTGCAGATCAGCCAGACGAGTGCGGAGGGCGCCATCCTGGTGCCCAACGCGGCGATCGTGCAGCGCGGCGGCCAGAGCGGCGTCTTCGTGGTCGTGGACGGGAAGGCGCAGTTCCGCGCGCTGGACCTCGGCGTGTCCGACGGCCAGCGCACGCAAGTGGTCAGCGGCCTGGCGCCGGGCGACCAGGTGGTGGTGGACGGACAGGGGGCGCTGAGCGACGGCGATCCCGTGCGCATCCGGGGCGCCGCGTCCAGCTGAGCGGGTGGTCCGACATTTGCTCAGCGTTTCGGCGAGCCACCACGCGCGGCGGAGGCGGCGGAGGAGGTAGCTCGGTGCGTAGGCCGACGGCGCATCGGGCCGCGCGCGCCCGGGCGCGGCCCCACCCGCGCCCGGCCAGTCGGCGGCACGCGCCCCGCGGGCGGAGCATCGAGGTCGTGGCGCCGGAGGCGAACTACGGGCAGGCGACGGCGGCCGAGGACGGTGCGGCGGCCGCGGCCGCCCCGCCGCGCTCTCGCCGCTGGCGCCGGCGGCTGATCGTGCCGGCCCTGGTGATCGCCGCGCTGGTCGGCCTGGTCATCGGCTATCGCCACTGGTACGAGTCGACCTACTTTGTGAGCACAGACAATGCGCAGGTCACGGGCGATCTGGTGCAGGTGGGAGCGCTGAACGCGGGCCGCGTCGTCTCGACGGCCGTCGACGTCGGGCAATCCGTGCAGCAGGGCCAGGTGATCGCCGTCGTCGCCGTGCCGCAACAGGTCGGCGCGGTGCCGCTCGGCAACACGCCGCTTCAGGGGCAGACGGGCAGCGCCAACGCGGAGACCGCGGTGCGTGCCCCGTTCAGCGGGATCGTCGCGGCGCGGTCGGCCAACGTCGGCGCGACCGTGAGCGCGGGCCAGCCCATCTACTCGCTCGTCGATCCACAGCGCGTCTGGGTGAACGCCAACGTGGACGAGAACGAGGTGCAGCGGGTCCAGCCCGGCCAGACCGTGGAGGTCTACTCGGACGCGCTACGGCAATCCTTCACGGGGCGCGTCGACGCGGTCACGCCGGCGAGCGCCGCCACGTTCTCGCTGCTGCCGGCGCAGAACGTCTCCGGCAACTTCAACAAGGTGACGCAGTGGGTGCCGGTCAAGATCCTCGTCGA
>JAJPHF010000041.1 GCA_021325365.1 Pseudomonadota bacterium
AGCCGCTAATGTACCTGGGGGCCGGCGTGTGGTCGCGGCGCCTGACCCAGGAACACCGCCTCGTCTACCTGGTCCGCGGGGAGCGTATCGACTTTCTCCAGGCCCGCTACCACTATTGAGCCGCGTATCTCTTGATCGGACAGGCTACCGCGAGCCGTGCGGACTGGGGCCGGCGAGCGCCGGGATGGCCTACAATAGCATCCCGAGGCCCCACGACAAGCCGCAGCACCACCGCCGGTGAGGAGTGCCATGTACAGTCACGTGGAGATCGCGCCCGGCATCCACCAGTTCCGCTTCTACGAGGCGGCGCGCGGGATTGGCTTCAACCAATACCTTGTGGCGGCCGACGAGCCGGCGCTCGTCTCGACCGGCGCGGTGGGCGGCTTCGAGGCGCTGTGGCACGCGCTCGGCGAGGTGCTCGATCCGGCACGGCTGCGCTACCTCGTGGTGCCCCACTTTGAGAGCGACGAGGCGGGAGCGCTGGCCGCGTTCGTGAGCCGCTGCGCCGCGGCGCGGCCGGTCGCCGCCGCCGTCGCCGCGCGCCAAATCACTGGTTTCGGGCTCAGCCCGGATCCGCTCGTGGTGAAGGACGGCGACCGCCTCGACCTCGGCAGCCACGGCCTGCGCTTCGTGCTCGTGTCCTGGGAGATGCACCTGTGGGAGGGGCTCGTGGCGTTCGAGGAGCGCCACGGCGTGCTGTTTAGCTCCGACCTGTTCGGCCAGCGGCTCGACCCGACGGGGATTGCACCGGCCGACCTCTTGGCGGCGGCTGCGCCGATGACGGTCGGCTCGGTGCCCAGCCGTGAGCTGCGCGAGGGCATCTACGGCCGCCTTGCCCCGCTCGGAATTCGCCAGATCGCGCCGGGCCACGGCTTCGTCTTCGCCCCGCCGGACAGCGTCGAGGCGCTGTGCGCGCGCGTCGAGGCGGCGCCGCTGCCCGCCTGAGCGCCGCGGCGGTGCGGCTCCAGGGGACGACGCTCGGCTACGTTATTGCCGCCGCCATCGCGACGGGCGAGGGCGGGCTGGGCGTCGTGCTCACGCCGTACCTGAAGGACAACGGGCTCTCGGTGCCGGCCATCGGCGCGTTTGTCGCTCTTTACGCGCTGGCCGGGCTGGCCTCGCGCCTGCCCGGCGGCCGCTGGTATCGGCCCGGCTGGGTGCGGCGGCTGCTTGTGATCGGGCTGCTGCTTCAGTGCGTCGCGGTTGCCGCGTTCCCGTTGTTCCACGACGGCTGGGCGCTGGCCGCGCTGCGACTGGTAAGCGGCTTTGGCTACGGGCTCGGCTCGACCGTCAACCTCGCCCAGTTTCTCGATAGCCTGTCCGGCGACCGCGGACGGGAGCGGGCGACGGCCTACTTCACGGCGGCCAACTCGAGCGGCTTCGCGCTGGGGAACGTCACCGCCGGCTTTCTTGCCAACCAGTTCGGCTTCGCTGCGGCGTTCGTCGGCGTCGCGTGCTACCCACTGTTGGCGATCGTCGTCACGCTGCTCGCCGTCGAGCCGCCCGTGCGCCGAGCCGCGGCACGATCGGTCAGCCTGGGGCTGCAGCTGCGCGCGCTGGGCGAGCCCCTGCTGCTGATCGTGCTGATCGAGGGCTTCCTGCTGCAGTTCCTGTTCGGCATGCAGTACGCGCTGTTCCCCCTCTACCTGTTGGCCGCCGGGGTCACGCTCGCCGAGCTGGGCGTGATGCGCGGGGCGTTCTCGGGCACCCAGGTGGTGTCGCGCCTGGGCGCGGGCTGGCTCTCGGCGCGCTTCGGCCACCGCCGCGTGGCGGCCGGCGGGCTGGCGGCGCAGATCCTCGCGCTCGCCGTCGTGCCGCTCACCACGAACGTGATCCTGCTCGGCACGCTCCAGGTCGCCTTCGGCGGCGCGCGCGGCGTGATGATGATGGCGAACACCCTGGGGCTGGCGAAGGCGTCCGACCGCACCACGCTCAGCCGCGGCGCCTGTTCAGCCAGCTACAACGCGGCCAGTGACCTGGGTACCCTCCTCGGCCCGCTGCTCACCGGCGGCGTGGCCGGCGTCGTTGGCGTCGGCGAGGCTTTCGTCGCCGTGCCGCTCGGCGTCCTGGCGATCTACGCCACCAGCGTCTGGCTCAACGCCCGCCGCCCCGCGCCCGTTCCTCGGCCGGCGGACTGACAGTATACTCCGCCTGGAGGCTACAGTGACGTAGCGAACGAACGACTCGATCTGGTGAACGCGATGACTGCTGAACGGGAGTGGCTCAAACACTATCGTGATAACCGCCGCCACGGAGATGAGTTCTGGCTGAGCATTGGCAGGCGGCATTGCTGCCCCTGCTGTGGATACCCCACTCTGCTGAAACGGGCTGACTACGAGATCTGCGAGCTGTGCTATTGAGAAGAGGATGGGCAGGACGAAGGAACCGCAGATCAGGTATGGGGCGGTCCGAATCAACATTATTCTCTTCGAGATGCATAGTCCAATTTCAACAAATACTGGTTGATGTACGATCCACAAGATGATCCAAGATCTTGGCGCGATAGCATCATATTGGTGCATATCAAGACGGCGCTGACGCAACTATTCGACATGCTATGCGAAGATATATTCGAAACCACTGCTCGCCATTTGTGCGATGCTGTGCTCAAAATTGAGCAGGTGCTGCGCTGCGAGTTCCAAAGGGTGACAGCCAGCATTGCTACCAAAGGATGGCTTAAGTGGTCCGCGATGGGGCTTTATCCCAAGGGCATCTGAGGCGGCGGACCGGCCGCAGCCATCGGGTACAATTTACATGCATTACCAATTCGCGCGTTCTCGTCGCGCTTGCAGGAGCCTACTCTCATGACCTCCGATGGCCAGTTGCCCCTGGCGCTCGACCTGCTGCCCGCGGAGTGGGCGGCGGTGATGGCCGATCTGGGCCAGCCGGCGTATCGGGCGCGGCAGGTGTTTCACGCTCTGCACGTCGAGGGCGCAAGAGAATGGGACGCGGTGCGCACGCTGCCGGCGGCGCTGCGGGCGCGGCTGGCCGAGCGCTACGCGCTGGCGCCCAGCGTGGTCGTGCGGCGGGCGCAGTCGCGCGACGGCACGGCGAAGTACCTGCTGGGGCTGCGCGATGGCCGCGAGATCGAGACGGTCCACATCCCGGACGAGGGGCGCGTGACGGTCTGCGTGTCGTCGCAAGCGGGCTGCGCGCTGGCCTGCGCGTTCTGCGCCACGGGGCGGCTGGGGCTGCTGCGCAACCTGAGCGCTGGCGAGATCGTCGACCAGGTCGAGCAGGCCGGCGAGGGCCACGCGGCGCCCAACGTGGTGTTCATGGGCATGGGCGAGCCGCTGGCGAACTACGCGGCCGTCGTGCGCGCGATCCGCCTGCTGCTGGCGCCGGAGGGGCTGGGGCTCAGCCCGCGCCGCATCACCCTAAGCACGAGCGGGCTGCCCGACCGCATGCGGCAGCTTGCGCGCGAAGACCTCGGCATTCGGCTGGCGGTGTCGCTGCACGCGGCCGACGACGCCAAGCGCACGGCGCTCATGCCCATCAACGCGCGCTACCCGATCGCCCAAGTACTAGCGGCGGCGCGCGAGTACGCCCAGCGCAGCGGGCGGCGCGTGAGCTTCGAGTACGTGATGCTGGCGGGCGTGAACGACACGGCTGCCGACGCCGCGCGGCTGGCGGCGCTGCTGCCCCGCCGCATCGCGCACGTGAACCTGATCCCCTACAATCCCACCGACGCGGCCTTCCAGGGCAGCCCGCCCGCGCGCATCGCCGCGTTTGCCGCGCTCCTCCGCGAGCGGGGCGTGGCGTGCAGCATGCGTCGCAGCCGCGGCCGCGACGTGCAAGCGGCGTGCGGGCAATTAGCAGGGGATAGGGGACAGGGGTTGGGGGATAGCGACTCTTCCTCGTTCCCTAACCCCCAACCCCTGCCCCCTATCCCCCATTTGGTGGTGGTTCGATGACGTTGTTGCTCACGAACGAGGACGTCGAGCAGGTGCTCGACATGCCCGGCGCGCTGGCGGCGCTGGAGCCCGTGTACCGCGACCTGCCGGCCGGCCGGGCGGTGAACCGGCCGCAGTCGCAGACCTACCTGCCCGGGCCGCTGCCGGGCAGTAGCTACTGTTTGAAGACCGTCGAGGGTGGTGGGCAGTCGCTGGGCGTGATGGCGATCCGCCTCACCTCGGACGTGCTGCGGGCGGAGACGACCGACGGGGTGACGCGGCGCGTGAAGGTGCCGGCGGCGCCGGGCGGGCGGTTTCTTGGGCTGGTTCTGCTGTTCAGCCTGGAGAACGGTAGCCTGCTCGCCGTCCTACCCGACGGGATCATCCAGCGGCTGCGCGTGGGCGCGAGCAGCGCGCTCGCCACGCGGGCGATGGCGCGGCCCGACGCCCGCACGGTGGGACTGATCGGCGCGGGCGCGCAGGCCGCCTCGCAGCTGCTGGGGCTGGCGGCGGTGCGCGAGCTGGAGCGCGTGCGGGTCTACAGCCCGACGGCCGCGCGCCGCACCGCGTTCGCGGCGGAGATGGCGGCACGCCTGGGCGTGCCCATCGAGGCGGTGGACGACGCCCGCGCGGCCGTGGAGGGCGCGGACATCGTGCTGACGGCAACGAACAGCGCGACGCCGGTCGTGGACGCGGCGTGGCTGCTGCCGGGCATGCACGTCGGGTTCATCCGCGAGTTCGAGATGAGCGACGCCGCGCTGGCGCGCGCCGACCGCGTGGTCACCCATACGCGCCAAGCCGACATCGACCACCACACCCCCACCGGCCAGGAGGCGCTCGCCCAGACGCAGCGCGGCCGCGGCATCGCCTGGGGCCGGTACCCGGACCTGGCCGACGTGCTCGCGGGCAACGTGCCGGGGCGCGAGCATCCTGAGGAGCTGACGTTGTTCATGAACAACTTCGGGGTGGGCATCCAGTTCGCGGCGCTCGGCGCCCGCGCCTACCAGGGTGCGCGCGGCTGCGGGCTGGGCCGCGAGCTGCCCGACGACTGGTTCCTGGAAGCCATCCAGCCCTGAGGCGTGCTACACTGCGCCCACGAGAGCCGGAGCGCTGACCACGGAGGGAGCTGCTATGCCGCGGGTGACAAAGCTGGGGCACGTGGGGATCTACGTGCGCGACCTGGACCGCATGACGGCGTTCTACCGGGACTTTCTCGGCATGACCGTGACGAAGCAGAACATGGGCTGGGGCGCGGTGTTCCTGAGCAGCGATCCCGAGGCCACCGACCACGAGATCGCCCTCATGCGCGGCGATCCCGAGAGCACCGACAAGCTGATCAACCAGATCTCCCTGCGCGTCGACACGCTGGACGACGTGCGGGCCGTCTGGCGCGGGCTGGAGGCGTGGGGCTGTCGGCTGCACGAGGTAGTGAGCCACGTGAGCGCCATCGGCTGCTACTTCTTCGACCCCGAGGGCAACCGCACCGAGGCGTTCTGGCTCACGGGCAAGACGAGCTGGGCGGTGATCGCGGAGCCGGTCGATCTGAGCCAGCCCGACGAGGTCATCATGGCGCAGGTCGAGCGCGGCTACGAGCGCACGCGCGTCATCCCGATGGGCGGCCGCACCGAGCAGTACCTGGCGCCCGCCGGGCGGAGCTAGCGCCAGCATGGTCGCTCGCGATTGGGCGCTGGACGCCGACGCGCACGTCGCGGAGCCGTGGTCGATCTACACCGACGACGTGGAGCCGGCCTTTCGGGAGGCCGCGCGCCGCTTGCAGGCCGAGGGGCGCGTCTGGGCGATCCAGGAGGGGCCGGGGCGCGGCGTGCCGACGGACATGTCGGCATTCGGCAGCGGCGTGCGCCCCGGCGGCCGCGACCCGCTCCAGCGGCTGCCCGACATGGACGTCGAGCGCATCCGGGCGGCGGTCCTCTTCCCGTCGGCGGGCCTGCACCTGGCCGCGATCCCCGACGGCCCGCTGGGCACGGCGCTCTGCCGCGCCTACAACAACTGGCTGGCCGGCTACTGTGCCGCGGCCCCGGACCGTCTGTTCGGCGTGGCCGCTGTCAACCTCTGTGACGTTCGCCTGGCGGTCGCGGAGCTAGAGCGCGCGGTCGGCACGCTAGGCTTTCGGGGGGTGGTGCTGGCGCCCGAGCCCGTGCAGGGCCGGCGGCTGGATCATCCCGACTACTATCCGTTCTACGCGACAGCCGAGCGCTTGCAGGCGCCGATCCTGTTCCACCAGGCGACGGGGGTGCGCCTGCCCACGGCCGGCGTGGACCGCTTCGACAACTACTTCCTGACGCACACCGTCTCCCACCCCTTCGAGCAGATGCTTGCCTGCGCCACCGTGCTTACCAGCGACCTGCCGGAGCGCTTCCCCGACCTGCCGTTCGTGTTCCTCGAATCCGGCTGTGGCTGGCTGCCCTACTGGCTGGAGCGGCTCGACGAACACTACGAGAAGCTGCCGCACCTGCTGCCGGGCGTGCGCGAGCGGCCGAGCGCCCGCTTCCGCCGCCATTGCTACGTCAGCTTCGACCCCGAGGACGCACTGCTGCCGCAGGCCGTCGAGTGGGCGGGCGCCGACCGGGTCTTGTTCGCCTCCGACTACCCCCACTGGGACGGCATCTGGCCACGCGCCGCCAGCAGCGTCCGCGAGCGCACGGACGTCTCGGAGGCCGTGAAGCGCCAGATCCTCGCCGAGAACGCGGCGCGACTCTACCGCTTCCCTATCCCCTAGTGCCTAGCGCGGCGCGGGGCCAAGGACGCGGATGGCCGCGTCGAGCCAGCTCTCGTCCACGAGCGAGTCGATCGGGATGAGGTCGCGGTACTGCAGCTCGCCGCGCTCCATGTAGAACCGCTGCTGATCGGCGAGGTCCTCGCGGTTCAAGCGGCCATCAGGGTCCCAGTAGGGCGCGACCGACTCCTCGATGAGGTCGGTCGGCAGCCCGGTGGTCTTGCTCATGATCGCCAGGTTCTCGGGCTGCCGCCAGCCGTCGCCCGTCAGGTCGCGGATGCCCTTCAGGTAGGCGACCATCCAGCGGCGCGCGAGATCCGACCGCTGGTCGATGAACGGCTGGGCGTAGAAGATCACCGTCGTCTGGTTGCCGGGGCGGGGGGCGGGATCGAGAATCTCGGCGAAGCCACGGCGAAGCGCCGTGGTGGCCTGCGGCTCGATGATGCTGGCGGCCGCGTCGATGGAGCCGCCGCCCAGCGCCGTCACCATGTCCGGGAACGGCATGTAGACGACGTTCACGTCGTCGAAGGTCATGCCGTTCTTGCTCAGCACCGCGCCCAGCGTGTACTCGCCGCCGCCCGCCGGCCCGTTGATGGCCACGGAGTGGCCGCGCAGGTCGGGCACGCTCCGCACCTGCCCGCTGTCCCACAGCGCCTTGCGGACGAGCACCGGATTGCCGGTGCGCCCGCCGCTGGGCGGCTCCGCGTGGCCCGTGGCGACGATCGGCATGGACACGCCGCGGCTCAGCGCGTTGAAGGTGCCCGCCGCGATGGCCCCGCGGCCCACGTCGACCTCACCGGACGCCAGCGCCTGGAAGACGACCGCCGCGTTCTCGGCGCGCTCCATCTCGATCTCGATACCCTGCTCGCGGAAGTAGCCCTTCTCGCTGGCGACGAGGATCGGCGCCGCCGGCAGCTGCGGGTTGAACGCCACCTTCACGCTTTCGACCGCGGCGGGCGTGGGCGCGGCGGTGGGCGGAGCGGCGGCTGCGGCCGCGCTCGTGGGCGCCGACGCGCTTGGCGGCGCCGCGGCCGGCTGGGACGGCGCGGCTGGCGAGGCGGCCGGAGCCGCGCAGGCGGCGAGCAACACGGCCAGCAACGGGGCGAGGCGCGAGAAGGTTGGCATGGCGTTCTCCAGCACGGTCGGCAGTCGGGCGCCCATGGGGCGCGGAGATGAGTTGGGGCATTCTTCATGGTTTCGCGGCGCGCTGTCAACGGTCGGCCGGTGCCCGCAAACGACCGGGGCACCGTGGCCGGTACGCGCTGTCCCGCGACACGCCTCTGGTGGTCCAGGCGTGAGGGCGAATGCATTGAAGCTAGGTGCCAGCGGCGACTATGCTGAGGAGCGTGGGCAGGCAGATAGCGTGGCGAGGTGAGCGGGGCGCGGCGCGCTGGTGGGGCGCGCTGCTCGGGCTGGCGCTGGGCGGAGCCCTGCTTGGGCTGGCGTGCCAGCCCATCGCGCCGCCGCGGGAGCCGAGCACGCCCGCGCCCTGGCCCACCGAGCCGCAGCCGCGTCGCACCCCGCTGCCGCTCCCCGAGCCGACCGACCCGCCGCCCACGGCCGAGCCCACGGCCACGCGGGCGCCCGCGGCGTTCATCAACCATCAGAAGGCGCACGTGCTACGTGTGTGGGACGGGCAGAGCGTCCTGATCGAGAACGGACTGACGGTGCGCTATCTCGGCGTGCAAGCGCCGAGCGCCGGCGCCTTTGGTCGGCCGAGCGCTCCGGGCGGCGCGGCCGCCGCGCAGCGTAACGCCGAGCTGGTCGAGGGCAAAGAGGTTGAGCTGGAGCAGGACGTGACCGACGTGGACGAGAATGGGCAGTTGCCCCGCTACGTCTACGTGGACGGCGAGATGGTGAACCGGACGCTGCTGGAGGAAGGGCTGATCCAGACGGCCGTGCAGCCGCCCGACACACGCTACGAGCAGGACTTGCTGGCCGCCGAGCAGGAGGCCTGGAGCGCGAAGCGGGGCGTATGGGCGAACGCGCCGACGATGACGCGCACGCCGGTCGTCCGCCCGCGGGCGACGCTCCGTCCGGCTCCCGCCGCGCCGCCGGCCACGAGCGCGCCCGTGCCCGTCGCCACGCCGACCGCCGCGTCGCGCCCGGCACCACGCTTCGGGGACGAAGCGGCCACACCCACGTCGCCGCCCGCCGCGCCCACGCGCCCGCCGGCCCCCGCCGCGCCGGCCGCGCCGACGCCGCGCGCGGCCACTGTCGCGCCGGCGCCTGCTACCCCCGCGCCGGCCCAGCCGCCAGCCGCGCCCTCGCCGCGCGTGATCCCGCGCTTCGGCCAGTAGCTTGCCAGCGCCCGCGCGGCGCCGGCGCGGCGGGAGCTATCCGCCCGCGGCCGGCCGCCGTCCTCCGGCGCGGCGGTTGACGTGTTGGGCGACCAGCGCTCTGACGGGCCCGTATAATGCGACAGGCCGGCAGGGAGGCAGCGTGATGGACGAGGCGGCGAAGAAAACGGTGCTGCGGCTGTTCCCGTACGGGCTGTACGCGGTCACGGCGACGGACGGGACGGTGGCGAGCGGCATGACGGCGAACTGGCTGACCCAAGTCTCGTTCGAGCCGCCACTCGTGGCGGTGGCCGTCGAGAACGACGCCCGGACGCTCCAGCTCATTCGCGCGGGCGGCCACTTTGCAGTGAACGTGCTGGCGGCCGGCCAACGGGAGCTGGCCGGGCTGCTCGGGCGCAAGTCGCGGAACGTGCCCGACAAGCTGCAGCAGACGGAGTACCGCGCGGGCGAGACGGGGGCGCCGCTGCTGGCCGCCGCGCTCGGCTACGTCGAGTGCCGAGTGGTGAGCGAGCAGGCGACGGGCGACCACACGCTGGTCGTGGGGGAAGTGGTGGCCGCCGGGCTGCGCGAGGCGGGCCAGCCGCTCACCCTCCAGGAAACCGGCTTCCGCTACGCGGGCTAGGACAAGGTGGGGGGTGGGGAATTCCCCACCCCCCTTTCGCACTAGCCCATGGAGGGGGCGCCGCCGAACTCCTCGCGCTCTTTGACGGTCGGCTCGCCGCCAAGCAGGTTCGGGACGCCGTCCCCCTGCGGCACGCTCTTCTCCTCGCCGGGCTGCTTGCCCGGCTCGAAGCCGCCGACCTCGTGGTACACCACCTTCTGGTCGGCCTCGAAGGCGCGCACCGTCGGCACCTCGCCCGGCAGCCCTAGCTCCTGCCAGCGGCTCGCCACGCTGTTGTACACGCTCTCGCGCAGCGTCGTGCGCTTGCTGAACACCGGCAGGTAGCGGTGCTCCTTGCAGGCGTTGATGAGCGCCTTCGAGCCGTAGGGCCGCTCCTCGGGCGGGTTCTGGGTCGGGTCGAGCCAGGTGCTCCAGGTGTTGCGCAGCACGTCGATGTCCTCGATGGGGTTGCTGCGGCTCCCCATCGCCCAGATCACCTGGTCCATGTCGGTGGGGTCGATGTCCTCGTCGACGGCGATGATCCACTTCGTGTAGTAGGCGCCGCCGGGCACCTGGGCGGCCAGCGCGAGCACCTGGGCCGCATGGCCGGCGTAGCGCTGCTCCAGGCTGATGATCGTCATGCCGAAGCCGCCCGCGCTCGCCGGGTGGGAGTAGACGCCGACGATGCCGGGCACGCCCAGCTTCTCCAGGTCGTTCCAGATGCGGGCCGAGCGGGCTACACCGAAGAAGGCGCTCTGCTCGCAGGAGGGGTAGTCGGCCATCAGCGCGTTGGTGAGGATCGGGCGCGTGCGGTAGTGGACGGCGGTGACGTTCACCAGCGGGCAGCCCGCCTCGGGGCGCCCGTAGTAGCCGGGGAACTCGCCGAACGGCCCCTCGGTCTTCACGGAGTTGGGCCGGATCTCGCCCTCGATCACGAACTCGGCGTTCGCCGGGATCAGCAGGTCGGTGGTCTTGCCGCGCACGACGGGGATCGCCTCGCCCTTGATACCGCCGGCGAACTCGTACTCCGAGACGTTCTTCGGGAAGGTCTGGGAGCCGACGACCATGAAGAGCGGATCGACGCCCCAGGCGGCGGCCACCGGCACGGTCTCGCCGCGCTGCCAGGCGCGGGTGATGTGCAGGCGGGCATCCTTGCCCGGCGACAAGTACAGGCCCACCTCGCGGTCGCCCTGGAGCATCATGCGGTAGGTGCCGAGGTTCAGGTAGCCGCTGTCGGGGTCGCGCGTGATGACGCAGTCGGCGGTGCCGGCGTAGCGCCCGCCGTCGAGCGGCCAGTGCTTGGGGATCGGGAGCTGGCTCAGGTCCACCTCGGCGCCAGTCTTCGTGTTCTCGTAGACGGGCGCCTGGCCCGCTTCGATCTCTCGCGGGGGGATGCGCTGGTTCATCTTCTCCTTGACGCGGCGGATCAGCTCCAGGCGCGGCAGATCGACCGGCTCCTCATGCGTGAGGGCGATGCGCTTGAAGCTGGGCCCGAGCAGGTTCCACAGCGAGCGCGCGCCGATAGGGCTGTTCTCGTAGCCGCGAATCTGGTTGAACAGGACCGCCGGCGACGGGTTTTGCTTCGCCACCAGGTAGGTGATGGCGCCCATCTCTTCGTTCCAGTCGACGGGCTTATCGACCCGTACCAGCTCGCCCATCGCCTCGACGCGGTCCAGCCAGTCGCGCAGGTCTTGAATGGGCTTTACCTTCGTCGCCATCGCCATGAGGGGCACGCTCCTTTCTGTGCGACACTATGCGTGATGAGTCGTCCGATGGGACGGCGCGGCGGCCGCACGCTCGGGGCGGCGCGCCGACAGGGAGGGGATCCGGGCAGGCGGGCGCGGCGCCATGTCGTTACGGACGCGGCCTTCGAGGTGCGTTAGGTGGTCGCGCATCAGGCGCTCCGCCTGGGCGCCGTCGTGAGCGCGCACCGCGTCGAGGAGCCGGCGGTGCTCCTGGAGCGCGCGCGCCGACACGACCGGCGTGTTCGGGCGGCGCTCGTCGAGCGTTTCCAGCAGCTCTTGCAGCGCTTGCATCACGAGCGCCAGGACGCGGTTGCCGGCGTGCTCGGCCAGGATGCGGTGGAACGCGCGGTTGAGCGCTGACACCGCGGCGCCGTCGGCCAGCGCGCGCTCGGCGGCAGCCACGTTGTCGGCCAGCCGCCCGGCCAGCCCGTCGGCGTCCTGGTCGACGGCGAGGCGGGCGATAGCAGGCTCGACGAGCACGCGCGCCTGGTACAGCTCGTCGGCGCCGACCTGGCCCTGGCGCAGCGAGTCCTCGAGCGCGCCCAGGAGCGCCGCGCCGTTCGGCTCGGCGACGAAGGCGCCGCCCGCGTACCCGTGGCGCACCTCGACGAGCCCCTGCAGCTCCAGCACGCGCAGCGCCTCACGCACGCCCAGGCGGCTGACGCCGAACTGCTCGGCCAGCACCGGCTCGGGCGGGAGGCGGTCGCCGGGGCGGCGGCGGCCGGCGAACACGTCGGCTCGCACCTGCTCGACAATGGCCTGGAAGGCTCGGGGGCGGGCAGCGCGGACCATCAGCACATCCGGTCGCGGGTGGCGGCTCACCGTTCAGAGATATGATGTCATACCTCTGAACAGGATACCCGCCGCTTGCGGCGGCGTCAAGGGCGGCCGCGACCGGCCCAGCGCGCGAGCACGCGCGCGCCGGCCGGCGGGCCGCCGGTGGTCGGGCCGGCCGGCGGCCGGGGCGTGAACGCCGCAGGAGCCATCACACGCTCCTCCCGTGGATCGCTGGCTCGGGCAGAGCCGCTGGCGGCGGGCGAAATGGGCGCGACCAGGAGCCGCGCGGCGGAAAGTGGCACTTCTGTCCACGTAACGGCGAGCGCCCGAGCTGTGACCGGCTCGTGATGGCCGGGCGCTAGAGGCAATGGGGATGGGGGGCCTACTATGCGGGCAGAGCTTGCGCCTCGAGTGGGGGCCGAAAGGGGTGATGCGGGGTTGCCGATAGACGCCGAGAGCGCCGAATGCGTCGGGGCGGCAGGCTCGCCACCTGCCGCCCCTTTTGCTGTCCCATGTCCCGAAGGGTCGGCTTGGCTCGGTAGCGACACGCAAGAAGGCGGGCGGCGAAGACAATTGTCTTCGCCGCCCGCCTTGCGGTTATGAGTCGGGGCTAGCGGTAGCTGCGCTGCTGCTCGAAGCAGTTGGAGCAGTAGACCGGCTTGTCGGTGCGCGGCTGGAAGGGCACCTGAGCCACCCCGCCGCACTGCGAGCAGACCGCCTCGTACATCTGGCGCGGCGCGCGCTGATAGCCGCTGCCACCGCCGTACCCGCGGTCGCTGTCGTACGCCATCCCGCCGCCGCCCGTGCGGGCCTTGCGCGCGGAGCGGCACTCGGGGCAGCGCCCCGGCTCGTTCGTGAAGCCCTTCTGGGCGTAGAAATCCTGCTCACCTTGCGTGAAGGTGAACGGCTGGCCGCACTCGCGGCAGGTCAGGGTCTTGTCGGCGAAGCTCACGCGTGTCTCCCTTGGGAGCGAAAGTTGGCCAAGGGCGTCGATCGTGAGCTGTCTGGAGAGGTGTCTGTCTGACAGCGATGCCAGAGCGGAACCACTTCGGCGCAGCGCGCGGCGCGACCCTATTAACCACTGGCACAATTATACCACAACTCCCCCCGCCCGATGTCAACCGTACGCGTTTGGTTTCAGCGTGGCGGGCGGCTGGTCAGGTACTCCCAGTAGCGGTCGCTGCCGATGGCCTGAGCTTGCCCCTCGCCCCACTCGGCGATCTCCGCGGCCGACCAGTAGCGCGGCTCACCGCGATTCTGCGCCAGGATCGCTTGCAGGAAGCGGCCGTTGCGCTCTAGCTCGATCAGTCGGATGACGGTCTGCTGGATCGCACCGCCGGTCACGGCGCAGCCGTGGCCGCGCAGCAGGACGGCCGTGCGGCTGCCCAGCGTCTGCGCCACGCGGTCGCCCTTCTCGCGGTCGGTGATCAGGCGGGGATACGGGTAAACGGGGAGCGGCTCGGCGCCGAACTGAGCGCTCATGTTGCCGAAGATGGGGCGCAGGCCGACAGGGCTCATGCTGAAAACGATGCTCATGTCGGTGTGGGCGTGGACGACGCTCCGCACGTCCGGACGCGCCCGGTAGATGCTGGCGTGGATGTGCCACTCGCTGTTCGCGCGCATGGTGCCCTCGACCACCTCGCCGTCGAGGGTCATGGTGAGCACGGTGTCGGGCCGCAGCAGCGCGGGGCTTTGCCGTGGGTTGATGAGGAACTGATCGCTGCCCGGCAGGCGGACGCTGAGGTGGCCGAAGGCGTCGACCAGGCCGTGCTCGTAGAGGATCCGCGTGCCGGTCGCCAGCAGCGTCTTCAGGCTCTCGTGGTCGGTGGGCGCGACCATTGGCGATACTCCTTCGATCGGGAATCGCGGCGCCGGGGGCGACGCGCGACGCGGGCCTGGCGCGGCGGACGCCCGGGCGTGTCGGCCGGTTGTCATTGTACAGGCCCCGCCCGCGCGGCGTGCGCGGTCGCCCGGGACTACGGCCGCGTTACGAAGCGGTTGCGGCCCTAGAGCCTTCGCAGCGCGCCGTTGCTATACTCCGGAAACACCCCGGGGGCCTGGAGGCCCGCCGGACGAGGGCGTGCCGGCGGCAGGGTGACCGATTGATCACGAACCCGCATGCTCGCTGGCTGCCGCACGCGCGGGGCAACCCTGAGCCAGGCGGGCTTGTCTGGCGGAGTACGAGGGGGCAGCAGCCATGATTCTGAGCGACCGCGACATCCTGCGCGAGATCGAGGCCGGCCGCATCGCCATCGAGCCGCTAGAGCGCGACTGCGTTCAACCGTCCAGCGTCGATCTGCACCTGGGCAACAAGCTGCTGCTGTTCCGGAACTCGCACCGGCCGTACATCGACGTGAAGGCGCCGGTCGACGAACTCATGGAGCCGCACGAGGTGCCCTACGGCGAGTCGTTCGCCGTGCATCCGCTGGAAGTGCTGCTCGCCAATACCTACGAGTCGATCACGCTGCCCGACGACCTGGTGGCGCGGCTGGAGGGCAAAAGCTCGCTGGCGCGGCTGGGCTTGCAGGTGCATGCGACGGCCGGCTTCGTCGATCCGGGGTGGCACGGTCACCTGACGCTCGAGTTGAGCAACGTGACGAAGTTTCCCATCCTGATCTACCCTGGCATGAAGATCGTGCAGATTAACTTCATGCGCATGAGCTCGCCGGTGCTCAAGCCCTACGGCAGCGCAGGCCTGCACAGCAAGTACCAGGGTGAGCACGGCCCGATGGCGAGCCGCTACTATCTGGAGTTCCAGAGCGGGCGAGCGATGGCGGCGGACCTGCGGGCCGCCGACCGGCCGGTTCCCAACGGCACGACCTCGCACTAGGGCGCGACCCCGGCTCGCGGGCCCTGGCGGACGACCGCGGCATGGCGGAGCCGAGAATCTCGCTGGGGCGTGGGGCGATCGCGGTGGTGGCGGTCTGGGACTGCGCGGGCGATGTGACGCTGCGAGTGGTGCGCTGGGCGCTGTTTGGGCGCGAGCGCGCGCTGTACCGCTGGGCGCGCGGCCTGGACTTCGACGGGGCGGCCGACGCGTGGGCGGCGGGCGTGGCGCTTGAGCGCCAGGACGCGCCGGGCGGCCGCTGGCAGACGCTGGCGCGGCAGGAAACCGAGGGCGTGGGTGGGGCGCCGCCGCTGGGGCGGCTGCGCGGCTGGGAGGCGGGGCTGGTGGCGCGAGGCGCCAAGCTCGCGGCGCGCCTGGGCAGCTCCGAGGAGGGCAGCGGCTAGCGCGGGCGCCGAGGAGGACCGAGACTCTCGCGCGCCGGGCTACTCGCTCGGCCAGCGTTCGTGGACCGCGGCGGCGATGGCGGGGTCGTCGCGGTCGGCCGCGAGCTTGCGCAGAAACTCGTCGTGGACGGGGCGCAGCTCGGCGAGCGCCCGCGCGGCGGCGCGGGCGTCGAGCAGGCCGCGGGCCGTCAGAAACGCCAGGTACAGCGGCAGTAGCTCGACCAGCGCA
The DNA here is from genome assembly GCA_021325365.1 of Pseudomonadota bacterium. Next base: position 15,511 of record JAJPHF010000041.1, read on the forward strand.
CCGGCCCGATATTCGCGGTAGTCGAGCACGTCGAGCTGGTCCTTCAGGAAGCGCTCCAGCCGCCGGCGCGCGGGCACGAGCAGGGCCTGCGCGCTCTTCCCCTTCGCCGCGCCCGCGATCTGGTACTCGACCAGCGCCTGCGCCGCGAGCGCCGCCCGCCCCAGCGGTACCCCGTGCTCGCGCCACAGCGTGCCCGCCCACTCCCAGCCGAGCAGGCCGATACGGCGCTCGCGTGGCTCGTCGCGCGGCGGCGACTCGAAGTCGCGCGCGTGCCAGGCGCGGCCCAGCGTGCCGAGCAGCGCCGCGATGTTCTGCTGGTAGAAGGCTACGCCCTCCGCGGGGACGTAGGCGGCGAGCTGCCGGACGAGGGCCGGATCGTCGGGCCGTGCGTCGTCGGTGCGGGCATACTCCACGACGATGAGGTCGAGCATCAGGTCGGCGTAGGTATCGATCGCGTCTTGCAGGACGAGCGGCGCCGCGTTCAGCGGCTCCCAGCCGCGCTGGAGCGTGGCGAGTAGCGGCGCCGTCTGGTCGTAGTAGAGAAGCTGGTCGGCGACGCGGAACAGCTCCTCGAGGCCCTCGGCCGGGTCGCGGGCGAACGGCTCCAGGGCGGCGGGGATGCGGCCCAGGTTGCCCGTGGCCAGGGCGTTCTCGACCGACCAGGCGGCGTAGTAGGCGGCATCTTGCGCGTAGAACCCCGGCGCCTCGCGGGCGAGCTGCTCGAGCAGCGCGTCGAAGCGCGCCAGCTCGCCGCGCGCCTGGGCCTCGCCCTGGATCTCGCCGAGCATCTCGAACGCGAGGTCGCCGTCGAGGGCCTCGCTCTTGAGCGCTTCCTGGAACAGGACGATCTGCGTCTCGTAGTCGGCGCCCTCGAAGCGCTCCCAGAGGGCGTTCTGCGCTGCTAGGAGCGCGTCGTCCGGCGGGGGCCCGAGCGGCGGAAGGAGGTCGTCGTCGAGGTCGTCGTCGGCTTCGTCGGGGACGTCCCAGACCGATACCGTCGACGGGGCTGTAGCGGCGGCCCGAGCCTGGCGCTCCCGGGCCTCGTCGGCGGGCAAGCAGCAGTTCTTGTACTTGCGGCCGCTGCCACAGGGACAGGGCGCATTCCGCCCGGGGGCCTTCGCCATGTGCGCCTCCTCATGGCATTGTAGCGCGCCGCGGATGCCGACCGGGACGGCGGTGCCTGGCGCTGCGAACGGCCCGTGACGCCGGAATGCGGCGAGCGCGGCCGCCGTGGCGCGGAGCGAGAACGCAGGGACGTGCGACGCGCTCTAGGCGGTGCCCGCGGCGGGGTGGCGCTGGTTGCCGGGCGCGCCGAGATAGGTGCGCAGGCCCGCCTCCAGGCCGCGGAAGGTAACGCCGAACAGTGCTTCCGCCGGCCGCGGATCGACCGTCTCGTCCATCAGGATGAAGTCGATCGCCGCGGGGCTGAGCGGCGGGTTCGGGAGCCGCGCGAGGAGCGCGGCCTGGAGCTTGACGAGCGCGACGGGCACGTGGACCAGCGGCTGGTGGCGGCCGAGGACGCGCTGTACCGTGCGGAGGATCTCGTCCATCGACAGCCGCTCCGGGCCGCCTAGCTCGAACACCTGGCCCGCGGCCCGCGGCTGGCCCACGGCCAGAGCCACGACGCGCGCCACGTCGTCCACGAGCACCGGCTGCACGCGCGTCTGGCCGCTGCCGATTACCGGCACGACGGGCAGCCAGCGCACCATCTGGACGAACCGGTTCAGGCTGCGGTCCCGCGCGCCGTAGACCCAGGACGGCCGGAAGATGACCCATTCGCAACCGCTGTCGCGAACGGCGCGCTCGGCGATCTCTTTCGCGCGGAACCAGGGCTCGGTGCGGCCGGGGCGCACCCCGGCGCCGCTCAGGTAGAGCAGGCGGCGGACGCCCGCGTCGCGGCAGGCCGCCGCCAGGTTGACGGTGCCCTGGCCGTCGATGGCGGCGTACGTGTAGCCGCGGCGGGGGTTCTCGACCGGGTGGTTGGGAAACTGCACGCAGTGAACGACGGCGTCCATGCCGTCCACGGCGCGGCGCAGGGATGACGGGTCGCGCACGTCGCCCGCTATGGCCGGCACGCCACCGGCAGCGGCCGAGGGCGAGCCGGCGCGGCGCGAGAGGCAGCGCACGTCGTGATCCGAGCCGAGGGCGCGCAACGCGCGGACGATGGCGCCGCCGATGAAGCCGGTTCCGCCGGTGACCAGCACGCGCATCATGGCACCTCCTTGCCGTGCCCCACCACTCGCCGAACGCCTCGCGCGCCGGCGCGTGGTGCTCGGCGCCTCGTACCAGCCTACCACGCGGCGCGGCGGCGCGCGGACGCAGCGGCGGGCGCGACCGATTGGCGGCGCCGGTGCCCCGGGCCGGTGGGCGCGGTCAGTGCCGCGATGACGACGGGCCGGGGCGCCTAGGCGGCGCCTCGCCGGGGCCGCGCGCTCGGCCGGTCAGGGAATGGGGGCAGGCTGCGCTGCTCGAGCGGCTCCGCGAACAGCGCGCCGTCGCAGCGGCCGCAGCGCGGCTTGGCCCCCGGCCCGCGGCGGGGCGGCGGCGCGCCGGGGGCGCGCACGAAGCGTGTCTGCACGCCGTGCGCCACGTGCTGGATGTACAGCTCGCCGCTGGTCGCGCCGCAGTGGAGGCAGTGGATCTCCTTCACGTCGGTCGGGAGGTACACGGGCGATGGCCGCGGCGCGTGCAGGGCGCCCGGCTCGGCGAGCACCTCCCGGGCGGCCGTCTCGGCGCGAACGCCGTCGGCCGTGCGGGCGCGCATGGCGAGCAGCAGCTCGACGTCGGCCGCGGAGTAGCGCCGGCGGCCATCCGGGCCGCGCTCGGGCTGGGGCACCCCGTAGCGGCGCTCCCAGGCGAGGATGGTCGTGGCGGGAATGCCCGTGGCTCGCGCCACGCCCAGCGTGGTGTAGTGGCGATCAGCGACCGCCGCGCTCTCCGGCGCGCTCATCTCGTAGCCTCCGATCCGGACTCAGCCCCGTGGCCCTCACTCCTAGGCTAACGATCTTTGAATATACCAACAAGTCTTTGTTCAAGCAGCCCGAAAGGCACTGGTCTTGCAGCACAAAGCTATCGCCGCGGCTGGCTATGGGAGCTGAGGCCAAGCGGTCCGCTGGTCCGCGCGCTGTGCCGGCGGTACAAGCGCGGGGCCGGCCGCGGTGCCCCGCGCCAGCATCCGTCGCCTGCTCGAATTCTAGCAAGCGCATGTGCTCGGGGCATGAGCCGAGTGTGTGCGGGGTGTAAACGCTCGACGTGGGGCGTCCGCGCAAGGGCCGGGAGGACGCCGCGCGCAGGGCGGTGCGGCGGGAAAGCGGCTAGCCGGGTGACGGCAGCTGGCCGGACACGCGGCAGGGACCTGGCGATCGCCAGGTCCCTGCCGCGTGTCTATCGCCGGGCTAGCTTAGCAGCGGGCGTAGCCGCAGCCCATGCATTTGCTGCAGCCCTCCTCATAGACCAGGGCGGTGCCGCAGTCCGGGCAGAGGTCGCCGGTGATGCGCGGGCCGCGCAGCCGCGCGTGCCCGTTCGCGTGGCCGTTGCCGTTCAGCGCGGCGCCGACGATCGGCAGCATCGTCGCGCCGCTCGTGGCGGGGGCCTGCGGGGCCGGTGCCGGCTGGGTGGGCGCCGCCTGGGACGCGGGGCGCGGTCGGTCCAGGTACTCCTCTAACACCTTCGCGAGGGCGTCGGGCAACGAGCGCGTGCGCTCGGGGCCGAAGCCCAGCGAGGTGCTGCCGCCGATGCCGCGCAGCCGGCGCGTGATCTCCGCCAGGCGTTCGCGGGGCGGCATGGGCGAGGGCACGCGCAGGACGATCGACGCCAGCTTGCCGATGGCCTCGGAGAGCGGCGCGATGTCGGAGCCGGCTTTGCCCTGGTTGACGAAGACCTCGCGGGGCTCCTGCTCGGCGTCGTGGTTCACGGTGATGTACGCGGTGCCGAGCGGCGTCTCCACGGAGTAGGTCACGCCATCCATCGCCTTCGGGCGCTCGAGCATGGTCCGGCCGTCGGCGGCCGCGGCCTCGGTCCCGCCGCCGCTGCCCGCGTGCAGCACGCCCAGCTTCGAGCCGTCGCGGTAGACGGTGATGCCGTTGCAGCCGGCCTCGTAGGCGAGCGTGTAGGCGCGCTCGACGTCGGTCGGCACGGCGTCGTGGGGCAGGTTGATGGTCTTGGAGACGGCGTTGTCGGTGTGCTGCTGGAAGGCGCCCTGCATGCGCACGTGCCAATCGGGGTGGATGTCGTGGGCCGTGCCGAACACGCGCTGCCACTTCTCGGGTACGCTGTCCAGGCCGCGCACCGTGCCGTGCTGGTGGACCTGGCGGGCGAGATCTTCCGTCCAGAAGCCCTCGCGCTTGGCGACCTCCGTGAAGCGCTCGTAGACCTCGAGGCTGAGCTGGCCGTCGAGGGACCCCTTGCGGTCGAAGACGAGCGCGAACAGCGGCTCGATGCCGGACGAGCAGCCGGCGATGATGCTGATCGTGCCGGTGGGCGCGATGGTGGTGACCGTCGCGTTGCGTTGGGGGCGACCATCCTTATAGATGCTCTTCGGCCAGTTGGGGAACGGCCCGCGCTCCTCGGCCAGGCGGCACGACTCGTCGTGCGCCCACTCATTCAGCCGGCGCATGACCTCGGTGCCGAGGCGCAGCGCCTCCTCGCTGTCGTAGGGGATTTCCAGGTCGATGAGCAGGTCCGCCCAGCCCATCACGCCGAGGCCCACGCGGCGGTTGGCCTTTACCGCCCGGTCAATGTGCGTGTCCGGATAAGGATTGACCGTGATGACGTCGTCGAGGAAGCGGATCGCGGTGCGAACTGTCCGCTCCAGACGCTCCCAGTCGATAGCCTCGACGCCCGCCACGCCGCGGCCATGGCGGTACACCTGCACCCCGCCCGGCCGCACGAACCGGGCGAGGTTGATGCTCCCGAGGTTACATGCCTCGTTCGGATATAGCGGTTGCTCTCCGCAAGGATTGGTCGCCTCCACTGGCCCCATCTCGGGCACCGGATTCGCGGGGCCCGCGTTGATCCGGTCAATGAAGACCACGCCAGGGTCACCCGTCTCCCAGGCGGCCTGCACCATCCGATCGAACACGTCACGGGCGCGCAGGCGCTTCACGACGTCACCCGAACGCGGATGGATCAGCTCGTACTCGCCATCGGCGGCGAGCGCCTCCATGAAGCGGTCGGTGACGGCCAGCGAGATGTTGAAGTTAGAGATCTGCGTCTCCAGCAGGCTCTTGCGCAGCGCATCACGCGCCGCCGGGGCGAGCTGGCCGGCGACCGCCTCGTAGGCCGCCCGCGGCCCGTCGCGCAGCACGCGCTTGCAGTCGATGAACTGCAGCACGTCGGGGTGGTCGATGCGCAGGATCCCCATGTTGGCGCCCCGGCGCGTGCCGCCCTGCTTGACGGACTCGGTGGCGCCGTTGAACACTTCCATGAAGCTCACCGGGCCGGAAGCCACGCCGCCCGTCGAGCCGACGATGTCGCCGCTCGGTCGTAGGCGGGAAAAGGCAAACCCCGTGTTATGGACCATCGCCAGCCCGGAACGACCGGCCGCGTAGGTGTTCCAGCCCTCGACCGTTAGATCGTAGTACGGCTTGGCGACCGCCGCCCGCTCGACCCGCGCGACTTCCTGCCCGTTCGCGGCCAGCCTGGTGAGGAGACGACCCAGGCCCGGATCACGCGGCGTAACCTGAGCCGCGATAGCTCGCAGGTCGTCGCGGCGAACGCGACCGCCGACGTTGCACGACCAGCGGTTCAACTCGGCGGCGCAGGGTCCTGGCCCGCCAACCTCGTCGCCCCGCGCCTTCACTACCCCTAGCGTCGCCAGGCGGTCCCGCCACAGGTGGAAGGACAGGCGCAGCGCGGTCTGCTTGCGGCTGGTGCTGTGCAGCCGCTCGCGGCGCTGCGCGTTATTCAGGTAGGGGCCAATGTCGCCGGCCAGCTCGTCGACCTGGGGCAGTGAGCAAAGCTGGACGGTGTAAGTAGTCCGTCGCCCCTTACCGTGGGGAGCCTTGGCCCGAACTGTAGGCTGATAGCCCAGTAGCCCCATGAGCGCGGCCAGGTCCTCGGCCATCGCTTCGCTTGCCGTCGTGTATGACGGGCTGCCATCCAGATCGACGTAGCCATCGCTGTCCAGTAGGCCGGCGACGAACGCACGGACCACGGATAGCGGCGACTTCGCGATGATCTCGGGAATTCGGATGAGGTCATCCTTCGGGCCGATCTTCTCCAGGCCACAGGCCTCTAGCAGGTCGTGGACAAACCGCTGTGTTAAGGTGCTGACCGACAGTACGCCACGCGCATCACGCTCAATGGATACCTGGATGCCCGCTCGGGCGAGGACTGTCCGTACCCTCTCCAAGACGTCGCTGGCTCCCGAGAACCAGCGCACCCGATACTGGCGCAGCGCGGGTACGTAGCCAAACGAGCCGTCCCCCAGCGTAAAGCCGATCAGCCAGGCAAGCTCCGGATCAATCGCGAGGGATCCGACCGTGCGCGTCTCACTCCAGGGCCAGTAGGAGTCCGGGCGGTCGGGCCCGAGCACCACGTCACCTGGAACGAGGGCGCCCGCTGGCACCTCTACCAGCTCGGTGCCGCGCAGCACCATGAACGGGTGCCAGTCGCTAGTCTGGACGACCACGCCTTCCCGCATGCTGACCGCCACCTGCTTCTCGGCCGGCACGTCGAAGCGCCAGACGTGCGTAACCTGGCGGAGTCCTGTCTCGCCCGTGAACGGGTTCATGGACAGCGTCTGGATGCCGAGATCCCGCACGTCGTATGCCATGCCCGCGCCGTGTCGCACGCTGCCTCTTCCGTCGGCCGTGGCGCGGTTCACCAGTACCTCGATCGGCTCGATGCCACAGAAGGTTGTCCAGACGCGCGCGTCGCCGGCGATGCACCCGCCGCCTGACTTGTGTATAAGTGCGGCGCGCTTGACCGACTCGAAGATCCCGTCCATCTAGTCCTCGACGGGCAGCACGTAGCAGGCCGAGTACTGGAGGCCGTTGCGCTTGCCGGCGTTCATGAGGGTGGGCGAGTTGGGGAGGAACTCCAGGCTCGCCATAGCGCGGTAGTACTCGCGCGTGCGAGCCTCCAGGCCGGCCTGGTCGATCCAGGAGGCGCCGCCGCGGGCGACCTCCTCGGCCACCCGCCAGAAGCCGCCGCCGGGCGTCTCGACGACGCGGTTGTCGATGCGATGGAGGTAGCGGCGCTCCAGCACCTTCGTGCCGTTGACGGTTAGCGCCGGCTCCGATAGGTCGGCCGGCGGCCGCAGTAGCTCGCCGTCTTTGAGCTGGTCGTACGAGACTGCCATGGTGCGCTCCCCTTCTCCCAAGATCGCGCCGGGTCGTCGCGGCGCGGGGCGCCGTGGCTTGCGGTCCGCGCTCATCTGATCGTCTCCGCCACCGCCGATCGCCCGCCGTCACCAGGGCGGCACCCCCGCTCGCCGCACGTCTCCAACAATATTTAGTGGATGCAGATACTGTACCACCACAAGATGTTGTGTGCTAGAGGTGACAACCGGTCAGGCCGGCGGGGCACCGGGCGACCGGCCTCAGTTGCCGGGACGACGCGTGTGTGACTGGCTGGCACGCGCTCGTCATAAGCAACCGCGTTCGGTCGCACTTACGGACAGTATCCCGCCAGCTGGCTGGCCTCAGGCATCTCAATGACGTCTAAATCAACCGTCCGGCCAGCCCGATCGTCCGGCATCGTGCCAGGCAGCGCACGGTACCGCTCGGGCGTGGCGCCGGCCCGGCGGCACGTGGGAAATCGCCGTTCGGCCCGACTGAGCGGCGGTATACTCCATCTAGGCAGCCGCTACCAATGCGATTGCCGCGATGAGCGACCTGAGCGGCGGGGAGTGGAGTTTGCCGTGTTCCGCGCCCCGAGTCCCCGCCCTACCGTATGGCCCGGGGCCGTGAAAGCGGCGGTAGCCCCGCAGCTACATCAGAGGGACGCGACGGTGTCAGGTATTCGCCAATGGCCCGGCGGCGTCCGTGGCCGCGCCGGCTGGCGGCGCGCGCTCGCGGCGCTGGCGCTCGTCGCGGTCGTCGCGGCGGCAGTCGGGCTCTGGGCGAACGGCTGCGGCGCGGACCCGGCGGCGCCTCAGGCCCCCACGGCGGCCGCAGCGTTCGCGGCTGCCGGCCAGGGCCTGCCCGGGCCGGCGTGCGAGCTGCGGGCGGTGCCGCCGCGCCCCGTCGTCGCGCTGGCGAGCGTCGCCGAGGCGGCGCCAGCGCCCGAGCCGCTCGCGCTCGTCGGCCTGATGCCCCTCGCTACCGTCGGCGCGCCCCGTGACCACATCCCTCCCTCACGGGCCGTGCGCCCTCCTCAGCATCCCCCCAACCTCGTCGGCTAGGCCCGCCCGCGCCGCGTGCGCCGCGCGCGTCATAGCCGGGCGGGCGAACCGGCCGCGTCTCACGCTGGCGCGGGGCATGCGGCCGCGCTCCCGGGACGCGGTGCTACCGCGGCGGAGCCGCGCGCCACGCACGAACACGGATAGGACCCGGCCGCCAGCCAAAGCTGGCAGTGCCGGTTGGGATGCATGAGGAGTAGCAGTCATGAAGCGCAACGCACTGGAGCGGGGCCGCCGGCGGGCGCGCGCCCGCGCGACGGGACGGCCGCAACGACGGGGCTGGTGGATCGCCGGGGTGGTCGTGGTGGCCGTGGCCGTCGTGGGCGGCCTGATCCTGCTGGGACAGGCGCAGTCGGCGCCGACGGGGGCCGCGGTGACGACCGCCGGGAAGGTGAAGGGGGATCCGGCGGCACCGGTCACGATCGACGAGTGGGCGGACTTCCAGTGCCCCGCCTGCCGCGCCTTCACAGTTGGGGCGGGCCAGCAGCTCGACGCGACCTACATTCAGGATGGCACGGCCAAGCTGGTGTGGCACAACCTGGCCTTTCTGGGGCAGGAGTCGGTCTGGGCGGCCGAGGCGGCCGACTGCGCGGACGAGCAGGGCCGCTTCTGGGACTACCACGACAAGCTCTATGCCGAGCAGGCCGGCGAGAACCGCGGCGCGTTCAGCAAGGACCACCTGAAGCAGTTTGCCGCCGACCTGGGGCTCGACCAGCCCGCGTTCAACGCCTGCCTGGACTCCGACCGCTACGCCGCGCAGGTGAAGGCGGAGACGGAGGCGGGACGGCAGCAGGGCGTGCGGGTGACGCCGACGCTGTTCGTGAATGGACAGAAGCTGGAAGGCGTGCCCGTGTTCCAGCAGCTCAGCCAGCTGATCGAGGCGCAGGCGGCGGCCGCGCGCCAGCCCGCGCAGGCGCAGCCATGAGCGGCGGTGCGAGCAAGCCGCGTGGCCGCCGCCGCGTTCCCGGGGCCGCGCCGGAGGGGCAGCGATGAGCGCGCGGGCGCGGGCGGCGGCCAGCGCGCCGGCGGCGGGAGTGGCGTCGCGGTGGCGCGGGTGGGCGATGGTCGCGTTCGCCACGCTGGGCGTGGCGGTGTCGGGTTATCTCGTCTGGGTCCACTATAGCGGCGCGCTCGCACTGTGCGCCGGCGCGGGGGGCTGCGAGACGGTCCAGGCGAGCCGCTTCGCCACGGTTGCCGGCGTGCCCGTGGCGCTGCTGGGGCTGGCCCTGTACCTGGCGCTGCTCGGGTTAAGCGCCTGGCGGACCTGGCGCGGGCCGCGCGTCGCGACCGCCGTGCCGCTGGTGCTATTCGGGCTCGCGCTGGCGGGTACGCTGTACTCGGCCTACCTGACGTACCTGGAGCTACGCGTCATCGGCGCGCTGTGCCCCTGGTGCGTTAGCTCGGCCGTCCTGGTCACGGCGACCTGCGCCCTCGCGGCGTGGGACCTCACCGCCGCCGCGCCGGCCGCGCCGCCTGGTCGGACGCGCCCGGCGCGGCGCTGACCGGCCGCGGGCGCAGCGCGAGACGCCCCCGGGCCGATCTCGCGTATAATGGGCCGCCGCCGACTGTGTGGCGCTCCGCGCGACTGGGAGTGGCAGGCGGCGGCGGCCCGCGCGCTGCCGGGGCGGGCCGGCAATCGAGCGCGAGGTGTGCGGTGCGGTTCGAGGAGCAGGTGCAGGTCCCCGTCTCGGTAGCGGCGGCCTGGGACTTTCTGTGGCAGGTGCAGCGCGTGGCCGCCTGCCTGCCGGGCTGCACGGCGGTCGAGGAGATCGAGCCGGGCAAGCGCTACAAGGCGCGTTTCGTCGACGCGATCGGGCCGTACAAGGCCAACTTCGACCTCGACGTGGCAGTGGAGGAGGCGCGGCCGCGGGAGGGCATCCGCTTGCGGGCGAGCGGCCAGGACAAGCGGCTCGGCGCCTCGCAGCAGGTGGCGCTCGCGGTGACCTTGCGCGGCCCGACGCCGGACTCCACCGTGCTCAACGTCACGGCCGACGTCCAGGTCCTCGGCAAGATTGCCGCGCTGGGGCAGTTCGCCATCAAGCGCAAGGCGAAGGACGTGGTGCAGCAGTTCGCGCGCAACGTCGCGGCGGAGCTAGCGGCGGACCCCCGCCCCCAACCTGTGACGCGGAATACTGCGAGCGTCACTCCCCCCGTAGGGGGCGAGGGATTGCCGGCGGAACCAGCCCCGGCGTCCTCCCCCTTTCCCCTTGCGGGGGAGAGGGGGGCAGGGGGGTGAGGGGTGCTTAGGCCGTTTCGCGTGCTCGATCCCGCGACGGTGGCGGAGGCCAGCGCCGAGCTGGGCCGGCTGGGCGAGCGGGCGCGCGTTTACGCGGGTGGCGCCGAGCTGTTGCTGCTGCTGCGGCAGGGCCTCCTGGAGGCCGACTACCTCGTAAACGTGAAGCGCATCCCCGGGCTGGACGTGGTCGCCTGGGAGGAGGGCGCCGTGCGCATCGGCGCCACGGTCGTCCACCGCCGGCTGGAGACCGACCCGCTGGTGCGCGAGCGGCTGCCGCTGTTCGCCTACGCCGAGTCGCAGGTGGGCAACGTGCGGGTGCGGAACCAGGGCACGGTCGGCGGGAACCTGTGCTTTGCCGACCCGCACGCCGACGTGGCGACCGCGCTGCTGGTCCACGAGGCGACGGTGCGCGTCGGTGGGGCCGCGACGCGCGAGCTGCCGCTAGCCGAGTTCCTGGTGGGCACTTACGAGACGGCGCTCGCGCCCGACGAGCTGCTGACGGAGATCCGGGTGCCGCCGCTGCCGGCGGGTTGGGGGCACGCCTACCTGCGGGTCGAGCAGTTCTATCGGCCGACGCTGAACGTGGCGGCCGCGGTGGAGCGGGACGACGGGCGGCTCGGCGCAGCGCGGCTGGCGGTGGGCTGCGTCGGACCGAAGGCGGTGCGGCTGGAGGAGCTGGAGGCGCGGCTCCGCGGGCTGCCGCTGGCCGAGGCGCAGCAGGTGGTGGCGGGGGCGCGGCCGTACCTGGCCGAGCGGCTGGAGCCGGTGGACGACCTGCTGGGCTCGGCCGAGTACAAGGTGTACCTGGCCGGCGTGCTGCTGGGGCGGGCGCTGGCCCAGGCGGCCGGGAGCGATAGGGAGAGCCAGCATGCTTGAGGCGCGCGACGCCGCGGTGCCCGAGGCGCTGGAGACGCTGCAGACGGTCGACTTGACGTTCACGCTGAACGGTCGGCCCTGGCGCGGCACGGTGCCCGTCGAGGAGGTGCTGCTCGACCTGCTGCGCGAGCGGGCGGGGCTCACGGGCGCGAAGCGGTCGTGCGAGTCGGAGGTCTGCGGCGCCTGCACGGTGCTCGTGGACGGCCAGCCGATTAGCTCGTGTACCTACCTGGCGTTCGAGGCGCAGGGCAAGGCGGTCACGACCGTCGAGGGGCTGGCCGAGGGCGACCGGCTCGACCCGCTGCAAGAGGCGTTCGCGCGCAACGTGGGGGCGCAGTGCGGCTACTGCACGGCGGGGCAGTTGATGCTGGCGAAGGCGCTGCTGGCGGCGCACCCCGCGCCGACGCACGACGAGATCGGGCACTGGATGACGAACCTCTGCCGCTGCGGCGCCTACCCGGCCATCACGGCGTCGATCCTGGAAGCGGCGGCGGTCTATCGCGAGCGCGCGGCCGGAGAGGCCGGAGCCGGCTAGCGCGGCGAGCGAGCGGCGGTTGCGCGAAGGGCAGTGCGCCAGCGGTAGCGCCTGGCACGAGCGCGCGGCAGGGGCGACGCGGCCCGTGACGGCGCCATCGTTCGGCGGACGGCACGGCGGGCCCATATGCGGTGCAGCTTTCCGTACTGCTTCCGCGAGGCGGCGACGCGCTGCGACACCTGCCGCCAGGTGTACTGCACGCGCCACTGCGGCGAACGGGTGTCCGACTCGGGGGCCTGGGTCTGGGAGTGCGACGTTTGCGACCCGCTGACCACGCCCAAGCGGGCGCGCTCGCCCGTTGCCGGGGCGCTCCGGGCGGCGGCTGCGGTCGCGGCGTTTCTGGCGGTCGTCAGTCTCGGCATTGCCATCGACGTGACCGTCCGGGGCCACGGCTTCGTCGCGCTGTGGGTGTTCGCCGCCGGTTTCGTCGCGCTGGTCGTACACCTCGGCTACTAGGTGTGTCGGCTTGGCACAGCCAGGCTCACCACCCTGCCTGACTGGCTGCTAAGCACTTGCGGCCACTGGGGAGGCGATCATGCCACGAAGCAGGCCCGCGGGTCTTGTGCTTCTTGCCGCGCTGCTGCTCGCGGGCGGCTGCGCGGCGGGCGGCACGGGTTCCTCAGCCCCAACTGCCGGGGAGAGCCAGAGCGCGGCTCCCACGGCGGCCGCGGCCAGCGCGCCGGCATCGGGGGCTACGGCCGCGGCGGTGGCGGAGCCCGCGCCGGGGGCGGAGCCCGTTACGGTCCGCACGGCGGTGTTGGGCATCCTGGCCGAGTCGGGCATCTACATCGCGCTGGCGCGTGGCTACTTCGCGGAAGAGGGCATCACGCCCGAGTTCACGACCATCGACACCGGCGCGCGCGCCATACCCCTGCTGGCGACGGGACAGATCCAGACGTCGGGCGGCGGCTTTAGCCCAGCCTATGTGAACGCCGCGCAGCGCGGCATCGGCGTCAAGATGGTGGCGTCGCTCAGCCGCAACGAGCCCGACGGCAACTCGGGCTGGACCGTCGTGCGCAAGGACTTGATAGACAGCGGCCAGGTGCGGGACTGGCCCGACCTGCGCGGCCGCACGGTCGCCGTGCCGGGCCGCGGCAGCGTGAACGACTACTCGCTGGAGCGCGGGTTGCAGCTCGGGGGGCTGACGCTGGCCGACGTGGAGCTGGTCGAGATGCCCTTCCCGGACATGGTTGCCGCGCTCGGCAACGGGAACATCGAGGCGGCCTACATGACGGAGCCGTTGGCGACCCTCGCGGCCGAGCGCGGCGTCGCCGTCAAGTGGCAGGGGACGGGCATGCACCTGCCCGGGGTGACGCCGGCGCTGCTCAGCTACGCGCCCAGCTTCATCGAGGAGCAGCCGGACGTGGCGCGGCGCTGGATGGTCGCGTACCTCCGCGGCGCTCGCGACTACAACACGGCGTTCCGACACGGCGAGGGGAAGGCCGACGTGGTGCGCATCCTGACCGAGAACACCACCGTCAAGGATCCCGCGCTGTACGACCGGATCGGCATGTCCACGATCGATCCCGATGGGACGATCAACGTCGCCAGCATCGCCGACCAGGCGGCCTGGTACGCCGAGCACGGGCTGCTCCCGCCCGGCGTCGACGTGACCACGCTGATGGACGCGCGCTTCCGCGACGCCGCCCTCGCGCGCCTCGGCCCCTACCAGCCTTGAGCGCGAGGCCAGGGCAGTCGCGTTCGCCGCCGCGCGCGGTCCTCTCGGTCTGCCTACCGACCAGCGCCCCGCCTTGCCGGGTACGGTGCGGGAGGAGAGCTTACCGCTCGGCCGGGCTCAGCCTGCGCTCGTTCGCCATCTGGCTAGTGGCGGCCGGCTTGCTGCTGATTCACGCCTGGATTATTGGCTCGGACGTCTTCGTCGCGCTCGAGGTCGGCAGCCTGATCGCGATCGTGGTCATCTTGCTGCTCGCCCTCAAGTACCGCGGTAAGAGCTGCCGGGCGCACAAGTAGCGTCGTAGACACCGCGCGGATTTACGCTCGGCCACCGAGGGCGGGCAGCCGCGGGCGACGCGGGGATCAGGGCTCGCGATCGGCCTGTAGCTCGGCACGCCAGTCGGGGTAAGTCTGGTCGAGGAGGCTCTGGAAGGTGTCGATGACGGCGGCGCGGAGCAGGTAGGCGAGGAGGGCCTCGCGTAGCTCGATCGGCGCGGTCGCCTCGAGGTGGGCGATCTCGGCGGCCAGCGCCTGCTGCACCTGCTGGGTGAGCGCGCGCCAGTCGGTGGCGCTGCCGCGCGCGCGGACGACGACGGCGCCGAGGATCGCGTTCGCCCACTGCTCGACGAAGTCGCCCTCGTTGCCGCTGAGCGGGATGGCGAGGCCGTTCGCTAGCTCGTACTCGTCGCTCGTGGCGCCGTGGTGGTAGCTCACGGGCTAGTCCTCGGCCGCGATCCGGGCGCGGTCAGCAGCGGCTACCTCGGCGCCCAGGATGTGGTAACCGGCATCCACGTAGAGCACGTCGCCCGTCACGTTGCGGGCCAGGTCGGACGCGAGGTAAACGGCGGCGTCGCCCACGTCGGCGGGACCGATGTTGCGCCGCAGCGGAGCGCGCTCGGCGATGTGGTCGAGGATCCAGTGGAAGTCGCGGATGCCGGACGACGCGAGCGTGCGCACGGGGCCGGCCGAGATGGCGTTCACGCGGATGCCGTCCGGCCCCAGATCGCGAGCCAGGTAGCGCACGCTGGCCTCTAGCGCGGCCTTGGCCGCCCCCATGACGTTGTAGTTCGGGTAGGTGCGGCGCGCGCCGTCGTAGGTGAGGGTGAGGATGCTCGGGTTGGGGCCGCGCATGAGGGGCGCCGCGCGCTGAGCGAGGGCGACGAGCGAGTAGACGCTGACGTCCATCGCGAGCTGGAAACCGGCGCGCGAGGTGTCGAGGTAGCGGCCGGCCAGCTCCTCGCGCTTGGCAAAGGCGACGGCGTGGACGAGCACGTCGAGCCGCTCGTGGGAGGCCGCGAAGCGCTGGACGACGCCGTCTAGCTCGGCGTCGTCCTGGACGTCGCAGCGCTCGACGAACGTAGCGCCAACGCGCTCGGCGAGCGGCCGCACGCGGCGCTCTAGGGCGTCGCTGGCGTAGGTGAAGGCGAGCGTCGCGCCCTGCGCCGCGAAGGCCTGGGCGATGGCCTAGGCCAGGCTGCGGTCGTTGGCCACGCCGAAGATCAGCGCCGTCCGTCCGTCGAGCAGGCCCATGCTTGCACTCCGTGTGCCGCGTGTGGCGGCGGCTTTCTCAGTGTACCGCGTTGGCGCCTGCGAGTGAGCTGCGGCTGGCATGGCCCCTGCACCACGGCGGGCCACGCCGCACGACGGCGGGCATGGCGACGGGCGAGACGGGCGTGGACGACATTCGCGTCGCGAGCTGGAACGAGCTGACGGACCTGGTGTACGAGGGGGCCTGGAACCCGGCGCTGTGCCGCTACCGCTCCAACTGGGCGTTCCGCGGCGTGCCGGGCACCGCGTTCGATCTCACCACGGGGCTCGCGCGGCTGGGCGGCGACGTGGCCCGCCTGGAGGCGTACCTGCTGCGGAACTTCCGCAAGTACGCGGGGCGGGACGCCGTGCCCGGCGACTCGGTATGGAACTGGCTGGCGCGGGGCCAGCACCACGGCCTGCCGACGCGGCTGCTCGATTGGACCTACTCGCCGTACGTCGCCATGCACTTCGCCACCGACGACCTGGCCTACTACCATCTGGACAGCACGATCTGGTGCATCGACTACGTGGCGGTCAACCAGGCGCTGCCCGACGGGCTGAAGGACGCGCTGGCGGGCGAGGGCGCCAACGCCTTCACGACGGAGATGCTGGCCGACGTGGCGGGCTCGCTGCCCGAGCTTGACGCGCTCGCCCCCACGCCGTTCGTGGTGTTCCTGGAGCCGCCGTCGCTGGACGAGCGGATCGTAAACCAGTACGCGCTGTTCTCGCTCATGTCCAGCCCCACGGCGGCGCTGCACGAATGGCTGACGGACCACCCCAGGCTGTTCCGGCGCCTGATCATTCCGGCCGACGTGAAGTGGGAGGTGCGCGATAAGCTGGACCAGGCCAACATCACCGAGCGCGTGCTCTTCCCCGGGCTGGACGGCTTGAGCCGCTGGCTCCGGCGCTACTACACGCCGCGCACCGGCGCGGCCGCGAATGGGGCGTCGCCGGCGGCGCCGCTGCCGGCTGCGGCAGCCCTGGCGACAACGGGTGCGGCACGGCCCGGAGCGACGGGGCCACGCCGGCGTCATGCGCGGCCGCCGGCGGCGCGGCCGCGCGTGCTCCCGCCAGGTGGCCGGGGCGCTTGACGCCCGCCCCGGTGGGGCCTATCCTCCACGGTGAGCAGTACCGCGACGGAGGAGGCAGCATGCCACGCATCCGACCGGTGGACATCGAGGCAGCCACGCCGTTCACGCGCAATCTCATGGAGCGGGACCTGGCGCAGCACGGCTACGTATACCCGGGCACGGGCATCTACGGCCACGCGCCGACGATTCAGGAGGGCGCCCGCGCGCTCGACGCGGGCATCACCAACGCGGGCCGCATCTCGCAGCAGCTTCGCAAGCTGATGAACGTGCGGGCGGCACAGCTCGTCGGCTGCCCCTTCTGAATGGACAGCAACGCTGCTGGTAGCAGCCGAGAGGGCGCCTCCGACGAGAAGATCGCGGCGATTCCCCACTTCCGCGACAGCGACCTGTTCAGCCCCGAGGAGAAGGTCGCGCTGGAGCTGGCCGAGGCCATGACGGTTACGCCGCCCAACGTTACCGACGAGCTGTTCGCGCGCCTCCAGCAGTACTACGACGAGGCCCAGCTCGTGGAGCTGGCGGCCATCGTCGCGCAGGAGAACTTCCGCAGCCGCTTTAACACGACGTTCCGCATCGAGAGCCAGGGGCAATATTGCCCGCTCCCATCCGGCGCCTCCGCGGCGACGTAGTAGAGTGTGCGGGCCGAGGGGTGCTGTGCATGCACAACGCCCTCCGGCACGACAGCCGAGCGCGCCAGCAGGGCGGCGTGCTTCGTTGGCACCGGCACTCGGCGCGCGGTAGCATCAGGCGGGGGACCGGCAGGGGGCTGACGGCGCCTCAAGCGGGTTCGCTCCAGCGGTGTTCGGTCATGTCCGGCGGGCAGCCGGCAGCGGGCTGACGGGGTACGGTTCTTGCCGCCGATGCAGCGTGAGCGGGGCCAGGAGGGCGTATGGAAGACCATGATGACAAGCTCGCCGCCTGGCTCATGCTCGGCATCACGGTGGCGTTCAAGATCGGGCTGACGTTGTTCGTCGTGCTAGCGTACCCATCCGGCCGCAACCTCATCATGAACCTGGCGCTGAACTGGCCCTGGCTCGTGATGGGGGTGGTCGTGCTGATCGCGCTCGTGATCTACGGGCTGTGGTGGCTGCGGCTGGTGCGGGTGCGCGCGAAGCGGGCGCGGCTGCTGCACGCCGAATGGAACGTGGACCCGGGGGAGATCGCCACCGATAGTCCGCGCGGCTAGCCGGGGCGGCCGTGGGGTCGCCCTGGCGCGCGGGAAGAGGAGGCGCGTGATGGTCCAGGAAGCGGTAGCCTGGCGGCACGACCTAGCCGCGGCGCGCGAGGAGGCGCGCGCGGCGCAGAAGCTCGTGCTCGTGGACCTGTGGCGCACGACCTGAGGCGGCTGCAAAGCGATGGATACCGTGGTGTATCCCCAGCCGTCGATCAGCCAGTTCGTGGACACCCACTTCATACCCGTGAAGCTCAACCTCGCGGAGACGGCCGAGGCCGCGCAGGCGCGCGAGCTGGTGCCGCTCTGGACGCCGACGTTCGTGATTAGCGACGGGCGGGGCCGCGAGGTCCACCGCGAGGTCGGCTACCTGCCCGCCGAGGACTTCCTGCCGATGCTCACGCTGGCCTATGCAAAGGGCCTGTTCGCCACGGCGCGCGGCGAGGAGGCGATGGAAGTGCTCGGCGGGGCGGTCGAGCGCTACACGGTGGGCACCTTCGCGCCCGAGATCGTGTACTGGCGGGCGCTCGTGGGCTATAACGTGACCCACGACCGGGAGCAGCTCCAGCACTACTGGGGCCTGCTGCGGCAGGCGTTCCCGGATAGCACCTGGGCGGTGCGGTCGTCGTTCCCGCGCGACTAAGGGGGCACAGTAGGGAGCGGGGGACACCCCCACGCCCCCGTGGGGAGCGGCTGTACCCCAGGAGAGGGGTCGTGGATGGAGGTGTCGCGGCCGACAGCGGCGCCGGGCGCCGGCCCGGCGGCGCTGCCGCGCGCGCCGGCTCCGCTCGCCGCGCCCCGCCCCGCGCTGCCCGCGCGCCTGCGGCGCGGCTGGCGCCGCCACTGGCTCGACGTGGCGCTGGTCGTGCCGCTGGCCGCCTACATCCTCGGCTTCACCCTGCTGCCCGTCCTCCAGTCGATCGCGCTGGGCTTCACCGCGCGGTTTAGCGGCGCCTTCCCGACGCTCGCCAACTACGACGATCTCTTCGCGCGGCCCGACTTCGGCCTGGCGGTGCTGAACACCATCGGCATCGCGCTGATCGGCGTCGCGCTGGAGCTGATCGTCGGCCTGGCCATCGCCCTGATGCTGGCGCGCACGTTTCCGCTGCGCGGCCTGTTCCGCACCCTGGTGCTCGTGCCGATGGGCGTGCCCACCCTCGTCGCGGGCGCGGCGATGATCTACATCGTCGGTGTGAACGGCTATCTCAATGAGCTGCTGTTCCGTGGCGGGCTGATCGACGCGCCGATCTACTGGCCGCAGAGCGGACCGAAGGGGATGTTCGTCATCGCGCTGGCCGACATGTGGAAGACGACGCCGATCGTCGTGCTGATCCTGCTGGCGGGGCTCGAGGCGATCCCGCGCGACGTGTACGAGGCCGCGAGCGTGGACGGCGCGAGCGCCTGGCGCCAGTTCCGCGACCACACGCTGCCGCTGCTCATGCCGGCGATCACGATGGCCGTCATCCTGCGCGCCATCGACGCCTTCCGCATCTTCGACATCGCGCTGGTGCTGGCCGGCCGCTCGGTGCCGGTCATGTCCACCTACGTGTACTTCGAATACTTCTTCGGCAACGTCAACACGGCCGCCGCGGCGGCGACCGTGCTGCTGCTGATGATCGTCGTCTTCGTGGCGGGCTACTTCTGGCTGGTCGAGCGGCGGCGGGAGGCGGCATGAGAGCGGCGGCGTGGTCGCCAGGGCGCGTGGGCTTCTACGCGCTGGCGGCGCTGTTCGGCCTGCTGGCGGTAGCGCCGCTCGCCATCCTGTTCAAGGTGTCGATCAGCGGGCCTGAGGACATCCTGGTGCAGCACCCGCCGTTCTGGATCTGGCACCCGACGGTCGAGCACTGGGCGGACATCCTGAAGCCGGAGGTGATCTGGCCGCCGCTGCGCAAAAGCCTCGTAGTGGCGACAGGGACGGCCGTGCTCGCGGTGGTCATCGCCGCGCCGGCCGCCTACGTCATCGCGCGGCTGCCGCGCGGCTGGCGGTACGGCGTGGTGCTGGCGCTGCTGTTCACGCGCATGTTCCCCGAGGTCATCATCGCCACGCCGATCGCCGTGACCTTCCTGCGGGCGGGGCTGATCGACACCGACATCGGCCTGATTCTCGCCCACCTGATTCGCAACCTGCCGTTCGTCGCCTGGATCCTCGTCGGCACGTTCGAGGTGATCCCGCGCGACTTGGAGGAGGCATCGTGGGTGGACGGCAACGGGCGGCTGGGCACGCTCTGGAGCGTCGTGCTGCCGCTGGCGCTGCCGGGCATCGCCGTGGCGGCGATCTTCGCCTGGCTCGACTCGTGGAACGACCTCCTCTACGCCATCTACCTGCTGTTGGCCGAGCGCACGCTGCCGCTGATGACCTACTATTTCGCGAACCGCGGCAGCGTGTTCGACGTGGCCACGTTCTCGGTGGTGCTCACCGTGCCGGTGCTGGTGCTGACGCTGCTGCTGCAGCGCTACATCCGCGCGGGCACGCTCGGCGGAGCGGTGAAGGGATGAGCCGGCAGGGGGGCTGGGCCGCACGGCGCTCTACCGGGTGGCGAGCGGTCGCGGGCGGCGGCCGGGCGGGGGACGAGCCTCCGCGCTATGGCGCAATCGGCTCGGCGTCAGGGGCCGGCGCGGCCGGGGCCGGGGCGCCGCGCTACGGGCGCCGGTTCGTGCTGGGCCTGGGCGCGGGCCTGCTGCTCGCCGCGTGCAGCGGGTCGGCGGAGGACGTGCTGCCGCCGCCGGGCGCCGACGCGAGCAGCCTGCGGGTGGTGATGGGGCTGGCCGAGAGCGAGTGGCGCGTCGTGCGCGAGGTGGTGCTGGCGCCGTTCGAGCAGCAGACGGGAGTGACGGTCGTGCCGGTGCAGATGGAGGCGGCCGACCTCGTGCGCCAGCTCGACGCGCAGGTGCAGGCCGGCGCGGTGAGCATCGACCTGTTCACGCAGGACAACAACCAGCTCGCGCCGCTGGTGGCGAAGGGGCTGGTCGAGGACCTAACCCCCTACGCCGACCTGATTCCCGCCGAGACGCCGCAGGCGCTGCGGCCGGTGCTGGAGTTCGACGGGCGCCTGTACTTCCTGCCCTACCGACCGAACGTGCAGATTACCTACTGGCTGGAGCAGCACTTCGCGCGGTACGGCCTCACGCCGCCCCACACCTGGGACGAATTGTTAGCGGTCGGACGGGAGTTCGAGCGGCGCGAGAAGTTCGGGCGGGTGGTGATCCAGGGGGTGCCGGGCGGGCCGGTTGGTGTGGTGGTGACGGAGTTCCTCTGGCAGGGCGACGGCGACCCGCTCGACCTCGGGACACCGGGCTCGGCGCGGGCGTTCGAGTTCCTGCAGCAGCTCGAACCGTACCTCTCGACGGTCTACCAAACGGCCAAGTTCGACACGATCAACACCTACCTGGCGAGCGAGACGGCGTACCTGGGACAGAACTGGCCGTTCGGCGCGGACGTGATCGTGAAGCAGTACCGCAAGCCGGACGTGGGTGCGTACTCGGGCTGGGCGGGGCCGGCGGGCGAGGTCCACGTGCTGGGAGGCGAGGTGATCGGCATCCCGAAAGGGACGCCGCACCGCGACCTGGCGCTCCAGTTCGCGCGGTTCCTGATGTCGCGGCCGGTGCAGGAAGCGCTGGTGCAGCGGCTCGCCTGGCCGCCGATGCGCGACGACGCCTTCGGCGCGGTGGCCGACTGGCAGCAGCCGTTCTTCGCGGCCGTGCAGGCGGCGCTCCGGCAGGCGCGCGCGCGCCCCAATGTTGTGTACTGGGGCGAGGTCGAGCGCATCCTGAGCGACGCTTTTCGTGATATCGTGACGAACAAGCAGCCGGTGCAGCCCTCCCTCGCCCGCTACCAGGCGCAGATCGAGCAGGCGCGCGCCGCGGCGCGGTAGGGTCTTGGCAGGCCGGGGGGTGGGGGGCGTCCCCCGAGGTACCCCTCCTCGTCCGGTCTGAACGCGGTGCGCTAGCAGAGGATAGACCTGTGGCGGACGTCGAGTTCTCGCACGTCACGAAGCGCTTTGGCGGCACGCTCGTGCTCCACGATCTCGACCTGCTGGTGCGCGACCGCGAGTTCCTGGTGCTGGTCGGGCCGTCGGGCTGCGGGAAGTCCACGGCGCTGCGCATCGTCGCCGGGCTGGAGGAAATCACCAGCGGCACGCTGACGATCGGCGGCCGCGTGGTGAACGACCTGCCGCCCGCGCGGCGCGATGTGGCGATGGTCTTCCAGAGCTACGCGCTCTACCCCCACATGACCGTCTACGACAACTTGGCCTACGCGCTGCGCCTGCGCCACCTGAAGCGCGACGAGGTGGACCGCAGCGTGCGCGCGGCAGCGGCCAGCCTGGGGCTGGAGGCGCTACTCGGGCGCAAGCCGCGCGAGCTGTCGGGGGGGCAGCGGCAGCGCGTGGCGCTCGGCCGCGCCATCGTGCGCGAGCCGCAAGTGTTCCTGATGGACGAGCCGCTGAGCAACCTCGACGCGCAGCTCCGCGTGCAGACGCGCGCCGAGCTGATCCGTCTGCAAGAGCGGTTGCAGACGACGGTCATCTACGTGACGCACGACCAGGTCGAGGCGATGACGATGGGCGACCGCCTGGCGGTGTTGAACGCCGGCGTACTGCAGCAGCTTGATACGCCGCGGGCCGTGTACGACCGGCCGGCCAACCTGTTCGTGGCCCGCTTCATCGGCAGCCCGGCCATGAACGTGCTACCGGGCCGGCTGGAGCGCGACGACGGCGAGCTAACGGTGGTCGCCATGGGGCTGCGCCTGCCGCTCGCGCCCGCCCAGGCGGCGGCCGTGGACGGCCTGGACGCGCGCGACGTGCTGGTGGGTCTTCGCCCCGAGCACCTGGCGCTCGACGGCGCGGGGGATGCGGGCGGGGCGCTCGTCGGGCGCGTGGACCTCGTGGAGCGGCTGGGGAGCGAGTCGTTCGCCTACGTCGACACGGGCGAGGGCACGGTCACCGCACGCCTGCCCGCCGAGGCGGCGCTGCGCGTGGACGAGACGGTGCGCCTGGTGGTACGCGAGCAGCAGTTCCACCTGTTCGACCCGCGCACCGAGCGGGCGTTGCGGGTGGAGTAGGCGCGCTATACTGTGCCTCGGAACCGCCGTGCCGCGTGGGCCAGCAGCGCTGGCCCCGATCGTGGAGGGAGAATCGCCGTGGCTGCCACCGAGACGCGGACCTTTGCCATCCAGAGCCTGGGCCACGTGGTGCTGCGCGTGCGCAACATCGAGCGCTCGGAGCCGTTCTACCGCGACGTGCTGGGCTTGCAGATACGCGAGCGGGTGCCTGGCCGCGCGATCTTCTTCACCTGCGGCCAGCAGCACCACGACCTGGCCATCTTCCAGATCGGGGACGACGCGCCGCCGCCGGAGGACAAGCGCGTGGGCATGTACCACGTCGCCCTCAAGCTGCCCAACTTTGACCAGCTCAAGGCGCTCTACAAGAACGCCCGGGCCAGCGGCGCGAACGTCGTCGGGATGAACTGGCATCAGGGCTCGAAGAGCGTCTACGTGAAGGACCCCGATGGGCTGGAGATCGAGGTGTACTGCGAGTCGACCGAGAAGGGGACGGAGGACGACCTGCGGCGGGAGCTAGAGGCCTGACGAGTGCGGAGTGCTGCGTGGTGAGCGGGAAGCCTGCTCGGCACTCAGCATCGGGAGGAGCGATGGCGGCGGACGGGCGCGACTACTACGCGCGCTACTACGGCGACCTGCTGGTGCTGGCGGACCTGTTGCGCGACTCCCCCGAGCGCGCGTGGCTCACGAACCTGCCCGCCGACGCCGCCCCGGCCGAGTACGTGCTGTACCTGGGCTGCAACGTGCTGCGCACCATGCACCTGGCCGAGACGGTGATCGACCTGATGACCTACCTCGGCGAGGACTTCGCCACGCTGGGCGGGCCAGCCAACTGCTGCGGCATCGGCCACGCGCGGCGCGGCGAGACGGTCGCCGGCGACCGCCTGACCGGCTCCACGCTCCGCAAGCTCAACACGTTCACGCCGAGCAAGATCGTGACCTGGTGCCCCTCCTGCACCTTCTTCCTGGACAAGATGATCCCCGCGCAGCGGCCGGACTCCGCCCCGCTCCAGCACTTCAGCGAGTTCGTGGTGGAGCGGATGGACCGGCTGCGGTTCGTGCGGCCGGTGCGGCGGCGGGTGGCGCTGCACGCGCACACTGGCACGGCGCAGCGCGACCAGGACGCGGCGATGGTCACGCGCATCCTGGAGGCGATCCCGGGGATCGAGCGGGCGGAGCTACCGGCCCTGGAGGCGCTCGGGCGGCACTGCTCGGCGAGCGAGATCGCCGGCGTGGGGGGACGGGCGCCATACCTGGAGTTGGTGCGGCAGCTCATGGACCAGGCGACGGCCGCCGGGGTGGACACGGTCGTGACGATTTACCACTCCTGTCAGCGAGAGATCTGCCAGGAAGAGGGGAACTACCCGTTCACGATCGACAACTGGGTGACGCTGCTGGGCGAGGCACTGGGCCTGCCCCCCCACGAGGATCGCTTCAAACGCTACAAGCTGCTGGCCGACAAGGACCAGATCCTGGCGGACCTCGCGCCGCGCCTGGCCGAGCGCGGCATCGCGCGCGAGAAGGCCGAGCGCGCGGTAGTCACCCATTTCGTCGAGCAGTCCGTCGGGTAGCTACCCTATTCCTGCGTCTGACCTTTAAACCTCACGTAGCGAGTGAGGTGTCCAAGTCGAATCGTAAGCGTTCAGCTCCCCCGGCGCGAGTACGACCCAGGGCTTGCCCAGCCGCCCGGCCCGCGCTGCGCCCGCTAATGGCTAAAGGTGCGTAAGGGGTGCTGCGGCACCGAGTACACGACCGTCGCCTCCCGTCCTGCCGGTGGGTTCGAGCTGCCGTCGTGCTACCGCGCCAAACACCAGTGCGAGCGTGCCCCACATGACCACCTGGATGCCGAGCGATGCCATTCGGAACGCCCAGAGCACGGTGGGCGGAAAGGTGACGTCGGCATCGGTCACCGCCTCGACAACCGCGGGGATCGCTTGTTGCGGCACTTCGTTGATGCCCGGCAAGGCCGCGTAGCACACGCCTATCACCCCCAGATAGGCGCCACCGGCCAGCAGCGTGGCATTCCAGCCCCCCAGACGGCCCACCAGCCGACGCTGCAGCATGATCGCCCCAACCATCGCCGTCACGGACACGAGTACCAGCACCAGGTACACCGCCGTGCGGTACTGGATAGTGTCGGGATCGCCAATCGACGGCGGGTTGGGAGGATACTTGACGAACGGGACGAGATATACTGCCGTGCCACCCAGACCGCCCAGGAGAGCGGCGGTGCCTCGGGCGCCGAGCGCCCCTAGCCGGCCATAAGCGGCCGCGAACGCGAGCGCGAACA
The DNA here is from genome assembly GCA_021325365.1 of Pseudomonadota bacterium. The sequence continues at coordinate 40,311 of JAJPHF010000041.1, forward strand.
TCCCGCCCAGCGCTACGCCATAGATCAAGGTGCCGGTGCCCAGGCCCGCCGAGCTTTGCAACTGCCGGCTGACCAGCCCCGCCTCGGGGGCCTCGTGGTGTACCGTATACTCAACGTACGACTCGAACGCCATGGCGGCATTCTCCTGGGGCTCCCCGAACACCGACGCGAAGCCAAACCCCAGGACTCCGGCGAACAGGCCAACGAGCATGCCACGAATCAGGAGAGCGCGAACCATGCCGGCCCTCCTCTCTAGTGGCAGGGGAAGCCGAGCAGGTGGCGGGCGTCGTGTACCCACTCGTGCACGTAGTGGCCGCTGACGACCGACGTGGCGCCCTGCTCACAGCCGACGATGTAGAGCAAGAACAGCAGCATGACGCCGGCGAAGATCGCCCACGGTAGCCACTCGCGCAGCGGGATGGCGACCGGCTGGGGAGCGGTGCGAGGGAAAGCAGAGGCGGTAACCATGCAGAGATCCTCCTTCGGGATCGTGCGTCCCTCGAGGCGTTGCGCATGGCCCAGGTCTGACTCCGCAGTGTTGTACGACTGCGTTACAGTGGCGCGACCGTGCCGGGCTCGCACCGGCTTCCGGGCAACATGCACCGCGAGTGTACCATCTACGGCGGCGCGCCACAAACCCATGTCGCCTCCGCGCCTCGCGGGCGGAGCCTGTGGTACGCCATGATGCGGTTGCACCTGCTCGCGCACGCGCCGACGGCGGCCCAGCGGCGCCAGCGGTTTCCCGCGGATGAGGGCATCGAACCGGTTGCCTCCGACCTGGGCGATCGCCTAGCCGCACGTTTGGGCGCCTTGAACGCCATCTGGCGGGGACCCGAACGACGGGCGGCCGAGACGGCCACCGCGCTCGGCCTGACGGCGACCTCCTGTGGCGACTTGCGTGCGTGGTCAGCGGGAGCCTGGAGCGGGCGGACTATCTCGTCTGTCGTCGCGGACGATCCCGCGGGGTTCCGGGCCTGGTGTACGGACCCGGACGCTGCACCGCCGGGCGGGGAATCACTCCGCGCGCTTGCGGCGCGCGTCGCTCGCTGGATGGACGCGCAAGCGGCGCTCGCCGGGCAGGTGCTCGTCATTGCGGACGCGGCAGTGATCCGGGCCGCGCTGCTCCGTGCGCTCGACGCTCAGCCCCCCACCTTCTGGCACCTGGAGATTACTCCGCTATCGCTGTCCAGCGTGCAACACGCGGGCGACCATTGGCGGCTTAGGCAGCTCAACCTTGACGTCACCAGCTTCCCCGGCCGTGAGTCTCTGTAACAACCCGCGGTCACTGCTCCGGAGCTCGCGGCAGAGCTGTCAAGTTGGGGCACTGAAATCGAATCCGCCGGTGGAGCTCCCTTGCTCCCTCTCCCCCTGGGAGAGGGTTGGGGTGAGGGCGCGTCTCGGTAGGCGAACCCTGTTGGCTCAACGCCTGCAAATTCCCGCGGTAGGGAGCCCGCCGGCTACTGGCCGGCGAAGTACGTTTCCAGCAGGCCGCGCACGAGCGGCGCGGCCACCTCCCCGCCGCCCCCTCCGTGCTCCACGAAGGCCACCGCGACGATCTCGGGCGCGGCGGCCGGCGCGTAGCCGGCGAACCAGGCGTGGAGCGGCGGCGGCCCCTCCTCGGCGGAGCCAGTCTTGCCCGCCGCGGGCACGGCGAAGCCACGGAAGGCGGCGGCCGCCGTCCCGCGCGGGTCGGCCACGACGCCGCGCATCGCCGCCTGGATGGCCGCGCGGTGCTCGTCGCTCAGCGGCAGGGTGCCCTGCGCCTCGCTCGACTGCGCGCGCAGCACGCGCCCATCCGCCGCCACCACGCGCCGCACGAGCACTGGCGTGCGAAGGGTGCCGTCGGTCGCCAGCGCGGCGAAGAGGTGCGCGATCTGGAGCGGCGTGACCTCCAGGCCGCCGTGGCCGATGGCTAGCTCGACGGCGTCGCGGGGCGTGCGCGGATCGGGCACGGTGCCCGCCGCCTCGTCCAGCCCGACCAGGCCCGTGGGTGCGCCGAACCCGTAGGCGCGCGCCACGCGCGGCAGCAGCAGCGGGTCCACGGCGTTCAGGCGCTTGCCCAGCTCGTAGAACACCGTGTTGCACGACTGCACGAACCCATCAGCAAGCGTGACGACGCCGTGCCCGCCGGCGATCGAGTCCTCCAGGGCGCTGCCGTCACCCAAGCCGGTCCACAGGCCGGTGCAGCGGAACTGGGCGGCCGGGTCGGACTCGCCGCCTTCCAGGGCGCTGCCCATGACGACCACCTTGAACACGGACGCCGCCGGGTAGAGCCCCTGCGTCGCGCGGTCTTGCAGCGCGCTCTCGGATGCGGGCTCGCCGGCGCTGAGCGCGGCGGGCGTGAACGTCGGGCGGCTAGCCAGGGCCAGCACCGTGCCGTCGCGGGGATCGAGCGCGACCAGCGCGCCGACGTGGCCGTCGAGCAGCGCCTCCGCGCGCCGCTGGAGCGTCGCGTCGAGGGTAAGCTCGAGTGTGGCGCCGGGGACGGGCGGGCGCTCGGCCACGCGCGTCCGCTCGGCGCTGTCCGCGCCGGCGATGACGAGCCGCCCGCCGGGTGTTCCGGTCAGGTATTGCTCGCCCCAACGCTCCAGGCCGGCCGCGCCGTGCTCCGCCGCCGGCGCGTCGGCCGTGTCGGTCGGCGCCACGACTGCGTCGTCCCCCGCAGCGCTCGTGGCTGGGCGTGCCACGTAACCGAGAGCGTGTGCCGCGAGGGCGCCGTCCGGGTAGTCGCGCTCGAGCCCCGGCGCGGCGAGCGTCTCGCCCGCCCGGTCGACGATGGCGCCGCGCGGCGCTGCCTCGGGGACGTAGCGCACGCTATCGGTGTCGGTCAGGCCCGCAAGCAGGAGGGCCGGCTGCCACTCAATGGCCCAGCGCTCGCCCTCCCAGACGAGCGGTAGGGAAAGCTCCTGGGCGAAGGCGCCCACGCGCGTGGTGTCCCAGCGGGCGGTCATGGCGAAGCGCGCGTGGCGATCGTCGGGGTCGGGCGTGCGGGCGCCGAGCGTGGCCGTGAGATGGCGCAGCGCCGCGGCAGATGCCGCTTCCTGGTAGCGCGCGGCGAAGCGCTCGGGGGAGATGCTGGCCTGTGCGGCGGCGTTCAGGGCGGCGTACATCGCCGCGTAGTCGGCGCGCTCCCAGGCGGCCAGGTAGGCTTGAGCCGCCAGGTCGGGGCTGGGGCGCTGCTGGCAGGCGAGCAGCAGTAGGAGCGCGAGAGCGGCCAGCGCGGGGCCAAGGCGGCAAGAAAGCGCATGTCGGGCTGGCATGCCCTTATCGTAAGAGGGCGCCGGGCGGGCGGCAAGGGCAGATGGCCGTGCGAGATAGGTCCCAGAGGCTGCTCTGCGCTACTTCTGCGTCCAGTAAGCGTTGTCGTCGTACTCAGGGCGCAGGCGCAGCGCGTAGAGCGCCAGCATGCCGTGGGCGCCGAGCGGGCGTAGCTGGCGCGGGTCGCGGGTGGCGAGCGCGGCGCGCTCCTCGGGGGTGAGGTCGTAGCGGGCCAGCACGCGCTCCGGGTCGGCGCGCATCTCGGCCACCAGCGCGTCCTGCATCTTCAGGTCGAACAGGATGCGGTTCAGCTCGTAGCGGCTCATCAGCTCTCCCTCGCGGCCGGTCAGGCGGGCAGCAGGCCGTAGAGATTGGAGGATCGAGCGGCAGCGAGGCGGCCGGCGCCGACGTGCCAGACGGCGAAGCCGATGCCGGTCGCCACGCGGTCGGGCTCGTAGTACACGGTCGCCGTAGCGTCGCCGGCCGCGCCCAGCGCGACCATCCAGTTCAGGAACTCCTCGTTGCCTACCTCGGCAAGCTGAGCCACAGTGTAGTCGACGAACGCGCGGCCCTCCCCGCGGGCGAGCGTGTCGAGCAAGGGCCGGTCGAAGTCCACGTCGACCTGGCCGATCTTCGGGCGGCCAGGGAAGTGCGAGAGGCCGCCGGTAGCCAGCATCGCCACGCGAGCGTCGCTTGCCGCGATCGCCCGGGCGATCGCGGCGCCGAGCGCGTGGCAGCGGCGGGGCGTCGGCTGGGGGGCCACCCAGGTGTTCACGAACAGCGGGATCAGCGGCGTCGGCCCGCCCGGCGGCAGCACGAAGTGCAGCGGCACGACCTGGGTGTGCTCCAGCTCTAGCTTCTCCGAGAAGGCCAGGTCGAAGCCCTCGTCGATGAGCCTCGCCAGAAGCTGCCGCGCGAGGGGCTCGTGGCACGGATAGGCGAAGGTGTGCTTCGAGAACTGCCCGCGCGTCTCGGTGCCCACGCCGAGGCAGAAGGTGGGCACGTTGTTGTAGAAGAAGTTGACGAACTGGTCATTCGCCACCAGGATGAGCGCGTCGGGCCGGGCCGCGTCCAGCACCTCGCGCAGCAGCCCGAACGTGCGCCGCACGTCGGCGGCGAAGCGCTCGCCGAACTCCGCGGTGGGCCGCTGGGCGTCGCCGCTGGGCATCATGGAGTAGTGGAGGTCCATGAAGTCGTCCCACTCCTTGCCCAGCTCTAGCAGCAGGTTGGGCGCGTGACTCGCCGCCATCACCGCGACCAGCTCACCCATGGCCGTACTCCCTCGTTGTTCCCCGCGCGCCGCCCGGATCAGGCGGGCGTTGGTCCGCCGTACTTCATGCTAGGCCGCGCGGCGCGCGCGCGTCAACGGGGACGATGAACCTACCCCTCGGCCCCCTATCTGACGGGAGGGGAGAGCTGGCCGTTCGCATAGCCGGCTCCCCCCTTCCTTCGGAGGGAAGGGAGGCTGGGGGGTTAGGTCAGCTCCCCATGGGCGCGCTCAATGGCTTGCGCCAGGCGCTCAGGGTGCGGCCAGTCGCCGTAACCGTCGAGCCGGATCTCGGCGAGCGCGCGGTCGAGGGGCAGGCCATCGCGCACGTAGGGGATCACAGCGTCCCGCACTGCCGCCAGGTAATCGCGCATGGCGCCTAGCTCCTGGCGCGTGCTGATCGGGCCGTGGCCCGGGACGACCGTGTCTAGCTCCATCGCCTGTAGATGGTCCAGGGCCGCGATCCAGCCTTGCAGGTTCGCGCTGCGCGCCACGGGGAAGACGCGGGTGAATAGCAGGTCGGCCACGACGGCGAGGCGCTCGGCGGGGAGGAATAGCACGGTGTCGCCGGTGGTGTGCGCGGGGCCTGGGTGCCATAGGCGCACCTCGCGGCTGCCAAGGTACAGCGTCAGCACGTCCGAGTAGGTCAGGTCGGGCAGGACGATCGGCACCGCGGCGTACTCGGCGGCTATCTCGGGCCGATGGCGGCTGAAGTGCGCACGCTCGCTCTCGCCGTACAGGGCGATGTTCGCGCGGTTGCGCGCGTGGCCGATCACCACGGCGGGTGGGGCGAAGGTGCCCAGGTGCAGGATGTGGTCGCCGTGGTAGTGGCTGCTGACCACCCAGCGGATGGGCGCCGAGGTGAGCCGGCGGGCATACCTCTGCACCGCCTCGGCGAGCGCGCGCGTGTACGGCGCGTCGACCACCAGCACGCCTTCGGCCGAGGCGATGACCGTGCAGTTCGACATCAGCTCGGGGCTGAGCATGGTGTGGATCCCATCGGCTAGCTCCACGAACCGTGGCTCGTCGTCCACGTCTCCCTCCCAGGCCGGCCCGTCATCGAAACCAGCGTCGGCGGCATTACGACTCGGCGCGGCACGCACGATTCTGGAGTACCCGCCGGCCCGCCATCCAATCCACCGCCCGCGGCTGCGACTCGCCGATAAGAGCCGCCGCGCCAGCCCGCGTTAGCTTCCGGCCCGCCATCGAAACCAGCGTTGGCGGCTGCGACTGCCGGCGTCTAATGCGGGCTCGGGGCCGGGACGCGGCCCGCCACCGAACCCACCGCCCGCGGCTGCGACGGCCAGCGTTCATCGGCACGCCCGCGCTGGCGGATCAATACGTCCGCCATCGAATCCACCACCCGCGGCTGCGACGGCCAGCCCGGTGTACCACGCGCCGGCCCTCGCGGCGAATCGCGGCATCGGGCGCGGAGCGGGCGAGTGTCCGCCGACGTTTTGCGGTCCATCGCACGGCCCCACCACCCCCGGACGACTGCCCCTCCCCAATGCCTTCTTGTGTAGGGGCGCAGCAAGCAGCGCCCTGCCCGGTCGCCACCCGGCCCGGCGTCCCAGCGAATCCGGCACGCGCTTCCCGTCCTCCCCCTCTCCTACGAGAGAGGGGGGCAGCGGGGTGAGGTCCGTCCTCCCCCTGTCCCCCTGGGAGAGGGCCGGGGTGAGGGCGCCTTCCCTCGTCCCCCCCCCTGTCCCCCTGGGAGAGGGCCGGGGTGAGGGCCCGTCCCGGTCGGCCAACCGCCCGGCTGCATCGTGTATCACCCGCCTGCGCCGGACGCGAGCCCCACGTCAATAGCTTCCTCGTTAGAAAGGCCGCGAGGCGCGCAGGAGAGCGCCCGCCGTCCGGCGCGACGTGGTCGCCGTCCCGGCCCGTACACGCCTCCCCCGCGCCCGCCGCCCGCGCCCGGCCCGGGGTTTCCCCGCCGGCCCGGCCCGCGGCAGGCCCCCGGGGGAGTATCGTACGGGGCAAACGATGCGACCTTCCGCGCCCGACCAGCACGCGCAGGCCCGCGCCCGGCCTAGCAGTTAACCACCCGGTTAAGGAGCATCGTTTGACCGTTCCTCGGATAAACTAACGCGCCCACGAGTGGCTCTATGGGCGCTACCCAGCAGGCTGTTGCCGCGTGCTGCAAGAACGCGGGGGCCACCCGGGGCGAGTCGCTGACTTGTCGGGCCGGCCGCCGTCCGCCATACTGACCACACCTACCTGTCCGTTTCGACGGACGCACGACCCGGCCACCCACGCGGTCGGGAGAAGAGAGGTCGCATGTCCGAAGCCGACGTTCAGCGCCTACGCCAGCAGCTTGCCGACTGCACGCGCATCATGGTCATGCAGGAGATCATGGACTTCAGCGGCCACATCAGCGCCCGCGTCCCGGGCACGGATCGCGTGCTGATCCAGCCGCGCGATACCAGCCGTGCGGGCCTGACGGCCGACGACATCCTCGTGGTCGACCTGAACGACAACGTGCTGGAGGGGAAGGGGCCGGCGCCGTCGGAGACGGCGCTGCACACCAGCGTCTACAAGGCGCGCCCGGACGCCGTCGCGGTGTGCCACGGTCACCCGACGATGTCCACCCTGTTCACCGTCGTCGATCGGCCGTTTCTGCCGGTGCGCAACTTCGCCTATCGCTTCGCGAATGGCGTACCGATCCATCCGGACACGACGCACATCCGGACCGAGGAGCAGGGCCGGGCGATGGCCGAGACGCTGGGTCAGAACCGCGTCTGCCTGCTGCGCGGCCACGGCACCTGTGTGGTGTCGCGGAGCGTGGAAGAGCTGCTGATGGACTGCCTGGACCTCGAGGAGAACGCCCGCAGCCTGCTCTATGCCAGCAGCCTCGGCCCGCTGCTGCCGATCACACAGGACGAGGTGGCCCAGCTGAAGGACAGCTACGGGCGCTCGGACTACCGTGCGGCCAAGATCTGGGAGCACTACCAGCACAAAGGGCGGCTGGCGGGCATTCTCTAAGCGGCTGGCGGGTGGGACGAAGTCTCACCCGCCAGCCGGGTGATCGATGCTACAGGTCGGCGGCGGCTTTCTTGCGGCGCGGGTCGAGCACGTCGCGGAGGCCGTCGCCCAGCAGGTTGATGCCGAGCACCACGGTGAAGATCGCCAGGCCCGGGAAGATGGTGAGCCAGGGCGCCGTGCTGATGTAGTTGCGGCCGTCGCCGAGCATCGTCCCCCAGGTGGGCACGTCGGGCGGTACGCCCAGCCCTAGGAAGCTCAAGCTCGCCTCGGCGATGATCGCCGTAGCCATCGCGAACGTGCCGATCACCAGGCTGGACGGGATGATATTGGGGATGATGTGGTGGGCGATGATGCGCGCGTGCCCAGCGCCCACTACCTGCGCTGCCGTCACGAACTCGCGGTGACGCAGCCCAAGCGCCTCGCCGCGGACCACGCGGCAATAGCTGATCCACCGCTGGGCGACCAGCGCGAGGATGAGGTTCTGCAGCCCCTGGCCGAGGTAGGCCATGATCGCGATGGCGAGCAGCAGCGACGGGAACGCCCAGATCACCTCGACGAGCTTCTGAATGAAGAAATCGACGCGGCCGCCAAAGTACCCCGAGATGGCGCCGAGCGTCACGCCGACGGCGCCGGAGATGATGACGACGGTGAAGGCGATAATCAGCGACACGCGCGCGCCGTACAGCAAACGGCTGAAGATGTCGCGGCCGAGGTTGTCGGTGCCGAGCCAGTGGGCGCCGCCCAGGCCTTGTGGCGCCTGGAGCGATTCCCGGAGCTGCTGGGCGTTGGGATCGTAAGGGGCCAGGAGCGGGCCGAACAGTCCGAGCAGGATGAGCCCGAGGACGATGGCGCCGCCGATGTAGATCTTCGTGCGCAGCCACGGCCGCACCCAGGTGGGGAGCGCCGGCTGCGCCGGCAGGGGACGCGCGACGGCGACCATTGGTCTGCACCCTCCAGCGACCTGGCCGCTCGAAGCCGCGGCCGTCCACGATGCTCCTGTTATCCCACGCCCCGCAGCGGGCGTCAAGGAACGGCGTCGGTGCATCGAATTGGGCCGGCCGGCGCGCCGCGATGGTGGGCGCGCGGCGCGGGGTGGTAGAGTCGCGGTGGCCCCATGGCACAGGGCGCGGGGGTGGGCGATGGCGAGGCGGGCCGCATTTCTGGATCGCGATGGCGTGCTGGTCGAGACACACGTCCGCGACGGGGCGGCGTACGCGGTGACGACGCTGGCCGAGTTTCGCGTGCTGCCGGAGGCCGCGGCGCAGGTGGCGCGGCTCCGCGCGGCCGGGCTCGTGTGCGTGGTGTTCACCAACCAGCCGGAGGTGGCACGTGGGACGATCGCGCGCGAGGTGATCGCCGCCATGCACGACGCGCTGCGGGCGGCGGTGCCCGTGGACGACGTGTACGTCTGCCCGCACGATGATGCGGACGGCTGCGCCTGCCGCAAGCCGCTGCCAGGAATGCTGCACGATGCCGCGGCGCGCTGGGACGTGAGCCTGGTCGACTCCTTCGTGATCGGCGATCGCTGGCGCGACATCGAGGCCGGGCGCGCGGCCGGGTGCTACACCGTGCTGCTGGAGCGCGCGTACAGCGCCTGCGCCACCGCCGACGCGCGGGTGGCGACACTGCGCGAGGCGGTGGACGTGGTACTAGCGCAGGTAGGGACGAAGGAGGGTGGTTAAGTCCGCCAGTGGCCCTCAGGATCGTAGGCCCGGATGACGGCTAGCTCGTCGGCGGTGGGCGGCGGCGTCTCGGCCAGGTCCGGGACCGCGCGCAGGTCCCACCCGGTGTTGGCCTGCACCTCCGCGACGGTTGTCCCTGGATGGTGGGAGCGCAGGACGGCCTCCCGGGTCGCCGGATCGAAGCCGAGGACGCCCATGCTGGTGACGATAGCCGCCGGCCCGCCGCGCGGCAGCCCCACGCGCTCGCGCCAGCCCGGGCCGTCGCCGTAGCCCGGCGACGTAATGTATTCGACGCGGGCGGGCAGACGACGGCGGTCGTGATCGACGATGACCGTCGTGCGCCGCGCGAGGGACGCGAGGTCGGCCGCGCCGCCGCTGCCGGGCAGCTTGATGCGCGGGTGGCGCCAATCGCCGATGTACGAGGTGTTCACATTGCCGTAGCGATCGACCTCGGCGGCGCCGATGAAGGCCATGTCGGCGTAGCCGCGGGCGAGCAGCGCCATGACGTCGAGCATGCCGGTACACCAGACGGCGTCGCGGTTGTTCGGCGGGTCGGACATGGTGTAGAGCAGCTCGGGCGGCGGCGTATCACGCACGATGCCGACCTCGAAGAGGCCGATGGCGCCTGGCGCGTGCAGGCTCTTGGCCACGCAGAAAGCCAGCAGGGGCAAACGCATGCCCGTGAAGACGACCTCGCCGTCGTGGATCTCGCGGGCGGCGGCCACGATCATCAGCTCGCGCAGCGTGTACTCGGGAAACATCCGCTCTGCCTCATCGCGCGTAGTCACTGTAGGGCGGGATAGGGCCGCGCGTCGCGGGACCCGGCCAAGCCCACCGAGATGATACCAGGCGGGGCGGTGCGAGCAGCCGACGGGGCTGCTGCCGCGCCGGGTCGACTGCCGCACGTTATCGCCGCACGGCCGCGAGGGCAAGCGCGGCACGTAACGAACGGCGCACAATTGCGCCTGCCGGGAAGGCGACCGGCACGGCGCGGCAGGTCGGCGCTAACCACATGGGCGTCGTTCGCGGGCCTGGCTCGAATAGACAGGGCCCTACCCCCGTGCTATGATCCTTGTGGGCTCGCGGGGCCGCGGCAGGCGGCCGTACGCGGGGAGAGATGATAGTTGGTGTGCTGCACGTGGTACTCAGTCTGCCAGCGAGCGAGTCGCTGAAGGACAAGCGCCAGGTGGTCAAGTCGGTACTCGCGCGGGTGCGCAACCAGTTCAACGTCGCAGCTGCTGAGGTCGACACGCAGGATCACCGGCAGCTGGCGACGTTGGGCTTTAGTTGCGTGAGCAACGACGGGCGGCATGCGGAGCAGATGCTGGCCAAGGTTCTGGCTTACATCGAGGGGGCGCGCTGGGAGGCGGAAGTTACGGATTACCGGGTGGAGATCATTCCGGTCGGGTAGGTGCGGCCGGACGCGGCGTGTGGCGCGCCGCGAGGCGGCCCGCCGCCCGGACGGCTGCTGGCACGGGGCCTGCCAGAGCGGTACCGCGGTGTCACGGGCAACGCGCTACCGCGAGGGACACACGATGGCTACACCGGAGCACCCGCCGCTCGATCGGACCGAGTTCGAGCAGGTCGTGGCGGAATACGCGGACCGTCTCTACAGCATCGCGCTGCGCATCACGGCGTCGCCCCCTGACGCGGAAGACGCGGTGCAAGAAGCCTTCGTGAGCGCCTACCACCACCTGGGGGATTACCGCGGCGAGGCCAAGCCGGCGACCTGGCTGTATCGCATCACCGTGAACGCAGCCCTCCGCCGCGTGCGCGCCCGGCCGCCGCACGAGTATCTGGATATACTGACCGAGACGAGTGAGCCGCTCGACGATTGGGCGACGCGCGTTCGTGACCCAGCGTTGGCGGCCGAGCTGCGGGATCAGCTCGAGCGGGCGCTGCAAGAGCTGGCGCCGGATCTGCGCGCGGCGGTAATCCTGCGTGACGTCGAGTGTCTCTCAGCGCGCGAGGCGGCTGCGGCATTGGACATCGGCGAGGCCGCGCTCAAGTCCCGCCTGCACCGTGCGCGGGTGCTGCTGCGCCAGGCGCTCGCCGACTACCTCAGCAGTTAGGCACGCGCGGGCGCGCTCCACGCGGGCGCAGAGGACTACATGGCCACGACTGAAGCCGGGGCGCCCCCGTTTCCCGACTGCTGGACCGCGTACGGCGCGACGAATCCGGAGCTAAGAAGCTATCGGGGCGTACCACGGCTGGCCACGGGGGTGGCCTGGGTCGTGCTCGTCGGCCAGGTGGGGATCGCGCTCGTGCTGGCGGCAGTCGTGCCCAGCGCGGCGTCTCCGGTCCTCCGCGTGGTGGTACTGGTCGCGGTCTGTGCGGTCCTTGGCTCCGCGGTCATTGGCGCGCTGCGGCTTCTAGCCACTGCGCGCCTCATCGCGCCGGGTATGGAGCATCTGCGGTTGACGCGTGCGCTCGGGCCGGCGGTGAACGTAGCCTGGGAGCAGATTGGCGAGATCGCGCTGGCGCAGCTTCCCGCGCGGCAGGCTGTTGGTTTGCGCCTGCGGCCCGGCGCCGCGTCCGGCTTGCCGACCCCCCTGCGTGCGATGCAGCGCCGCGTCTGCTCGGACTTCGACTTCTTGCTGTTCCCGGCCGACGGCAAGTGCGACCTGTTGGGCCGCGTGGTGCTCCGCTATTGCATCGACCGCGAAGCGCGCCGACGATTCGCGGGCGCGCCCGAGTGAGCCGCGGCGCCAAAGGCGAAGTTAATCGACCTCTCATCGGCTGGGCGAGGCCCTGCCAGGCTCGCGCATTGTTCACTTGGGTCTGCTGCTTTCCGTGACATAGCTGTTCCGCGCGGCGCCTGCGCTGCCATCCCCTGGACGCTTTGTAAGCGTTCACGCGGCCTGAGCGACTGAGGCCGCGGGACCGAGGCCTATGCATCCGGCCGAGGTCGACTAGGTCCTTAGGCCGGAGTCCAGTCGGTACCGGAGGTACACGACGCCGCTGGCGAACCGCCGGGTTTCCACCAGACGAAGGGACAGGCTTACGCCTTCGAGGAGGCACGGCTTGCCGCCCCCAAGCACGACGGGCCATGTCAACAGGCGGAGTTCATCTACGAGGCCGGCAGCGAGGGCCTGCCCAGCGAGATTCGCGCCGCCGATGGTGAGGCGCCGAGCCGCAGCCGCCTTCAGGCGCCGCACGGCCTCGGGGTCGAAGTCGTGCTCGAGCCTCGTCCGGGCACTGGATACCGACTCGAGGCTGCGTGAGTACACCACCTTGTCCGCGTCCCGCCACATCTCGGCGAATTCTCGGACATACCCTTCGTCCGGGACGGCGCGCTCCCAGTAGAGCATGGTCTCGTACATCCGGCGTCCGTACAGGTACGTCCCGGCAGGCCTCTCGAGCTCAGTGACGAAGGAAAAGAACTCCTCATCCGGTGCGGACCAGTCGAGCCGACCGTCAGGGTCCTCCGTGTAGTCGTCGACGGAGATATTGGCGGTGTAGACGAGATCGGCCATCGGTTTGGCCCCCTTCCCGTGTCGTTCGTGGGAAACCAGAGGCGACCAGGTCGGTCATCAGCCCTGAGGGTTGGTGGGACGTGTTCACTGCGTCTGCGGTGCAGGGAGGAGCGATGGGACTGCGGTGCCTTGGACTGCTGCCTCGCCTGCCGCCACCAGGAAGTCTACCAAGTGCCGTCCTTGCTCACGGCAGGAGCCTACCCCCGTCAGGAGCCGCGCGGCGAACCGACTCCCCGCCTCGCTGTGCGCCCCGACGCTGCCCTTGCGCCACAGCACCGCCGGCCGCAAGGCCCGCTCCGCCCCGTTGTTGGGCGGCTCGACGCCTTCCACCCGCGCAACGGTCCACAGCGCCGCCCACCACTTCGTCACCTCCCGGCACAACCCCCGGCCTTGCCGTCTGAGCTTTCCTGCCCACGCCGCAGCAGCCGCCCCAGCCGCGCTTGGAGCGGGATCAATCGCCGCTGCAACGCCTTTCGGTCGCACTCGCCGGCTCGGAAGCGGTGCAGAGCGCGAAAAGGCGCTCGATCTCCGCCAGGCCCCAGCGACCAACCGGTGCCGCGGCTCCGCCGCGGTCGATCAGCGCCTGGGAGTCGCCTTTGAGGGGCGCGTAACATATGGGCGCGGCGGTCGGGGGGGAACCGGTTGTAGGCCGATCAGCGATCCGACCCGACCACGCCCCTGAATTCGGGCCCCAGCAGCGCCGCCACTGCGGCCCCACTGCGGGCGCGGTCAATCCGCAACACCGTCAGCGTGGCGGTCACGGCCGTCCACCGCCACGCCCGCTGCTGCGCTTCCCGCCAGCCGGTCTGATCCACCTTGACCACGGCCGCTTCTTGTACCACGGCCTGGGCTTCCGCCACTACCGGCGCCAGGGCGGCACTCTGCGTCTGCTCTTGGCGCACCACCGCACCGAGGGTCACCCGGCCCTTCCACAGGTCCTGCAGTAGCTGCCACACTTCCCGGCGGCTCAACCGATACCGGCCACTCAGCAACGCCACCACCGCGGTGAGCCGTGCGCCGAACGGTCGCCGGCAGACTGTCGCGCGTGCGGCGGCTACAATGGGCACACCGCCGCACCATCATCTGGTACTCAGTCACGCGCACCGCCAGTGGGAGCAGTTCCACTACTTGATGTCGCCACACCCGCCCACGGGGGCGGCCGGCGGGTTCAGGAAACGGCTGCTGACGATGCTGGCACCGCTCCGGCACGACCACCACGACCTTGTCCACCTGTTCGATCGGCAGCAACGCGCGGAACGCCCCTCGATGTCCCGGTTGGCCGCCCCGCTTCCGGCCGGAGGGCGGCGCTTTCGGGCGCACCGGGGCCTGCGGGGAATCCGAGGAAGGCGGCCGGGAGGAGTTCGCTGAGTTCTGGCCCAGCCGGGCTTCCAGCTCCTGGACTCGCGCGTGCAAGGCCGCATTCTCGACACGCAGGGCGGCATTCTGTTCCCACAGGGCAGCGTTCTCCAAGAGGTCGGGCGCCGGCCCCGTCGCCCACAGGTTGGGCGCCAGCGGCAACGTCGTCTCGATCATGCCGCTGTTCTAGCGCGTTGCCCCTCCTGGAGCAAGCCCGCCGCGGCGTCTCCTAAAGGGGGAGGTGAACGCTTACGACAATTTATGCTGTAACCCATCTTGGAGACCGGCCACCAGCTTGTCAGCTCCTGGAGACACCCGTACCATGCGCGACGAGCCGCTACTGCGGCTGCACGGGCTTGCCGATAACATGACTGAACTGTGCATCTGCGAAGACTATGTAGCTAGTATCACGTACAGAACCTGCCTGATCTTCCGGAAACGTATTGCCAAATTTATGCGGTATCCGGCGATTCGACGAATTCTAGTGCGCGATGGTCCTCGCTACGCCACATTGCGCCTCGAAGACAGCCATGGTCAGGTCATCAATATCATTGGAGCGAGTCCCGCGGAGATGCAGCAGGCCGGCATGCTGATCAGTGAGCGGATCTATCGTGCTCACGTAAACGCCGAAGGCTCGCCAGCAGACGGAATGCTAGTATTTCCCGAAACGCTAGCTGCGCTACACGAGCGCGGCCTGCTGACCGACGCCTATTTCGCGGCCAAGCAACAAGAGGCCTAGGAACACCCCAAACCTCCGGCGCCAGGCGAGCATTCCTGCCAAGTACGGCCCGGGATAATGTGTACGCTCGGCGAAACCGAGCGTACACATTATCCCGGGCCGGCAGGTTGGTAATCCTCTCGAAGTGCGCCACCAGCAGATTCCAGTGAGGTCGATTCATTCGTCTATCAACATAACCGGAGATGGCATAGCAAGGACCGGACGGATTCGCCGTCTACTGCGGTCAGACGGGTGCTGTAACGTTTTTACTCGGGGATCGTTATCTATTATGCCGAGCAGAGATGCCAACTGCGTTTCAAGGAGAGCATATCGACATAATCTGAAGAACATAATAGAAGGGGTCTTGGTATTGCGCGGCTGCCCTGGCAACGTGGCTTGTTGACTATCGGAGGATGGAATGGCCAGGCCCTGCTGCCCCTTGTGCGGCGATAGCTTTAGCGTAATCAAGATCAGCCGCCTTCACCGCGCGCAGCATGTGCGATGGGCGACCGACACGGCGCAGGCGCAATTCCTCTTGGATCAATTGGCTCCGCCCCACCTAAGTGAGATCCCCGGCCGCTATATCGCGCTGGCGGGACTGGTCGGAGTGCTGCTCTGGCTAGCCAGCGGCCTCACCCTGCTGTGTTTGGCACTGCCACTCTGTATTGGGACCGTGGTTGAAGTCGTCCTGGGTGGAGACCAGCTCCAACTGCTGCACTGCTATCGACAGGCCCGGGGCGTCTGGCACGCGGCCTACTACTGTGCCACGCACGACCGAGTGTTCTTACCCGACGACGGGCAGATGCTGGTTCCGGCCGAGTTTGCGCGATTGCTGGGCAGCGATGGCCCCACGCTAGCGCGCCCGGGCGCCGCGACCGTGGACGCGCGCTGAGGGCCGGGGCACGCACGTTGCCTCCGTGCCCTGGCCCCGCCTTTCTACGTGCTGCCCAGCGCTGCCGCGAACCCTCGGCCGGCCTCAGGACGCGGCGGGACGGAGCGGCAGGGTGACCCGCAGTAGCGGGGCGCCGTCGGGGGTGCGCCGGTAACCTACGGTGCCACCGTGGCACTCCACTACTCCGCGCAGCAGATAGAGTGTTGCATCGGCGTCAGCGGCCCACTCGCCCTCGCGCGGCCAGGACTCATCCGCCGGCGGCGCGCCCACCCAAACCTGGGCGATGTCGCCCGCTTCCACGACTTCAATCGGAAGGCTGCCGCCTTCGGGCGCCACGCTGCAACGCAGGCCATCGAGCGCTGCGGCGAGCGCACGCCGTAGGCGCCCGGCGTCCCAGGTCCCCGGCACGGCCGAGGGCGGCAAGCGCAGGTGGAGCGACGGTGCATCCGTGCGCGGCAGCTCAGCGGCGACGGCCTCGACGATCTGGCGCAAGTCTACTTGTTCTCGCTCGAGCGCCACTCTGCCGCCGTGCAGGCGGCCGAGGTCCACAAGGGCAGTGAGCGTTCCGACCAGCGTGCCGACCTGCTCCTCCACGATCCCCGTCCAGCGGTCGGCCCGCGGCGCGACATCAACCGGCAAGTGTCGCCGTAGGAGCTGCGTGTACCCCTTGATAGATGTGGCGATGTTCTTGAGATCGTGCGCAGCCACGGCAAGGAACTCGGCGTCCTCGCGCCGTGCCGCCAGCGGCGCCGCAAGGGCGACCGCCGCCTGGGCCGCCTGGGCGCCGAGAAGGGCGAGCACACGGCTCAGGAGAACGTCCGCCGCGGCGGGCCGGACGGCCACGAGGTAGGCCAGGCCCACTCGACGCGGGCCGGCGATCAGCGGCACGACCCATATCGGCACGTCGTGCCCGTTGCTCAGCCCCACCGCGGCGGACCCGGCCCTTGCGAAAGTGAAGAGCGCCACCCCGCGAGCGAACGCCTCCGCAGCATAGGGGGCGTCGGTGAGGGCGAGCCTTTCGGTCGGCGGCGCGTCCGCAGTTTCGGGCCACGCCCCGGCGCGCGTCAAGCGCGCGTTATCTCCCGAATCAACGAGCCAGACGGTAGCCTGTTCAGCCACAGCGGCACGCGCCAACCGGCGCGCGATCGCCTGCCCCAGCGCCGGTAGGTCCGGCGCCGCGGCGAAGGCGGCGACCCCGTCCGCGAGCAGGTCCAGAGTCGATCTAAGCGAGACGCTCTCAGCCGCAAGATCGCGCGCGCCGTTCGGGTGGGCGCGGTTGGCGGCTGGGCGCTGGGACATTCGATCAGCAGTCAATAGTCGCTCGAGCACAGCGTTTGCCTCCTCGGCGAGGCAATCACGCAAGATGTTTGCACGAAGCGTGCCAGGACCGGGGATGCCGTAGATATGGTACGCTTCTTGCAAAGCGCGGGGCGGCCGACCGTCCGGTCTCGTAAGGCCTCTGTGATCCGGGGCCGGCACGGCAGCGGGGGGCAGATGGCTACTGAGGATACGACGACGACCACCTTCACCGACGACGCCCCGTCCGGCGAGCGACTGCTACTGGTCAGCAACCGCGGACCGGTCACCTATGACGTGACGCGCGACGGCCGCTTGCGCCCTACACGCGGGAGCGGCGGCGTGGTGACGGCCCTGGAAGCCGTGCGGGGCCAGCGGCCCGTACGGTGGATCGCCTGCGCGATGACCGAGGGCGACCGTCGGGCCGCGGCGGAAGGGCTTACCGCCTCGGACGAATGGTTCTCTCAGGGATTTGTCGTGCTACCGCGCGACGTCTACCGCAAGTACTACGAGGTCTTTGCCAATCGGGTGATCTGGTTCCTGCAACATTATCTCTGGAACGCGCCGTACGAGCCGAAGATCGACGCGCGCATGTGGGACGCCTGGGAGAGCGGCTACGTGCCCGCCAACGCCGCGTTCGCAGACGCCGTGGTGGCCGAGCTGGAGCGGGGCGGCGACGCAGCCGTGATGCTGCAAGACTATCATCTCTACCTGGCGGCCGCACGCATCCGCGAGCGGGTGCCGGACGCGGTGCTGCAGCACTTCACGCACATCCCTTGGCCGGAGCCGCGCTACTGGCAACTGCTGCCGCAAGTGATGCGCCGCGCGATATGCGAGAGCATGGTAGCCAATGACATCGTCGGCTTGCAGACCGAGCGGGACGTGACCAACTTCCTGGCGACGGCCTACGACAACCTGCCGGGCGTCGAAGTGGATGCGGGCGCGGGCCTGCTGCGCTACCGAGGACGCGAGGTCGCCGTCCGGGCCTACCCGATCTCGGTGGACCCGGCGCGGCTGAGGCGCGTGGTGCGGTCCGCCGAGGCGCGGCGCCACGTCGCCCGGCTGGCGGCGCTGGCGGGCGAGCGCACGATCGTGCGGGTGGACCGCATGGACCCGAGCAAGAACATCGTGCGCGGCTTCGAGGCGTTCGACCGCTTGCTGCGGCGGCGGCCCGAGCTGCGCGGCCGGGTGCGCTTCCTGGCCTTCCTGGTGCCGACGCGCGAGAAGGTACCCGCGTACCGGCGGTACCGCGAGCAGGTGATGGCGCTGGTGGAGCGCATCAACGCGCGCCACGGCCGGCCGGGCTGGCAGCCGATCGAGGTGTTCTACGAGAACCATTACCTACAGGCGCTGGCGGGCATGACGCTGTACGACGTGCTGCTGGTGAACCCGGTGCTCGACGGGATGAACCTTGTTGCCAAAGAGGGGCCGATCGTCAATGAGCGCGCGGGGGTATTGGTGTTGTCCGAGGGCGCGGGCGCGCACAACCAGCTGGCGGGCTGGGCGCTGTCGGTCGCGCCCGCCGACGTGGAGGGCACGGCGGAGACGCTCGAGCGCGCGCTGCTGATGCCGCGGGCAGAGCGCGAGGCGCGGGCGGCGGCGCTGCGGCTGGGCATCGAGCGCGAGGACGTGCAGGCGTGGATGCGCGCCCAGGTCGACGACGTTGCGCGTCTGGTCGGGCCACGCCGCGGCCGCTCCACGGCGCCGGTCGGGCCGGCGGCGCCCCGCGCCGCGGCCGCCGCGCATCTCCCGGTCTAGTGCCGGCGCTTGCGCGCGAGGCACCGACAAGCCCCCGGTTGCTGAACCGGGGGCTTGTGTGTGACGCCCACACGGCACGCTACCGCTTGTCAATGGGCACGTACTCGCGGTTGGTGGGTCCGACGTATTCGGCACGCGGGCGGATGAGGCGGTTGTTGGCGTACTGCTCCAGCACGTGCGCCGTCCAGCCGGAGATGCGGCTGCAGGCGAAGACGGGCGTGAACAGGTCGATCGGGATGCCCATCAGGTAGTAGGTGGACGCCGAGTAGAAGTCCACGTTTGTGTAGAGACCCTTGGACTTGAGCAGGCTCTCCTCGATCTGCCGCGACATCTGCCACCACTGGGGCTGGCCCGCTAGCTCGCCCTGCTGCTTAGAGAGCTGGCGCAGGTGCGTGGCCCGGGGGTCCTCGGTGCGGTACACGCGGTGGCCGAAGCCCATGATCTTCTCTTTGCGAGCCAGGGCCTCTTGCAGGTAGCTGTCCACACGGTCGGGGGTCTGGATGCGCAGGAGCATGCGCATCACCTGCTCGTTCGCGCCACCGTGGAGTGGTCCGGAGAGCGCACCGATGGCGGACGTGATAGCGTCGTAGATGCGCGCCAGGGTCGCGGCTGTCACGCGGGCGGCGAAGGTGGAGGCGTTCAGCTCGTGGTCGGCGTGGAGGATGAGCGCCACGTCCATGGTGTGCTCGTTCAACTCCGACGACCGCTTGCCGTGGAGCATGTACAGCAGGTTTTGGGCGGTGTTCAGCTTCGGGTCGGGGGCGACCAGCGGCTGGTTCTCGCGCAGGCGGTGGGTGGCCGCGACGATGGTGGGGATGCGCGCCGTGAGCCGCACGGCCTTGCGCAGGTTGGCCTCGCGCGAGTCGTCGGGCAGCTCAGGGTCCCACATGGCGAGCGCGGAGACGGCCGTCCGCAGCACGTCCATCGGGGTGGCGTCGCGTGGGAAGGCGCGCATCACGTCGACCACGGCGGGCGGCAGGGACCGCTCGGCCGCCAGCTGCTCGTTGAGGGCCGCGAGCTGGGCCCGGGTGGGCAGGTCGCCGTGCCAGAGAAGATAGGCGACCTCTTCGAAAGTGGAGTGCGCGACGAGATCGTGGACATCGTAGCCGCGGTACAGTAGACGGCCCTGGATGCCGTCGAGGAAGCAGATTTCGGAGACGCCAGCGACGACGTCCTCAAGCCCCGCAGCAGCCTGAGTCATGGCTCACCCTCCCGCATCGAGTCGGCCGAGCGCACCGCCGCGCACGGGCCTGCGCATTCAGTATACTCATAGTTCGGGCAGCCGTGCCGCGTCCCGCGAACGGGCGGGGGCGCACGGCGCAGTCGGCCCCACGGTGACGAAGAGATGGCCGTTGATCCCGCCGCGATCCAGCCCGGCTATGCTGTTTACGCGCACCACGTCGACCCGGCGAATCACATCGACCTCGGACAGTTCGTAGGGGAGGTCGAGGGGGTGCTGGAGCGCCACGGGCTCCACTACGTCCAGGTGGGCGGGGGCCTCCAGAATGCGAACCAGCTCTACCTGCCAATCGACGCGGTGCGGTCGGTCGTGGGCCGGCAGGTACACTTGAACCTCTCGCGGGAACAGCTGAACGGGCGGGCCTGGCACCTGCCGCCCGCGTGAGCCCGCCGCGCGGGGCCACTCGCGGGCGTATGAGTTTATCCGAGGAACGGTCAAACGATGCTCCTTTACCGGATGGTTAAGTGCTAGGCCGGGCGCGGGTTGGCGCGTGCTGGTCGGGCGCGGAAGGTCGCATCGTTTGCCCCGTACGATACTCCCCGGCTCTCCTGCCGCGGGCCGGGCCGGCGGGG